>NC_016025.1:0-600000 GCF_000226295.1 Chloracidobacterium thermophilum B
ATGGTGGGGCTGATGCGCGTGGCAATTTTCAACCAGTCGGGTGGGGTGGGAAAAACGTCGCTGACGCGCGACCTGGGCTATGAACTGGCCACACGCGGTCAGCGGGTGCTCGTCATTGACGCCGACCCGCAGGGAACGCTCGGCAGCTTTCTGGGGATGGAACCGGCGGCGCGCCCCCGCGAGGAGACATTCTGGGCCGCCGTCTGCGACGGCGCAGAAGCCGCTCCGCGCCTGTGGCCGACGGAGTTTGACCTGACCATCGGACTGGCCAACCGGTTTCTCGTGGGCGACGAGCTGAGCCTGATGCAGCAGAGCGATCCGGCCCGGCTGCTGGCTGTGGTCGAGGCGCACCTGACGGCCTACGACTGGGTGCTGTTTGACTGCCCGCCGAAGATTTCCGAAATCACGCTTCAGATTCTGCTGGCGGCCGATGCCCTGCTGGCCCCCGTCCAGACCGAGGCCAAGTCGGTGGAGAGCTTCGCCGAGGTGCAACTGGAGGTCGTCCGGGCGCAGCGGCGGCGCAAGAACATGCGGCTGCCGCCGCTGCGGGTGCTGGGCGTGGTGCCGACGCTGTACAACCCCCGTCTGGTGCTGCACCGCCACCACTACGCCGAACTCACCGGGCGGATTTGCCCCTCGTTCGGGTTTCACGTCTTCAGTCCCATTCGGGACTATGTGGCTGTCTCCGAAGCCGGTACGCGGCGGCAGCCGCTCAAGTGCTATGCACCCCGGTGTCCGGCGGCGGCCGATGTGGCCGCGCTGGCGACGGCGGTGCTCCAGATGTCATCTGACCACGGGTGAGGTTATGTCCAAAAGCAAGCGATTTGCCACAAGTACGACCCTTTCGCCCGCCCGCCTGTCGGCGCTGGCCGACCACGTGGCGGCTGAACTGGGGGCGGAGCCGGCGGCCCGGGTGCTGGACGTGCCGCTCGACGCGCTGCGGGAAAATCCCTACCAGCCACGGCGTACCTTCGATGCCGACGCCCTGCGCGACCTGACGGCTTCAATACAGCAGCACGGGATTTTGCAGCCGCTCATCGGGCGGCGCGAAGCCGATGGGCGGGTGACGGTCATTGCCGGCCACCGGCGCTGGCAGGCGGCCAGAGCGGCCGGGCTGTCGGCGGTGCCCGTCGTGCTGCGGTCGGAAGTCTCGGATGCCGACCTGCAGGTGCTGGCGCTCATCGAGAACCTTCAGCGGGAAGACCTCCACGCCGTGGAAAAGGCACGCGCACTGGGGGCGGTGGCGCGGCGGTTTCCGACCCAGGCGCAGGCGGCGCAGGCGCTGGGGATGAAGCGGTCGGCGCTGGCGATGTGGCTGCGCGTGCTGGAGCTGGACGCCGCCGTGCTGGAAGTCTGCGCGACGATTCCCCAGTGTTCGCTGCGGATGCTGCTCGATCTGCTGGCATTGGCTCCGGCGCGGCGGCTGGCCGCCGCCAGGCGGCTGGCCCTGGGGCCGTCCGCCGGGCCGGCCCCGGAAGCCGGACGCGCCCCCGCCCGCGAGGGAGGACAACCGGCGGCCGCACCGACCCGGAAGGCGGAAGCGCCGGCCGGGGCGGCGGTCTTCCGGTTTGCCTACCGCCTGCCGGACAAGCCCGCCACGCTGCGGGTGACGGTGACGACGACGGCCCGCCGGGCGGTGACAACGGCGGCCGAGGTGCGGGCGGCCCTTCAGGCGGCGCTCGACCGGCTGGCCGCCGGGGAGGCGTGACCGGCGGGTGCTGTCAACGCGTTGACAACGCTGCAAATTGTTGCTGGCAAAGCCTTTGAGATGCATTAGCCGGGGTGCGGCGGGCGTCGCCCCCGGCCGGGCCGCGGATGTTCCGATAATGCCTGACTAGAAGTTAAACCGCAGGCTCAGGATGACGCGCCGGTTGCCGGCGTCCACCGGTTCGCCCCCACCGAACCGGCCGCCAAAGAAGCCGGCCGTGTTCGTGGACTGCCCGAAGAAAGGCGACGCCAGGTTGCCCACCGGCGGCCCCGGATTGACACGGTTGAGCAGGTTCTGCACCTGGACGCTGAAGGTCAGGCTGAAACGCCGGTCAGAGCCACTGCCGCCGCCGAAGCCCCCAAAACCACCGAAACCACCAAAACCGCCAAAGCCGCCGCCCCCACCGCCGCGCCGGCCGCCACCCCGACTGCCGCCGGCAGCGCTGGCATCCGGGCCGCCCTCACGCTTGGGGCCGAACCCGAAGGTTTTGGCCAGCCGCAGGTTGATGATGAAAAAGCCGGGCCCCTGGGCAAAGTTGCGCGGAATGAGGCGCTGCCCCGGCAACGGCTCGGTGTCAAAAGTGCCGAACCGGGTTGTGACCACGCTGGGACGGGTCAGGTCGGTGGCAAAGGCCGGCCGGTCGTTGAAGACCGTATCGCCGTTGAGATCGCGCCCGACGGTGATGTTGAACGGTGCACCGCTGCGGGCAATGACAAACGGCGACAGCGTGATGCCGAACGGCAGGTTGAAGTTGGAGAACATAAACAGGTTGTGCCGGATGTCGAGCGAGGAGCGCCCGAACTCGGCGCGCAGGTCGTAGGGGTCAGCCGGCTGGATAAAGGCCCCGTCCGTGTCGCTTTCCGCCTTCGAGAGCCGGTAGAAAGCGCCCAGCGAGAAGCGGCTGTTGAAGCCCGTCCGGACGCCGATGACAAGCTGGTGCTGGATGAGCTTGCCTGTGGATTCCGTCTCAAACACATTGCCAATCGGCCCCAGCGGAAACACGCCGCTCCCTGGCTGGCGCGGGTTGAACGTCCCCGGCAGCGGCGCGTTGACGTTGCGCGTCCGCAGGGCGTGCAGCGTACGGTTGAAAATGTAGTTGACCGAGGCCACGACGCCCTTGGGCAACTGCCGCTCGATGCCGATGTTGGACTGGATGGAATAGGGCGCCTGAATGGCGTTGTTCAGCCGCCGGATGTTCTGGGCGCGCCGGAAGGGTGCCAGCAACTCCGCCGGCGGAATGGCCGGAAACAGGTCGAGCAGTGCCGGATCGGCAACGATGAACTGCTGCTGGGTCTGGCCGTCGAAGCGCCGGGCCTGCAGCGTCAGCGATTCGTCAATCCGGTTGTAGAACACTCCTGCCCCGAAGCGCAGCACGGTTCTGGTCTGTCCGCCGTTGCGCCCGTCGAGCCCCCAGGCCAGCCCGACGCGCGGCGCAAAGTTGAAGTTGCTCGCAATGTTGGTCTGGTTTTCGTACCGCAGCCCGTAGCTCAGCGTCAGGTTCGGGCGCACTTTCCAGTCGTCCTGGGCAAACACTCCCACATCGTGCTGCCCCACCGTGGCGAGCGGGTTGCCAGCCGACAGCGTAAGCTGCGTGGCTCCGCCGCCAAGGGCGCGAATCTGCGCCGGCGGCAGGCCGAGCCGTTGGCCGAGCAGCGTCCGGCGGTAGCGTTCGAGGCTGGTGATCTGCACGACCGAACCGGGAACGGGCTGGTTGTTGGCATCGAGTTCCGGAGCGACACCGCCGGCAAAAATGTACGTCCCGCCGAAGTTGTTGGGCGAGATGTCCTCCGTGCGGATGTAGCGGTAGCGTCCGCCGAACTTGATCGTGTGATCGCCCACGGTCCAGGTGGTGAAGTTGTTGACCTCAAAGCGGTTGGTGCTGGAACGCGCGTTACCGGTCTGGGCGCCGCCGCCAATGAACGCCCCCTGAACGTTGATGGCCGGGGTGTCCAGCGCCGGGGTCGTGGCCAGGGTCGTCCGCACGAACTGAAAGCGCGTCTCGTTGACGGCGGAAGGTGACAGAATCGCCGTTTCGGTCAGTTGCAGCCGGTGGTCGCGCAGTTCGTTGGACAGCGCCTGCTCCGGCAGGCTGAAGGAAGACAACCCGCCGTTGCTGATGCGGCTGCTGTTGAAGCTGTAGCGGCCAACGAGCGTGTGCTTTTCACTCAACTGCACGTCAAAGCGCGGTGTGATCTCCCACTGCCGCCGGGGGACGACGACGGCGCGCGCAAAGCTCGTCGGGTTGAGATTGGCGTCGAGGATGGTGGCATTGAGGTTGGCGTTGTCATCCGTTTCCCGGCGCTCGGCATCCAGGGCAAACGACGCCTTGCCTTTTTTGAGCGGGCCGCCGAGGTTGAGTCCATACTGCCGCTGCTGGAAGGACGCGCGGCGCGGGGTGAACGGATTGCGGGAGTTGAAGATGGCATCTCCGGCGTTGAAAAACGCCGAGCCACGGAAGCTGTCGCTGCCCGGCTTGGTCAGGATTTCGATCCGCCCGAAGCCAATCTGGTCGAACTCGGCGGCAAAGGGGTTGGCGTTGATGCGGATTTCCCGGATGGCGTTCTTCGAGGGAAGCCGTCCGCCGGAAAAGCCATCCACGAAAATCTGCCCGCCGTTGGGGCCGGCGGAAGGTCCGGCCAGGGCCTGCAGGGCGCTTTGCAGGTCATCGGGGTCATCGGGCAGGGCTTCGAGGTCCTTGCCGCGCAGCACGATGGCCCCGGCATTGTTGTCCGGGGCCGTCGAAACGGGCGCTTCGGAGTTGACCTGCACCTGTTCGGCCACCTCGATGGCCAGCTTGATGGTGACGTTTTCCCGCCGCCCCGGCGCAATCGTCACCGTGATGTCCTCGTAGGGCTTGAAGCCTTCCATTTCCACATGCAGCGTGTAGGTGCCGGGCGGCAGGTTGGCAAGGGTGAAGCTCCCCAGTTCGTCGCTGGTGGCGGACAGGCGTTTGCCGGCGGCGTCGGTCAGGGTGACGTTGGCGCCGCCGATGACGGCGCCGGTTTCGTCCGTCACCTGCCCCCGCAAGGCCCCCTTGCTCTGGCTGGGTCCGGAGGTTGTGCGGCGTTCCTGGGCCGGCGTGGGCGTGATGGTTGCCGCCATCCAGCCGGCGCCCAGCGCCAGAAAGCATCCCAAGGTTTGCCAGGTCGTCAGCGTTTTCATCTTGGTGTGTTTCTTTTCCTTCATTCTGCGTTCAGGTTGCTTTTGGGCAGGTTGCTTTTGGGTTCGTGCCGGGCTCTCGTCTGGTCAGGTCCGTCGTGGCGGCACTGTGTTCAGGGGGTGTGTTCCGGGAAAACCTTTTCAGGGCAGTCCGATGCCGAGTTCCAGTCCGCCAAAGCCACCACCCCCGACGCCAGCAGCGCCGCCAGCCTGCCGGGCAAACCGGGCAAAGAGGGTGTCGAGTCCCTTGACGACGGTAATTGCCGTCACGCGGTTGGGCGTAGCGCCTTCGGTGGTCAGGACCAGCAGTTTGGTCTCCGGCTTGAGTTCGCTCAGTTGCAGTGGGGGCAGGAACTCGATGAGCGCCGCCGGGTCGAATCCACCGGCCATGAAACGCCTGCCTCCCGGGCCGCCCACGCCGCCGGGGCGCGGCCCTTCACCAGTTGGCGGCGCGTCCGGCGGGCCTCCCGGGCGCTGGCCACCAGGAGGCCCGAAGAACCCGCCCTGTTCGGGCACCTGTTTGAGGCTGGAATCCGGCGTGATGCGCAGGGTCAGCGTCGCGCCGCTGTCATCCTTGGCGATAATTTCCTTGCTTTCGGCATTCACGCTCACAACCGTCACAGAGAGCGTTTTGAACGTCCCGAAAACAACCTGTTCGGCTTCATAGCTCGTGCCGTCCGCGTTGCGCTTGCCGAGCGCCCGCACCTGGTCGCCGACGCGGATGGCTTCAAGCCGACTCGGTTGCGCATCGCTGAACTTCACGGAGTCCGGCGCATAGCGGCGAAAGGTCGTTTTGTCGTTCGTCACAATGGTCAGCTCTTTGAGACCTTCGCGGGTACGCTGACTGACGGTGATGGTGCGTTTTGCAGGGTCAACGGCCGTGACCTTGCCGAATGTCCCCCGCTCGCGCCACGCCGCCCGCTCGATTTCCTGCTTTTTGGCGATGTCGCCCTTGCTCATGACAATCATGAGCGTGATTGGTGCCACACTGCCCGTTGGCGTCAGGCGCTTTTTGGCTGTGACGCGGTCGCCCAGCTCAATCTCCGCCAGGGTGATGGGAACGGCGTCCGCCATGGCGGTTTTGCCCAGCGGCAGCCGTTTGAACTGTGATTTGTCGTCGTAGGGAAAAACAACGACTTCGCCAGTGTCGCTTTTGACCGTGATGGTTGAGGTTTCAATGTCGAGGTCCGTCACCGTGCCAATGACGGTGACGCTGGCCGGGGCCGGCGCCGGGGTTTCCTGTCCCCAGATCGTGTGCTGGAGCAGCTCCGGACTGCCTGCCAGACAGCAGGAAATGATGAAGGCTCGGATATACATCGTTTGGTACACCTCGCAACAGCAAGGCTGGAATCGGTCGCGTCTGTGCGACTCGTACGCCGGTTGTGCCGCAGAGTTCCGCGCGGGTATGTGCCGGGGGCGACGTTTGACGATTCTTTACGTGGGTGAACCGTCCGTGCCGCGCCGGGCTGGCGGTGGTGGGCGTGATACCAACTACCCGTGCCGGTCGCGCCAAAGCGTTCGGCCGGGCCGGTTTCTGACGTGAAAACAACTGCCCAAACCGGCAGCGGGCATGCTAGAGTCGCTTTCGTTTGAAATCGTACACTTCTCTGGATTGAGGCCCGATGACCACAGCAACACACAGTTCCGTGACCGAAACGGCCGTCAAACGCGCCATTCCCATGAATGTCTTTCGGCAGAGCGCGCCGCTGCGCGCCGTCTGCCTGGAAAACCGCGAACTGGTCGGCCCCGGCGGGATTGGGACGGTTCGCCACCTCGTGTTTGACACCTCAGCCGGTCCCTACCCGTTTCTCGAAGGCCAGAGCGCCGGTATCCTCCCACCGGGCCGCGACGCCAACGGCAAGCCCCATAAACTGCGGCTCTATTCCATTGCCTCAACGCGCCACGGCGACACCGGCGACGGCAAAACGCTTTCCCTGTGCGTGCGGCGGCTGGAGTATCCGCACCCGGAGACGGGCGAAACCGTCTATGGCGTGTGTTCCACGTATCTGTGCGGCCTCAAGGTCGGTGAAGAAGTCAGCATGACGGGCCCGACCGGCAAGGCCATGCTGCTGCCGGACGATCCGACAGCAACCATCATCATGCTGGCGACGGGCACCGGCATTGCCCCGTTTCGGGCGCACCTGTGGCGGATGTTCCGGGAAAACAACCCGGACTACGAGTTTCGCGGTTCGGCCTGGCTGATTTTCGGCATTCCCACCACGCCCAACATTCTCTACCGGGAAGAACTGGAAGACTTTCAGCGGCACGCCAACTTCCGCCTCACCTACGCCATCAGCCGCGAGCAGAAAAATGCCAAGGGCGGGCGGATGTACATCCAGGACCGCGTTGCCGAACACGTGGGCGAGTTGTGGGAGCTGCTCCAGCGCGACAACACGCACGTGTTCATCTGTGGCCTGCGCGGCATGGAAGACGGCATTGATGCGGCGTTCGAGGCGTATACGGCGGGGCTGGGCATCCGGTGGGCGGAGTACCGCGAACACCTCGAAAAGAGCCACCGCTGGCACGTTGAAACCTATTGATGCAACGGTGGTGCCAAGGGCGGGGGCGGGTCCCTGACCTGCCCAATCAGAGGAGGCAGGTTCATATCGGTCCAACCGAGGGGACAGGTCAAGGGACCTGACCCTGCGCTGTTTCACCCGCCGCTGGCGGCCTGCCCGGCGATGCCGGCGCGTTCGCTGCTGGCTGTGAGCAGCGCAACCGGGTGCCTGCCGGTCGTCGTCTGCTGCCGGACTTCATGTTCGACCCGGTAGCGCCGTGCGGCCGCAACAAACGAGACAAACAGCGGATGCGGCATGTGGGGGCGCGATTTGTATTCCGGGTGAAACTGGCAGCCAATGAACCACGGATGATCGTTGCGTTCGACCATTTCCACGAAACGCCCGTCAGGCGACCGTCCGACAACGCGCAGACCCAACCGCGCCAGATGCGGCTCGTACTCGGTGTTGAACTCATACCGGTGACGGTGGCGCTCTGAAATCTCGGTCGTCTGGTAGATGGCCGCCACCTGGCTGCCCGGTTCCAGATGGCACGGGTATGCGCCCAGGCGCATCGTCCCGCCCATGTCCTCGACGCCGATGAGGTCGCGCAGCAGGAAAAAGACGGGGTGGCGCGTGTCCGGGTCAAACTCGGTGCTGTCGGCGTCGGCAAGTTCAGCCGTGGTGCGCGCCAGCTCGATGCAGGCGCACTGCATCCCTAAGCAGATGCCAAAGAACGGCAGCCTGTGCCGTCGGGCATAGCCGATGGCGCGCAGCATGCCGTCAATGCCCCGCTTGCCGAAGCCGCCGGGAACGAGAATCGCATCCACGTCGTGCAGGCGGCTTTCCCAGCGTTCGTCCACAGTAAGGTCTTCGGCCTCGATCCAGCGGATGTCCACTCGCAGGCGATTGGCAATGCCGCCGTGCAGCAGCGCCTCGGTAAGGCTTTTGTAGGATTCGCGCGAGCCGACATACTTGCCAACGATGCCGACAGTCACGGCGTCGTCCGGGTGGCGGATGATGTCCACCATGCGCCGCCAGGCGCGCAGGTCGGCTTCGCCGGCGGTCAGTCCCAACCGTTGCAGAATAAGCTCATCAAGGCGCTGTTCGGCAAACTTGAGCGGCACTTCATAGACTGTCGAGACATCCTCGGCCGTAATGACGGCTTCTTCGGCGACGTTGCAAAACAGCGCGATTTTTTCCTTGATGCCACGCGGAATTTCGCGGTCGGTGCGGCAGATGAGCACATCGGGCTGAATCCCGATGCTCAGCAGGTCCTTGACCGAGTGTTGCGTGGGCTTGCTTTTGAGTTCCCCGGCCGCCTGGATGAAGGGCACGAGCGTCACGTGAATGAACATCACATTCGAGCGCCCGACTTCGTAGCGCATCTGCCGGATGGCTTCCAGAAAGGGCAGCGATTCGATGTCGCCGACCGTGCCGCCGATTTCGACGATGACGACATCCACGCCGTGGGCTACTGACCGGATGGCATCCTTGATTTCCGTGGTGATGTGGGGAATGACCTGCACGGTCTGCCCCAGATAGTCTCCGCGCCGTTCCTTCTCGATGACCGAAAGGTAAATCCGGCCGGTCGTGAAGTTGTTGGCGCGGGTCATGGTGGCACGGGTGAAGCGTTCGTAGTGACCCAAATCCATGTCGGTTTCGGCGCCGTCATCCGTCACGAACACCTCGCCGTGCTGAAACGGCGACATCGTGCCCGGGTCCACGTTGATATAGGGGTCAAACTTCTGCTGCGTCACCCGCAGCCCACGGGCTTCCAGCAGACAGCCGATGGAGGCGGCCGCAATGCCCTTGCCCAGCGACGAGACCACACCGCCCGTCACAAAAATGAACTTCGTCATGGATGCCTCACCGTGCGGCGGGCCGTTGCCAGCGGGGTGTCTCCGACAACAACCTGCACTTCAGCGCCATTGGCGCGAATTTCCGGGACGTACATGGCGTGGCCGAGCGTCGGCAGGGCAGCGAACTGCCCCGGCGTCTCAGCCCGCAGCTCATATTCCATCTGCCAGACCCCCTGTGGCAACTGTTCCACGAACAGCGCCACGTGGCGGTCACGCAGTTCCTGATAGACCACTTGCGTGCGGCCTGTCGGCTCCAATGTCTGGGGGCGGACTTCGCGGATGGTGAGACCCGCGCCGGAGCGTACCTGAACCGCCTCAAAGCCGGCCGGTTTGAGGTCCTCGAAGACCAGGTAGGCGTAGTCGTTTTTGGCTTCAACCGTGACGGTACAAAGCAGCCGGTCGCCAGTGGTCACGGGCGCGCCGTCCGCCAGCGGCACGCGCTCATAGACGACGCCCCGCAGCAGCGTCGGCCGCGGGACAAGCCGCCAGTATTGACGTTTGACATAAATCTCATTGCCGGCCGGCGGAATGGGCGCTTCACGGCTGAAAAACCGGGCGCTGGCGGCAACATACAGCACCCTGCCCTGCGGCTTGAGAATGCGGATGTCGTTGGTGCCATCCCGCAACACGGCAGCCGGGACGACTACCGTTCCCGGCGTCATCAGACCAGCGCCGGGTTCCAGCCGCTGCCGGGCCACGGAGGTTCCGTTGACTACAATCTCGTAGGCCACCGGTTCGGCCGTTTCGCCGGTGGCCCGCAGGTAGTCGTTCAGCGCCAGCAGGGCAATGGCGGTGTCGCGGGTGTTGCTCCACTGCGCGCCGCGCCGGTTTTTGACCAGCCAGTTCATCGCCGGCGTGACGAGTTCGTGGCCGGGTTCAATTGCCACCAGCGCCCGGAGCACAAACGCCGTCGTCTCCACGGGGCTGTCCGTCCAGCGATACCAGAAGCCGCCGGCGCCCCAGCGTGCCGTGGTGAGGTCACTGTTCGGTGCGCTGTCGCGGGTGACGCCATTGACCAGATTGCGCGCCAGAACCTGCGCCCGTTCGCGCATCCCGTAGTGCTGGGCCGCCACAGCAAAGAGCGCGCGCCCGTAGGCCGTCAGGCGGTCGCGGTGTTGCCAGAGGTTGTCAAGTGCCGTCTGTTCCGTGGAAGCAATAGCCGTGTGGCCTTTGGCGCGCCGGCCTTCGGCCAGCGCATGCAGCAACCAGGCCTGCCGGTCGGGGGCGGTTTCCTCGGCGATGAGCTGTTGCTTAAGGTACGTCATGCCGCGCGTCAGTACGTCGTCCCGGACTTCCAGCCGGGCCTGCCGGGCCAGCGCCAGCCCCCACACGACGTAGGCCGTCATGAAGCGGTCGGTAGGCGTCTCTTTCCACCAGCCCCAGCCGCCGTCCGGGTGCTGCGCCTCGTAAAGCCGGTCCAGTCCCTGGCGGATGATGCGGTCGAGTTCGGCTAGATCGCGCCTGCCGCGTGGGTGCGTCCTGTCGGCCGTGGCGGCTTCGATGCCGCCGAACATGCGCCCGGCAATGGCTTCCGGTGCGATGCCCTGCTCACGCAGGGTTTTGGCAATGATGGCCGCCGGAAGGAACCGGCTCATCGTCTGTTCGGTGCAGCCGTAGGGATAATCGAGCAGGTAGGGCAGGGCATCGAGCATGGTCACGGCCAGACTCGGCGCCACCTGGATGACAACCTGGGTGTTCTCCCGTTCGCGGGGCAGGTCGAGCCGCAGGTGTCCTTCGTTCTGACGCACCTGCGTGGCCTGCGCCACGAATTTTTCGATGCCGCGCACGTAAGCCTGTACCGTGCGCGTCATGGCATCGCGGTGTTCCCCGGCAACGGCCGTTACGGTCAGCTTCACGTCACCCGGCTGCTGAATGATGGCTTCCCACGTGGCCTGGCCATCCGCATTGGGGGCAACCGTCACCTGGCGGGTTTGATGCGCTGCGTCAAGAGCAACACCTTCGGCCGCCAGCGTCACCGTCGCTGTCAGCGGCCGGTCGGTTCGGTTGTTGACGACGGCCGAAAACGTCGTCCGGTCGCCCGTCACCAGAAAACGCGGCGTTTGCAGCCGGACGATGAGCGGCTGATTGGTAACGGTACGCATCTCCGTCTGCCCGACTTCGCTGGCGGCCGAAACGGCGCGCGCCACAACTTTCCAGGTTGTCAGCGAGTCGGGAAACGTCGCCGTTACAGTGGCCTGCCCGTCGGACCCGGTCACGATGTCGGGTTGCCAGAAGGCCGTGGCGCGGAAGTCGCTGCGCACAATGATCTGCCCGCCAGCGTCGTCTGCGCTGCCACTTGCCACGCCGGCAGAGAGTTCGTCGCGCCCGGCTTTGGCTGCATTTTCCCGGCTGCGGGCAAAAGGGGCTGGCACTGCCGGGCGAGCCGTGCCTACAACGGCTCCCAGTGCGGCTTCGGACGCGCCCTCGAAGTCTTTGGCTCCTTCGGCGCGCGGAGCTTCCGGGCGCGCGTCCGTCGGCGGTTCCGGTTTCAGGCGCACATAGGGGCGGTACTGAAGGGAAGTCGTCGTCGCCACATAGGGTTGGCGGCGGTTGCCGTGGAAAAAGCGCCGGGGATCGGGGGCGTAATCGGTCTGAATCGCGCTGACAGCGTCATCCGTAACGGCCAGGGCAACTTCGGCCGGCAGGGGGCGTCCGGCGGCATCACGGGTAAGCAGCGTGAAGGTGACGGGTTCGCGTGGCCTGACTTCGGTGCGGTCAGCTTTCACCTGCACATCCAGCACCTGGGAAGTGGGCGGCACGGTGAATTCCCGGCGGACGTGTGACCAGCGCAGGTCCAGCAGCGAGTCGGCTTCAAGGCGAAAGTTGGGGGTGTCGCGGTCGGTAATCTCCAGTTCAACGAGTTTGGCCGTTCCCGTCAGGCGAATGACGCGCGTTTCCTCCAGACCATCGCGGATGATGGAAAGCCACACGGTACGCCCGCTCGTCGGCGCCACAAGCATCACCGGGACGGTCCGCCCGACGGCCAGGGTGTCGCGGTCGGCGATGATCTCCAGGTCGGAGGCAAAGTAGCCGGTGTCGCTGGTTGCCGTGGTCGAAACCCAGACCGTCGCCTCGGCAGTGATGGGGTTGCGGTTGGGTTCGGGCGTCACCCAGGCAATGCGGTAGAAGCCTTCTCTGGGCGCGGTGAAGGTGAGTTTCCCTTCGCCCTGCGCCGGGTCTGTCTGTACGGTGCGTTTGAGCACTTCCTCGCGTTCGTAGCCGCGCTGCCGGAGTCGGTATGGCCCAGCCTCCGGGTGTGCCCTGGCTTCGGCTGCCGTGACCGTGCGCCCACGGGCGTCAAGGAAAATTTCCCGCCACGTCTCGCGGGTGACGGTGACAGTGCCTTCAGCAGCAACGGGTTGGCCGTTGATGTCACGGGCCAGAAAGGTAACGGCAATGGTTTCGCCGGGGCGGTGCAGGCGGTGCTCCGGGCGTACACCCACGGCGAACCGTTGCCGGCCCACACGCACATTTGTCTGCCCGACGACTTCCCGCCGTGACGCATCCGTGACGCGCACTTCGATGTGGTAGGCCAGATCGGTTGCGGCAAAGCGTGGCGTCGGCAGGCTGATGCGGGTGCGTCCGTTGCCGTCGAGAATGAGGTTTTCACGCCGGATGATGCGGCCGCCGCGGCCGTCGGTGTTATTCTGGAAACCGGCTGCGTCATCGTCGAACCACAGACTTTCGGTTCGGTAAAACAACGGACGGTAGAGGGGTTGTTCGCGCACGATGACTTCGGCCCGTCCGCCGGCCACGGCGCCGCCGAAGTAATACTCGGCCGTGATGGTGAGTTCGACGCGGTCGCCAGCGCGAAATGCTTTGCGGCGGCCGTTTTCTTCCGGGGTCGCAATCGCCACACGGAATTCGGGCAGGCGGTATTCTTCGAGGCGAAACAGCCTGGCTTCGCCGTAGATGGCGTCAAATTCCTGTCCGTCACGGGGCTTGCCGAAGCGGATGGTGTACTCGCCGAGCGGCCACGTGGTATCGGGTGTGAAACTGCCCCATGCGCCACCGAAGCGGCTCAGCGTCACCTGCCCGAACGCCACGCGCTCACGCCGTGGGTTGAGCAGTTCGTATCCCAGCGGGCTGCCGGCCGGGGTGCGGTAGGTTTTCCCTTCAAGCTGGCGGGCGATGATTTTCCACCGGGCTGTGTCGCCGGGACGGTAAGCGGCCCGGTCGGTGAAGGCATAGATTTTCCAATCCGCAGGCGAGGATGAAACTGCGCCGCCGCTATGCAGACAAAGCGCCTGCCGTGCGCCGGAAGCGGCCAGCACCAGCGTGGCATAGCCCTGATGTCCGGCTTTCCCGAAGGTGGCGAGACCGTCCTGATTCGTCGTGCCGGTTTGCTCCACCCAGACGGGCGTGTGGCGTTGCCGGTCGTAAGCGTTGAACCACACGCGCAGGCGCATGCCGGGGAGGGGCGTGCCGTCGAGCACCGAAGCAGCGAAGACGACCAGCCGCCGGCCGTCGGACTTGACCAGCAGGGCAGCGTCGGTAACAAGCACCAGTTCCCGCGCCGTCTGTTTTCCGGCGCGGGCTTCGAGCAGATACGCGCCGACGGGCAGCGTTTCATCGAGGGTGACGAGCGCCTGCCCGGGGCGATGGTCGCCTTGGTCATCTCCATCGCGGAACAGCGTTTTGACGGGCTTGCGCCCGGAGAGGTCAACGGCCTTCAGTCCCTGCTCATCGGTGCTGGTCGGTTGTATGTCCTGCGGCAGATCGATGGCATACAGGGCAAGCTCGATGTGCTTCACATTGCGCCACGACAGACCGAACCGGATTTCGGAATCAGGGAGAAAGACGTTGCCGACGCCAAGCGTCAGGGAAGGGGTCGTGATGTCAGCGATGCGCCGTTGGGCTTCCTCCAGATAGCGCGAGGTTCCCGGACGGTAGGCGGCAACGAGCTGCCGGTACTGCGCCAGTGCAGCAGCATAATCAGGGCGCATCTGAAAGGTGCCGTCCGGCTGCTGCACAGGGCGGCCCGTGGATTCAAGCCACTGCCCGTAGTGGAACAGGGCGTCGTCGTACCAGGCTGTTTTCTGACCGAGGGCGACGGCGGCGGCGAATTCTTCTGCAACGCGCGCAAGTGACTCATAATCGCCGCCCTGTTGCCGCAGTCTCATGGCTGTCAGGTAATGCAGATGGGCACGTTCTTCGTCATTGCGGGCCAGACTCATGGCTTCGTCCAGCGTGGCGATGGGAATTGGCTGGACGGGCTGGCCGAAGGACCGTGTTTCGCGATCCACGGCGTAGGCGGCCCTGAAAAGGATGTGCAGGTAGCGGTCGCGCGCGGTCGCCAGGTCTGGCGAGTGCGCCCACCAGTCGAGCGCCGCTGCATAGTGTGGCCACGCCTGATACCAGTTCTGGCTGGCGGGACGTGTCCACCAGAAGTCACCAAGGGAAACCTGCGCTTCGGCCCACACCCGATCGCGCTCCGCGGGCCGCGATGCGGCTTTGACAATGGCTTCCAGTCCTGTTCGCGCGGCCTCGAAGGCCTGGGCATCTGCCTGGCGGGCGGCGGCGCGGGCGCGCCAGTCGGTATCGGCCAGGCGGAAGCGTACCCACCGGGCATCGTCCGGGGCGAGCCGGGCCAGATCGAGCTGGGCGTAACGCTGATGCGCCAGTGCATAGGAGCCTTCAGCGTAGAGGCGTTCGGCTTCGGTTTTGACGGACTGGAAATCCGTGGTTTGGGCGTAGGCTAGCCGGAAAGCAAAACTCAAGAGCAGCCCCAGGAGAGCGACGTAGCACCGGCTTCGGGTGAGGCGTCTATCCAGGCGATGACGGCAAAGCATGGCACAGACCTCGTTGCGGAGGGATGACGGTCAAGCAGGTCCTGTTGACGTTTGAAAGCCGGCCGGGTTCCCTGGCGAAAAAAAGATCAAGGAAAGCTCAAACCTCGACGGGTTCAAGGCGGTGGGCGGTGTCGGCTGGTGTCCATAGGCAGACAGTTCCAAACAAAGGTTTCCTGCCTTCCGCCTTTGTGAGAAACATCAGGGACAAACAGAAAACCGGTAAGTGCTGCGATGTCTTTCGATGTACACCCTGCTGTCGGTCAGAACCGCCTGGAGTGGCGAAAAAGGTTTCAGTGGCGTGGCTGGACTTTCGTTCTGTATGTTGCATTGACCTTGACCACACAGGGGCAAATGCCAGTCCCTGACCTTGAAACTGCACTGCCTATGCCTGTCAAACTCGAACCCATGCCGCCCTGCTCCGGCTATGAAGCCCCGGCCGCAGCCGCGGCCCGTTCGCTCGTGGAAAGTACGGCGGCCGCGCCCAAAGCCTTTCTGACGCACTGCGAAAAAACCGGCTATGCCGAAACCGGCCATTACGCCGAAACCGTGCGTCTGTGGCAGAAGATGGCAGCCGCCTCGCCGCTGGCCAAACTGCTGACCATTGGAAAAACGGCCGAAGGACGGCCGCTGTACGTCCTCGTGGCCTCGAAGGACAAAGCCTTCACACCGGCTGCCGCCCAGGCGACGGGCAAACCGCTGGTCTTTATCCAGAACGGCATCCATCCCGGCGAAATTTCAGGCAAGGATGCGACCTCAATGCTGCTGCGCGACATCCTCATCACCAAACGCCATGCAGCGCTGCTCGATTCGGTCATCATCCTCGCCATGCCGGTCTTCAATGCCGATGGGCACGAGCGGTTCAGTCCGTGGCACCGCATCAACCAGAATGGGCCGCGGGAAATGGGCTTTCGCGCCACGGCCACCCGCCTGAACCTCAACCGCGATTACCTCAAAGCTGATGCACCGGAAATGCGCGCCTGGCTGCGGTTTTTCACCACCTGGAAGCCGGATTTCTTTGTGGACAACCACGTGACGGACGGCATGGATCATCAGTACGACGTGACGCTCGACATGCCCACCGAGCAGAACATCTGGCCCTCCGTTGGGGCATGGTCAAAGGAAACCTTCCTGCCCCGGCTCTATGAAAGACTGGAAGCCGATGGCCACATTGTCGGCCCCTATGCCGAGCCGCGCGATCCATCCGACTGGTCGAAGGGATTTGATGTCGGCGTCATCGAGCCACGGTATTCGACGACCTATGTTGCGCTGTGGCACCGTCCGGCCCTGCTCGTCGAAACCCACAGCCTCAAGTCGCACCGGACACAGATGTGGGCGCACTACGACATCATGGTGCACACACTGGAACTGGTGGGCGCAGAAGGGCCACGACTGCGTGCACTCATCTCCACCGCTGAACGGGAAATGGCGCAGCTCGGCGCACGCTATGACCCAAAATCCCCGCTGTTCCTTGCCGGGACGTGGAGCAGCGCTGGCGAAGCATTTACCTACAAAGGCGTCGCCTGGCATGAGGAAACCAGCGTCGTGACGGGCCAGCCTGTGCGCGTCTATGAAAGCCAGCCGGTGGACATCCCCACCCGGCTGTTCAGAAAGCTGAAAACCACGGCAGCCGTTCCCGTGCCGCTGGGCTATCTCATCCCGGCGGCCTGGACGGGCATCCTCGATGTGCTGGCGGCCCACGGCGTTGAAATGCACCGTCTGAAGCAGCCCACGACCGTAACCGGCGAGACCTACCGGTTGACCGAGCCAAAGTGGGCCGCGCGGCCTTTTGAAGGTCGTGTGATGCTGACCGGTGTTACGGCCAAGCGGGTGCGGGCGACACAGACGTTTCCAGCGGGGACGGTTTATGTACCCATGACGCAGCCGGCGGCGCGCGTTATTTTCAACTGGCTCGAACCTGAAGGCCCTGACTCCGCCGTACGTTGGGGGTGGTTCAACACCATCTTTGAGCAGAAGGAATACGCGGCGGATTACGTTTTCGAGCCGATTGCCCGCGAGCTGCTGGCCAGAAACCCGAAACTCAAGGCTGAGTTCGAGCGACGGCTGGCCACAGACGCCGATTTTGCCGCCAGTCCCCGGGCGCGGTTGCAGTTTCTCTACGAGCAGACACCGTACTACGAAGCCGACAAGGACCGCTATCCAGTGGTGCGCGTCATCGAACCGTTGCCGTAGTTGCCGGTTGGGTTCGGGTGGGACGGGCTGGTAGTGCCCGACCCACCGGGGACGAAGCAAAGAAACGAGATCGGGCAAAAAAGAAGCGCGCCGACCGAGGGCGCGCCGCGTTCTGCTATGTGGTGGGACTGCCGACAGAGAACCAGCAGTGGGCTGCCAAAACTACATCGCCAGTTGCGCCTGCTTGACCTTGTCGGCGACAGCATCGCGTCCCGTCACCGCATCCATCAGCGTCTTGAGAGCTTCGTTGAACTTCGTCAGCGCCGTGGAAATCTTCTGCAGCCGCTCGGCAAAACTCTGCAACCGCTGAGCGAAGCTGCTGAGACCGCCGGCTGCCCGATCAAGGAAGTCTGTCGCACGTCCAAAGGGCCCGAGCGGGGGATTCTTGGCGATGTTGGTATTGTTGCCGCTGAGCAGCGAAGTTCCAATCCGTTGTACGAGGCTGGCCAACGCACCCTTGACGCCATTGCTCAAGAGGGAGGTGGCCAAGCCTTTGACCGCATTCATCGCAATACCCTTCAGCATCGGAAGGGCAACTTTCGCAAGACCAGCAAGTACCGGAAGTGGCATGATGGAATCCTCCTAAGAAGTGTGTGCGGTGTGCCTACCGCAGGTTGTTGAGCGCCTGCATCACGGCGTCATTCATGGCTTTCTGCAGGTTTGACTTTGCCAGGCCAGCCTGCGTAATCGCATCTTTGATCTGCTGAAGGGCAAATTGATATTCCTGCATCTTCTGCTGATAGCGCAAACGTTCTTCGTCGGAGGCATTCGGACCCGGCATCTGCGGCTTTTCCGGCAGGCCGAACTCATTGCTGGTGGCACGCGGCATCACCGCCGTGGAAGGTGTGGCAGAGGAAGCCGGTGGCCCGGTTGCGGCCGGTTGCCCCGTCGAAGGTGCGGAAACTTGCGCCTGCTTGACCTTGTCCTCAACCGCTGTACGCCCGGTGATGGCGTCCATCAGCGTCTTGAGGGCTTCGTTGAACTTCGTCAACGCTGAGGAAATGTTCTGGAGGCGCTGGCTAAACTGCTGAAGCCGCTGCGCGAAATCACTGAGACCTTTCGCCGTGCGATCAAGAAAATTGCTTACCTGACCAAAGGGGCCAAGCGGCGGATTCTTGGCGATGTTGAGGTTGCCGCCCCGGAGGAAGGAACTGCTGATGCGCTGAACCAGGTTGGTGAGTGCGTTACCAATGCCTCCCCCACGGAGAAACGAGGTGGCGATACCCAGCAGCGGATTGCTGCCGGCGACAGTTCTGAGAATCGGTACGGCCACGCGGGCAATACCACCGAGTATCTTTCCTAACGGCATGACGAGCCTCCCTTCATAAATCAGGCCCGGGCGTGACCCAGGCCCGCAGGTTTAGCGCAGGTTGTTGATCATCTGCATAATGGCATCGTGAGCTGCCTTCTGCAGGTTCGACTTCGTCACACCTTCCTGCGTGATGGCGTTGACCGCCTGCTGGAGGGCAAACTGGTAGTTCTGCATGTCCTGCTGATACTTGAGACGTTCAACGTCTGAAGCATTGGGACCGGGCATCACTGGCTTTGGTGGAAGACCGAAGTTCGACATCGTGCGAGCGTTCCTTTCTTTGAGAGTAGGTCAAGAAGACCGGTTGGGTTACTGAATGCTGTCGCCGCCCTGCTCGGCAGCTTCCTGCACAATCTGGTGAATGCCCAGCGCAATGGCGCGGGCGCGATTGGCACCGGGGTCCTTTTCTTCGGGGTCGAGGTCAATGGCGCGTTGCAAATCAGCGATGGCTTCTTCATAACGCTCCATGCGCAGAAAGACCTCGGCGCGGTTGACGTAAGGGGCAATCATCTGCGGGTCAAGGGCAATCGCCCGTTCCAGGCTGGCGAGTGCCAACTCATCTTCCTGCGTTCGGGTGTAAAGCGCACCCAGTGCGGCGTGGGCCGCAGCACTGTTGGGATCGACTTCCACCAGTCCCTCGAAAATCGTGCGGGCGCGCTTCAGGTCGCCTTGTTCATAGTACATGGCACCGATTTCGCCCATGCGTTGGAAGTCTTCATCGGTAATGCCGAGTTGCTGGCGTGGCGTTTCGTTTCCGTTGGCACTCATCGGGAGGGTCTCCTGTACGTTCTCTGTGGTCATCGGATTCGGACGCAACCGTGAAGCCGTTTCCGCTTGCACTCTCGTTATCGAAGCGGGCGTCACAGTGTTGCGTCCAAAGCGGCAGAACCGGGAAAATTTTCTGCCCTGAGTTTGTGGCGTACGCCAGAAACATCAAGGTTACAGCGATGTGACGTTGGCCATGCACTAACCTGAAGTTTACATGTGTCGGCTAGCATGACCCAACATCGGTTGGAAAGACAAGCGCCACGGCGTGCAGCCCGGTTCGCAGGTGGCGCCGGTCGCCAGTCGGAGGAGTTTCTGAATGGAAGTCAAACTCATCGTGCGTGAGGTGGGTGCGCCACCTGCTGCCAAACCGCTGCTGGAAGACATCTGGCGCACGAGTGTCATCAGTGTGGGAAGCAGCCCCCAGGCCACCCTGCGGCTGACCGGCCTGGGGATTGCCGCCGAACACGTGATCATCTTTGAGGAAAACGGGCACATCATCTTCGTCAACCATGGTGACGGCACACGCCTCAACGGCCTGCCGGTCCGCATCGGCGACCGGCGGCCGCTGACCTTTGGCGACCGGATACACATCGGCAACTACGTCATCACGGTGCTCGACGGCAACTCCCCGGCGGCCCGACTTGATGACCCCCGGGCCACGAGCCTGCTCCAGGCAGCCACCCGTGAACTGTTCACGAGTGGACTGAAGTTCGACCTTGACAGCCTGCTGCCGGCGGCATTTCGCCCTTCCAGCCCGCGCAAGTCGCTGGAGATTCCCGAAAACGCCAGTTTTGCACAGATACTCGAAGCCCTGGTCGCGCCAGAGGACAGTTTCCGCTTCGTCATCGAGGGGGGCTACCAGCCGAACGTCTCCCTGCCGCTGCCGGCCGGGGATGCCGAAGTCCCGCTGGGATGGGAGGCTTCGGGCCTGCGCATCACGATCAACCAGCAGGAACTGGTGACGTACTGCGCACTTGTCCGCAAGACCGGAGAGCGGGTTGTGTTGCATCCGGTTCTACCCGACCATCGCCTGACGGTCAATGACGAGCCGGTGACGGAGCCACGGGTCCTCGTTGACCGCGACCGCATCCGGTTTGCCTCGCCACTGACCCGTCCGCTGGAGCGGCCCCTGCCGACGCTCGTCTTCCGTACGCCGTCCACCCTGTCCATGCTGACCGAAGCCGTGGCCACGGCACCGCTGCGGCCAACGGAGCCACTTTTGAATGGAACGCTGGCTGCTCCCGAACCTGCTGCCGGCCCATTGGAGGTGGATGATGTTCCCTTGCGCCAGGTGATGGAAATGCCGGCTGTGACCGAAGCGGACATCCGTTCCGTGGCGCCTGAATCGCCGCCATCGGCGTCACTGTCATCGGCGGCTGCGCCCGATGCGCCGGCTGTGTCGTCCGAGGTCTCATCCGGCGCGTCCCCGGCAACCGGCGGCACAGCGTCGGCAACGGGAGCCGTGACGTACTATTATCTGGGCTATTTCACCGGCATTGAACTGGCGGTCATGGCTGTGGGGACGCTTCTGGGGGCGCTGCTCGTCTATGTGCTTCTTGAAACGCTCTAGGCCGGCGACGCTGTGTGTTGCCCGGTTTGTCCAAACGCTTCTGATTTGACGGTGACTGGTGCGGAGAAAGCTATGACTTCCCTGACTGACCAGGTGAAAAGCTTCAGCGGCATTGACTTTGCCGCGGCCCTCTCGAAAAACAGCGACATGCTCATTGCGGCCGGAATGATTGTGCTCATCGGCACGATCATCGTGCCCGTGCCGACCTTCATCCTCTCCATCCTCATCGTGGTCAACATCACCATTTCACTCGCGGTGATGATGGTGTCGCTCTACATTTCGAGTCCGTTGCAGCTTTCGACCTACCCAACCATCCTGCTGTTGACGACGCTGTTCCGGCTGGCGCTGAGCATTTCCTGTACGCGCAGCATCCTGACAAAGGGCGACGCCGGCGATGTCATCCGGGCGCTGGGAGAAATCACGGCCCAGGGCAACCTTGTCGTCGGGTTCGTGATGTTCATCATCCTGCTGGTCGTCCAGTTTCTGGTCGTGGCCAAAGGCGCTGAGCGCGTCGCCGAAGTGGCGGCCCGGTTTACCCTCGATGCGCTGCCCGGCAAGCAGATGGCCATTGACGCCGATATGCGGTCTGGCCTCATCACGATGGATGTCGCCAAAAAGCTGCGCTCGGACCTGGCGAAGGAATCCCGGCTGTACGGCGCGATGGACGGGGCGATGAAGTTCGTCAAGGGCGACTCCATCGCCACCATCATCATTGCCGTTGTCAACATCGTGGCGGGGATGACGATTGGGGTGCTGTACAAGGGGCTTTCTCCGGCTGTGGCAGCGAAGAAGTACCTCATCCTGACCATTGGCGATGGTCTCGGTGCCATTTTCGCCTCGATCTTCATCGCCATTTCAGCCGGTCTGGTGGTGACGCGCGTTGCTGGCGACGATACGGACGAAAGCAGCAACGTCGGCGCGGATATGAGCGCCCAGATGCTGGCCAATCCCAAGCCGCTGCTCGTGGTTTCGGGGCTGTTGGGTTCGCTGGCTGTCGTGGCGGTACTGGCCGGGAGCGTCGTCGCCCTGCCGGTGCTCATCGTGGCGGCCGTGGTGGCCCCGTTGGCGTTCAGTCTGCGCAAACGCCAGCAGGCGTTGGCGGCGCAGGCGGCCGAGAAGAAAGGGCCGGCAGCGGAGGCTTCCGAAAGTGACGACATCCAGCCGTCCTACACCGTCCCGATGGCGATTGTGACGAGCGCCGAGCTGGCGCCCTACATTGACCCGGAGTTTCCGGCCGGCGCGAAGTTCCGCGAAGGACTGACGGCGCTGCGCAACACGATGTACTACGACACCGGCGTGCTCATGCCGCAGATTTACGTCACCGGCAACGCCCCGCTCGAACCCTTCCACTATGTGTTTGCCGTCAAGGAAGTACCCGTGGCGCAGGGCGTCGTCAAACCGTTTCACTTCTACGTCAACGATTCGGTGGAGAACATCCGGGTGTTTGGCATTGAGGGCGAGGAAGTGCGCAACCCGGCCGATTTGCGTCCCGGCGCGTGGGTGCCAGATGAGTACCGCCTGCTGGCAGCCGTGGCTGGTCTCAAAATCTGGGAGCCAAGCGACTTTCTGCTGCTCCATATCTCGAACATTCTGCGCCGCCACGCGCACGAATATGTGGGCATCCAGGAAGCGCAGGCGCTGCTGGATTTCGTCGGGCGCGGCGCACCGAAGCTGGTGGAGGAAGTCGTCCCGAAGATTGTCTCGCTGCACCTGTTTACGGATGTCCTGCAGCGCCTCGTGCAGGAAGGCGTCTCGATCCGGGATGTGAAGTCCATTCTCGATGCACTGGCGGAGTGGGGACGCATCGAGAAAGACCCGGCGCAACTGACCGAATACGTGCGCGCCTCGATGAAGCGGGTCATTTCCTTCAAGGCTTCCGGCGGACGCGGGACGCTGTTTGTCTATCTGCTTGACCCGGAAATTGAGGACATCGTACGCGGCTCGATCCGGCGCACCTCGACTTCGGCCTTTCTGGCGCTTGACCCGACCATCAGCAACGACATCCTGGCGGCGCTGCGGGCGGAAATCGGCGAGTTGCCGCCCACGGCGCAGAAGCCTGTCATCGTGACGGATATGGACATCCGGCGGTTCGTCCGCAAGCTCGTGGAAGTGGAGTTTCCGAATGTCTCGGTGCTTTCCTACCAGGAATTGTCGCCGGATTTGACCATCCAGCCCATTGCCCGGATTGCCCTGCCGCACGGCGGGCGACTGGCGGCCTAGCCGGGTTGGGTGGGAAGCACTGCGCCGGCTGGCGCGGGCGGCCAGCGCGGTTTTTTCTGCATCCGTCAGGTTTTTTGTAGCCCCACCCCTTCAGGTGGTGTTAGCTTGGTAACACTTTCTGGTGTTCCACACCCGTCCTGTTTTGGGTAGCCGAGTCTCTGTCCGGCGGAGCCGGACTCTAGCTTGCCGTATAGTACGCGATAGTGTATAATGGTGCTCATGGAAAACACCATGAGCACAGGTAAAGCCGCAAAACTCCTTGGTGTCTCGGTCAAGACGTTGCAGCGTTGGGAACGCGAAGGAAGGCTGATTCCGGTGGCCCGAACGGACAGCAACCGCCGCCTCTACACTGAGACGCAGATCCGTGAGTTCATCGGTTTGCGGCAGGCCAACCATGCGCCAACAAAGCTTGTCGCCTACTGTCGGGTATCGAGTGCGGCGCAGAAGCCGGACCTGGCGAATCAGCGCAAAGTGCTGGAAGAGTTCGTGGTGGCGAAGGGATTGGCGGGGGTCGAGTTTATCGAGGAAGTGGGCAGCGGGCTGGACTTCAGGCGCAAGCGGTTTCTGGCCCTTATGGACGAGATCGGGCGACGGGAAGTCAGGATGCTGATCCTCGCTCACCGGGACCGCCTCACCCGTTTCGGCTTTGAGTGGTTTGAACATTACGCCCAAACCCATGGCTGCGAAGTGCTGGTACTCAACCAGGAACGGCTGTCTCCCGAACAGGAAATGGTGCGGGACTTGATGACCATCGTGCGCTGTTTTTCGTCCCGGCTGTACGGTTTGAGGAACTATCGAAAGAAGTTGAATGAAGCGCTGAAACAGGATGTAAATGACGTCAAAAAGGCCCAACAATGCAACTGACACACAAGACCGCTCTTTGTCCGACTCCTGAGCAGGTGGACTACTTCAAGCGCGCCTGCGGCACGGCGCGGCGTGTTTGGAACTGGGCGCTCAATGAGTGGAACAGGCAATACGCAGCAGGCGGCAGGCCAAACGCCATGGCGCTCAAAGAACAGTTCAACGCCATCAAGTACACCGACCCGCAGTGGCTCGATGAGAACGGTCGGCCTTGGTTGCAAGACATTCACCGGGATGCCCACGCCCAGCCGTTTGCCCATCTCGCCAAAGCCTGGGAAAGATTCTTCACCGACCTCAAGGCTGGCAAAGAGGCACACGCACCGCGCTTCAAGAAAAAGGGGCGCTGCCGCGACAGCTTTTACGTAGCCAACGACAAGTTCCGTCTGGTCGGTAAGACGATCCGCCTACCCAAGATCGGTGAAGTCGCCATGACCAAGGAGCTGCGCTTCGCGGGCAGGATTTTGGGCGCAACGGTTTCTCGCACCGCGGATCGTTGGTTTGTGGCCATACAGGTCGAGGTGCCTGATGCGCAATTCTATCGGCGTCGCACGTCGCACGAGGTCAACGGCATCGACCTAGGCATCAAGGCTGCCGCAACGATCTCCAGCGGTGAAGTCATCGAGGTGCCAAAGCCGCTCAAAGCAGCGCTGCGCCGTCTGGAAATCCGTAGCCGACGTCTCAGCCGCAAGCTGGAAGCCGCCAAGAAGGCAGCAGGATTTGAACGCCATGCCCGCCTGCCTAAAGGAACGCGCCTGCCGGTATCGAACAACCGGCAGAAGTCCGCTGCGATATTGGCAAGGCTCTATGCCCGCATTGCCAATATCCGAGCGGATTTCACCCACAAGCTCACGACTCGACTCTGCCGCGAAAACCAAGCGTTAGTGATCGAGGATTTAAACGTCAAAGGGATGCTGGAGAACGAGAAACTCGCCCGCGCCATCTCTGACGTGGGTTTTGGGATGTTGCGCTCGCAGTTGGAATACAAGGCCCGGCGCTACGGTACTCAGCTTACCATCGCTGATCGCTGGTATCCAGGCAGCCGACTGTGCTCCATCTGTGGCTGGAAGAACGAGGCGCTGACATTGAGAGATCGAACATGGGTGTGTGCTCAATGTGGTGCGCACCATGACCGTGACCTCAATGCGGCGCTGAACCTGAAACGGCTGGCAACCGAAACTGCCCTACCCGTGGCGAGTCCGTCCAGCAATGGCGGCGCTGCGGCGGGGACCGTCCCCGCCGTAGTCGGGAAAGTCACGCCTGTCAGATACGACGGTGGTCAACAGGACACGTCGGGGCAGGAAGAGAACCGTGCGCACTTTTGCGCACATTCTTGATAGCAGACAGTTGAACCCCTGTGGCTGACTGGCGGGCGGACCTGCCGGCGCGCATCCAGCGCTGGAAGCTGTGTCTGCCAGAAAGGTCAGTGCCGGTAAGCGGTCGGCGGCGTTGGGGAAGCCTCAGCGCCGCCGATTGGCTTTTCCAACTGATAGTCGGAAGGCACCGGCGTGTGTTGCCCAAGGTAATGCCAGCCGATGAGCGCCGGAAGGACGCTGTTGATGACAAACAGCAACAGCGTGGCATTGACGGCCGTGGCGACCTGTACGCCACAGGTGTGCAGCAGTGCCACGGCCGTCCCCTCACGGACGCCCAGACCGGCCGGCGTGATGGGCACCAGATTGGTGAGCAGAATCCAGGGAAAGGCAAAGGCCACGGCCGCAAAGGCCACCGGCTCGAAGGCGCAGGCCAGCACGTACAGCGACACGACATCCAGCGCCATAAGCACAATACTGGCAAGAAGGTTGACCGCCACATCGCGCCGGCGCAGCGCCGCAAAGGCCGCCGCCAGCGTGGCCAGCCGCGTGCGTACCGGCTCCGGCAGCCGTTCCCACCGGAGCACCACCGGAACGACAGCCGGCAGCGCCAGAACCAGTCCCCCGGCGCTGAGTCCGGCCAGAACGAGCCAGCCACGCCATGCCGCCGGCGCAACGGCCGCCGTGCCAAAACCGGCCGCCATGGCGATGGCCGCCACATCGGCAGACCGATCTACAAGAAACAGCCCGCCCACGGCCAGCCGCGCGCCTGGCGGAAAGGCCGCGGCGCGGCCGACCTCGCCGATACGCCCCGGCGTCAGCAACCCCAGCGCCATGCCGCCCAGCAGGGAGCGCCAGGCGTAAGCCACCGGCAAGCCCGGCAGGACGCGCCGGAGCAGAATCCACCACTTGGCCGCCCGGATGACCAGCATGATGCCGCCCAGAAGCAGAGCCAGGGCAATCCAGTGCCGTTCCGCCCGGCGCAGCGCCGCCAGAACTCCACCCAGATGACCCGACCGGGCAAGGAAAAAGAGCAGGGCCAACAGGAGCAGCCACCGGGTGACGGCCCACCACCGGCGCTGCACTCGTCCGTCCGGCGTTGCCGTTGTCGTTGTCACAACTGGAAGCCGTCCCCAAGCTGGCGGGTGTCACGCTGGGGCAGTGCCGTCCGCGCTGGCGGTCGCCCGCCCTGCTCGATAAACATCAGCAGCGCCCGCGCCCGCTGGATGTAGGGTGGCGGCGTTGGCTCACGGACAAGCGCCACTGCCCGCTGCAAATCAGCGCGCGCCCCGGCAATGTCACCCAGATGGAGCAGGGTTTCACCCCGGTTGACGAGCGCCACGGCGTCGTCGGGCGTTGCTGCCAGGACGCGGTTCAGATGGGGAAGCGCCCCGGCATAGTCGCGGATACGCAGTTTGAGCGCCCCGAGCGCCGACTGGAAGTACAGCGTCGCCGGCACGAGCGCCGCCAGCCCCTCAAACACCGTAATGGCTTCCGCATGACGGCCCTGCTCGGCCAGACTGTAGCCCAGATCGGTGACAAGACGGACTTCTTCGGGCGTCCAGCCGGTCGCCGCCGCCAGCGACAGCCCTCCCTGCAACCAGTCGTGGTCCTGTTTGGTGAGCATGGGCGCTTTCACCTGAAATGTCCTGCTGCTGCGCACAACGCTACCCGTGGAAAGGCACAACTGCAAGCCGGCCTTTTCCAGTCCCCGGAAGCGCCACAGAAAGCCGGGCTTTGACATTTCAAGCCGGCTTTGCGAAAACAAGACGCTTGCCTGAAACCCACGGCGCGCAAGGTATCTCCGGCAACGGCATCTCCGGCATCGGTCGCATCCGCCCTATGTTGAAAAAGATTCCCCTGCACTGGCAAATCCTGACCGGGATGGCAGCCGGCGTTCTCATCGGCTTTGCCGCCGACCGGCTGGGGGCGCAGCAGTTCGTCAGGCACTGGATCAAGCCCTTCGGGACGATCTTCATCAACCTGCTCAAGATGATTGCCGTCCCGCTCATTCTGGCCTCGCTCATCAAGGGGACGTCCGACATGAAGGACATCGGCCGCCTGTCCCGGATGGGCGGCCGAACTCTTGTGCTGTACCTGCTGACGACCGCCGTGGCTGTTGCTCTGGGGTTGGTCATCGTCAATGTCGTCAAACCGGGCGCTGGCGTCACCCCGGCTACACGCGAAACCCTGCTGCGCGCCTATGCCGGTGAAGCCGGCCAGCGTATCAGCACCGCCCAGGCCGAGCAGGAAAAAGGGCCGCTCCAGCCGCTGGTGGACATCATTCCCGACAACGTCTTTGCCGCCACGACGGACAACCGCCGCATGCTCCAGGTTATTTTCTTTGCGCTGCTGGTCGGCGTCGGGCTGATGCTTGTGGCGGAAGACAAAGCCAAGCCGGTCAAGGACTTCTTCGACGGCCTGAACGAGGTGATTCTCCGGTTGGTGGACCTCATCATGCTGGCCGCACCGGTGGGCGTCATGGCACTGCTGGCAGCCCTGATGACGGAATCGCCCAGCGCCGACATTCTGGTGAGCCTCGTCTGGTATGCACTGTGTGTGCTGGCCGGCCTCGCCGTACTGGTGCTGCTGTTCTATCCGCTGCTCGTGCAGACCTTCACCGGGAAATCCTACGGCTTCTTTGTGCGCGGCATCCTGCCGGCGCAGTTGGTGGCCTTTTCGACGAGTTCGAGCGCGGCGACCCTGCCCGTGACGATGGAGCGCGTACAGGAACATCTGGGCGTTCATGAAGAAGTCGCCAGCTTCGTCCTGCCGGTCGGCGCGACAGTGAACATGGACGGAACGGCGCTGTACCAGGGCGTGGCGGCGGTATTCATCGCACAGGTGTTGGGCCTGAACCTCGACTTGGGCGACCAGTTGAGCATCCTGCTGACGGCAACGCTGGCCTCGATTGGAGCGGCCGCCGTGCCCGGAGCCGGACTGGTCATTCTCGTCATCGTTCTGGGCGCTGCCGGGATTCCCCAGGAGGGGCTGGCGTTGATTTTTGCCATTGACCGCCCGCTGGACATGTGCCGTACCGTTGCCAATGTGACGAGCGACGCCTGTGTGTCCATGCTGGTGGCCCATAACCTGGGTCTGCTGGGCGAACCGCACGAGCGCCGCTTGGATGACTTCTATCCCAAACACACGGCGTCAGTTTCGGAGACGCCGGAATAGGCCCGGGCGCAGCGGCCCCTGGGTTTCCGACAGTCTCCGGCCGGCTGCCACGCGGAGAACAACGCCATGGGAAATCCCACCGACTGGTTACTGGCACTGGCGCTGGCGTATGAGCGCAACACCGCACAGCAGCCCATTCCGCCTTCCGAACTGTTCGCGCTTCTGCCAGCAGAGGCGCAGCAACGCCTGACTTCCCGTCAGCAGGAAATAAGCGCGCAGGATGACGCCACGGTGACGGCCTGGCTGGCGCAGACGCTCGACGGTTTGCGGCAACGGGTGCGGCAGCGGTCGCCAGCGCTTGATGAACGGGTCCATCCGTCGCACATCGCGGCGGCGCTGCGCCATGAGCCGCTCTACATTCAGCGGCTGTTGCTGGCGTCGTTGCCGGCTGCCATTGGAACGGCCGTGGCGCGCGCGCTCCGCCAGAGCCAGATACGTCTCAATATGGATGACCTTGCCCCCGTAGCCCCGGTGCTCAATGCCATCCGCCAGCGTTTCCTGAGCCAGTTTGTGAGCGCCGACCAGATTGCGCCGCTGACGGTGTTTGACGAACTGACCGAAGCTGAGTTGTACCGGGTGGCGCACGCCATGGGAGTTGCCGAGGTGGCGCTGGCCAGCTATGACCTGCCCACGACCGAGGCGGTTACGGCGCTGCTGCGGCGCTTTCCTGAAGCTGAGGCCCGCGCCATCGCCGAACAGATTGCGGCGCTGCGCGTCCGCCCCCGGCCGCCAGCGGCCGCGCGGCGGGAGTTTGCGCGCCAGCTCGTACGGACCGCCATGACCGCTCACAAACGCGACCCCGAACTGGTGATGACGCTGGGCTGGCAGGTCATCATGGTGGCGCTGCCGGCCGCCGGTGATGCCAACCGCCTGGCCTTTACCTTTCAGAAGCTGCCGCCGAAGCTCGTCCGGCGCCTGCAGGAGTGGCTCGACGCCCCACCGGCCGCCGCGCGCCCGGAGCTGCAAAAACAACTGTTTGAGGACGTTTTGCGCTGGGCGCAACATCATCGTAACCAATCTATGCCCGACTTGTCGGGTGCAGCCGTCGTGCTCAAATAGCGCCCGTCGGTCCGGCCCACGTTGTCTATGCTCGTCGTCAAGCCATCTGTCACCGACCTGCTCCCGCTCACCGGAGGGATCGTCAAACGCGCCGTCGTCGAGGCCCGCGCCGAGGCCCGGCGGCTTGTGCGTGAGGCACAGGCTGAAGCCAACCGCCGCATTGCCGAAGCCCAGGCCGAAGTGGAGCGGATTCGTACGGAAGCCTGGAAGGCCGGTTACGAAGCCGGACTGGCGGAGTTCACCACGCGCCTGCTTGACCTTCAGCGCCGCCGCGAGGCGCTGCTCAACGATGCCGAGCAGGAAGTGCTGCGCCTGGCGCTGCGCATTGCCGAGAAAATCATCGGGCGGGAGCTGGAAGTCCAGGAAACAACCCTGCTGGACATTGTCCGCACGGCGATGCGCAACCTCCGCCAGGCCAGTACCGTCACCATCTGCGTCAACCCGGCTGATGTGCCCCGGCTTGAACGGCACCGCGAAGCGATTGAAACCCTCCGGCGGGGACAGTTTGTCAACATCGTTCCCGATACCCGCGTGTCGGTGGGGGGCTGCATCCTGGAAAGCGAATCCGGTATTGTGGATGCCCAACTCGACACCCAACTGCGCGTCATCGAGCAGGCATTGCTCGAAATGCATGCCACGCAGCGGCGTGAGGCGCGCCAAAGCTCACCTGAATGAACTTTCGGACGCAACAGAAACCCTCAGACAGCGCCCGCCTGGTGGCTCTCAGTATCGCCACGGCGGTGTGCCTGTTGCTCTCTATTCTGCTGGGTAGCGGATTGTGGTTTTTCTTTGGGGGGCAGTCCTCACCGGCCCCAGTGGCTGCGCCGCCGTCCCCGCCAGCCAACCTGCCTGCGTCGCCCCCGCCGTCACCGGTGCCGCCTACGCCGGTCATCGGCACCGTTCTCATTCCGGGTGGAACGGTCGCTATGGGAGGTGTCGAGGGCATCCCCCCGCGCAAGGTTGCCGTGGAGGCATTTTTCATCTCCGAAACGGAAGTGACCAACCAGCAGTATCACGAATTCATCGTGGCCACACGCCACGCTGCCCCGGCCGGCTGGACGGGGAACAACTTTCCCGTCGGAACCGCCATGCAGCCGGTGACGAATGTTTCCTGGTACGATGCCAATGACTTCTGCGCCTGGTATAGCACCAAAATTGGCGCGACCGTCCGCCTGCCCACGGAAGCCGAGTGGATGCGCGCCGCGCAGGGCGATGACAACCTGGTGTATCCTTGGGGGCGCACCTGGCAGGACAACATGGCCGCTTCCAAACAGACCGGCGGCAAGATATTTCCGGTCAAGAGCTTCCCGGCCGGGCGCAGCCCCTACGGCGTCTATGACCTGGCCGGCAACGTCTGGGAATGGACCAACGATGTGGAACTCGATGCCGAAGGCGCTCCGAAAACGGACGAAAAAGGGCAGACCCGGCGCATCATCAAGGGTGGCTCGGCAGATGAAGAGCCGCGTACACTGAGCCTTTTCGTACGTAAGGCCGTTCCGCCCACGGTGACGGACCCGATGCTTGGATTTCGTTACATCGTCGTGCCAAGCTCAGCACCGGCAAACAACGCCACGACGGCCGGCACGCCCCGGCCGTCCACGACGCCCTAGACCCAGGCAAACCCCTGGCGAGGTGAGCTGATGAGGTGAGGAAGCATGACCCGGCAATCTGGCGCAATGCTTGTGGGGCTGCTCATTGGGCTGATGGGTGGGAACTGGTCGGAGGCGTCCTGCCTGGCCCAGGAATCCAACATTGAGCGGCGCTTGAAGGGTGAGCCAAAGCCGGCCGAGCCGGCTCCCGACCCGGAGCCAGCACCCACCAGCGACAGAAAAGCTGCGCCACGTCCGCGAACTCCGGCACCGCCACGGAAGAAACCCGTTCCAGTAGCTGAGCCAGCCCCGCCGGCCGCCCCACCGGACGAAGCGCCACCCAAGCCACTGGACATTCTCGTGACGGTCAATGTTCCCAAGGCGGATATTCTGATTGGAGAGAAAGTGGTCGGTGTGGCCCGCCGCGACCAGCCGCTCAAGCTCCAACTGCTGCCCGGTGTCGTGCGCATCAGCGCCACAAGTGAGAACTACCTGCCCTTTTCGCAGGAAGTCGAGATCATCCCGGAGACAAAGCGCCTCGACATTGCGCTGGATTACGATGTCGGCGCCCTGTTTGCGCGCTATGAGAACCCCCGGACGACGAACCTCGTCACGGCCGAGGAGTGGGAAGCTCTGGTGGAGACGGCCAACCGCCACATCGAGGCCGGAGACCTGCGCATCGAGTACCGGGCGCTGGGGCTGTTGGGCCAGGGCCAGTTGGCGCTGCGCATTGGCGATACGGCCAGCGCCATCCCACGGCTGCTGGAAGCGACCCGGCTGGTGCCGGCTTCCTCGATTGCCAACTATGCCTTGGGGCTGGCCTATCTGGCCGCCAACCAGCCGGCCGAAGCCACCACTGCCTTCCAGCGGGCGATTGCCGCCAATCCCGTGCTGCCCATGGCGCACTACGGCCTGGGGCTGGCTTTGCTGCGGCGCGGTCAGTCGCGCGAAGCCATCGCCAGTCTGGAACGCGCTGAAGCCCTGGGTTACGCGCCGCCGGAACTGCCGTTGCAGCTTGCCCGCGCACTGGTGGCCCAACGGGCATATAGTGCGGCTATCGAGCGCTTGCGGCCGCTGATGCTGTCGCCTTCAGTTGAGGTGCTCGTTACGCTGGGCGACGCCTACGCCGGGCAGAAGAAAACCGATATGGCGCGGGAAGCTTACGAAACCGCCCTGCAACGCAACCCATCCTCGCCCTTGCCCCATGCGCGCTTGGGCGAAATGTTGTTCCGCGCCAAAAAGTACAAGGAAGCGCGCCCGTATCTTCAGCAGGCTGTGGAGCTGGACCCGGACGGGCAGCAGGTCAACACGACCGAACTGCGTACGCTGCTCCAGAAGGCTGCCGGCAAGAAAAAGTAGAAAGGCAGCGGGTGCAAAGGTGTCCGCTTGCGGGACGCAACATTGGCTGCAAAGTGCCGAAAACCTGGATAGGCCGCCCTGCGCCGTTATGTTTCACTGTTGGGAGCCAGGCACCAATGAAGGTCAACCCGTCAGCAAATCCGTCAGTGTCTTCCCGTCCGACCGGCAAACCGTCCACTCCGCCACCGACGCGCGGCTTTAATGACCTGCTCAGCCAGCTCGATGAACTGACCGAAGGCGAAGCTCCCGGCCAGCCTGACGCGGCCACCCCGTTGGGACAGGACTTCCTGCACGACACCCAGGCCGAAAGCGCCGGCGCGTCTGACCACAAACAGACTGCCGAAGACGACCGAAAGACCCCGACCGCCGCCGAGGATGCGGCCCGCGCGGCCATGCTCCCGACCAACCGGGAAATCCGCCCGGAAGCCACGGCCGAAGTGACGCCGCGCCGTATCCTGCACATCCTCGACATGGAAAAAATCGTGGCGACGGTGCGCACGCAGACCTTTTCCGGCAACGAAGCGCAGGCCACGATTCAGCTCAGCCATTCAGTGCTGCACGGGCTGAGCATCACGCTACAAACTGACGCCCGCGGCCGTGTCTCGGCGGAAATCACGGCCACGACCGAAGCCGCCAAGCGCATCGTGGATGCCCACGCGCGCGAACTCAATGAACTGCTCCAGGCGCGGGGTCTCGATGTGGTTTCCTTCTCGACCAGACTGGCCGGCGCGGACGCCGGGGCGTCATCCGGCAACGGCGGCGATGGCCCGGCAGCGTCACCTTTCGGGCAGCACCAGATGACCGACACAGTGGCCGAAAGCGTGGAAACCACGGACGCCACTACCCCGGCGGCGCTGTCCGGCAGCGAGAACATCTACACGGCCTGAACGGCCGTGCCATCCACCGCAGCCTGCATCGTGCGGCAGAACTGCTCCACTGCCGGCCCGAAGTCTTCCCCGGCGGCGCGGATGATTTCAATGATCCGCGAGCCGGTGATGACCCCATCCGCGCCGAGCGCCACCATGTGTTGCGCGGCCGCCGGCGTCGAAACCCCGAATCCGACACAGAGCGGCAGGTCCACAACGGCGCGCGCCCGCTCCAGCGTCGCCCGGAGTTGGTTGTCGAAGTGCGTCTGGCTGCCGGTGATGCCCAAGCGGGAGACGACATAGAGAAAGCCCTCCGCCAGTGCAGCCAACCGCTCCAACCGCGCAGCATCGGTCAGCGGAGAGACCATAAAAATCGGCGCAATGCCGGCCTGTTTGGCGGCAGCCGTCGTCTCGTGGGCCATTTCCGGCGGCAGGTCGGCAATGAGAACACCATCCGCGCCGGCTGCGCGTACATCGGCAAAAAACCGCCCGGCCTCACGGGCCGCCACCGTGTTGTGATAGACCAGCAGACCAATGGGAATGTCGGCATCCCGTTGCCGTACCTGGGCGATGAGCGCCAGCGCATCGTCAACTCCGAAACCGGACGCCAGCACGTCGTGGGTGGCCTGCTGGATGACCGGCCCATCGGCAATCGGGTCACTGAAGGCAATGCCCAGTTCCAGCGCCGTCGCGCCGCCGGCCAGCATGGCCTCGATGCTGGCCAGGCAGCGCGCCCGGTCAGGGAAGCCGAGAACGGTGAAGGGAATGAAGGCTTTTCGTCCAGCCTGGCGAAGCGCGGCAAACCGCGCGGCATACCGATTCATGGTTGGTAAGGGTTCGTTCGTGCGGGAGTGTTGGATTCAGGAAGCATAGCGCAGCGGATCGGTTGCGCCAGCCTCGGCAAATCCTTTCAGACGAAAACGGCAGCTATCACAGCGGCCGCAGGCGAGTCCTTCCGGCGTCGGGTCATAGCAACTGTGTGTCAGGCCGTAGTCTATGCCCAGCTCCAGTCCACGCCGGATGATTTCGGCCTTGGTCAGCGTGATGAGCGGCGCGTGAATCTTCCACGGCCGGGCGCCTTCAACGCCGGCGCGGGTCGCCAGTTTGGCCATGGCTTCGTAGGCGCGCAGATATTCCGGCCGGCAATCGGGATAACCGGCGTAGTCATAGACGTTGACACCCAGAAAAATATCCGTGCACGCCAGGGTTTCCGCCCAGGCGAGCGCAAAGGAAAGAAAAATCGTGTTGCGGGCCGGAACGTACGTTGGCGGAATTCCCACGCTTTCAAGCGGGCGGTCTTTGGGTACGGGCAGATCAGAGGTCAGCGCCGAACCGCCGATGGCGCGCAGGTCGAACGTCACCACCAGATGGCGGGCCACGTTGAACGCCGCTGCCACCCGGCGGGCGGCTTCCAGCTCCAGCCGGTGCCGCTGTCCGTAGTCGAACGACAGGGCATGGCAGGTGAAGCCTTCGGCCTGGGCAATGGCCAGCGCGGTGGTCGAGTCAAGTCCACCGCTCAGCAGAACGACTGCCGGGCGGGATGAATGGCTCATCTGCGACATAGGGTGACTTCACGTGCGGGCATGATGGGGGCGGCAGGCATCACTGGCGGCTGTCGAAGACAACCTTGCCGAGATCACGCTCAACCCGGCGTTGGGCGCGCAGCCGTTCGGCTTCTTCGAGTTCCAGTGTGATGATGGGGAATTCATAGAGCACCTGCCCTTGGGCATCGGTGCGTATCTCGCCGGGCAGGTCGCGCACCAGCCGCGCCAGGATGTCTTCGACGGTCTTTTTTGAGAGTGGTTCGGGCCCGCCGGGCTGATTGACAATATGCAGCACCTGTTCCGGCGTTTGCGCCCGGCCGCGGTTGAGAAAGATGGCGCGCATGACCCTGCGGCGTTGGTTTTCGGCGTTGCGGCGCGCCTCCCGCCGCAGTACCACCGGCAGGCGCAGCAGGGGCACGGCAAAAAAGATGACCGAAAAAAGCAGGGGCACGGTTCCCAGCCAGAACAGCGACAGGGCCTCCCCGAACGCACCGGACAGGATGATAAGCGAAAACAGCAGGTTGAAGCCGTTGAGAAAGACAATCAGGACATTCATCTGGGGCGTATTGCCGGTCAGAAAGTGCGGCGGCTCGTATTCGTCCCAGTAGTACACAATGCGGCCTTCATCCTCGCCGGCAGTGCGCAGCAGCCGGTCAAACAGCCCGTACATCAGCTTGCGGTCGCTAATCCGAATATCGCCCTGAAAGCGTCCGATGCAATCGGAGAACAGAAGCGCCGCCGGCATCGAATCCAGTCCCGTCAGCGCCTTGATTTCGGAAACAAACAGGATTCCCTTGTTGCGGCGCACATAGGCGGCGATTTCCTTCTGGTTTTCGAGTGGGTCACGGGTTACGCGCGGCGGCCCGAAAACGAAGTCATACACGGAAGCAATAAAGCTCTTTTTGGCGGGTTGTGCCGTCTGGGCGTTCTTCGGCTGGAAGGGGGAAAGGGGGGCGGATTTGGGCTGGTAGGTTGCATACCGATAGCCATGCTGATCGGTCTGGTAGGTTGTCGTCGCCGCCGCCGTCCCCCAGTCGAAAATGGCCACGAACAGCCGCGCGGCGTAGTAGATCAGGTGAAACGGAGCCGCACTCTGCGAGCGTCGTCCCTTGCTTTTGTTGCCTCCCGCAAACAGCAGTGCAATGACGGCCATCACGAGTATGGTGAGGAAAATCAGAAAATAGACCACCAGTGTGATGGCAATCCACGCCTTGAAAAACAGGACAAAGCCTTTCCACAACAGCTCCAGAAATTCGTCGAGATATTCGCGGAATGATTTTTCATCGCGGCGGTGCAGTCGCGGGCCGAAGTCGTAGATGAGGTCGCCGTTTTCCGTGACCTGAAGAACGCAGTCATAGCGCATAAGCAGTTCACGGAGCGCAGCTTCGGCTTCGTCAATGGACAGTCCCGTGGTTGCGGCCGCCTCAGTGAGGGTCAACCGTTTGGCGCCTTCCGCCAGCCGGCGTTCCATCACGCTGAATCGTTCTGCCGGAGTGAGGTTGGTCATAGAGGTGTTGGACTGAAGCAGGATCGGGACGAAGCAAGCATACGCAAGCTGCCGCCCGCCAGGCAAAATGCGGCCGCAGGGGTCCGAAAACCCGGTTGGTGCCACCACACCGGACAAGGCGACACTCAGAAAGCGGCCACTCAGACCGGACGGTAGGCGGTGGCGGTCGCCGGTCGCTCGACAAAGAGCGTCGCGCCGGCCGCCGCCAGCAGGCTTGCTCCGCCCAGCAGTACGACAGAGAGCGGGTTGCCGCCAAACACGTATTTGACGAGCGGCTGGAAGGTCAGCGCCGCCGCAATTTCAGGCAGCACGATGAAGAAATTGAAGACGCCCATAAAGACGCCCATCCGGTGGCCGGGCAGGGCGCGCGCCAGAATGGCGTAGGGCATCGAGAGAATCGAGGCCCAGGCAATGCCGACGCCAACCATGGCGACCAGCAGCCAGTAGCGGTTGGCGACGAGTCCCGTTGAGAGCAGGCCCAGCCCGCCGCAGGTGAGGGCGATGGCATGGACGGTTGCACAGCCATGACGCGCTGCCAGCTTGGGCAGGGCAAAGGCCACGACAAAACAGACGACCGAATACGTGGCAAAGCAGATACCACCCCAGTTGATGCCTTCATCGTAGGCGGAAGCCTTTGGATCAGCCGCCCCGAAGACATGACGCGCGATGGCCGGGCCAAAAAACAGCCACATGCAGAACAGCCCCAGCCAGGTCAACACCTGCACCACAGCCAGCCGCTTCATCACCGATGGCATGGCCGTCAGGGCATTTCCAATGTCGCCAACCCAGTCAAAGACACCGGCCTGCGCCTTCGCCCGGCGGAACGCCTCCAGGTCAGAGGGCGGGTCTTCGGGCGTCGTCAGTACCGTGACAAGTACCGCGCCCAGAAACGCTGCTGCACCAAGTTGGAAGGAGTAGAGCGTTGCCAGCGGTACGCCATTGGCGGCGCGCCCGGTGATGTCCAGCCATTCGCGCAGGATGTAGGGAAGAACATTCGCCAGTGTTGCGCCAACGCCGATGAAAAAGCTCTGCATGACGAAGCCCAGCGGACGCTGTTCGTCGTCCAGCCGGTCGGCGACAAAGGCCCGAAACGGCTCCATGCTGATGTTGATGCTGCTGTCGAGCACCCAGAGCAGCGTTGCCGCAACCCACAGCGCCGGAGCATGGGGCATGGCAAACAGCGCCAGGCTGGCCAGGATCGCCCCGGTCAGAAAGTAGGGCCGGCGGCGGCCCAGGCGCGTCCATGTCCGGTCACTCAGCGCGCCGACGATGGGCTGGACGATGAGACCCGTCATCGGCGCGGCCAGCCAGAGCAGAGGAATCTCGTCCGGCTGTGCGCCAAGTTTTTCGTAGATGGCGCTCATATTGGCCATCTGCAAGCCCCAGCCGAACTGGATGCCCAGAAAGCCGAAATTCATGGTGAAGATGTCGCCGAACGAGCGACGGCGCGACGGCGCGACGGAACGGCAGATGGATAGGAGTCCATAGAAGTTTTGTTTTCTGGCGGCAAGAGTCAGCTTTGGATTACGGCCTGGCTGTTACCAGGGGCTTTGGGCATATCCCCGCAATACAGCCGAACAGCCGATCCGAAGACCGGGAAATCAGTTTTTTCACCTTTCAGTCAGTGGGCAGTTGACACCGTGAAACAGACTTCGTAAGTTTTCGCACGCTCTAACACGCTTATAACGCAGCGTCAACATTGATGACGCGCTTATTCCGGTCCCCCCGACGGAATGAGTCTTGCTGCTATAGCCAGCCGAAGGCGGTGTATGCCCGAAAGCGGGCCTGCGTGCCGTCCCGGTTGGTGGCAGTGCCCTGTGTGCAGATGCCTCAGCCTGACTCGACTGGATTCGGTCGCCCCCTGTTGGCTGCAATTAGAGCATCATTTCTCAGGAGGAATCTCACTATGTCTTACGCTCACCCCGCGCGAACGAGGCAACGTGTGTCAATCGCAGAAAACAGTTTGAAACCCCTGCGAACACATCACTGGCTCCGTTCGTGCGGCATAATTTTGGGCATTCTGTATAGCTTCGTCTGGCCGGCGCTGGCCCAGAGTGATACGGCGCGGCTGACCGGTGTTGTCACCGACACCAGCGGCGGCGTCATTGCCGGTGCGACCGTCACCGCCACCGAAACCGCAACGAATGCCAAGCTTGAAACAACGACCAATGCGGATGGGGTCTATGTGTTCCCGGTACTCAAAGCCGGAACTTACCTCATCGAATTTTCGGCCCCCAACTTCAAAAAACTCTCCCGCCCGGAGGTCGTTTTGCGCGTCAACCAGGTGCTCAGCCTGAATGCCGAGCTGGAACCGGGCAACATCACGGACGTTGTCGAAGTCACGGCCGGCGCGCCGCTGGTGGAGACGGCAAGCTCGTCGGTCGGGCAGACCATTACCGGCCGGCAGATCATTGACCTGCCCATCAACGGGCGGAACTTCACCCAGTTGGCTACCCTGACGCCGGGCGTGACGCGCGGCACACCGGGCAGCAACGCCGATGGGTCCGGCGGCAACGCGGAAACCTTCCGCCAGGGCGACACCGGCTCGGCGGCGCTCTCCGTCAACGGCCTGCGGGAGCAGAACAACAACTTCACCCTCGACGGTATTGACAACAACGAGTCCATTGTCAACACCATCGTCTTTTTCCCGCCCATTGAAGCTATCGAGGAGTTTCGGGTCATCACGAGTGTGGCCCCGGCCGAGTTTGGGCGCGGTGGCGGGGCTATTGTCAGCGCCACGATTCGCTCCGGCTCGAATGATTTTCACGGCTCGGCTTTTGAGTTTTTCCGCAACTCGGCCATGGATGCCCGCGCCACCGATCTGGTCGGTGTTGTACCGCCCAAGCCGGTGTTCATTCGGCACCAGTTTGGCGGCACCTTTGGCGGCCCCATCGTCCGTGGGAAGACGTTTTTCTTTGCCGACTACCAACAACTACGGCAGCGGCTGCCGCGTGAGGAAGGGCGTACCTTCACCGTGCCGACGGCGCGCATGCGACAGGGCGATTTCAGCGAACTGCTCAACCCAAACTTTACCGGTCTGGGCGCGGCGGTGCAGATTTTTGACCCGCTGACCGGCCTGCCGTTTCCAGGCAACATCATTCCCCAGAACCGGCTCGACCCGGCCGCCGTCCGGTATCTGAACTTCTTTCCGCTTCCCGACCTGCCCGACCGGGCGCGTTTCAACTTCTTCAACCGCCAAATCCAGCGGCAGAACTTCAAGGGTGGCGACCTCCGGTTGGACCACCGGTTCACGGAACGGGATACCGTCTTTGTGCGGTTCAGCATTGCTGACGACCCGCAGTTTGATCCAGGGCGGTTGGGTATCAATGCCCAGACCGGCTTTGGTTCAGGCACGAACCGGCAGTTCAACCACAGTGTGATGGGCAACTACACGCGCACGTTCACGCCCAGCGTCGTCAATGAGCTGCGGTTTGGTTACGTCAAGCAGAACATCGAGTTTCTACCACTCGGCTTTGGGACAGACCTCAACCGTCAGCTCGGCATCCCCGGCATCAACGGCATCACCCGCGCCAACGGCATTTCGCTCATTGGCGGCGGCAACGGGGACTTTCTGGAATACCTGGGCGACTTTGGCGAGTTCATCCTCAACCAGCGGACAATTCAGTTCACCGATGCCGTGACCTGGGTTACTGGCAACCATTCGGCCAAGTTCGGGGCTTCCATCATTCAGCGCAACATCCGCTCGGTGCAGGCGGATTTCAGCAAGGGCTTCTACTTTTTCTCCGACCAGGTCGTGACCTTCACCCCTGGCGGGCCGCCGCCGGCGAGTCCGGGCCTGGGGCAGACCGGCTACCAGGTGGCGCAGATGCTCGTCGGGCGCACGGCCTTTACCACCACGGCCAACCCGGAAATCCCGGCCGCGACGACGCGCAGCTATGAGATGGGCTTTTTTGCGCAGGATGACTGGCGCATCAACCGTCGGCTGACGCTCAACGCCGGCTTGCGTTATGAGCTGTTTACGCCCTACTACGAACTCAACAACCGGATGGCCAACTTTGATCCCGCCAGCGGACGCATCCTGCTGGCCGGGCGCGATGGCAATTCACGTTCGCTCGTGGATACCGACCGCAACAACTTTGCCCCGCGTATCGGGGCCGCGTTTGACCTGACCGGCAAGGGCCGTACCGTGCTACGTGGCGGCTGGGGAATATTCTACTCGCTGGACCGCGGCGGCATTGCCAACCAGTTGACGCAGAACCCGCCGTTCATCGTGACGCAGTTCCGCTTTGACGGTCCGGGCTCCAATGTCCGACTCAGTGATCCGATTCCACCGCCTGATCCGATCAACCTGGCGTCACCCAACCTTCCGCCCGGCACGCAGATTCGCTACACACCCCGCAATACGCAAAATACGCGGGTACAGCAGTTCAACGTTGCCTTTGAGCACCAGTTGACGGACTTCCTGGCGTTCCACATTGCCTACGTCGGCACACGCGGCGCCAACGTCACCGCCGTGACAACTGTCGGCGGCTTTGGCGATGCCGAAATCACCCGGCGGTTGACGACCATCGCCAACGTGGGTGAATCGCGCTATGACTCGCTCCAGATCAAGGTCAACCAACGGGCCTGGAAGGGATTGAGCTACCTGGCGGCCTACACCTTCGGGAAAGCCACCAACAACTCACCTGGACCGTTTCCTGGAACGGGCGGGGCCGGCCGCTCCACGCCGGCTGACCCCGGCGGACTGGCTCCGGGTCTGGCCGACTATGACGTACGACATCGGTTTACCTTTGGCTTCAATTACGACCTGCCGTTTTTCAAGGAAGCCAGCAACCGGGCCGTCCGGGCGCTGCTTTATGGCTACCAGCTCAACGGCATTGTGACGCTGCAGGGCGGAACGCCCTTCTCGGTCTTTGGCGGCGATGGCGGCCGGGCGCGACTCGTGCCGGGGCAGAACCCCAATGCCGGTCGGCGCAGTGCCGCGCGGTGGTTCAACACCGCCGCCTTTGCGCCTTCCGCCAATCCGTCCGAACAATATCCGCGCAATGCCTTTCTCCGGTCGCCGGGTATCTCCACAGTGGATGCCTCCATTTTCCGGCGCTTCACGCTCACCGAGCGCTTGAACCTGGAGTTCCGGGCAGAGGCGTTCAACCTGTTCAACAAACCCCAGCTTGGTTTCCCGAACATCTTTTTGGGCGGCGACTTCGGGCGCATTTTCTCGGTGCGCAACCGCTCGAACCGTTCGGTGCAGCTTGGCCTGCGGTTGTCCTTCTAGCCTGTCACTGGACTCACTCCGGGCGTGAGCGGAATTCTTTTCTGCTCACGCCACTTTCCGGCTTATGAAACGAAGCAAATGGTTGTTCTACACCGTCGGCGCTGGCTGGTGGCTGGTGTGGCTCACCGCGGCAGGCCTGGCCCAGGTTGTAACCAAAGTCGAGCCGCCCGACTGGCCTACCGTGATCCGTCCGACGACCATCGAGCTGCTCCTCACGGGCGAAAACCTGACCGGTGTGCACCTTGCCAGCAACACGCCCGGCATCACCACCGGCCGGGTCGAAGTGACCTCCAACGGGCGCTATGCGTTCTGCGAAGTGACCATCACCCCGGAGGCGCGTCCCGGACCTGTCCAACTCAATCTGCTTACGCCCAATGGTGTGCGTCCGCTCCCCTGGGCGCTGTTTGCGCCCCTGCCCCGCACGGCGGCCTTTCGCGGCCTGACACCGGATGATGTCGTCTATCTGCTGATGATTGACCGCTTTGCCAACGGCGATCGCAGCAATGACGCGCCACCCGGAATGCCGCCGGCCAACCGTGCCAACCCACGGGCCTATCACGGGGGCGACCTGCGCGGCGTCATCGAGAAACTCGATTACCTCCAGGCGCTGGGCGTCACCGCTATCTGGATGACGCCGGTTTATGACAACGCCGATGCCAGCGAGGATTATCACGGCTACGGCGCGACGGACTTTTACGCCGTCGAATCGCGCTTCGGGACGCTGGAGCAATACCAGACGCTGGCGCAGGAAGTGCGGCGACGCGGCATGAAGCTGCTTCAGGATGTCATTCCCAACCACACCGGGCCGCTGCACCCGTGGGTGCGCCGTCCGCCAACGCCGACCTGGTTCAACGGAACCCCGGAACAACATCTCGTCTGTAACTTTGACATCCCGGCATTGACGCGCCCCGACGCCACGCCGCACGAGCGCGCGCTGGTGCTTGAAGGCTGGTTTGCCGGCATTCTGCCCGACCTCAACGGTGCAGATGAGAAGTACAAACGCTATGCCATCCAGAATTCCCTCTGGTGGACGGAAAAAGTGGGCCTTGACGGCATGCGGCTCGACACCTACCCGTATGTTGTTCGGACGTTCTGGCGGGACTGGCAGCGCGCCATGGATGACGCCTTTCCGAACTTCACGGCCGTCGGCGAAATCTGGCACGGCGACCCGAATATCATCGCCTTCTTTCGTGGCGGGCGAACGGGCTGGGACGGCATTGACACGGGCCTGCGGTCGCAGTTTGACTTTCCGCTCTTTTATGCCATCCGGGACTTTGCCGCCGGAAATGCTCCGGCGTCCCGTCTTGCCGGTTTGTTGCAGCAGGATGCGCTCTACGGCAATGCCCACATGAACGTCACCTTCATCGGCAATCACGACGTGCCGCGCATTATGCGCGCCTGTGGCGGCGACTGGCGGCGCGTCAAGCTGGCGCTGGCCTTGCTCATGACACTGCGCGGCATCCCCCAGCTCTACGCCGGGGATGAAATCGGGATGGATGGTGGCGAAGACCCTGACAACCGGCGTGATTTTCCCGGCGGCTTTGGCGATACGCCGAATGCCTTTACCCCGGCCGGGCGGGCGCCCGACCAACAGCGATTGTGGGAAGAAACCCAGCAATTGCTGGCGCTCCGTCGCCGCCACCGGGCGCTGCGGCATGGCCGGCATCGCGATCTGGTTGTGGAAGGCCGGCAGTGGGCCTTTGTGCGCGAAGACGGCAAGGAAAAGTTGCTCGTCGTCGTCAACGGCAACGGAAACCGGGTGGAAGTGCCGATACCTGCGGCCTCCATTTGTGACGGCGCACCCAACCGGCCGTGCACGGTGAATCCGGTACACAGTTCATTTCCCGTCAACGACAGAAAAATGCAGGCGCGGGAAACCCTGCGTGTGCCGGTGGAAGCCTTTGGCTACCGGGTGTTTCGTGTTCGATAAGCGTGTTTTCCACAAGGAGTCACCATGATGAAACTGGTAAGCATCGTGCTTGCCGTGGCGCTGGTCTGTCCGGGGCTGTTTTCCCTGTCGCCATCGGGAGACGCAACAAGAGAGGCTCCGGGCCGGCCCGGCGTCAAGTCCACGTGGACTTCCGGCGGCAAGCTGGGCGTGGGCACGGCCGTCAGTCGGCGATCACGGGTGTGGTTCACCCTGGGCGCAACGGGCCTGACGGAGGTCTATTACCCGACGGTGGATATGCCCAACCTGCGGGCGCTGGATTTTGTCATCGTCGGCAACGGGTACGTTGGGTGTGCGTCCCGCGATGCCTTGGAGCGGGAGACGCGCCGGACCCGCGACGATGCCCTGTCCTTTGCCCAGACCATGAGCGACGGCAAGCGGTGGCGCATCACACAGCGTTATGCCTGTGACCCCAACCGCGATGCGCTGCTCATCGAAGTCGAAGTCACGGCGCTGGACGGCGGCAACTACGAGGTCTTTGCCCTGCTTGACCCGGCCGTGGCCAACAGTGGCCTGGGAGATACGGGCGAACACCGCGGCCGGACGCTCGTCGCTTCCGACCGCGATGCCACAACCAACCAGACCATTGCCATGGCGTTCGCCGCACAGCCGGCCTTTGAGGTGGTGTCGAGTGGCTTTGCCGGGGTCAGCGACGGCTGGACCGATCTGGCTGCCGACGGACGGCTGGACGGACGTGAACAGCGCGCCGTGGATGGCAACGTCGTGCAGATTGGAAAGTTGTCTGCACCCCGGACGACTTTGGCACTGGCCTTTGCCGACCGCCCGGAAGCGGCGGCCGATGTTGCCGCAGCAGCGCTGGCCGAGGGCTTTGCCGCCATTGCCGGGCGTTACGAAGCCGAATGGCAGGCCTTTACGGCGCGGTTGCCACGGGTGGCTGCCGAATACCGCGCCCAGTTTGCCGTGGCCGCCATGACCCTGCTGGCCCACGAGGACAAAACCTACCCTGGCGCGGGCGTCGCCAGCCTGAGCATTCCCTGGGGGGAAGCCGCTGATGCCGACCGCCCGACCTCCGGTGGCTATCATCTTGTCTGGTCGCGTGACCTCTACCACGTCGCCACCGCCTGGCTGGCCCTTGGCGACCGTGCCGCCGCCGGCCGCGCCTTGGACTACCTTTTCAAGGTGCAGCAGAACGCTGACGGCAGTTTTCCGCAGAATAGCTGGCTGGATGGGCGTCCCTACTGGCCGAGCGTCCAGCTTGACGAAGTGGCCTACCCCATCATCCTGGCCTGGCAACTCGAACGCTTTGACCGCGAGACCTACACCCAGCACGTCCGGCCGGCCGCCGAATACATCCTGCGCCATGGCCCCTACACGCCACAGGAGCGGTGGGAGGAGGAAGAGGGCTATTCCCCTTCCACGATAGCCGCCGAAATCGCCGGTCTGATCTGCGCGGCAGACATTGCCCGGCGGCTGGGCCGCGCTGAAGACGCCGAACGCTATGAGCGCACGGCTGACCGCTGGGCCGAAGGCGTCCAGCAGTGGTGCTACACAACGACCGGCCCGTGGGACGAAGGTGAAGCCGAACGGGGGTACTACCTGCGCATCAATAACAACCGCGACCCAAACGACGGTTTCAAGCTCGACATCAACAACGGCGGCGGCCAACACGATGAGCGCGCCATCGTGGATGCGGGTTTTCTGGAACTCGTACGGTTGGGCATCGTACCGCCCGACGACCCCAAAATCCTGCGTTCACTGCGGATGGTTGACCGGGTGATTCGGGTTGAAACGCCCATGGGGCCGGGCTGGCGACGCTACAACTACGACGGGTATGGCGAGCGCGCCGACGGCAGCGGCTGGCAGGACAAAGGCATCGGGCGTATCTGGCCGTTGTTGACCGGCGAGCGCGGCGAATACGTCATTGCCAGCGGCGGCGATGCCAATCCCTACGCGAAAACCATGCTGGCCTTTGCCGGCCCAACGGGGATGATCCCTGAACAGGTTTGGGATCAGGCATATCCGCCCGATACCCGCTACCGGATAGGTCAGGGCACGGGCAGCGCCACGCCTCTGGCCTGGAGCATGGCGCAGTTCGTGCGGCTCGTGATGTGCATCGAAGCCAGGCGGGTCGTCGAACAGCCGGCCGTGGTCTTTCAGCGGTACGCCGGAAAGCAACGCCCCCGCTGACGGGCAGGAATGTCATGCCTGCCTGTCATTTGGGGGCTCGCCCGCATCACACCGGGCCGTCCCGCGCGCTGCCGGTCCTACTGAAGGGCGCTGTTTTCGCGGTACTCCGTGGCGCAGCAGCCCGTGTAGCGTTTGAACGCCCGTGAAAAGTAGTCGCTGTCTGCAAAACCGACCTTGAAGGCCACTTCCTTGATGGTCGTGCAGTTGGCTGTCATCAGCAACTGCTTGGCGGCTTCGAGGCGGGTCTGCTGAAGCAACTGCCGGAACCGCATTCCGGCATGGCGGTTGAGCAGCCGCGACAACTGCCCCGAAGAAAGGTTGAGCCGGCTTGCCACCGCGCGCAGGTTGAGGTTCGGGTCCTGATAGTGCGCGGCAACGACTTTCATCACCCGGTCCATCAGAAACGCTTCGGCCGGCGGTTCAAGTTCGGCGGTCGTCGGCAGCGGAAACATGTGCTTCAGAGACTGTGCGGCCTGCCAGACCTCATCCGGCGAGGAAGCACTCAGCATAAAGTCGGCCGAGACCGTGTTTTTGACCTCCAGCGGAGACTGCCCGTTAGAGAACTCATGGGAGCGCCGCAGGAACACGAGACAGGCATTCGGCGCGACCCGCCGCAGTTCATTCACAATTCGCCGCCGGATGGGAAACAGCGACACCCCAACGATGATGATGTGGTACTTGCTCAGTTCGGAAAGTCGCGTCCCAGCCTCTTCGAGCGTATAGGTCGCCGTTACCGGCAGCCCGTATTTCTCGACCGCCTTAGCCGCATGGTTGAGTTCATCTATGACGGCGACGCGGAAATCGGGAACCTGACCGTTCGTGTAGGTGCTCATCACTCCCTCCCTGGGCAGCCGCGCCCAATGCGACATCACGAGCTTCTCAGGAAGCCACTGTGGAATGGCAAACTGGAAAAATCCAGCGATGGCAGTGACAGTACCCTGTTCCAGCCGGGAGAGGCAAGAATTTTCTGCACTGAAAGGTGTGGCGAATTTTCTAGCTTGCTGGTCTAGGTCCGGGCGAAAGCCCGGTAACGCCCCAGCGCCATGAGCGGGAAGTAGTTCCGGTAGAAGTGATAGTTCATGTAGAAGTGGTTGGGGAAGCCGGTGCCGGTAAACTCGGCTTCCGTCCAGCTTCCGTCGTCATTCTGGTGGGTGACGAGATATTCGATGCCCCGGCGAGCGCAGTCGGACTTGCCTTCGCCGCCGGCCATCAGACCCAGCAGTGCCCAGGCCGTCTGGGAAGGCGTGCTTTTGCCGACGCCCATCAGGGTCCGGTCGCCGTAGCTGGCGCAGGTTTCGCCCCAGCCGCCGTCTTCGTTCTGGCAGGAGTTGAGCCACTGCGTACCGCGCATGATGAAGGCTTCGCGGGGGTCAAGCCCCAGAGCAACCAGGCCGCAGATGACCATGTGCGTGCCGTAGATATAGTTGACGCCCCAGCGTCCCCACCAGCAGCCTTCCGGTTCCTGTTTGCTTTTGATGAAGGCAATGGCCCGTTCGACCTTTTCCCGTGGCGCGGCATAACCGGTGACGCCCAGCATTTCGAGGATGTGTCCAGTGAGGTCGGCAGTGGGCGGGTCAATCATGGCTTTGAGGTCGCCATACGGGATGTCGTTGAGGATTTCGAGGGTGTTGTCCACATCAAAAGCGCCCCAGCCGCCGTTTTTGCTCTGCATCGAGAGTGTCCACTCGATGGCGAGTTTCAGGCGGCGCTGTTTTTCGGCTTCGTCGGGGAGCTTGAGCCGGTGCAGCGCCATGGTGACGACGGCTGTATCGTCCACATCGGGGAAAAAATCGTTCCAGAACTCGAAGGCCCAGCCGCCGGCCGGCCCGGTCCGGTTTTTGAACCGCCAGTCGCCGTCCCGGAAAATCTGCTTGGAGAGCAGCCACTCGCCGGCGCGGACGAGCGCCGGATGATCGTTGGGCAGCCCTGAATCGAGCAGGGCGAGGATGGTCAGGCCCGTATCCCAGACGGGAGAAACACAGGGCTGCGTGTGGAACTCATCTTCGGTCTCAATGCAGAACCGCTCCACGGCCGCGATGCCCTTCTGCATGACCGGGTGGGTCGGCGCATAGCCCCGGCAGTGCAGCCCCAGGAGCGAGTTGAGCATGGCCGGAATGATGCCGCCCCAGTCGCCGCTGTCGTCCTGGTGTTCGAGCGTCCACTGTTCGGCCCGCGCCAGGGCTTCCGCCCTACGTGGCGAGAGGTCGAACCGCTCCATGAGTTTGAGCATCCAGTCGAAGCCGATGAAAACACCTCCCAGCGACAGGAGGCCGGCGGGATTGGGCAGGGACAGGTCGGCCTGGGCGCGGCCTTCGGCATACAGCTCATCGGCATCGCCGCCCGGTACGCGCACGACGGGTTTCCGGTCGCTGACAAGGAGCAGGGGAACCGTCGAGCTGCGCGCCCAACTGGCGAGTTCGTAAATGGTGAAGGGAAACCAGTCCGGCAGGAGCATAATCCACGGCGGAAGCGTCGGGCAGCCTTCCCAGGGAAACGCGCCGAACAGCGCCAGATGGATTTTGGTGAACACCCGCGCTTTGGTGATGCCGCCGCGCGCCAGAATGAACTGCCGGGCGCGCGCCATGTGCGGCAGGTCGGGGCTGTCGCCGAGCAGTTTGAGGGCAAAGTAGGCCTCGATGCTCGTGGAGAGTTCGCCGCCGTCGCCGTAGTACAGCTCCCAGCCGCCGTGTTCGCGCTGCTGGCGGCGCAGGTAGGTGCGGATTTTCTCAAACTGCCGCGTCCGTTCACCGTCCGTGCCGAGCACCTTGTGGAGAAACACGTACTCAGCCGTCAGGGTGACATTGGCTTCAAGTTCGGCCCACCAGTAGCCTTCCGGGTACTGCTTGGAAAGAAGATACGCTTGCGCTTTGCGGATGGCTGCCTCGACGGCGGCCGCTGTGGCCGGCGCCGGCCGCGCCGAGCGGAAGGCGGGCGGCAGTGGTGACTCGACGACAGGTTGTACAAAGCGGGGCGCAAATCCGGGCATAGCGGTGGTTCCTCGGAAAAGCAGGGTACGGACGCCGGCTGTCGGGCAGCCAGCGCGAAGTCGGCGACTCTATCTCAGAATCAGAAGCCAGGCTACACCTGCCGGGGGTGAGAAGGTCACTGGCTGGAGTGCTTTCGGCGTTGCTTGGCGAATGGTGAGGGTGCGATGTAAGCTTGCATCCAAGGTCGTTGACTCTTCCCGGAAGACACAGGTGTTTCTCATGGCAATAGCGAATGATGCGGCTGCGCCGGCAAAACGGCAAAATCCTTCCCGGAGCGGGTTTGGTCTGCGCGCTGAAGTTCACGATGAAATCCGAAACGACTTTGACAGTGCGTTGGTCCAGCGCATCAAGGCTTCTGGGGGGACGCACCAGGCGGGCCGTCTCACCTTCCGTCTCGCGCAGGAGTTCGGTTTCTGCTATGGCGTTGACCACGCCCTTGACCTGGCCTACGAGACCCACGTGCGGTTTCCCAACCGGCGGGTGTATCTGACCGGGGAAATCATCCACAACCCCACAGTCAACGAGCAGTTGGCCCGGATGGGCTACTGTTTTCTGCGGCCGGGCGACGAAGTGACAGCCGATGATATTGTCCTGATCCCGGCCTTTGGCGCCCCGACCCACGAGCTGGAACGTCTCAAGCGCATCGGCTGCCTGCTGGTGGATACGACCTGCGGCTCGGTGGTCCACGTCTGGAAGCGGGTCGAAAAGTATGCGCGGGAAGGTTTTACGGCCATCATTCACGGCAAGTACGACCACGAGGAAACCGAGGCCACGCGCTCGCGGACGACGCTCTATCCCAACGGCAAGTTTCTTGTCGTGCGCGACCGGGTGCAGGCGCAGGATGTCTGTGATTACATCCTTGGGCGCGGCAGCCGCGAAGCCTTCCTGGCCAGGTATGCTGCCGTGGCGACGCCGGGTTTTGACCCGGACCGCGACTTGCAGCGCGTCGGGCTGGCCAACCAGACAACGATGCTTTCGAGTGAGTCCCTGGAAATTGCGGAGATGATTCGGCGCGCTATCGAGCAGCGGTACGGGCCGGAAGAAGTCAAAACACGCTTTCGTTCGTTTGATACCATCTGCAGCGCCACCCAGGAACGGCAGGATGCCATCCTGAAGCTCATCGAAGAACCGCTTGATCTGGTCATTGTGGTGGGCGGCTACAACAGCAGCAACACCGAGCACCTGTGTGAAATTGCCGCAGAGCGGTTGCCGACTTACCACATCAATGCGCCGGAGTGTCTGGTATCGGCAAGGGAAATCCGCCACAAGCCGGCTTTCAGCAAGGAAGAGACGACTTCGTGGGACTGGCTCCCGGAAGGGCCTGTCACCATTGGCATCACGGCTGGGGCTTCGACGCCCAACAAGGTCGTCGGAGATTGTATTGAACGCATTGTGGCACTGGCCGACGTGGGCTGAGCGTCCCCCGGTCAGATTAGCGAGGAGTGTCGGTTGACGATGGTTGTGGGAGAACGGGGCGAGGAATTCCGCCAGACGGGCCGGCGGCCACTGCTGGCGCCGGCTGTGGTCAAACAGCTTTCGGCGCTCTCGCCGTTGCGGGCAACGTCTTCGCTGCTTCTTGACTGGGGTATCATCGTCGGTCTTGTCACCGCAACGGTCTGGCTCAACCATCCGCTGTTGTGGTGCCTGGCACCCTTAGGTATCGCGGCGGCGCAGCACGGACTGGCCATTCTAGCCCACCAGGCGGCGCACTACCGGATGTATGAAACCCGATGGCTCAACGATGCAGTGGGGATGCTGTGTGCTGCTCCGCTGGGGGTTTCCATGCACACGTACCGCATCATTCACCGGATTCACCACAACCATCTGTACAGCCCGATTGACCCGGACATGGCGCTGATGGCGGGGTATCCCCGTGGACGCTGGCACCTGCTCAAAAAGTTCATCAAGGACCTGCTGGGGATTACGGCGGTCAAAAACTACCTGTACTTTTTCGGCCGGCCGCTGCGCCGCACCGCGCCGGAAAAGCCAGCGGCACATGTGTCCATAGTGGATGACACTTCGGAAAACCTGCGGCGGGCGGCCCGTCGGGATCAGCGTTTTGTCATTGTCTTCCAGGTGACGCTGCTTGTCGCTGCCGTTGCTGGTGGGTGGTGGCAGAGTTATGTCGTTTTATGGCTTTTACCACTGGTAACGCTGCTTCAGTGGCTGTTGCGGCTGCGCGCGCTCTGTGAACATGGCGCGGTAGCGGACACTTCGACGCCGTTGCGTGCAGCGCGCACGAACCTGGTGCCGTGGTACATCCGCTGGTGGCTTTTCCCGCACCAGATGCACTATCACATCGAACATCACCTGTATCCCAGTGTGCCGCACTACCGGCTGCCGGCCTGCCATGCGGCATTGCGGGAAGCCGGCGCGCTGGCCGACGCTGAAGTGTCGTCGTCACTGCGTGCTACGTGGCGGAAGTTTTATGCGCCGGCTGCCCGGCCGACGGCGTGAAGCCGTGCTTATGGGTAGGTCAGTCAATGCACCGGAGGTCGCCACGGCGGCTGCTCCGGTCGAAATCGAAATCAAACTGGCGCTCTCGCCCAGGCTGATGCCCCGCTTCAGACGGCATCCTCTTCTGCGCCAGGCGGCGCGGTCCCGCGCCAAACTGTACACCCTGTATGTGGACACCCCGGATGCCGCCCTGCTCCGCCAGGGCATTGCCCTGCGCCTGCGCCGCAGTGGACGCCGCTGGCTGCAAACCCTGAAGGCGGGGGCTGGCAGCGGTGGGCTGCTTGCCGAACGCCCGGAGTGGGAGATGCCGGTTTCCGGCAAACGCCTGAAGTTGGACCTGCTGCCTGCTGAAGCCCGGTCGCTGCTCCCGCCGGAGGCTGCCGCCAGCCTTGCGCCCTGTTTCGAGACAGAAGTCTGGCGCGACACCTGGCAACTCAACCACGAGGGCGCTCTCATTGAAGTCGCCCTGGATCGCGGTGAAGTACGCGCCGGAGCACGGGTCTGCCCTATTGCCGAAGTTGAACTGGAACTCAGGAGCGGCGACCTGCCGCCGTTGTTCGACATCGCCGAACGCCTGGCCGCCGACCTGCCATTCCAACTCGAACCTCGCAGCAAGGCGCAGCGTGGCTACCAGCTCGTGGGTGCATTGCCCTGCACGCCGGTCAAAGCCAGCCCGCCGCTCCTGCTGCTCGATGCTCCGGCCAGTGTGTCGTTTCAGCACATCGTACGGAGTTGCCTGCGCCAGTTTGAAGCCAATCTGCCGGGCCTGCTCAGCACGTCCGATCCCGACCCCGAATTCATTCACCAGATGCGGGTTGCCCTGCGCCGTATGCGGGCGGCCATCGGCCTGCTGCGCTTTATGGGCTATACCAAACCGGACTGGCTTGGCGAACTCAAGTGGCTGATGGGTGAACTGTCCGTAGCGCGTGACTGGGACGTGCTGGCGACGGAAACCCTGCCCCGGATTCAGGCGCATCTGCCGCAACCGGAGCGGCTGGCCGTCCTGCTTGAAGCTGCCGAAGCGCAGCGCCGGGCGGCCAATGACCGGGCGCGCGCGGCAGTGACATCGCCGCGTCTGGTACCGTTGTGGCTGAAGGTTGAGCGCGAGCTGGCACTGCTGCCCGTCTCGCCGGCCACGACGGCCGACTGGTCGCGGGCGGCCCTGCGCCGCCGGCGGCGCCAGTTGGTACGCCTGGGCGAGCGGTTGCACGAGCTGGATGCCACTGAACGCCATGCCATGCGGATTGCGGCCAAAAAACTCCGCTACAGCGCGGAATTTTTTGCCGTCTGGCATCCCAAGGCGGCCCGGCGCTTCATCCGGCACCTGGCCGACCTGCAGGATGTGCTGGGCGTACTCAATGATGCCGCCGTGACGGTGCGCCTGCTGTCCGAGCTTGCTCCAGCCGGCGAGGCTGCCAGCCGGGAAGCCGTGGGCCTGGTCATGGGCTTTCTGGCCTGTGAGCAGGCCTACCGTCTGGCCAGGCTGGAGCAGCTCTGGCGCGAGTTCCACGACATCCCGCCCTACTGGAAAAAAGGCAAACCTCCCCTTCCGGCGGAAGTTCACGCAGAAGACTGATGGCCGTCAGGCGCGGACGGCCCAGGCGGCAAGGAACATCCCCAGCACGAGAAAGCCCTGGGCGTGGGCGTTGTACCAGATAGCCTTGTGGATGGGATCGGCCAGAAATGTGCGCTGAAACCACATCTGCGGCAGTACCGTAGCGCCCACCAGCACTGCCCACAGCCATTCACCCAGCAGCGCCAGCAGTCCGGCGGCGGCGAGTTGTCCGGCGTCCAGCACGAAGATGCCCAGCCAGGCTCCCCGCGCCACCCCAAAGACCTGGGGCAGGGTGTGGATGCCCATCCGCGCATCGCCTTCAAGTGACTTGAAATCATTGGTCGTCATGCTGCCGATGCTGGCAATGACGTAGCAGACGGCGACGGCGGTGGCCGTCCAACTGATGTGGCCCTTGAAGGCCAGCTCGCCCGACATCCAGGGAAGCAGGATGTACGAAGCCGCAACCGTGGCATTGCCGACCCACACAATGCGCTTCAGCTTGATGGGTTTGGCGCTGTAAAGGTGAGCGTTGACGATGCCGATGATCGCCAGCGCCACAATCCACGGATGGATGAGGTAGGCCGTCAGAAGGGTGAGGGCGCACAGCAGGCTGATGCCCAGTGTGGCTTCGCGCAGCCCAATCCGGCCTGAAGGAATGGGCCGGTAGGGTTCGTTGATGGCATCCACGTCGCGGTCGAAGTAGTCGTTCATGGCCTGGCAGGTGCCGGAAATGAGCGGCCCGCTCATCAGCAGTCCCAGCCACAGCCGCCAGTCGGCGAGGCTCGCCACGGTGAACGCAGCGCTGCACAGGGCGCCAGCGACGTAGGCGCACATGACGGGAATCCAGGTGACAGGCTTGAGCAACTCGACCCATGCCGAGACTTTATGGCGCGCCGGACTGGCGGTGCGAGGTGTCGCCCGTGACAGCGGAAGCGATGATGGTGCAATACCTTCTTTCACGGCCAGACGTTTCCTCAACCCTTCCATGGCGTTATTTCCAACTTATGGAATCGCCCGGCGGATGCAAAACCCATTTTCTCGATGGCTGGTGTCCAGCGGCGTGGCTGGCCCGGGCGCTTCGGATGCTGCCTGATAGTTCCCCGGATGTACCCGGCGTGGAGAAATCTTGTCAGCGCGGCGCGCGTGAGTCAGCGCGGCCGGTTAAAGCCTCAACCGGGCAGTGGGTGTTGCCGGTGGCCGTGTCCGGCGTGTGGTGTCCTTCACGTTCCTGATTGGGCAGGAACGGGTAAGTCTGACGGGACGGTTCATGATGACCCAACCTGTCCCACGTGGATGTGGCACCGTAGGCTGCCTGCCTGAGAAAGCCTATCTGCGCACCGTAGCCACAGACACCCGGTGAATACTTTTTTTGGCGAAAAGCTGCGGGCAAGCAGGCGGTGCCCGCCCTTGGGCGTCACTGGCAGGGCCGCGCGCAGAATCAAGATGTGTACCCTACCAACCAGCGTCACTACCAGATATAGTGGTTCTGTCTGATTTTCGTTTTCCAGCCGTGCATGCCGGCGCGCTTCATCCCTCTGTCCAGCCAAGGAGTTTTACGATCCATGATGAAACAGGAACCTGCCCCCGCCAGTCTCACCGACATCGCCCGTACGGTCCTGATGAAACGCTATCTGCTCAAGAACGAGCAGGGCGAGGTGATTGAGACCCCCGAAGCCATGTTCTGGCGGGTAGCTAAAACTATTGCTGCAGTTGATGCCCGCTATGGGGCATCGGCCGGGCAGGTTGCAGAACGTGCCGAACGTTTTTACGAACTGATGGCGCAGGGCTGGTTTGAGCCAAACAGCCCGACCCTGATGAATGCCGGGCGTCCTCTGGGACAGCTCAGCGCGTGCTTCGCCGCCCGTACGATGATCGAGACGATCGCTGGGCCGCAGCCCATCGAGGAGGTGCAGGTCGGCACCCTTGTGCTTACCCACGCCGGCCGCTACCGTCCCGTCACCGGGACGATGCGCCGCACCGGCTGCCTCTACCGGGTGAAGGTTGATAAGTTGCCGGCGCTTTATGTCACCGCCGAGCATCCCTTCCTCACGACCGATGGCTGGGTGCAGGTCAGGGATCTGGCGCCCAAACAGCACTTCGTGAAGATCGGCTGCCCAGAGATCGGGAGCGCAACCGTCACGATGCATTTTGACGGCCACGTTGAGGATGGCTGGGTCCATGCCCGGCTTGAGGGCACCAGCCCACGCTCACAGCGCCGCTACGCCCAGCGTGATGCGATCTCGCGCCAGGTCGCTCCGATCCGCGACGGCGTCACAATTGATGCAGCTCTCGCCTGGATGCTGGGCCTCTACCTCGCGGAAGGGTCCATCTCGGCCGGGTACGATATCCGCTTCACGCTCTCCTGGGATGAGGATGAGCACGCCGCACGCCTCGCCGCGATCCTTGAGGGTAAACTCGGCCTGCCCGCCCGTGTGCAGAAAAGCACCCAGCCGCAAGGCCGGCGGGGCGATGGCTGGACGACCGTGCGCCTCCAGAGCAAGCTGCTTGCGCAGTGGCTCGTCGAGCATTTCGGCGCCGGCTTCGACCAGAAGCGGCTGCCCGCCTGGGCCATGAGCCTGTCGCCCGATCTTCGCCAGGCGCTGCTCCAGGGTGTCGCCGACGGCGACGGCACCCCGATCAACAGCCATCAGACCCGGATCACCCTCTGCAATGAGGTGCTGGTCCGCCAGCTCTTCACCTTGGCCTACAGCCTGGGCTACTACCCGACGCTACGGGCAGATTCGCTGCCAGCCCTCGGCACCGTGCAGCCTTGGTCGCTGGCCTATGGCGAAACGTACAACGCCGGGATGGTCCGCGACGGCGCCTATCGGGTCCTTGAAGTCGCCGCGCTTGATGAAGAGGCGATCGTCTATAACCTTGAGGTCGAGGAGGATCACACCTACGTCGCCAACCAGATGGTGGTGCATAACTGCTTTGTGCTCCCCATTGAAGATACCCTCAACAGCATTTACGACACCCTCAAGCATCAGGCGCTGATTCATCAGAGCGGCGGGGGCACTGGCTTCAGCTTTTCGCGGCTGCGCCCGCGCAACGACGTGGTGCGCAGCACCATGGGCGTAGCGAGCGGCCCGGTCAGTTTTATGGAGGTGTATAACCACTCGACCGAGGCGATTAAGCAGGGGGGAACGCGCCGTGGGGCGAACATGGGTATTCTGCGCTGCGATCACCCCGATATTCTGGAGTTTATTACCTGCAAGCGCGATACGACGAAAATCACGAACTTCAACATCTCGGTGGCTATCACCGATGCTTTCATGCGCGCCGTTGAGCGCGATGAAACCTATGAACTGATCAACCCGCGCACCCGCGCCGTGCAGATGGCTTCACGCGACGGACTGAAACACCCGTTGACCGGCGAGATACTGGTGCCGCCCGGTCAACCCATGCGCCTGCGCGCCCGGATGGTCTTTGACCTGATCGTGCAGTGCGCGCATGCCACTGGCGAGCCGGGTCTGTTCTTCATTGACCGGGCCAACGAGTACAACCCGGTGCCGTCCCTGGGCGGGTACGAGGCCACGAATCCGTGCATCACCCGTGATGCCTGGGTGCAGACGAGCGACGGCCCCCGTCAGGTCGCTGAACTGGTCGGCTCGCCGTTTACAGCCATCGTTGACGGAATGGCGTATGGCAGCGACGCCCGTGGCTTCTGGTCCAACGGACTCAAGCCAATCTATGAACTGAAGACTTCCAGCGGTTACTCGCTCCGGCTGACTGGTAATCACCGTGTGATGCGCGTGAACGCCGTGGAGCGCAACGGTGAGCAGACCGAGTGGGTCGAGGTTCAGCGCCTTCAGCCGGGCGACTTGGTGAAGCTTCACAATCATCGTGAGTTCACCCAGTGGGAGGGTGCCGGCACGCTGGAGCAGGGCTGGCTCCTGGGTCTCCTCGTCGGTGATGGAACGTTCAGTGAGGACCGGGCCGTACTCTCCTTCTGGGGGCAGGACGCTGAGTATATGGCCCAGCAGGCATTGGGTGCCATTAGTAGGGAAGCGGGTAGCGAATGGCAAGTAGCGAGTAGGAAGGAAGCGAGTAGCGAATGGCGAGTAGCGAGTAGTAGTTATTATCCACTCGCCACTCGCCACTCACCACTCGCCCCTGGCATCCAGCCGATCGAGGAGCGCAACGAATTCCGCGTGCGCTCCAGTGCGCTGGCCGCCCTTGCTGCTGCTTTCGGCATCACGCCTGAGAACAAGAGCCTCACAGACAGCACCGAGCGCGCCTCCAGCCTGTTCTACCGCGGTCTGCTCCGTGGCCTGTTCGACGCCGATGGCACTGTACTGGACGGTGGCGGGAAGGGCATGTCGGTTCGCCTTGCCCAGTCGAACCTCGCCCTTCTGGAGCGCGTCCAGCGCATGCTGCTGCGCCTTGGCATTGCCAGCCGCCTCTACCGCAACCGCCGGCCGGCCGGCGAGCGTGTCCTGCCCGATGGCCGCGGCGGCGGGAAGCTCTATGCCACGAAGGCTCAGCACGAACTTTGCATCTCGAAGGACAACCTGCTGACCTTCGCTTCCCTGGTAGGTTTTACCAACCCGGCCAAGGCTCAGGCGCTCAGCTCCGCTCTCGCCGCTCGCTCTGCCCGCGGCCACTACCGTGAGTGCTTTGTGGCCGAGGTCGAGTCGTTGACGCTCATTGGTGAGGCTGAGGTCTTCGACTGCTCCATCCCGGGCGTCAACGCCTTCGACGCCAATGGACTTTATGTGCACAACTGCGGAGAGCAGCCGTTGCTGCCCTACGATGTCTGCAATCTTGGCTCGATCAATCTGGGCAAGTTTGTCACGCCCGAACGAACCGTTGACTGGAATCACCTGCGCGAGGTGGTCCACGAAAGCACACGCTTTCTCGACAACGTGATTGATGCCAACCACTACCCGCTGGAACAGATCACGCACCTGAGCCAGCGTATCCGGCGGATCGGGCTGGGCGTGATGGGCTGGGCCGACATGCTGGTGCGGTTGGGGATTCCGTACAACTCGGATGAAGCCATCGAGCTGGCGCGGAAGGTCATGCACTTTGTTGACGAGGAAGGGAAGGTGGCTTCCGAGCAGTTGGCCCGCGAGCGGGGCGCATTCCCCGAATGGGAGCACAGCATCTGGGGTCCCGACGCCACCTGCGCCCGCCGCCCGGACGGCGCGCGGATTCGTCCGCCGCGCCTGCTGCGCAACTGTAATGTCACCACCGTGGCCCCCACGGGCACCATCAGCATGATTGCCGGCTGTTCGTCGGGCATAGAGCCGCTCTTTGCCATTGCCTTCTGGCGCTACCAGGCCGATAGCCGGATGCTTGACATCAATCAGGATTTCATGGCCCAGGCGAGACGGGAGGGCTGGTACAGCCCTGAACTCATGGAACGGATTGCCGATACCGGTCACATCCACCACCCGGAAGTTCCGGCCGAGGTGCAGCGGGTGTGGGTTACGGCCCACGACATCGCGCCGGAGTGGCATGTCCGCATGCAGGCCGCGTTCCAGGAATACACCGACAGTGCGATCTCGAAGACGATCAACTTCCCCCACGAGGCGACTGCCGATCAGGTCCGTGAAGCCTACGAGCTGGCGTTCCGTCTGGGGTGCAAGGGCATCACCGTCTATCGCGACGGTTCACGGGCCAACCAGGTGCTCTCCACTGGTTCCACCGGCAGGAGCGCCAGTTCCGCACCGGCGGCGGAACCCGCACCGACCGGGCTGAAACCGCGACCGGTCCCGGCTGAAGGCTTGCCCAGCCATTCCTTCCCGGTGATGACCCCACTCGGCAAGCTGCGGTTGTTTGTCACTGAGTTGGACGGGAAACCGTTTGAAGTCTTTGCCATCATCGGGCGGGCTGGGAGTGATGTGACGGCCTTTACCGAAGCCATCGGGCGGTTGATTTCGCTGGCCCTGCGCTGTGGTGTGCCGGTGAAGCTCATTGCCGAGCAGCTTCGCGGCATTGGCGGTTCGCGTTCGGCCGGCTTTGGCCCGGCGCGCGTGCTTTCCGTCCCCGATGCCATCGGTAAGGTGTTGTTCGAGCACTATGTCAGGAACGGCCGTGGGAACGGGACTGGTGACAGCCACGACGAAACTGTCCACGGGGATATGGCTCACACGGGCGAAGCCGCTTCACAGGCATCAGACTTCTTTCTGCACCATGACGCCGGGCCGGGGGTTTTGGAGGCGGCCGAGCTTTGTCCCGAATGTCAGAATGCAGCGCTGTTCAATGAGGAAGGGTGTCGCAAGTGTCACGCCTGTGGGTATAGCGAGTGCTAGGGCGTTTCTCAGGAAACGCTGATCTCGGAAACGCTGGCCTCCATCGTGCGTGGCATCGGACGGGCTGATGGGCACAGACGCCTTCTCTCAGTAGCTCAGACGTAAGCCACCGAGCGGAAAATTGCGAAGAGGAGCAATGAAACCGAAGCTGACACTTGAAATTCTTAAGGTAGAAGCACAGAAGTTTGCCAAGGTCGAGTCAGCACACCGGGAGCCATCATTGTATGGTGTTACGGATGGGAAGGCTGTTGGCACATACTTCGAGCGCAAGTTTCGGTCTTACCTCCGCGAAAAATACGACTTTGAGGAAGGAAGCTCTGCAAGTGGGATAGACTTTCCTGAACTTGAAGTTGACATGAAGGTGACAAGCATAAGGCAACCACAATCATCATGTCCTTTTAAATCTGCCTGGCAGAAAATCTATGGCTTGGGCTATTCTTTACTTGTGTTCGTGTATGAAAAAGCAGACGACCCCCAAACAGCCACGGGCAATCTGAATGTTCTGCACACGATCTTTGTTAGTAAAGAGTGGACAGCAGACTTTCAAACGACCACAGGTCTTCACCGAATTCTTGAGAATGATGGGAACAAGGATGACATCCTCGCTTTCATCGAGGAGCGCCGATTGCCAGTGGATGAGATCGAGGCATCAGCGATAGCTGACGAAATTCTTTCAAACCCTCCGAGGGTCGGCTATCTTACCATCTCGAATGCTCTTCAATGGAGACTTCAATATGGTCGCATTATCGAGAAAGCCGGCCTCGTTACGGGAGTCGAGAGGCTGGGATAGCAATGCAGAACCAAAAACAGCGCAAAGTCGAATTCGGGGATTTTCAAACGCCTGTCAGCTTAGCCAGGGAAATTTGTTCCCTTATTGCTCAGACTGGATTTTGCCCTGTTTCGGTTCTTGAGCCAAATTGTGGGACAGGTTCATTTCTCAAAGCATCTTTGGAAACATTTCCAGATGTGTCACGTGTTCTTGGCTTTGAGATTAATTCACAATATGTAGCACAGGCGCTACAGACTGTTGCACACTCATTTCCTCGTGCGCACGTTGAAGTTTATCAAGCTGATTTCTTCTCTACGAATTGGTCTGAGATTATTAGGGCATTGCCCGATCCAATCCTTGTCATAGGCAATCCACCGTGGGTCACAAATGCAGTACTAGGTGCTCTGGGCAGTAGCAATGTTCCAGCGAAGTCAAATCTCGACAACCTTTGTGGTATTGACGCGCGCACTGGTAAAAGCAATTTCGACATTTCGGAATGGATGATCAGAAAGAATGTCGAATGGCTCAATGGTAAGCATGGCGTGCTCGCAATGCTATGTAAGACGACGGTGGCACGTAAGACTCTTTTGTATGCTTGGCAGCACGAGTTACGCATTGGGTCAGCATCTTTGTATAACCTCGATGCGAAGGAGTATTTTGGGGTATCGGTTGATGCCTGCCTTTTGCTCATTCGAAGTGATCCGAACGGCCATAGTAAGGAATGCCAGGTTTTTCCTTCCCTTCGTGCACAACAGCCAGATAACACGTTTAGCTTGCAGGATGGAAGGCTTGTAGCTGATGTCAAATCATACCAGAAATGGAAAAACATCATAGGGAAGGGTTTCCAAGGTTGGCGATCAGGAATAAAGCACGATTGCAGTAAAGTGTTTGAATTGAAAATTGAGTCTGGAAAATTTGTCAATGGGCTAGGGGAATTTATTGAGCTTGAACCTGAAATACTCTTTCCTTTGCTAAAAAGCTCCGATCTTGTAGCACATAGGAATCCTTGTCGTTGGATAATTGTTCCACAGCGCACGATGAGCGACGATCCAAGCCGTCTTAGGTTGGATGCTCCCAAAGCGTGGAACTACCTTACCGGGCATGCTTGTTTTCTGGAAAAACGGAAGAGCTCAATATACAAGAACCGCCCCCCCTTCTCGATCTTTGGTGTTGGATCATATACGTTTGCTCCCTGGAAGGTTGCTATTTCCGGCTTATACAAGAAGCTTGAGTTTGTAAAAGTGATGCCTTTTCAAGGACTTCCGGTAGTTCTTGATGACACTTGTTATTTTTTTTCTTGCAAGTCTGAAGAAGAATGCAATGTCCTATACGAATTGGTAATGTCTGAGCCTGCCAGAGAGCTTTGGTCAGCCTTGATTTTCTGGGATGCAAAGCGGCCTATTACGGCACAACTTCTTAACCTGCTTGATTTGACATCTCTCGCAAGAGTGTTAGGGAAAGAAAGCAATGTCGTGCAAGCTCTGGCAAAACGGCAGATAGTAGAATCTATGGAAGGAGCTTACCAAAGGCTCCTTTTCATGGAAGAAGTTGCCGAGTATGAGGTGGGTCAGTTCCAAACAAATTTGGAACTGCCACCTGCCCGACAAGCACTTGTACCTGATACCGACTCTGCCTGTGACATAGATCTGTGTAATGAGATGCACAGCAGTCACAGTTGCCGCTGAGCCAACACAGGACTTTCATCCGCTGATAAAATACGCCAAAAATGCAATCCGAGCGCATGGATGAAACAGCCGCCTTGTAAACCGCCTGTCCAGCAGGGTTAGCAGGGCGACCAAGTCAGTTTCGGAACGGAATGAACTCTCCAACAGACCCTGACTGTGAAAGGTCTGAGCCCATTAACATCCAGTACGTCCAACGCACGTTTGGGGATATGCCGAATGGCATGATTTCCAACGTATGGGAATCGTCTGGCTGGTGCACAATCTTGTTCCCCGACGGACGGCTTCCGGCAGCCTGCTGGCCCAAGCGCTGCGTACGTCGCGTGAATACCCCCTGCGACTGCCCCCCGGACGTACTCTGCTGCAGAAAGAACCTATGTTGCCCTGCCTGTCATTGCGTCGCTTCGGTTTTGGTCATAAGTCTTTGCTGTGGATATTCGGCCGCCTCCTGCTGGGACTGGGCCTGACCGCTTCGGTCGCTGCCCAGTCTCCGGCACAAGCCCCGGCCCAGGCTTCGGTCCAAACTTCAGCCCCGGCCCTGCGTTCGGTCAAATCCCTGCCGGCGCCGAAAGTCGTGGCGCGGTACTGGGCGGCCTTGGGCGGCGAGAAAGCCCTGCGGGCAGCCGGTGCCACCACGCTGCGTGGAACCGTGCAGACGGCGGCAAGTGACACTGGCAGCTTTACGCTCGACCGCCGCGCCCCCAACCAGTTGCGTCTGGAACTCGTGTTTGAGGATGACCGTCGCTGCCTGGGCATCAATGGCACTTCAGCCTGGGTACAGACGACCCGCGACGGTGCTTCGACGCTCGTGGATGAGATTGGCCGGCAGCGCTTGCTCGAAGGCTGGATTCTGGCCGGAAACCTGCTCGACGCCAAACAGCAGGGAATCGCCCTGCGTTCGCTGCCGGTTGTGGAACTCGCCGGGCAGCCCTGCTACCGCGTTGTCTTCACGTCACGCGAACGGGCCACAGCCACCGGCTATTTTGCCGCCGCTTCCGGTTTGCTCGTCCGCCTCGAGAGCGGGGAAGGTGCGGCGCGGCAGGTCTTTCAGTTTGCCGACTACCGTCTGGTCAACGGCCGGCGTGAACCTTACACCCTGACCCTCGAAGCGCCCGGCGAGCCGTCCCTGACCCTGACGGTGCAGGAAGCGATACCGGTCAACAGCTTTGCCACCAACCATTTTGACATTCCCACGGGCGATCCGGCCCTCGATGTGCCAGCACTGCTGACACGCATCGCACAGAACCAAAAGGCATTGGATGAGCGCGTGACGCAGTACACCTACACGCTGACGGAGACCATCCGGCGGCTGGACGGCGATGGACGGGTCAAGGAAACCGAAGTCAAGGTGTATGAAGTCTATCCCCTGACCGGCGGTGTGCGCGCCCGAAAGCTGGTCGCGGTCAATGGGAAACCGCTTTCACCTTCGGAAGCTGAAAAGGAACAGCGCCGGGTGACGAAGTTCATCGAGGAAAACGAAGAACGGCAGCGAAAGGGCCAGGCCGGGAAAGTGGATGATAACGATGAAGCCCAGCGGCGACGCCTTGCCATTTCGCAGTTTCTGCGTGCCTGCGAGTTCTATAACCCGCGCCGGGAAAACCTTCGGGGGCGGGAGGTCATCGTCTGCGACTTTCGTCCACGCCCTGGCTACAAGCCGACCAATGACGCCGGGAAAATCATCCAGAAGCTCGTCGGCACAGTCTGGCTCGACGCCGAAGACGAGGAAGTGACGCGGCTTGAAGGACGCTTTGCGAGTGATTTCAAGGTTGGCGGCGGATTGCTGGCGTCGCTCAAGCGGGGGGCGGCATTTGTTTTTGAGCAGACCCGCAATGCGGAAGGCGTCTGGTTGCCGCTGCGCGAGGATTTCAACGCCGGCATCAAGGTCCTGCTGTTGGCAGGCCTGAACATCAGCGTTGAGAACCGCTACAGCGATTACCGGAAGTTTTCGACCGAAACCAAAGACGTTACCGAAAACCCACCCGCCACACCGTAGGGGCGATTGGTCAATCACCCCTACAGGAAAACGTCCGTCACACACCAACGGCCGCGCCCTGATGCTTCGGGCGGTAGGCAATAGCCGGCTCGACGGCTGGCCGCGGGTGCAGCGCCGGATGCAGCGCATGCGCCAGAATCTCCAGGCTTTCAACCAGGCGCGGCCCCGGACGGCTGAAGTAATGCGAGCCGTCGGTGACATAGACCTGCCCCTGCCGGACGGCCGGCAGGGATGACCAGACGGGATGTGCTGCCAGCAGGTCGAGGTCTTCCAGCGTACGCTCAACCGAAAAGCCGCAGCAGGCCACGAACACGACTTCGGGACGGGCGGCAGCGACTTCTTCCCAGGTGAGCGTCCGGGAGGGTACGCCGGCCCGTCCCAGCACTTCTTCGCCACCAGCCAGATGTACCAGCTCCGGACTCCAGTGGCCGCAGGAAAAGGGCGGATGGAGCCATTCCAGCAGGGCCACCCGTGGACGCCGGTCAACCATGGCGCTGCGGCGGGCAACGGCTTCTACCCGCGCCTGCAAGCCGGCGACGACTTCTTCGGCCACGGACTGCCGCCCGGTAGCGGCGGCCACCTGGTGTAGGCTGGCGAAGACTTCCTCCAGGGTTTGGGGTTCGAGATTGATGACCTGTGGGTTGCCGGGCAGACGGCAGGCAGCGGCTTTGACTTCTTCTTCCGCGACGGCGCAGACATCACACAGCGCCTGCGTCACGATCACGTCTGGCTGCAAGGCTTCGAGGACGGGCAGGTTGAGGGTGTAAAGCGCCTGTACCGACTGGAGCCGCTCGCGTACGAGGTGGTCTATTTCCTGGCTGGTGGCGTCGGTCGGAATGAGCGTGTGGGTGACTTTGGGCAGGTCCCGGACAGAAGGCGGGTAGTCACACTCGTGCGTCACGCCGACAAGCTGCGCTTCAAGGCCAAGGGCGCAGATGATTTCTGTGGCGCTTGGCAGCAGGGAAACAATGCGGAGGTCGGTCATCGGGGCGGGTCTCCAGAGCATTTTGGGCTGGCGGCCGCGGAGTTTATACCGCTGCTGGGGCGTCCACCAAGCAGGGGCGGTTGGGCCAACCGCCCACACCGTTGTCCAACCGCCCTTACCTTTGGCCAACCGTCCCTACCATTGGCAACCCGCCCACAACCGGACGGTTGGCCTGCCCCCGCTCGACAATGTGCGCCAGACGATCCGCCGCCTTGCGTGCGCCGGCAATGTTGCGCGCCGTCGGCCCAAGTTCGAGTTCGGCCAGCGGCCCCATGACGTACAGCCCACGCGCCCACCGCAGAGCTTTGGAAACCACGGGATAACCACATGGAGCGACCGGAAGCCCGTAGGCCGCAATTGCCTCATCAAGCCACGGCCCGCCGGGGCGCTGTGGTTCAAAACCGGTCGCCAGCAGCAGGTTGTCGGTCTCCAGGGTGTCGCCGGTCATCAGTGACAACAGCAGCCGCCCATCACCTTGGGGCGTCGCTCCTGTGACGTTGGCTTCCCGAAGACAAAGCTCGCCATGCTCTGCCGCGCGCCGCAGGTCGTGATAGACATCCTTGGGCATCGAACCCCGGTGGCGCGCCTCACGAATCATCTGCCGCCGCCGTTCCAGTGAGGTTTCAGCCTCGAAGGCGCGCATGTACTTGGGCCCCAGCCAGCCCGGATCGCTGTCGAACTGGTGAATCCGAACCGGATGCGGCATCAGCAGCGTCACTGTGCCCGGTTGCCGGGCCGCCAGCGCCAACGCCAGTTGGGCCGCGGAAATCCCGCCACCAAACACCACGGCGTGACGCCACAGCGGTAACTGTGCTGTATGCACGTCACGGTCGAAGACATGACGCACCGGTGCGCCGGCTGCCCGGCAGAGACGCGCCCAGTCAGGGTAAGCCGGCCGGTCACTCAAACCGAGCGCCAGAATGATGCGGCGCGCTTCAAGGCTGCCGTCCGGTGTTTCGACCTGCCAGCCGCGCTCACCCAACCGCCGCAGACCGAGGGCTGCACCCTGAAGATGCAGCTCTGTCAGGCGGTGCTGCGCCAGCAAGTGCTGGCAGTGCGCCTGGAAAAGAGCATAACCGGGGCGGTCGTAGGGCGGCGCAAAAGCGGCAAACGGTTTTCCTTCGGGAGTGCGCGAAAACTCAAAGAGGTCAAACGCTCCCAGCCCAAGGTGGTGCACCAGCGGAGAGCGCAGAAACGGCATCTGAACGTTGCCCGTACACTGATTCCAGCGCGCCAGCAGCGTGGGCTGCGGATCGAGAATGCGCAGCCGGTCCGTGGCCACTCCGGCCCGGACCGTCAGAACCAAGGCGGCATGGGTGCCGTGAATCCCCCCGCCTATCACCAACCAGTCCAGCATGGTCTCTGTCCAGTCTGCTTTTGAAGATGGCTTGATTCGTAAAAATACGATTTACATTCAGCAAGCTAGGTCCACAAGTTGCATAGGGTCAAGTATTTTTGACTGAAAACGACACACGGCACCGGGTGGACAACGGGACGCTTATTCAAGTAAACAGGAATTGTCTTGAAATTATGTTTGTCTTCTCCAAGGAGTTACCTATGGTTGAACGCATACGTGTCTGGTTTGGGCGGCGCCTCTGGGCCGTGGCGGCTGTGATCTGGCTGTGCAGCTTCATGTGGAGCCTGACCATACTCGCCGGGCCGACGGGCACCATCACCGGCGTTGTGCGGGACAGCGGCGGCGCGTTCATCAGTGGCGCGGAAGTCTCCGCCACGAATCTGGCGACCAACTTCACCCGTACGGCCATGACCAACGCCTCCGGGCGCTACGTCATTGCCGAACTGCTGCCCGGCGACTACCGGCTGGAAGTCAAACGCGACGGTTTTCAGACGGCCGTGGAAACGCGGGTGGTCGTCAACGTCGAGGCCATCGTCGCCAAGGATTTCACGCTCGTGGCCGGGGCGATCAGTGAAACCATCACGGTCGAAAGTGACAGCGATCTGGTCAACCGCGAGTCGGGCGCCGTCGGCACGGTGATTGAACGCAAGTTCGTCGAAAACCTGCCGCTCAACGGACGCAGTTTTCAGGCGCTCATCGAGCTGACGCCGGGAGTCGTGCTGGCGAGACCAAGCATTTTTTCGACCGGGCAGTTCAGCATCAACGGACAGCGTACCAATGCCAACTACTTCATGGTGGATGGCGTCAGCGCCAATTTCGGGGCGGCCGTCACCGCGCAGTCCTTCCAGCAGGGCGCCGGGACGCAGCCGGCGCTGACGATCTTGGGAACTACCAGCAGTCTCGTCCCGGCCGATGCCATGCAGGAATTCCGCGTCCAGACCTCCAGCTTTGCCGCTGAATACGGCCGGACGCCGGGCGGACAGATTTCCATCTCAACCCGCAGCGGTAGCAATGATTTCACCGGCTCGCTGTTTCATTACTTCCGCAATGAAAAGCTCGATGCCAACGACTGGTTCAACAACCGCAACGGACTCCCACGGTTGCCACTGCGGTTGAATCAGTTTGGCGGGACCTTTGGCGGACCCATTCGGATTCCGGGGCTGTATGACGGACGCAACCGGTCATTTTTCTTTGCTACGTACGAAGGGCTGCGGCTGCTTGTGCCGGGAACGGTATTTGTCGCCCGCGTGCCGTCGCTGGCGGCCCGCCAGGCCGCGCCGGAGCCGTTTCGGGCCGTGCTCAATGCTTTTCCGCGTCCGAATGCGCCGGCAGAACCTGGCGACCCGGCCGATGCAGCGCGCTACATCACCGGGATTTCCGACCCTTCGGAAATTGACACGGTCAACCTGCGCTTTGACCAGAAGTTCGGGCAGTCGGCCAACCTGTTTTTCACCTTCCTGAACTCGCCTTCCGGGAGCCGCTTCCGGTCGTTTCCGAGCCAGGAAAACGCCTTCGAGCGCAACAACCGCAGTCTGACCGGCGGCCTGACCTGGGCCATTCGTCCCAATCTGGTGTTGGATACACGCCTCAACTTCGGGCGTTCGCGCGGCAACTTCGACTTTCGTGGCGTCGAGCGCGACGGCGCGGTGCTGCCGCCGGATTCACTCGTCTTTCCGTCCTTTGCGCCCCGCGCCACGACGGCCGTGAGCCTCCAGACCATTCCCGGTGTGTCGGGCGTTTCGGCGGCCAACCTCACGCAGGGGCGCACGCTGGGGCAGCTTCAGCGCCAGTTCAACCTGGTCAGCAGCGTGACCTACGTTGTTGGCAACCACGAAATCAAGGTCGGCGCAGACTATCGTCTGCTGCGTCCCATTCAGGATACGCGGTCACTGTCCATCAGCTATGTCTTCGGTACCGTGGCAAGCCGGGCCAATGGCGTCCCAACCTCGATTTCCATTCAGGCTTTCGCGCCGGTCACGGGTTTCCGCATCCACAACTTTTCGTCGTTCGTGCAGGACACCTGGCGCGTCCGGCCGCGTCTGACGCTCACTTTCGGGTTGCGTCATGACCTCAATCCGCCGCTGGCCGGCGAGCGTTTGCCCTTCTCCATTGACGGGCTGGAAAACCCGCTCACGGCCAGGCTGGCTCCGGCCGGCACGCGCCAGTGGCGGACGCGCTACACGGATTTTGCCCCCCGGCTGGGCGTGGCCTACCAGTTTGCCGAACAATCCGGCTCGGCGCTGGGACGGTTCTTCGGCGGCTGGATTCTGCGCGGCGGTTACGGGATATTTTACGACCTCGGAACCGGCACGGCGCTGCGTGGGTTCAACAGCTTCCCCTACAACACACTCCGAACGATTACGAACCCGGCCCAGCTCCGCTTTCCGGCCAACGAAGCTGACCTTCAGCCGCCGCCGTTTCTTGATCCCAACAACCTGCCTATCAACGCCAGCTTTTTCGTCTTTGACAGAAACCTGCGCCTGCCCTATACGCACCACTGGAACGCGACGCTCGAACGCGCCATCGGGCGCCACAATGCCATCACCATTTCGTATGTCGGCGCGGCGGCGCGGCGGCTGTTGCGCGCCGAACAACTGCGGAACTACAACGAAGCCTTTGCCCGGCAGAACTTTGGTCTGGACCGGCCGGTGATTGTCATCAACCCGGCTGTGTTTGGCCCGGCGCCTTCGGCTTCGCCAGCCGCCGGCTCGCCGGTCAGTGTCACCCGCAATGCAACGGCGTCAAACTACAACGCCCTGCAGATGCAATACCGGCGACGGCTGTCACGGGGCCTTCAGGCGCTGGCTTCGTACACTTGGTCCAAGTCTATTGATGACGTGTCGGATGAGGTCCTGCAGGGCATTCCGCTGGAGGGGTACAATCAGCGTTTGGAACGCGGCCCCTCGGATTTCGACATCCGGCACACCTTTACGGCGGCTGCAACCTATGACCTGCCGACCCTGACGCAGCAGCCCTTCGTGAAGGCGCTCATCGGGGGGTGGTCCATCAACGGCATTTTCCGGGCGCGTTCCGGGGCCCCGCTCAACGTCATTTCCCAGTCCTTTGATGTCTTCAACATCGGGACGACACGCCGCGTTGACCGCGTTCCGGGGCAGCCGGTGTTTATCAGCGACCGGAATGCGCCGGGTGGCCGGCGGCTGAACCCGGCGGCCTTTGCCGAGCCGGCCCGCAACCGGCAGGGGACGCTGGGCCGCAACAGCCTGCGCTGGCTGGCCGCGACGCAGTGGGACCTTTCCGTTCGCCGTACGTTCAACTTCGGCGAGCGCCTGCGGTTGCAGTTTGCGACGGATTTCTTCAATGCCTTCAACCAGGCGAACTTCACGCCGCCTAGCCCGACGCGGCTGCCCAACGGCACCCTGGTGGGCAACGGAGAGGCGTCGAGTATGCTGGGGCGGGCGCTGGCGGGTGTTGGCGGCACAGCTACCCGGCAGACGAGTCCGTCCAACGGTTTCAACCAGCTTTTCCAGTTTGGCAGCCCGCGTTCGATTCAGTTCTCGCTGCGCCTGCTGTTTTAGGAAGGCATAGCGGCCACAGGCAAAACTGGCCTGTGGCCGCTATACTTTGACACGGCGTAAGGTTTTCCAGCCCCGGGGCATCTCTGCGTCTGCCATCGGTTGGCAGTCGCTGTCGCCCTCTTCTATCCGTTACTCAAACCCGGCCGCTTTTTTGGCGGCAGCGGAAATGACGAACTTGAGCCGTTTCCGGGCTTTGATGGTGATTTTTTCACCAGTGCGTGGATTGCGCCCCTCACGCGCCTTGTATTCCCGCACAACCAGCTTCCCAATCCCTGGAATCATGAAGCCGACCTTGGCCTGAGCGGCTGCGAGCCGGGCCTGTTCATCGAAAAACTCCCGCACCTTCTGTTTCGGGAGGCCGAACTTTTCGGCGAAGTGGTTGACGATTTCGGTTTTGGTCATCGGCTTGGCTGCCGCTTTCTTAGCCGGTGCCTTTTTGGCTGGTGCCTCCTCCTTGGGAGCGGCTGCTTTGGCCTTGGTTGTGGCTTTGGTTGCCGTGGATTTTGGAGCTTTAGCCGCCATGGCAGTGGATCCTCCTGAAAGCGCAAGTACGCACGTGATGTGATTTACCCTTGTCGTGAAGCGGATTCTTCCGCGAGACTAGCCGGCAATCCGCATGAAATCAAGCAATTTTTGTATGCCCCACGACCGATAGTGCTTGTAGCCGTTCTATCCGCCACGGGTAGTGTCCGTTTTCTTGTGGCAAGCAACCGGAACACCACAATATCAACCCCGTGACAACCGTGCCCTGGCATGTACAATTGGGACTTTTCCCTGCACGCCGTTCGAGCCAGAGGATAACCATGAAAATTGCGCTTGCCCAAATCAACACCACGGTCGGGGCTTTTGTCTCCAACGCGGCCAAGGTCCGCCAATATGCCCTGCGGGCGGCGTCACAGGGGGCCCGGTTGGTCATCTTTCCCGAATTGACGATTCCGGGATACCCGCCGCTCGATCTGCTTGACCGCCCGGCGTTTATTGCGCGCAACCTGGCTGCGCTGGACGACCTGGTACGCTTTTCAGCTACGGTGGATGCGGCCCTGTTGGTCGGGTTCGTGGCAGAAAATCCCGATGACTTCGGCAAGCCGCTCTACAATGCTGTCGCCCTGCTCGAAGGCGGCGAACTGCGGGCCATCCGCTACAAGACCCTGCTGCCCACCTACGATGTCTTTGATGAGGCGCGGCACTTTGAACCCTCTGAACGCCGGGAAATCATCCACTGGGACGGCTATCGGCTGGGTGTTTGCGTCTGTGAAGACGCCTGGAACAGCCGTGAATTCTGGGACACCCACCTGTATGAGGTCGATCCCGTCCGGGAACTGGCCGAGCAGGGGGCGCAGGTCATCATCAACGTCTCCGCCTCACCGTTTCACCGGGGCAAAGGGGCACTCCGGCAGGCCATGCTGGCCCATCACGCAAGCACCCTGAAGGTGCCCGTGGTGCTGGTCAACCAGGTCGGCGGCAATGACAGTCTGGTGTTCGATGGGCGCAGTCTGGTGCTCAATGCGCAGGGGGAACTGGTGCTCGAAGCCCATGCCTTTCAGGAAGACCTCCGCATCGTTGATCTGGCTGAGCTACCGGCACCCATCACGCCCCACCTCGCCGACGAGATTGCCGACATCCATGACGCACTCGTACTGGGCATCCGGGATTACTTGGGCAAGTGCGGTTTCCGCCAGGCCGTGGTGGGCCTGAGCGGCGGGATTGACTCGGCCGTGACGGCAGCCCTGGCCGTACAGGCGCTCGGGCCGGAAAACGTCACCGGAGTGGCGATGCCCTCGAAGTATTCTTCAGACCACAGCCTTGAGGACGCGGCCGAACTGGCTCGCAACCTGGGAATTGGCTTCCACGTCGTGCCCATCGAACCAGCCGTCAGCGCCATGACGCAGATGCTGACGCCGGCCTTTGGCTTTCCCCCGCAGGGCGTGACCGAAGAAAACCTGCAGGCCCGACTGCGCGGCGTGACCCTGATGGCCTTTTCCAACCAGTCGGGCGCGCTGGTGCTGACGACTGGCAACAAGTCGGAACTGGCCGTAGGGTACTGCACGCTCTACGGCGATATGTGCGGCGGACTGGCCGCAATTTCTGATGTCCCCAAAACCGATGTTTATCGCCTTGCGGCCTACATCAACCGGCAGCGGGTGATCATCCCAACCCGTACCATCACCAAACCGCCTTCCGCCGAACTGCGCCCTGGCCAAACGGACCAGGATACCCTCCCGCCCTACGACATCCTCGATGCGATTCTGGAGCGTTACATCGAGCGGTACCAGAGCCTGGATGAAATCGTGGCCGAGGGATTTGACCGGGCCACGGTCGAATATGTTGCCAAACTCATCAACCGCAACGAGTACAAACGGCAGCAGGCCGCGCCCGGCATCAAGGTGACACCCAAGGCATTTGGGCGCGGCCGGCGTGTGCCGATTGCCGCCGTCATTGAAAGCTGAAGGGCACCTGCCGGCGTAATTTTTGAGCTGGATATAGCTTTTGCAGCGTTGATTGTTTGTCAGCCTGCGTGAAGATGAGACATCTGCCGATGGCAAGACAGCAGTTGCCAGGTTGGCTGTGGCGTGGGGTCCTACACCTGGCATCCTGACGCGATGCCATCTTTCAGGCTGTTATGCCCAGCACCAGCACCGGGATGTCAATGTCAGAGACACCACGGTGCTCCAGGTCCCAGACAAACTGCTCGAAATAGGAAACACCGGTTGACATTTCGTTGGCAAAAGATTTGACGGGTACGATTTCAATGCCTGCATCTATCACATTCAAATTGTGAAAAATAGTCATTTTCGCACACACATTGTACACCATGAAAGCGTATTTGCCGAATTGAACCTCTACACCGAGACGATTTTTTACAAAATCAATTTCGCGGAATGCGCTCTTTGGTTTTTCTGCAGGATGAAAGTCTTCTGTGTAGTATTCACTGGAATATGTACATTCTATTCTATACCTTTTCCAATTTTGCCTTGCAAACTCTTCTGTGAATGCTTTATTCAGTTCTTTTGAATTGTAGAGCTTTCTTCCAGACATTGTTTTTTCCCTGCTGATTTTCGTTCTGCACCTTTCGCTGTCTATGCTGTGGATGATATTTTTGATTTCGCTGAATTCCAGATTGTATTTGCTTTCGACAACTTCTTTGCCATTATTGAACGAGTAAATGCCTGCAATTTTCATTCAGCTTTGTTCCGATTTTCGCTAATGCCAGTCTGTAGGTTTTCTTTCCATTCATCTGGAACCTGCGATACCTTCTCTCTCCCCGTCGGCTGATGAACCGGCTTGCCTATTGGGCGATACCCAAGGGTGCCGTTGAAATAGTCGGACAGGCGCCGGCGGGCAATTTCAACATAGGTGGCTTCTTTGTCGCATCCTGCAGCCCGCCGGCCGTGCCTGACAGCCGCCACCAGTGCTGAGCCAACGCCCATGTAGGGGTCAAAAACCCAATCCCGCTCGTTGGTCAGTGCCAGTACGCAGCGTTCGGCGAGTTCAATGGGAAACTGGCAGGGATGGATGGTCTTTTCAGGATGATTGGATTTTACATTGGGAATGTCCCATACCGCGGCTTCCCAGTCCTGGATGAGTATCTCCCAGACATCGGATGGGTTTTTACCAAGGGGATTGCCTGATGGCTTTCCCCTGTTTGGTCCCTTGAAGTGACGTTTTCCCGGATATTTTGAGGGAACACGAACGGAGTCGAGATTGAATATGTAGTCATCTGACTTGGTAAACCATAGTATTGTTTCATACCGACCAGAAAAACGTTTGGAGTAATGCAGTCCATGTCCAAACGTCCATATTATCCGATTGCGCAACTTCATTCTAAACTTTTTGAAAATGGGATAATAGAAAATATCCAATGGATAGATTTCTCCATCTTCCACGAAGTTACCAACCTGCCAGCATATACTCCCGTTTGGTTTCAGTATCCTGCAAAGCTCCGAAATCAGACTGGATTGGGTTTCCAGATAGTCACTTATCGTTGTGCGGTTTTCGTAGATTTTTCCAAGATTGTATGGCGGGGAAGTGATAATGAGTGTGATGGATTCATCTGGAATCTGTGCCACAAAGTCCGCCACATCGCCATTGAAAGCTACGATTTCAGCTTCCTGATGAAAAGTGGCTTCAATTGATTTGACTGGGTGAAACAAAGGCAGGCTGCTCATCATGGACTTCTCTGAATCCAGGATACTTCCAGAGGCAAAGCGTTTTTGACATACTCCCCTGCCTAAAGGCAGGGGATTCTTGTTCTTGGTTCTGCGAGCGCACTTACTTCATCAGGTTGCCCCTCTAAAGCAGCGGTGCATCTCTCCCCAAGCGTTCCCTCTTTCGAGGCAGTTCCCTTTTGCCCAAAGGTACTGTTTTGCCACTCCATTCCCAAGATGCTTAGTCCCTTCTTGAGGATGTTCAAAGCCGCATTCTGGTCTCTGTCTGATTCAAATCCACATTTAGGACAACTATGGGTTCTGGTGGATAGGGTTTTTACTACCCTATGCCCACAGTTACTACAGTCCTGTGTGGTGTACTGCGGTGGTACGCTGACTACTGCCTTGTCCCATACCTTACCGTAGTAGTCTAACCACTGGGTGAACTGCGACCAGCTAGCATCATGAATGGATTTGGCAAGATGATGGTTCTTGACCAGGTTCTTCACCTGCAAGTCTTCGTACACCACGACATCGTGAGATGCCACCACGCACCGAGCTAACTTAATCACCCAGTCTTTACGCTGGCGTTGGACTTTCAGATGTGCTTTGCCTAGTCTTTTCTTTTGCTTGTGGTAGTTCTTAGATTGAGGTTTCGCCCCTTTCTTGAACTTCCTACTCAACCTGCGCTGGTGGCGCTTTAGCCGCTTCTCCGCTTTCCGCAGATACTTAGGACACTCTACAGGGTTGCCGTTCTGGTCGGTGTAGAAAGCCTTTAAGCCCAAGTCAATGCCAATCACATTGCCTGTGTATGCTCCCTGCTCTTTGCGCTCCACATCCAAGCAGAACTGGGCATAGTACCCATCTGCCCTGCGTATCACCCGCACCCGATTGATTTTGGAGTTTAGGATATGGTGTCTTGCCTCACCATTGCAGTACAAGGCGAATGTTCCTGCGTTGAAGCCGTCGGTGAACGTGATGGACATGCCGTCAGGAGACAGCTTCCAGCCGGACAGCTTGTACTCGACCGACCGACAGTTCTTCTTGAACTGCGGATAGCCTTTCTTGACCGCCTTGTTTCTGCAGTTGGTATAGAACCGAGAAATGGAAGCCCAAGCTCGCTCTGCACTTGCCTGCCTTGCCGCTGAGTTTATCTTCCTGGCAAAGTCAAACTCTTTGGCCAGGTCTTTGCAGTGGGCATAGAGAACAGCTTTGTTGACGCTCTTGTTGTCCATCCAGTACCGCACACATTTGTTTCTGACAAACTGTGCGGTACGGATGGCTTCATCCAGAGCCTGATACTGCTCTGCTGTCCCGTTGAGTAGCTTGGCTTCCATGACTCTCATACTGCTATTTTATCACAGGTTTGGCTTGATAAAACAGCGTGCGCCTTATATCCCTGCCCTAAAGTGCAGGGCTTTACGGCGTTTTTTCGGTAAACTTCCCTCAAGGCACCGGGTAGGATTCCTGACCGGTGAGGAAATGGCAATGGCAGCTTTCAGTTCCCGTTCCCGTGCTGGTTGGCGGGCGGCGTGGCCGTCCGCCGTGGGGAGCGTGGCGCTGTCGGCTGGGGGCGCAAAAGCAACAACCGCGCGCCATGTGGCGGTACGAGCGCGGCAAACACCTGGTCAAACGTCCCGACATCACGCCGCTGCCACACATCCCGTACAGTACAGCGCCCGCGCAATCCCAGGTCACGCCAGTTCGCTGTAACCGTCTGCGTGTCGTTGCTGCGGTTGAACAACCCGACCGCCAGACGGCCGTCAGCCAGCGGACGCGCCCAGACTTCCGTTCCATCCTGTGCTGTATCGCGCCGGGTGGCTGGTACGCCCAACTCGTCCTGGTCAATGCCAATGACTTCGGGATTCGTCAGCAGCCGCCGGGTGAACTCATCCAGCCGGGTCAGATCACAACCCAGGATGAGCGGGGCTGCCAGCAGCGCCCACAACGTCATGTGCGTAATCTGTTCGTCCGGCGTCAGGCGCGTCGGACGGGTCTTTTCCCCCCACCCGACAACCCCCAGCACAAGCATGTCCGGGTCATTCCAGCCGCCGGGCCCGGCAAACCGCGCCAGCGGCGAGTGTCGAAACCCAATCTCCGAGACGCTTTGCCACGTGTCTTCGATGTCGCCCGTTGTCCGCCAGAGGTTGCCGCCAATGTTGGGCTGGCGCGCCCACGTCCACACTTCACCCATACCGTATTGACAGATGGCATAAACGATGTCGCGGTCGGTTTTGTCGAGTGCCGCCCGCATCACGATGTATGGCTGCTGCAGCACCTCCGGTGTCTTCTGCCGCGCAATGCCCTCGTAGGAACACCAGTCATGCTTGAGGTAATCCACACCCCAACTGGCATACAGCCGGGCATCGGCTTCCTCGTGTCGCCAACTACCAAGGTAGCGCCCGCAGGTAAACGGCCCTGGCGAGGTGTACATCCCGAAAAGGAAGCCTCTGGCATGCAGCCAGTCGCCAAGGGCTTTCATGTCCGGGAATCGTTCATTGGGCTGCATGACACCCTCTGGCGTACGGCGGCCCTGCCAGCCATCGTCAATGCAGACATAACGATAACCACAAGCCGCCAGTCCCGTGCGCTCAAGGGCTTCGGCGGCGGCGCGTACCTTTTCGTCCGAAACCTGTGTGCCCCAGACGTTCCACGAGTTCCAGCCCATTGGTGGTGTCAGCGCCAGTTTGTTCCGGCCAGCGACGATGCGCAGCGTGGCCCGCGCCGTGCCGTAGCGGTTGCGTACGGTAATCGCAACCGGTGTCGTCCCTTCCTTTTCGACCCGGCCGCGGATGACCCCTGTGGCGGCATCGAAGGTCAAGCCGGGCGGCAGATTGGTGACGGTGCAGGTCAGCGGGGCGGCGCCGGTTACGGGCAGGCGGTAGATGAACTCGCGCCCCGGCGTCGTGCCCACCACACGAGGGCCGTTGAGGCGTGGCGTCGGTTCGTCGTTGGCCGCGATGTCCGGGTAGCTTGGTTCGGCCGGAGGCTCTTCCGCCCTGACCTCTACAGCCGTGGTTTTCACTGGACGGACCGCCCGCGCGGCGTGGACAACCGGCCACGGCCAGGCCAACAGACCCAGTAACAGCACGCTGATAAGAAACCGCATTGCAGGCAAAATCCTTCACCTCGCCAGAAAAATCCCCGCCAGCCGGGACTTTACCGCTTCGGAACACTGCGGCCAATTTGTTGAGTCCAGGATACTTGGTGCTGTGGACAAAGGTCTGGCGCAGCGTTCAATGTCTGACCTGCTCCGGATTGTGCTGCCAATTCCGCCGGCGTTTCTGAAAACTCCCGGAAACGGAACACGGCGAGAGATGCAGGACACCGAATCTGCTGTATGAAAGCCAGTGTGCTGGGGTTCGTTCTGTGAACAGCCGATGAACAGGTCATCTGTAATGAGGGCGGAACAGCTTGGACAACGCTACGCCGGCGACTGCGCGTATCAGGCCGTGGGGAACTCCGTGGTAATTCACGCCGACTGCCTGGAGTGGATGCGTCGCGTGCCGGGCGAATGTTTCCATGCCATTGTCACCGATCTGCACCTATGGACTGAGATAGCGTATGACCCGGAACCGTTGGCCAAATGCTCCAACAGTCACAGCGGTATCTGGCGCATCCCACCTTGATGGCCATACACGCGCACTGCTTCCGCGCTTCACGGCCCTGAACGGGAAGGAGCGGGAGCAATTGAAGTGTATTTTCAGGAGTGGGTAACGCTTGCTCTGCGGGTCCTGTACCCAGGCGGGCATCTTTTTCTTGCCTCCAATGTCTTTCTGTCGCAAACCGTTTTTGCGGCTCTGGTGCGCGCCGGCCTGGAGTTTCGGGGGCAGGTCATCCGGTTGGTGAGAACCCTGTGGGGTGGGGACAAGCCCAAAAATGCCGAAGAGGAGTTTCCCGATGTCTGTTCCATGCCGCGTGGGTGTTACGAACCCTAGGGCATCTTCCGCAAGCCACTACCTAAAGGCATGACCGTCAGCGAGTGCCTGCGACAGTTTCAGACCGGCGGCTTGCGGCGCAAGCCCGATGGCAATCCTTTCGAGGACGTCATTGAAAGTGAACGCACGCCACGAAAAGAACGGATGCTGGCCAATCATCCGAGCCTGAAACCGCAATCTTTTCTGCGCCAGCTTGTGTATGCTCCTTTGCCGCTTGGCGAAGGCATTCTTCTTGACCCTTTTATGGGTTCAAGCTCCACGATTGCGACTGCCGGGGTGGTTGGATATTCTACCCTTGGTATCGAGAAAAATCCGGGTTACTACTACAGCAAGTAGCAAAATGAACACCACAGGCAGAATTAAGGGCATTACTTACAGATTCTTTCTTGTAGAAAGTTTACAAGAAATCAGAATTGCAGAGTTTGACATTAGCAATACTCCTCCTGCCTGCATTATCAAAGATGATACACACACTTTTGCGGTTTCAAAATGGGTTTCGCCAAAACGTACCCGCTCTTATCCGTTTGAGAGAGTTTACAACACATTGGCTTACCCGAAAAGGGTAACAGTGATTCCAGTAATCAAGGATGAAGGTGCAGTAGGTGATAGAGATTTTATCCAATGGGATACAATATCACTGATGAGTTTACTTGACGTGTTTGTTGTGCTCGCTTATTACGATAAAGCAAAAAAGGAGGGTGAGAAAATAACCAGTCAGCAGTTTGACAATGAATATATATTAACAAAAATCAGAGAAATAAAACAATACCGTAGTTCAGCTTTACATTGGAACTTGAAAGAACTAAAAGTTAATTTGGAAAGTATTATAGAAAAGGTACAAGCTGCCTACAATAAGATTGAAAAAGAAACAGGAGTCAAGCTCCACAGCTCCAATGGAATAGCAAAATTCAAAGATTAAGATCAGGCAGGATATATCGCAATATATGAAATCTTCAAGGGAAAACGCACAAAAAGCGCAAATGAGAGAATATGCTACTGTTCAGCCGAAAGAAAAATTGTCAAACTTTACAAAGGCAAAACTAACTATTGAAGATTACCTAGGTGGGCAGTATTTTCTTACTGTGGATGAGGTTCAGCCAGGTAAAACTGTTTCATTGATTGAGGCAAAGCACAGTAAAAATACTTTGATACCCAGTAAGAGCGACATCAAGGACGGATTATTGAAGATGGTTTTATATTCCAATCTTTCCGACACAAAGGTGAATGGGGCGAATGTCGTATGTAACCCAACCTTGAAGTTGACATCTGAAAAATTAAGTGGCTACATTAGTTCTAAGTCCTCAGAAGAAGAACTCAAAAATTTCTTCAGCGCGAATCGTCTCAATGAGACGTAAAAAAGATTGATAGAGCAACTCTTCTTAGAAGCAAAAAGTAATAATTTTGAGGTAAAAGTGCAAGAAGCCAATGATCGGAAGTCCACTTAGATACCCAGGAGGTAAAAGCCGCGCAGTAAACTTGATCGCCTCGCTTGTGCCTCAATTCGAAGAATACCGTGAACCATTTCTCGGCGGGGGATCTGTATTTATCTATCTCAAGCAAAAATTTCCGAACAGAAAATTTTGGGTTAATGACTTGCACCTTCCACTTTTTAAATTTTGGAAGATGTGCGAATCTGACGTGGAATGCATAATCAAAAAAGTCTATGAATGGCGCGAGCAATTCCAAGAAGGTAAAGACTTACATAGATTTCTCGTCAGCAATACTTCTGCATTTGATGACATTGAAACTGCTGCTGCATTTTTTATTCTCAATCGCATGACATTTTCTGGAACAAGTGAAAGTGGTGGGTACAGCGAACAAGCATTTCGAGGAAGATTTACTGAAAGTAGTATTCATCGATTGAAAAAGTTTGCAGAGGTCATTAAGGGAACAAAGATCACTAATGAAGATTTCCAAAAAGTTGTTGGGCAGGAAGGTAAAAATGTGTTTCTTTTTCTTGATCCGCCCTACTATTCCGCAACTAAATCTGCATTGTATGGTAAGAATGGAAACTTACACAAATGCTTTGACCATGTTCGTTTTGCCGAGACGATGAAAAGGTGCCGCCACGATTGGCTCATCACGTATGATGATAGCGAGTACATCAGAGAACTCTTTTCATTTGCGACAATCTTGACTTGGGATTTGAAATACGGAATGCGTAATGTTACCCCTCACTCCAATCAGACGGGCAAGGAACTCTTTATTTCAAACTATTTGACTAAGCTGCACGAAAGGAATTTGCAAGAGAAACAACTAAGTTTTCTGTGGTAGAACGTCATAGCAAGAATAATCCAGGTCTTCCGCTGGAAAACTTGCTATGTTTGATATGGTAATACGCTTATTAGTGATGAAGCTCGTGGTAGCTTATTTCAAAATGTATCAGATGAACAGGTAATCTGAATGACTGCGGAACAGCTTGGACAACGCTACGCCGGCGACTGCGCGTATCAGGCCGTGGGGAACTCCGTGGTAATTCACGCCGACTGCCTGGAGTGGATGCGTCGCGTGCCGGGCGAATGTTTCCATGCCATCGTCACCGATCCGCCATACGGGCTGAAAGAGTATGACCCGGAACAGTTGGCCAAACGCTCAAACGGTCACGGCGGTATCTGGCGCATCCCACCTTCCTTTGATGGGCACACCCGATCACCGCTCCCGCGCTTCACGGCCCTGAACGGGAAGGAGCGGGAACAAATCGAAGTGTATTTTCAGGAGTGGGCAATGCTTGCCCTGCGGGTCCTGTACCCAGGCGGGCATCTTTTTCTTGCCTCCAATGTCTTTCTGTCGCAAACCGTTTTTGCGGCTCTGGTGCGCGCCGGCCTGGAGTTTCGGGGGCAGGTCATCCGGTTGGTGAGAACCCTGCGGGGCGGGGACAAGCCCAAAAATGCCGAAGAGGAGTTTCCCGATGTCTGTTCCATGCCGCGTGGGTGTTACGAACCCTGGGGCATCTTCCGCAAGCCACTACCTAAAGGCATGACCGTCAGCGAGTGCCTGCGACAGTTTCAGACCGGCGGCTTGCGGCGCAAGCCCGATGGCAATCCTTTCGAGGACGTCATTGAAAGTGAACGCACGCCACGAAAAGAACGGATGCTGGCCAATCATCCGAGCCTGAAACCGCAATCTTTTCTGCGCCAGCTTGTGTATGCTTCTTTGCCGCTTGGCGAAGGCATTCTTCTTGACCCTTTTATGGGTTCAGGCTCCACGATTGCGGCTGCCGAGGCAGTTGGGTATTCTGCCCTCGGTATCGAGAAAAACCCGGATTACTACCACTTAAGCCTGACGTCCATACCGGCTTTATCGGCACTTGACGTCAAGGAAAATCAAATGTCTCTTCAGTTGCCCTAAGTCCGGTATATCCAGTTTTGCTTCATCTTCTCAAGTCCACTTTTGTTGACGCTGGCTGTTATCGTCCGACGGCTCGTGGCTGAGCGGCCGGAAAAATTCCAGTCTTGCTTGTCAAGTTTGGCCCCATAAACCGCCTTGAACTGAAAAGGCTTGGGTTGCGTGACCTTCTCATTGGGTGAGTTGCAATCAATCTGAAATACCAGAAGCCAAACGGATTCAGGATTATGTCCCTGCCAACCACTTGAGTATTTTGAAGCCTTTACTTCTATGCCCTCGTCTGTGTGAAGAACGGCATTTTGGGGGAAAATTCCTGTTGGAATCAGGTCTGGATGCCCATTGTGGTGTTGATTCTTTACCAGTTGCGTGCAGTAGAAGGGAATTCTGTAAACGATGTACTCTCCAACCAAACTACTGAAGGTTGCTGGCATAAGAAGACATTCGAGGCGGGGTATCCCTTTTGAGTAAAGCTGCCTGTTGACAAAGCCCAGAAAGTCCAGAAAGTCATTCATGGCCTGGTGCAGTTGATTGAGTTGCAAGCCATACGGAAGTGTGGACTTTTGGTTGAAGCCGCCTGGATTCACCGGGACAGGTGTGCAGACGGCAGCAGTATCCAACATAGCGGCAGGTCTTCTTATCCGGCGAGTAGCGCCAGCAGCCCGGCTTCGTCCAGAAGGGGAATGCCCAGCGCCTCAGCCTTGGCCAGCTTCGAGCCGGGATTTTCACCCACCACAACATAATCCGTCTTCTTGCTGACGGCGCTCGTCACCCGTCCGCCAGCCGCCTCGATGCGCGCTGTCGCTTCCTCCCGCGTCAGGTTGGGCAGAGTTCCCGTCAGTACGAACTGCTTGCCTGCCAGCCGCGCCGTCGTACCCGCACCGGACGAGTCCAGCCGGGTCACAACCCCGGCCGCTTCCAGCCGTGCCACCGTCTGCTGATGCCGGGCATCGGCAAACCACTGACGGATGTGCGCGGCTGTGGCCGGACCGATGTCCCGTACGGCCACCAGTTCCGCCTCCGAAGCTGCCGCCAGCGCCGCCAGCGAGCCGAAGTGCTGCGCCAGCAGTTGCGCCTTGCGGCGACCGACATCGGGAATCCCCAGGGCAAAGATGAGCCGCTCCAACCCGGCCGTCTTGCTGCGTTCAAGCTGGGCCATGAGATTGGCTGCCGACTTCTCCCCCAACCGCTCCAGTGCCGCGACCTGTTCGGCCGTCAGGGCGTAGAGATCGGCAACGTCCGTCACGAGGCCCTCCCGTACCAGCTTGTCCACGAGCACTTCGCCCAGCCCTTCGATGTCCATCGCCGGACGGCTGGCAAAATGCTGTACCTGCTGCCGCAGCTTGGTCGGGCAGTGCATTTCGGGGCACCGCCACGCCACCTCACCTTCCGGGCGCACCAGCCGGACCTGCCGCTCCGGGCAGCCCGGACAGTATTCCGGGACACCAACCGGCACCTCGGCCCCCGTGCGCGCCGCCGTGACCACGCCCACAACCTGCGGAATGATGTCGCCGCTTTTTTCGACGATGACCAGATCGCCCTGCCGTACATCAAGCCGCTGAATCTGGTCTTCATTGTGCAGGGAAGCGCGCGCCACAGTCGTCCCGGCTACAAAAACCGGTTCAAGTTCGGCCACCGGCGTCAGCGTGCCCAGACGGCCGACCTGCCACGTCACGCCGCGCAGGCGGGTCTGGGCCTGCATCGGCGCAAATTTGTAGGCAACCGCCCAGCGTGGCGCTTTGGCTGTCGCGCCCAACTCGTCCTGAACACGCACCGGGTTGATTTTCACCACCACGCCGTCGGTGTCATAGTCGCGCGCCATCCGCTGGCTTTCCATTTCGGCGCAGTACGCCAGCACCTCATCGAGCGTCGCACAACGCCGGGCGTGAGGATTGACCGGAAAACCCGCCTGGCGCAGCCATTCAAGGCTTTCCCAGTGCGTGGCAAAGGGTTTGACGCCGTCGGCAAACAATTCATAGCAGAACATCGCCAGCCGCCGACTGGCAACCACCCGTGAGTCCAGCAGCTTCATCGTGCCGGCGGCAGCGTTCCGGGGATTGACGAAGGTTTTTTCGCCTTCGGCTTCAAGGTCGGCATTAAGCCGCCGGAACGCCGAAAGAGGCAGATAGACCTCGCCCCGTACTTCGATGTCAGCCGCCAGCGGCTGCGCCAGACGCAGGGGAATCTGTCGGATCGTACGGGCATTTTCCGTCACCAGATCGCCGGTCAGCCCATCGCCACGGGTAATGGCTTCCGTCAGTAGCCCATCGGTGTAGCGCAGCGCCAGGCTGATGCCGTCAATTTTGAGTTCGGCCACGTAGTCAAATGGCCCGTCATAGGTGCGCCGGCAGCGCGCTTCCCATTCGCGCAGTTCGTCAGGCGAATAGACGTTATCCAGCGACAGCATGCGAATCCGGTGCGGTACGGAGGCAAAGCCTTCGCTGGGGCGTCCGCCAATCCGCTGCGTCGGACTATCGGGCGTAATGAGGTCGGGAAACTCCGCCTCGATGGCCTGAAGCCGTTTGACGAGCTGATCGTAGTCGTAATCGCTGATGACCGGCGCGTACTGCTGGTAATACAACTCGTCATGACGCGCAATTTCAGCCCGCAGGGCTGCCGCTTCGCGCTCAGCGGCCTGCCGCGTCAATGGCAGAGATTCCGAAAACAGGGTGGGAGCAGCGTCAGACATCGTAGTGGGTTGCGGGCGCAGCGGTCAGTCGTCGGCCAGAAGTTCATCTATGGCCTGCTGCAACTCCGCTTCGGTCAGGGAAGTGACGACAAAAATTTCCTGGACGCCCCCACTGGAACGCGCCTGAAGTTTGAAGCCGCCGACAATCGGCACTGTGACCCGAATCGTCAGAGGCAGCGGGCGGCCCTTGGCCTGTCCCAGGCGTCCCGGCGTCACCGTCTTGACGCCGGGCACTTTGCACAGGCGCGTCAGCACGGGGATGAGTCCCGGAATGTGGGTCGAATGGTTCCACACCAAACGCCCTTCGGCTGCTTCTGAAGACTTTTTCCTGACCATGCCGACGCCTCCCAAAAGAAAGCTGCCAGTGGAGGGCCTTCAATTGCCTGTCCCAGGCCCGTTGCCCGGCCCGGGCAGCCGGCCTGTCACTGTAGCGTCATGGGCTTGGGCTGTTTCGGGTCGCTGTAGTCGTAAAAGCCGCGTCCGGTTTTGCGACCCAGCCAGCCAGCCGCCACCATGCGCGTCAGAAGCGGCGGGGGCGCGAACCGCCGTTCCCGGAAGGCATCGTACATGACATTGGCCACGTTGAGGAGGACATCCAGCCCCACCAGGTCGTTGAGCATCAGCGGCCCCATGGGATGCCCCGCCCCCAACTTCATTGCCTGGTCAATGTCGGCTATCGAGCCGACGCCCTCTTCCAGCGCACGGATGGCGTCGAGGGAGTAGGGCACGAGCAGGCGGTTGACGATAAAGCCCGTCTTGTCCGTAGCCTGAACAGGCGTTTTCCCAATCGCCTGCACAAAGGCCGTGACCTGCTCGGCCACGGCGGCGTCGGTCAGAAACGACCGGACGACTTCCACAAGCGCCATGCGCGGGACGGGATTGAAGAAGTGCAGGCCGAGAAAGCGGGTCTGCCGCGCCGGTGAAACGACACCCGCCATCTGGGTAATCGAGAGCGAGGAGGTGTTGCTGGCAAAGACCGTTTCAGGCCGGCACAACGCATCCAACTGGCGGAACAACGTCTGCTTGGCGGCCAGGTCTTCCACAATAGCCTCGATGATGAGGTCACATCCCGCCAGCGCCGAAAGCTCGGTCGAGCCACGCAGCCGCTGCTGGGCCGCACTTTTGGCTTCATCTTCCAAAAGGCCCTTCTCGACCAGTTTCGACAGGGATGAAACAATCGTCGTAAAACCGCGTTGCAGCCGGTCATCGTCCGTTTCGACCACCACCACATCCAGGCCAGCCTGAATCACGGTTTGGGCAATGCCGGCACCCATCGTGCCGCAGCCGACGACGCCTATGTTGCGCAGTTCAGTCATACCGTTATGATTCCTTTCAAATGAAAAGTGCTTGCGCCTCAATGTCGCAAAAGTTCAGCTCCACAGCGCAAAAATTCGTGTCAGAAAAATTCGTGCCAGTCCGCCTGGCGGCTGGTAAGGTAACACCGATTTTCAGGAAACGAGGTCTGAATGTCTCATGGGCGCTTACACCGATGAACATGCCAGAAAGGGGCTGGATGCACCGCTGCCACCCATCGAGTGCTGGGCCAACCAGTTTCCGAACTACCGAATTACGATTCGCATCCCGGAGTTTACGTCCGTGTGCCCGCTCACCGAGCAGCCGGATTTTGGGACGGTGACCATCACCTACGTGCCCCGTGACCGCTGCCTGGAGCTGAAATCGCTGAAACTTTACATTCACGCCTACCGCCAGTTGGGGATTTTTTACGAGAACGCCATCAACCGCATCCTGCGGGATGTCGTTGCCGCCTGCGATCCGGTCGAATGTACGGTCACGGGCGACTTTACGCCACGCGGCGGCATCAGTTCCCTGATCGAAGCCACCTACCGGGCTACCCACCGCCCGGCCTGAACCCGTCCATTTGCGCCTACGGAGGAATTGTCCTATGACCGCACCTGCGCCGCTGAGTGTTCGTGACCGTGTCTCGCCGGAAGAATGGCAGGCGCGGGTTGATCTGGCCGCCATGTATCGCCTCACGGCGCTGTATGGCTGGGATGACCTTGTGTTTACGCACATTTCAATGCGCGTCCCGGGGGAGGACCACCACTTTCTCATCAATCCCTACGGTCTGCTCTTTGAAGAAGTGACGGCCTCGAACCTGGTCAAGATTGATCTCAATGGGCAGATCGTCATGGAAACACCCTACCGCATCAATCCGGCCGGCTTCACCATTCACGGCGCCATTCATGCCGCGCGGGAAGATGCCCGGTGTGTGTTCCACACGCACACGCCACATGGCATTGCCGTTGCCGCCCAGGCCGAAGGGCTGCGGCCGCTTTCCCAGCAGTCGCTCTTTGCCCTTGCCAGCCTTGGGTATCACGACTACGAAGGCGTGGCGCTCAATGAAGACGAAAAGCCACGTCTGGTGGCCGACCTGGGCGACAAGCAGATTCTCATCCTGCGCAACCACGGCCTGCTGACCGTCGGCCGGACGGCCGCCGAAGCCTTCCTGCTGATGTACGTTGTGGAAAGCGCCTGCCGCATCCAGGTTCTGGCGCAGTCCGGCGGGCAACCGCTCGTGACGATTCCTGAGCCGATTCTGCGGGGCATTCGCGCCCAGGCTGACCAGGTGACGCTTGGGTTGGGCGCCGAACTGGTCTGGCCTGCGCTGCTGCGCAAACTCGACCGGGTGGACGCCTCATACCGTAACTAGTGCAACGATACCGGAACCGATGGCAACCGTACCGCTGGCAACCTGGTTTGTCGCTCTGACGCTGGCCTACCTCATCGGCGGCCTGCCTTCGGGCTTCCTGATTGCCAAGGCCGTGACGGGTGAAGATGTCCGCGCTTCCGGGTCGGGAAGTACCGGGGCGACGAATGTCGTCCGCAAGGCCGGACTCGCCGCCGGACTGGCCACCTACATACTGGATGTTTCCAAGGGCATGCTGGTGCTGTGGCTGGCGGTGCGGTGGTTCGGATTGTCCGCGTCCACAGCTCAGGGCGCCGTGGGGCTGGCAGCCATCCTGGGCCACATGTTTCCGGTCTATCTCGGCTTTCGCGGCGGCAAAGGCGTGGCGACCGGAGTGGGCGTGTTTCTGATGCTGTCGCCGTGGGCCACGCTTCTGTCGCTCGGAGTCTGGGTGGTTGCCTTTGCCCTGACGCGCACAGTGTCGCTGGGTTCGCTGCTGGGGGTGGTCGCGCTGCCGTTTGGCATCTGGAGTTGTGATGGCTGGTGGGCGGGGCGTCCACCAGCCGTCTGGTTGCCGACCCTGGTGTGGTCGGTTGTGATAGGTCTGGTCATTGTTGCGCGCCACCGCGAGAACCTCCAGCGGCTCTATCGGGGCACGGAATTGACCTTTGGAGAGACGCGGCTGCGTTCGACGCCGCCACAGGGGTCATGAGCTTATGTCCAACACAGTGCTGGTGGTGGATGATGAATCCACTGTACGTCTGTTATTCAGAAAAATCCTGACCAGGGCCGGCTTTGCCGTACTGGAAGCTGTGAATGGCGAAGATGCCTTGCAGCAGGTGGATGCTGCCTTGCCGGGGGTGATTCTGCTGGACTGGGTGATGCCGGGTCTGGATGGGCCTGAGGTGTGCCGTTTGATTCGCACCAATCCCAAATTGCTCGACAGCCAAATCATCATGCTGTCGTCGCGCAGCGAACTCGAAGACCGGGTGCAGGGGCTTGATGCCGGGGCGGATGACTACCTGGTGAAGCCCTGTGAAACCAAGGAACTTCTGGCGCGGGTGCGCAGCGCCATGCGCATTCACGAACTCAAACACCAACTGCGCGAAAAAGCTGCCCAGCTTCAGGAAACCGTCGCCAAGCTGGAAGAGCTGGCCCATCAGCGGGAGGAGTTCACGGCCGTGCTCGTCCACGACATCCGCTCGCCACTCGCCACGGTCTATGGGGCGCTGGAGTTGACGGAACTCCGGGCTGAGGAAACCGGCATCATAGACGATGAACTGCGCCGGATTTTTCAGCACGCTTACCGTACCCTCGACCACATCACCCGGCTCGTCAACGAAGTGCTGGATTTCTCCAAGGCTGAAGCCGGGGAAGCCACACTTGAACTGGAGCTGGTGGCCGCCGGGGAACTCGTCCAGGAAGCGGCTGATCAGGTCTCCCTCAACGCCGAGCGCAAGGGCATCACCCTGCGCGTCGAGTACCCGGCTGACCTGCCCAGTCTGCTGCTTGACCGGGGCAAAATGCTGCGTGCCATCGGCAACCTGCTCTCCAACGCCATCAAGTTCACGCCTGCCGGCGGCACGGTGACGCTGCGCGCCGAGCGAACGGAAGGCGTCGGGCTGGACGCGGGTAAAAGTTTTCTGGTCATTCACGTCGAAGACACCGGGCCGGGCATTCCGGCCAAGGACCTGCCTTACATTTTCAACCCGTACTACCAGGCCCGGCAGCGCACCCGGCAGTTGGGCACGGGACTGGGACTCGCCATTGTGCAGCGCATCACGGCCGCCCACGGCGGGCAGGTGAGCGTGAAAAGCACCGAAGGCGTCGGAACCGCCTTTACCATCGTCCTGCCGACAACGAAAACATGCCCGCTTTCTTCCTCCTCCGCGCTGTCGGCCGCCGACACAGAAATGGGTTGACAAGGTTCTCCGTTATCATCCATCGTTCGTCCGTCATAACGGATGATTTGACAACCTGACGTGGCGATTTAGGCAACTTGCTCCACGCTAAAAACTGCTAAAGCGCCGGTGGTCCAAGCCGTATCTGCCCCGCACGCTTTGGGCAAAGCGTGCGGGGCAGTTGCTTTTTGGGCTGCGCCGGGTCACTTCACACAGGTCACTTTAGGGAGGATGTCCCAATGGCGGAATACCACTTCGATACCCTGGCCCTTCACGGCGGCTACGCGCCCGAGGCAACAACGAAAGCCCGCGCCCTGCCCATTTACCAGACGACCTCGTACCAGTTCGACGATGCCGACCATGCTGCGCGGCTGTTCGCACTCAAGGAGTTTGGCAACATCTACACGCGGTTGATGAACCCCACGACCGACGTGTTCGAGAAGCGCCTGGCCGCGCTCGAAGGTGGAGTGGCTGCGCTGGCGACAGCTTCCGGGCAGGCAGCCGAAACGCTGGCCATCACCACGATCGCCAGCGCCGGTGACAACATCGTTTCGACCAACTCACTCTACGGCGGGACGTACAACCTGTTTCGCTACACCCTGCCCAAGCTGGGCATCACCGTGAAGTTTGTGGATGCCGACGACTTTGCCGGCATCGAGCAGCTCATAGACGAACGCACCAAGGCCATCTACTCGGAGACCCTGGGCAACCCGAACCTGCTTGTGACCGACATCGAACGCCTTGCAGAGATTGCCCATCGCCATGGACTGCCGCTCATCATTGACAACACCGCGGCTTCACCGGCGCTGTGCCGTCCCATCGAGCACGGCGCAAACATTGTCATCGAGAGCGCCACGAAATTCATCGGCGGTCACGGAACGAGCATCGGCGGGGTCATCATTGACGGAGGCAACTTCGACTGGAAGGCTTCCGGGCGTTTTCCCGATTTCACGACGCCCGATCCGTCCTACCATGGCATCGTTTATACGGAAGCCTTTGGCCATCTGGCCTTCATCATCAAGGCGCGGGTGCAGGGCCTGCGGGATACCGGCGCGGCGCTGTCGCCCTTCAACGCCTTCCTGCTGGCGCAAGGGACGGAAACGCTCTCCCTGCGCATGGCGCGTCATTCGGAAAACGCCCTCGCTGTCGCCAACTTCCTCAAAAACCATCCCCACGTCGCTTGGGTCAACTATCCGGGTCTGGCGGAAGGCGAACAGAAGGCGCGGGTAGAGAAGTATCTGCCCAAGGGGGCCGGGGCGCTCGTGACCTTCGGGATTCAGGGCGGTTACGAGGCCGGCAAGCGCTTCATCAATTCGGTCAGGCTGTTCAGCCTGCTGGCCAACATCGGCGATGCCAAGTCCCTGGTCATTCATCCGGCTTCAACCACGCATTCCCAGCTTTCCGAAGAAGAACAGCGGGCGACAGGTGTGACGCCGGAGATGATCCGGCTCTCCGTCGGGATTGAGGACATCCGCGACATCCTGGCCGACCTTGACGCCGGGTTGCGCAGCGCCGTCATTTCGGAATCGCCAGCGGCGGCGCAATCGGCCACGGCCTGAAACCTGCGAGCTTCGTCGGCGCCGGCGCTCTCTTGTGACGGTTCGGGCTGAGAGAGTTTCCGTCCCAGCGCCTGGCGTCGGCGATGGTTTTTTCCTGCGGCGCTTTTCCTTCCCGGCGGGAAGGAAAAGTTGCCGGGGCTCTGAAAAAAACGCCATGGATGCCATCGAACCAACGGTCGAGTGCGATGTCACCCTCGACGAGCATCCCTTTCACCTGGAGGACGGGGGTGAACTGCCGGAGGTGACACTGCGGTGCGCCTGGTACGGCGACCCGGAAGCGGCCCCCGGCGGCGTCATTCTCGTCTGCCATGCCCTGACCGGTTCAGCCCGGGTGGCCGACTGGTGGGGCGGACTGGTCGGGCCGGGGCGCCTGCTGGACCCGGCGCACTATGCCGTCGTGGGCATCAATGTGCTTGGTTCCTGCTATGGTTCGACCGGGCCGACGACGCTTGACCGACGGCGTGGACGCCCCTACGGAGCGCGGTTTCCGCTGGTGACCATCGGGGATATGGTGCGCGCCCAGTACCTTGCGCTGCGGCAACTGGGCATCCTGCGCCTGACGGCCGTGATTGGCGGTTCGATTGGGGGCATGCAGGCACTGCGCTGGGCCACGGATTTCCCCGCCCTGCTCGATGTCTGCTGCGCCATTGGCGCGACGCCACTGCCGGCCATGGGGTTGGCGCTGAACCATCTTCAGCGGCAGGCCATCCTGTCCGACCCCGCCTGGCAGGATGGCGACTACACGACGCAGCCGGTGGCCGGACTCGCCCTGGCCCGCGCCATTGCCATGTGCAGTTACAAGTCAGCGGCGCTGTTTGATGCCCGTTTCGGCCGCCGTCCCGACCGGTCAGGTGAAGACCCCCGAAAGATGCTGACCGGAAGATACGACGTAGCCGGCTATCTCGACCACCAGGGAGAAAAGTTCGTCCGGCGGTTTGATGCCAACAGCTACCTTGTACTGAGCAAAGCCATGGACACCTTCGACCTCACCGATGCGGAACTGGCGCGGATTCGCGCCCGGATACATCTGGTGGGGCTGTCTTCGGACTGGCTTTTTCCGGCCGCTGGCGTGCGCGCGCTGGCCCACCGGCTGCGGGCAGTCAATGTGGCGGTTCAGTATGATGAAATCATAACCGACCATGGCCACGATGGCTTTCTGGCCGAACCCGATGCCGTTGCCCCCTGCCTGCGTGCGGCACTCACAACCCAACCCACATGAACCCAACACCATCTCTTTCTGTGCCTTCGGCCGCCAACCCCGGTCTGTGCCCCGTGGTGATGAAGTTTGGCGGCACTTCGGTTCAGGACACGGCGGCCTTTGAGCGGGTGGCCGCCATCATTCGTCGGCAGCAAGGTCAGCCGCCCCGACAGCAGCCCGTCGTCGTGGTGTCGGCGATGGCCGGGATGACCGATGCGTTGCTGGATGCCGTCAAGCGTTCCCTGGAACAGGACACGACGGCGGCGCTGGAGTGGCTGGAACCCCATTTTGCCCGCTACAGCGAGGTGGCCGAACGGCTGACCGAAGGGAGTGCCTACGGTGAGTTCGTCCACGTGCTCTATGCCGCGCGCGAACGCATCGCGCAGGCATTGGAGGTGATGCGCCGCTATCCGGGCACCATTCCACCGCTGCGCGATGAAGTCGTGGCCTATGGCGAACACCTTTCCGCCGCGCTGCTGACGGCCGTTCTGGCCGGTGACGGTACGCCCTGTCGCACGGTGGATGCCCGGACGTGCATCGTGACAGATGATGTTTACGGACGCGCGCGCCCGCGCTGGGAGGCAACCCAGGCCTACACCCGTCAGGTTTTGGGGCCGCTGCTGGCGGAAGGAGTCATCCCGGTGCTGGGCGGCTTCATCGGCGCGACCTTTGAGGGCGCGACCACGACACTTGGCCGCGGCGGCTCGGATTATTCGGCCACCCTGATTGGCGCCGCACTTCAGGCCTGCGAAGTCCAGATTTGGACGGATGTCGCCGGCATTTACTCGGCCGATCCACGTCTGGTTGCCCAAGTGCGGCGGCTGGACACACTGGCTTACGGGGAAGCCACCGATCTGGCGCTCTACGGGGCGAAAGTGTTGCATCCACGCACCATCGAGCCGGTCGAGCGGTTGAGCATTCCGGTGAGCATTCGCAACTCGTACGACCCGGAAGCTGGCTACTCGACGATTAGGGCTTCATCCGGCGCCCCGGCCGGGGCCATTCTGGCCGTCACCCACCGCAACGGTGTGGCCGCCGTTCACGTGCGTCCACGGGGGAGCTGGCGCACGGCCGTGGCCCTGGACGAAATGGCCCAGATTCTGGACGCCCACGGCATCCTGGTCGAGCACCTGGCGGCCTCGCGCCTGGGGCTGACGGCCACAGTGGAGGACGGCGAGGCACTGGAAGCGGCCCGGCGCGACCTTCAGACCTGTGGCGACGTGCAGGTGACGACCGACCGCGCGCTGCTGTGTGTCGTCGGCAACTTCGGAACTGAGGCCACGGAACTACATCCGGCGCTGAGCGAAATTCTGGCCGAGTTTCGTTCCACGCCGCTGTTGCCCCATCCATCGCCCCACGCGCGTCTGTTTCTTCTGGCGGAAGCTGCCGCGCCGACGGCCGTCCAGAAGCTGCACGCGCAGCTCATTGAAAATCCAGCCTGAGCGTGTCACCGTGTCACCCGTGAAACGCCCCAACTGCCGGAGGTGATCCGCCATGGCGGAACTTTCCGATGCCAGCCTGCTTGTCCGCTCCTTTATGCGCGCCTACCGCTACACGGTATCCGTCTGGCAACCGGCGCGGCTGACCAAGCCGCTGTCCGCCTGCAAGGTCGGCTTGGTGACGACGGCCGCCTTTCACCTGCCCACGCAACCGACGTTTGATCTCAAGCTGGCCGGCGATCCGTCCTTTCGCATCATTCCGACCGACTGTGACCTCACCACGCTCAAGGTCGGGCATGTCAGCCCTTCGTTTGATCACACGGGTATCGAGCGCGACCCGAACCTGGCACTGCCCATCACCCGTTTTCAGGAACTCGTGGCGGAAGGTGTCGTGGGCGAACTCAACGCGCGGGCCTGGTCATTTTGCGGTTCGATTGCCAAGCCGGGGGAACTCATTGCCCGTACCGCGCCGGAAGCTGCCGCCCAGGCCCGGGCCGACGGCGTGGAAGTCGCCCTGCTGACCCCGGTCTGACCGATGTGCAATCAGTCGGTCGGACTGATTCAGGCTGCATTTGAAAACGAAGGCATCGTGACGGTCTCGATTTCACTGTACCGGTTCGTCACCGAGAAGGTACGTCCGCCGCGCGCCCTGTGGGTACCGTTCCCGCTGGGGTATCCCCTGGGCGAACCCCACAACCCGGCGCTCCAACGGCGGGTTATCCTGGCGGCGCTGGAGTTGTTGACCGCCGATGAGCCGTTGCCGCTCATCCGCGACTTTCAACCATGACCGATCTGCTGCATCGCCTGGCGGGGACCGTCCTGCTGCGTCCCTACGTCTTTGTGTTCCTGCTGGCGTACCTGTTTCTGGCTGTGGCGCGGCTGGGCTGGCTGCGTACCCTGGTCTGGACTGTTACGGCGTATCTCATCGCCTGGGCCTGTGAATGGAGTTCCGTTCACAACGGGTTTCCCTTCGGGCGGTACGACTACATTGACCGCACGAGTGACCGCGAACTGTGGGTGGCGGGCGTGCCTTTTTTTGATTCGCTGTCCTTTGCCTTTCTTTCCTTCATCAGCTTTGAAGCGGCTGTCATCCTGCGTACGCCGTTGACTTCCTGGCATGTGTCGCCCGATGACGCTCCGGCGCGGCGGTCATGGCTGACGACCGTCTATGCCGGACTGCTGATGATGTTTCTCGATGTGGTGATTGATCCGGTGACGCTCCAGGGTGAGCGGTGGTTTCTGGGGCAAATCTACGGCTACCCACACGGCGGCCCACACTTTGGCGTGACGATTGAAAACTATGTCGGGTGGTTTGTGGTCAGCGTACTCATCACCACGACCTTTCGCCTGTGGGAAGCAACGCTGCTGCGTGGTGTGGCGCGCACGGGAAGCTTTGCCTTTCCGTTCCAGCATGTTGCTCCGCTGGGGGTCTATTTCGGCATCTTTGCCTTCAACATTGCTGTCACGTTCTGGATTGGCGAGACGACCATGGGCTGGGCCAGCACCTTCATCGCGTTCCTCATCGGCTGGATGTTCGTGCAGCACGCCCTCTCGCCCTACCGAAGCCGGTCCGGCGAGTGACGGCGGAAACAACAGCCACAGAAAAACACCCCGGCCCGGCGGGTTTACACACGCCGGGCCGGGTGGGGAAGTCGGTGCTGGTGAACGTAAGGGCCGGTAAGTCGGTTGCGCCATGTGGCGGACGTTACCAACTGGCCTTTCTGACACCCGGAATCTCACCCCGCAGGGCCAGTTCGCGGAACTTGATGCGCGACAGGCCGAACCTGCGCAGATACCCGCGTGGGCGTCCCGTGATAGCGCAGCGGTTGCGAATGCGTACCGGGGAGGAGTTGCGCGGCAGGTCCTGGAGCTTGTATAGCGCCGCTTCGCGCTCTTCGTCAGTTGCGTTCGGGTTGCGGATGATGGCCTTCAGCGCGGCCCGCTTTTCGGCATACTTGGCGACAAGGCGCTTGATTTTCTCAGCTTTGGCAATGCGACTTTTCTTGGCCATAACGACTCTCGTGAAATGAGCAATGTTGACTCACCCACCGGCTCTGGCGGGCAGCCGCCACAGTGTCTGTCACTTTGACGCCTTCGCCGCTGGTTTGTCCGCGGCCCCGGTCGTCTTCTTCCCATAGCGCCGGTTGAAGCGGTCAACGCGCCCGGCGGTGTCCACAAACTTCTGCTTCCCGGTGAAGAAGGGATGGGAAGCCGCGGAGATGTCCAGCATCACCAGCGGGTATTCCTGCCCGTCAATGGTGATGGTCTTGTTGGTTTTGACTGTCGAACGGATGATGTAGTTGACATCGGCGGATTCGTCCCGGAACACGACGGGACGGTAATTTTCGGGATGGATGCCTTTTTTCACTGCTCACCTTCCTGCCAGACGGGCGCCGGATGCTATGCCATTTTCACTGGACGCCCTGTTTGGTCTTGCACAAACTCACCGGCTGAGACGCGCCGGGCCGAAGCCAAAGCGAAACCGTAATCCTACACGGAAGCGCCGCCCTTCGCCAAGCGCAAATTTTCGGAAAGGATGTATCCCCGCCCCGGCCCCGTGTGCCTGCGGACTGCTGAGGAAGGCGGGACGTTGCCTATGTCACTTCAGGAACAGGTTGTTGTCATCACCGGCAGTACCGGCGGGTTGGGGCCGGCCGTCGTGCAGGCCTGTCTGCGCGCCGGAGCCGTGGTTGTAGCGGGTCATCGCGGACACGTTGCCCCCGATGAATGGCGATCCCGGTTTGAGGGCGCAGACGGGCAGCTTGCGCTTGTGTCAGCCGACCTGACGGATGAAACCAGCGTCCCGGCACTGGCCGACCACGCCATACAGCAGTACGGCCGACTCGACGGCTGGCTCAATCTGGTCGGCGGCTATGCCGGGGGAACGCCCGTCGCCGACCTCGAACTGGCAGAGTTTGAAGCCATGCTGACGCTCAACCTGCGGACGGCCTTTCTGGGCAGCCGCGCTGCCTTCCGCGCCATGCAACCGCGCCGCCGGGGCAGCATCGTCAATGTCTCCTCGCTGGGGGCGCTGCGCGGCACGGCCGGGCATGCCGGTTACGCTGCCGCCAAAGCTGCCGTCATCCGCCTGACCGAAACCCTGGCTGCGGAAGGAGCGCCCTACGGGATTCGGGCCAATGTCGTCCTGCCCGGCATGATTGACACGCCGGCCAACCGGGCGGCGATGCCGGGGGCGGACCGCGCCACGTGGGTTGCACCGGAAGACATTGCCGCCGTGCTGGTGTTTCTGTTGTCCGATGCCGCCCGGGCCGTCAGTGGCACCAGCCTTCCGATAGGAGGCTGAAAGCTGGCTGGCTGGTTGTGTGCCTGGCGCGTCCGTTCAACCGGTGCTCAACCGGCGTTCGTACTGCCGGCCTGGTCAGGTGGGGGCGGCGCTTGTGGCGGGTCTGACTGGGGCTGGTCTTCGGCGGTGAAGTCGTACTCGACCGGAATTTCCGAGGCGACGAGGTTCCACGCCTGAAAGGACTTCATCATCGCCATGACGAGGCTCATGTTGCCCTCGATTTTGTAGTCCGGCGATGACAGCGCCCGCTGCACGGTGATTTCACCCCGGTTGAGCCGGGCCGCCTTGTCGTAAGTCATCGTCGTACGCGACACGAAATTGGCGCTGAAGGGTTCTTCCCGCAGTGCCTGCCATGGGCTGGGGTGGTCTTCGTACTTCCATTCGATGGCCTTGCCCTGCTTGAACGTCCACTGGGTCCGCCGGTCCTTGCCGTCCGGGCCGTCATAGACCCGAAAGACGAACGTGCCGTTGAGTTTTTTGCCATCTGCCAGAAAGCGCGGGTCGGTCTCCATCCGCCGCGCCATTTCATCGAGCCATGCCTTGGAATAGAACTTGATCATAATGCTTCCTGAAGGAACTGGAGTCCGGGGGAGATTAACGCACAGTCATTCACCGGGTGCGTTGGCGTCAAGCCCTGACAAGGACGCCATGGGGGACGTTCCGGGTGAACCGCGCCTGTGGTACGTCAACACCGATTTTGAGGCCGAACTGGCGGCTCTGTCGCAGGGGCGGCGCTACGTCCCGACCGGACGCTTTGCGGGACGCAACCGGGTGATCGCCTACAACCTGCTGAAATACCTGCTCCGGCCCGGTGATGCCCTGCTGACGCCCGACGCCTGGCGGACGTCGTTGGAGGACGTGGCCGCCCGGCGCGGCATCGCCCTGCTGCCGCAGGAAAGCACGCGGGAGGCGTCTGCCTACCACTTCACGCCCTGGGGCTGGACGCCCACGGCGCTGGCCGTTGGAGTGCGCGCTGGCGCGCGGCTGTCACCGCCGCCACTGAACAGCGTGGCGCGGGTCAACTCGAAAGTCTACAGCCACAGTCTGGAAGTCGAACTCGCTGTAGCCGATGAACGGGCGCGGCTGGTGGCGTCCGAGGCGGAACTCATGGCGCATGTGGCGCAGGTCTGTCCGCAGGCGGAAGCCAAATGGGTCATCAAGCACCCTTACGGCGTGGCGGCCCGCGAGCGGGTGCTGGGGCGGGGGCCCCGGGTGCCGCCGCCGGCCGCCGCCTGGTGTCGCCGGCGCTTTGCCGAAGGGGTGCCACTGCTGTTTGAACCCTGGTATGACGTGCAGCGGGAATACGGCCTGTGCGGCTTCATTGGCCCTGATGGCGACCTGCGGCTGCCGGGCGTCAGTCGTCCTGTCACCAATGGGGCCGGTGTGCTCATTGGCTATGAATTGCAGTCTGCATCGCTGCCGGCGGCGGTGTTGTCCCTGGGAAGGCAGGTCGGTGTGCGCCTGGCTGCGGAGGGCTACCGCGGCCCGTGGGGGATGGACATTCTTGAACACACGCAGGGGTGGCGCTGCCTTCTGGAAATCAATGCCCGCTGGACCGTTGGCTTTCTGGCTCTGTGTGTGATGGCCCAGTCCGCACAGGGGGTTGAACGCTGGGCGCTGGAGCTGCCGCCCGGCGCCTGACGCCGTGCGTTCCGGGCCTGCGCTGCGCGTTCCGGGCCTGATACGGAAAAACTTCAAAGAATTTTTTTGCGATGCCATAAACCGTTCTATAGCTTGGTTTCAGGCTCACCCAGTCCCTCACAGCCTTCCCCCCTCACCTGCCTGCTGGAAGGTGTGCGTCCCCGAATCGCGTGAGTCCCATCCGAGGCGTGTCCTGCCGGGAAAGCCGGCGGTGCGCTTGCTTTGGGTTTCAGAAGAGCGTTTTCGGGTATGAAGTTTCTTTTCATCGCACTCGATGGACAGGCCGATCTGGCCCTTGCTGTTGCTGCGGCGCGGGTCCGTGAGCAGCACGGCGTCAATCTCCAGGTGGCCTTTCACATTGCAGCCGAACTTGACCGGGCTGAGGCCATTGAAAAGCTCCGCGCCGACGCGGCGGAAGCCGACCTGGTGTTTGTCGTCCACCAGTTTGACGACGAAAAAATTGCCCTTATCCGGGAGTTGCTCCACCGCCATGCCGCCCGCTACCAGGCTGTCATCTGCGTGATGTGCGCGCCGTCGCTGATTCGGGAAACACGCCTGGGGCGCTTCATACTGGCCAAAAAGGACGAAGGCGAAACGCCGTGGTATTCACCACTGCGCATGATTCGGGCCGTCAAGGATTCCTTCAAAAAGGACGACGACCCGGCCGCCGAACCCAAGGCAGCCCAGCCGCCGGGGCGCACCATGCTCACCATGCTCAAGAATGCCGGGAAGATTATGAAGTACATCCCCGGCACGGCGCAGGACATTCACGCCTACATGATGAGCATCCAGTACTGGCTCAATGCCTCGGCTGACAATCTGGAGCAGTTTCTGCTGTTTTTGCTGACGCGCTACACGGAAGCCTACCGTGGCCGTTTCAACCCGAAGCCGCCGGTTGAATACCCCGATGTGGGGCTGTTTCACCCCCGTGAAGGGCGCATTGTCGAATCCATCAGGGAACTGCGGGCGCACGTCCCGGCGCGGCCCAATGCCCCCACGATTGGCGTGCTGATGTTGCGGTCCTATCTGCTGTCGGGCAACCGGGCGCACTATGCGGCCGTCATCGAAGCCCTTGAACAGCGTGGCGCGAATGTCATTCCGGCCTATGCCTTTGGGTTGGACGGCCGGCCGGCGGTGGAAAAATACTTCCTCGAACGCGGCCGCCCGGTGGTGGATGCCGTGCTGTCACTGACCGGGTTTTCTCTCGTCGGCGGGCCGGCCTACAACGACGCCCTGGCGGCCGAGCGGCTGCTGAAGCAGCTTGACGTGCCCTACATCTGCGCGCCCTCGCTGGAGTTTCAGACCATCGAGGAGTGGCTCTCCGACACTCAGGGACTGAACCGCCTTCAGGCAACGCTGATGGTCTCCATTCCAGAGCTGGACGGGACGACCGATCAGATTGTCTTTGCCGGCAAGTCCGGGAACTCGCGCCTGCTGGAACCCATCCCGGATCGGGTCGAGCGTCTGGTTGGGCGGGTTATGGCGCGGGTCCGGTTGCGCCGCCTGCCGCCGGCCAAACGGCGCGTTGCCATCGTGCTGTTCAACTTTCCGCCGAGCCAGGGCAACGTTGGCACGGCGGCCTACCTTGATGTGTGGACAAGCCTGCACCGCCTGCTCGGCAAAATGCAGCAGGCTGGCTACCACCTCACCGACGTGCCGGCCACGGTGGACGAATTGCGCGACAGCATCGTTCACGGCAATGCCGTCCAGTACGGCCAGCCGGCCAACGTCTGTGACCTGTTTCCACGGCTGGAATACGAGCGGCTCGTGCCGATCTACCGCGAAATCGAGCGGTCGTGGGGACCCTCGCCAGGTGAAAAGAACGTCTATGGCGGGGACTTCGCCATCATGGGACGGGTGTTTGGCAACGTCGGGGTGTTTGTCCAGCCGAGTTTTGGCTTTGAAGATGACCCGATGCGCCTGCTGTTTTCGGAGGATGTCACGCCCAACCACGGTTTTACCGCCTTTTATGCGTATCTCAACCGGATGTGGGGGGCGGATGTCCTGCTCCACTTCGGAACGCACGGGGCGACGGAGTTTATGCCCGGCAAGCAGGTTGGGTTGAGCCGGTTCTGCTGGAGCGACCGGCTCATTGGCGACCTGCCTAACATTTATGCCTACTGCGCCAACAACCCGTCGGAAGGTCTCATTGCGAAGCGCCGGGGTTACGCGACGCTGGTGAGTTACCTCAGCCCGCCCATTGAGGCAGCGGGTCTGTACAAGGAATTCGTGACGCTCAAGGAAACCATGGACGGTTTCCGCAATGAACCGACCCGGCGCGAGGCCTACGTTCCGGCCATCGTCGAAAAGGCCAAGGAACTCAACCTGCTCGACCACGACTTCACTCCCGACGAACTGACAACCGAACGCTTCCAGAAGCTCTACAACGACCTGCTGGAACTGGAGTACAGCCTCATTCCAACGGGGCTGCACACGATGGATGACGGTCTCGACAGCCAGGAACTCGTCGGCATGCTGCGCGTCGTGGCGGATTTTCCGGTTGCCGGGCAGCGCCTGCCGAGCCTGACCAAAACCGTCCTGGCTCACTGGGCCGAACTGAACGCGAAGTCGGCCGCCGGAACTGCCGGAGGGGATGACGCGCTGGCGGCCTTTTCACGAAACGTTGAACTGGAGCGACAGGCGCGGCATTTCATCGGCGAGGCCATCCTGGAAATGCACCAGAAGCGTTCGGCCAGCGCCGGGGCCAGCCACCTGGCCAAACTCTGCCGCGCCAAACGGAGTCTGTTTGACGCGCACTTTGCATTTCTGTTTGACCTGCACGAAAAGCTCCGCACCAACGCTGAACTCGATGCCATCCTGCGGGCTTTGGACGGGCGCTACATTGCGCCGGTGGCGGGCGGGGATGTCGTGCGTGACCCCGGCATTCTTCCGACCGGGCGCAACCTGCATGCCATTGACCCGTACCGCATGCCGACCTATGCCGCAACGCGCGAAGCCCAGAAGTCTGTGGAGCAGCTTCTTGAGCGGTATGCGCGCGAACACGGCGGCACACTGCCGCGCAGCGTGGCGCTCGTGCTGTGGGGTACCGACAACCTGAAAAGTGGCGGCGTGGGCGTGGCCCAGGCCCTGTGGCTGCTGGGAGCGCGGGCCGTGGCCGATGAAATGGGCCGCATTGCCAACGTTGAACTCATCCCGCTGACCGAGTTGAGCCGGCCCCGGATTGATGTCGTGCTGACGCTGTCCGGCATCTTCCGGGATGTATTGCCACAGCAGATACGTCTGCTTGACCGCGCTGTGCGCCTGGCAGCCGAGGCGGATGAGCCGGAGACACAAAACTTCATCCGCGCCCACGTGCAGGAAATGCTGCGGCAGGGGGTGACCTGGGAAGATGCCGTCCGGCGGATTTTCTCGAATGCTGCCGGCAGCTACGGCGCCAACGTCAACCATCTGGTGGATTCGTCCACGTGGGAAAACGACAGCGAAATTGCCCAGACGTTCCTCTCACGCAAGGGCTTTGCCTATGACCCGAACGGGCAGTTCGTCGCGGCCCGGGCCGACTATGAACGGGTTTTGGGCAGCGTCACGCTGGCGTTTCAGAACGTGGATTCCACCGAAATGAACATCACCGATATTGACCACTACTACGAGTACCTGGGCGGCGTCACCAGCGCCGTCAAGCACCTGCGGGGCGATGGCACCGCGCCGGCTGTGATGCTGGCCGATGCGACGGGAGCCGAAGCCAAGGTGCGCAGTCTCGAAGAAACGGTCCGGCTCGAATCCCGTACCAAGCTGCTCAATCCCAAGTGGTACGAAGCCATGCTGGAGAACGGCTACGCCGGTGTGAGCCAGATCGAACGGCAGGTCTCCAACACCTTTGGCTGGAGTGCGACCTGCCAGGCTGTGGATGACTGGGTGTATGACGGCGTGGCGCAGACCTACGTGCTCGACGAAGCCATGCGTGCGCGGTTGCAGCGCCTCAACCCCAGCAGTTTGTCGAAGTTGACCCGCCGGTTGCTTGAAGCCCATGGGCGGGGGCTGTGGAAAACGGACGAGGCGACGCTTGAACAGTTGCGTGAAGCCTACGCCCAGATGGAAGACGCACTGGAAAACGTGACTTTGTAATCCCCAAGCCTTTATCCGGGAATGAACCCCCCAAGTGAGTTGCCATGAAGTTTGTACTCGTTGGCCTTAATCACCATACGGCGCCCGTTGCGGTCCGCGAACGTTTTGCCTTCAGCAAGCACTACCTGCCTGAAGCCCTCAACCTGTTCGTGGATGGGCAAAACATCTGCGAAGGGATGATTCTCTCCACCTGCAACCGGGTTGAACTGCTGGGTGTAACGCCTCACGAAGGAACCCAGGGTATCGCCTGCGTCAAGAACTTCCTCAAGGCCATTCATCAGAAGTGCGACAGCTACGACGAGCACCTGTACTACTACACCGACCAGGATGTGGTACGGCACGTCTTCCGGGTAGCGTCGAGCCTGGACTCCATGATCATCGGCGAGCCGCAGATTCTGGGACAGGTCAAGGACGCCTACGCCACGGCGCAGGCGCTGAACAAGACCGGGACGCTGCTCAACAAGCTGATGCACAAGGCGTTCAGCGTTGCCAAGCGGGTCCGCACGGAGACGAAAATTGGCGCCAACGCCATTTCGGTCAGTTACGCCGCCGTCGAGCTGGCGCGGCGTATTTTCACCAGTCTTGAAGGGCAGACCGTCATGCTGGTCGGCGCCGGGGAGATGGCCGAGCTGGCCGCTACCCATCTGATGAGCGCCGGAGCCAGCCACATCGTCGTGGCCAGCCGGTCCTTCGACAAAGCCGTTCAGTTGGCCACCAAGTTCAATGGCTCGGCGGTGATTTTTGACCGCTTCCGGGAGCGGTTGCCGGAAGCCGACATCCTTATCTTTGCCACGGCGGCCCCGCACTTCGTCGTGCGCGTGGCCGATGTGGCGGCGGCCATGGAGCGGCGGCGGCACCGCCCGATGTTCATCATTGACATTTCCGTGCCACGCAACGTGGACCCGTCCATCAATGACCTGGAACAGGTCTTTGTGTATGACGTGGATGACCTGCAGGCGGTGGTCGAAAGCAACCTGCGCGAGCGGAAACAGGAAGCCGAACGGGCCAGTCGCATTGTCGAGGAGGAAGTCGCGGCCTTTGTGGCCGAATGGCGCAGCATGGCCGCTGCGCCTTTCATTGCCGCGCTCAATGCGCACCTTGTGGAGATGGCCCAGACGGAATATGAGCGCCATCGCAAGCGCATTGAACGGCTCGGAGGCATGCCGCCTGAAATCGAGCGGTACGTACGCGAGGTCATCATCACCTCGATTCTGCGCAAATTCGCCCATCCACTTATCGAAAACATCCGTGAAGCGGCGGCGCAGGGCGAGCAAAGCCGGCTGTGTGAAACCTTCGGGCTGGAAGTGCGGGTTGGTGCTCAACAGCAGGTGCGCCTGGCGCGTTCGGCCTGAAATGACATCTGTGATGGAGGGTTGGAACCGGCCCTTCGTCCCCTGACCAGTTTTCATCCATTCCAACCCCAGGTGAGGTGCTGATTCATGATCGTTTCAATCTACGGCAAAGGTGGTATTGGCAAATCCACGACCTCTTCCAACATCGCCATCGCCATGGCCAAGCGTGGCGCGCGTGTCCTTCAGGTGGGTTGTGATCCCAAACATGATTCGACCTTTACCATCACCAAACGGATGATCCCGACCCTCGTCGAAATCCTCGAAGAGCACGACTACCACCACGAGGAAATCGAGCCATCCGAGGTGATTTTCAGGGGCAAGATGGGCGTGGATGCCATGGAATCCGGCGGCCCGGCTGCCGGCGCCGGTTGCGGCGGGTATGTGACCGGCGAAGCGGTGAAGTTTTTGCGCGACCACAAGCTGATGGATGAATACGACGTGGTGATTTTCGACGTGCTGGGCGATGTCGTCTGCGGCGGTTTCGCCACGCCACTCAACCACTCGGATTTCGCCTGTGTGGTGACGGCCAACGATTTCGACTCGCTCTTTGCGGCCAACCGCATCTGTGCCGCGGTGATGGCCAAGGCCAAAAACTATCCCATCTACATTGCCGGTCTGATTGTGAACCGCTGCCCCGACACCGACCACGTCGAACGGTACTGCGACCGGACCGGCGCGCGGATTGTCGGGCACGTCCCGCAGATTGACGAAATCCGGCGGTCACGGCTGGCTGGGGTTTCCATCTTCGAGATGAAGCGCATCGGCGGAATTGCCCTGGCGCAGGATCGGTATCTCGAAATTGCCGACTACCTGCTGTCCGAACCGGAAGCCCTCAAGGTCAAACCCCTGACCGACCGGGAAGTGTTCGAGCATCTGCGCAGTGAGTACATCAACATCAACATTCAGCGTTTCAATGCCGAAGACCTGGAGTTGCTTGAAGACCCTTCGTGTCTGGCTCTGAACTGAGGTTGTGAAGCGAGGAAAGCCGGCCCAACGCTGCCCACAGTGGAAGCCGTGGGCTGGGAAAAGATGAGCCGTGAGCGCCGGTAGCGCGCATTTTGGACGGACATGTTCCAGAAAGGCAATCTATGGCAACCCCACTGCCCATTGTGAAACCGGATGCCGCGGAGCGGTTTTCGCGCATTTGCAGCGACTGTGGCATCTGCACGTCCAGTTTGCGCCCGCACGTCAAGGAGGCCTGCGCCTTCCTGGTGCAAAAATACGATGAACTGGAGCTGACCGTGCAGGGACACGCCCGGCGGGCCGGAACGGATGAGGTGTATTTTGGGCCGTACAAAAAAATCCTGCGCGTCCGGCGGCAACGCCCCATCGCCGGGGCGCAGTGGACGGGGGTGGTGACGACCATTGCCATGCGCGCCCTGGAACAGGGGCTGGTGGAAGGCGTCATCCTGACCGGCACGGAACCCGGTACGCTCAACAAACCCCAGCCCGTTCTGGCGCGCACACCGGAAGAAGTGCTCGCCTGTCGCGGCAACAAGTTCGGCCTTTCACCGACCCTGGAAAAGATAGATGACGCCATCGCTGCCGGCCTGAAGCGCGTCATGGTAGTCGGCACGCCGTGTCAGTTCCACGCCCTGCGCGTCATCGAGTCAACCCTGCCCTTTGACGAGTTGTGGTGCCTGGGCATTCTGTGCAGCGACAACACGACGCACGAAAACTACATGACGTTTCTGAAGTCCGTCAGCCGTTCGCCGGACACGGTCGTGCACATGGAGTTCATGCCGGATTTCCGCCTGTGGATGCGGCATACCAACGGGGAAGTCGAAAAGCTGAACTTCGTCGAAATCCCGATGCACGAGATTGGCCCCGACCTCATCGCGCCTTCCTGCCGGGTGTGTTTCAACTACACGAACTCGCTGGCCGATTTGTCGGTGGGCTACATGGGCGGCGGCATGCCGGACAACCAGTGGTTGCTCATTCGGAATGCCAAGGGCTGGCGTTTGCTTGACCTCATCCGCGATGACGTGGAGTTGTCCGAGCCGACCGAGAGTGGCAGCCGCGCGCTGGCGATGAAGGGCTTTTTGTCCCAGCTTGGGAAGCCCTACACCAAAGGCGCGCCCCGTCCGGTCAAAAAACTCATCGCTTTTCTCCAGCGCCGGTTCGGGCCGCGGGGGCTGGAGTTTGCCCGGACCCGCGTCGAGATGAAGCTGGCGGAAGGGCTGTTTACGGTACGCCGCAAGGCCGGACACCGGGAGGCACTGCTCGTTCCGCGCTACGCCTATGTCCCGCTTGAAAAGTACGTCCTGCCGGGCGAGACCCAGCCGCCGCGTCCGCCTGTCGGCGTGAAGCGCCCGCGTCGGTTAGCGACGTTGGGTAAGCCCGTGAAGGACAGGATTCTGGAAAGCAGTGATCCGGTTGGCGTTGGCTGATGGATCACAGACACATCACACAGGTTCATCTGGGAGGTTACACCCGTGTCGACCTACACCCCGGAGCAGATGCTCCGCCGTCAGAAAAGCAAATGGATGCCAGTGCAGGCATTTCTGGCCCCGGTGCAGTTCGTCATTTTCTTTATCAGTTTGGCGCTCATCATCTATTTCCTCTCCACTGGCCGCGGATTCTGGCTGGCCAACATAAGCGTGATGGTCAAAGTCTTCGTATTGTGGGTTATGGCCATTACAGGGGCGTTTTGGGAAAAAGATGTTTTCGGCCACTATGCCTTTGCCAAAGAGTTCTGGTGGGAAGATTTCTTCTCGACCTTCGTCCTGATCTCACACACGCTCTACGTTATCGGCTTTTTCCTCAAGTGGGAGGAAATGACGCTGGCCTATGTGGCCCTTGTGGCCTATCTGACATACTGCATCAATGCATACCAGTTTGTGCGTAAGTACGTCATCAACCGGCAGAAACTGAAAAGCCACGGTTATACGATTGCCGGGGACATGCCTTGGGCTTCTGGTTCCTTAAACACCACGAAAGCAGAGTTCTTATGCCGGTATTGCAGGCTGTTGAAAAATTGGAGCGTTATGCGCCGGGCGGAGTAGATACGGACACGCCGAGTTGGGGGCGCGAAGGTGCCATCGTGCTCTACTGGTTGGGGGCTTTTGCGCTCACCTGGCTGTTCCGTATCCCGGAGCCTTTTGTTTTCAATGTCAACCAGACCATTGCCTCGGTCTGGGGCATTGCTCTGCTGATTGCGACCCTTGGCTTTTCCCAGTGGCTTTATGCCCAGGTAGCCATTCACGAAGAACGTCCATTCAATCTTGTTGGCACGCCCATCTTCATCATCGGCAACAGTCTTGGAGAGACACTGGCGTTTCTGCTGGTCTTCAAATGCGGGGCAGCAATAGGAACCTGGTTGGTGAACCTCGTGGGACTGACCGGGATACCCTTTCACCTGCTCGTTTTCGGCAGCGGCTTTTTCACCTTTCTCATTTACGGGGGCGCCATCCACGGTCTTTTCTGGATGCGCATTTTCCCTCCTCACTTTCGGGAAGACGAGTGGGCGCGAAGGATTCGGAAGTTTCGGCTCTGGTCAGAAAGCGCGCTTTCTTTTTCCTGGTGTTTGACGTTTTATGTTTTTGAGGATTTCTGGAGTGTCGTTTTCTTTCACGCCATCGTGGACACAGTGCTGATGCTGAGGGTACGTCCCCGGATTTTCCGTTTTGCTTCCCAAGGTGTCAGCTCCGGTCCGTTGAAGCTGGTATGAGATGAGCTTGGGTGAAACCAGGTAGCGTGCAGTTTCCGCCAAACAGGTTTGTTCATTGAACCTGTATGGCATCAGTTGTTTGAATCAATCAGGGATTACTGTCATAGGGAGAAAACATCGCCATGAGGAAAAAGCCCAAGTGCTTGTTTGTCAACCCCCCGGTCATCGAGAAGGTAGCCGAACGCTTCAGCTTCATCAGCATGCCGTTGGCTATTCTCTACATTGGCACGTTCATCCAGTCGCACGGCTACGAAGTTGAACTCTGTGATATGAACGCTGGCCAGGAGCCTGTCTTCGGGGATGACATTGATATCGTTGGCATCTCCTGTGACACAGTGAAATATACGGTTGGGATGCGGGTGGCCAAGGCGGCCAAGGCGGCCGGAAAGTATGTGGTGATGGGGGGAACGCATCCCACTTTTGACGATGAAGCCACCTTGCGCTCCGGCTACGTGGATGTCGTCGTGCGGAGTGAAGGGGAGTATCAAATGCTGGAAATCGTCCAGCAGTTTGAGGCCAACGGCAAGGTTGATCCTTCGACCATCAAGGGTGTTTCCTGGCTCGATGGCGACCAATTTGTGCGCAATCCGCCGATGCCGTTCATCAAAGACCTTGACAGCCTGCCGATTCCCAACCGGGAACTGCTGGATGTGCCGCGCTACTGGAAACAGACCCGCTCCTGGTTGGGGAGATTCGCTGATCCGGTTTACAACATTTCAGGCTCACGGGGCTGCCCCTATGACTGCTCGTTCTGCATTGTGACGGCCAACTACGGGGCCAAGTGGCGGTATCGTTCGGTTGACTCGATTATGCAGGAAATCGAGGAAGGTTTTTACAAGTACAAGTACCGGACATTTTTCTTTACGGATGACATTTTCAATGCCAGTCCAAAGCGTGCCATGGCGATTTCACAGGCCATCATTGATGCCGGTCTGGCAGACAAAATCAAATGGACAGCGCAGTGCGTCACCAACATTTTTGTGAAGTTCCCGGAAGTCGTCGAAATCATGGCTGCGGCCGGCTGCATGGGCGTCATCATGGGGATTGAGTCCATGGACCCGGAAACCCTCAAGGACTACAACAAGACGGCAACCAGCGACGACAATGCCGAGTGCATCCGCCTGTTGAAAAAGCACGGGATTGCTTCGATGGCTTCGATCATCATCGGGCATCCAAAAGAAACCCGTGAGTCACTCCAGGCGACGATGAAGTACATGTGCGACCTCAACCCCGAAATGCTTTGGATTAACATCCTGACGCCTTACGTCGGCACGACCATGCGGCGTGAATTCATTCAGTCGGGAAGGCTGCTGCCGAATCTGTCCTGGGAAGACTATGACATCTCACATGTGACCTTCAAACTGGACCATCTCGAAGCCTGGGAAATTGAAGTCACGCGCAAGGCCATGACGGCGATGTATTACACCCGTCCGAGATACATTCTGGAGAATCTTCCACGTCTGTTTTTTGGAAAAGTGCCTACGCCCGTGGTGAAACAGGCTGCCTGCTGATGACCTGTGGGAGCGCGTCATCCGGGCCTGTGGCTCAACTTTTTGCATCCCTCCAAGGAGACCCCTCGTTGCCATGCCTGTCGTCGTTCAAATCAAGCGTCGCAAGAAACTCGGCCAGCATCGTCCGCTCAACATCCGGTTGGTTTTGCCCCGGTACTACAACCCGGAAAAAGGACAGCAGCACAAGCCGTTCATGATTTTTCCAAACATCGTCCTGCCGACGCTGGCGGCGATTACGCCGGCACCGCACAAGGTGACGATTGTGGATGAGAATGTTGAGGAATTGCATATCCCTGACGACACCGACCTGGTGGCGATCACGACCTACACCCGCAACGTCCAGCGTGGCTACCAGATTGCGGATGAGTGCCGGGCACGGGGCATTCCGGTCGTCATGGGGGGCATTCACGTCAGCTTCATGATTGAAGAGGCGCTTCAGCACTGCGATGCCGTGGTGTCCGGCGAAGGGGAAGCCCTCTGGCCGCAAATTCTCGAAGATGTGCAGAATGACGACCTCAAGCCGGTGTATCAGGGGGGGCATTCGCAGGATTTGAATGAGTTGCCGGTGCCACGCTGGGACCTGCTCAAACTCGAACGTTACTTCAAGCCCATTCCCACGCTGAAGATGCCCATCATGAGCATTCAGACCTCCCGTGGGTGTCCGCACAAGTGTGACTTCTGTACGGTGCCGGTCTTTGCCGGCGGTAAGATGCGCTACCGTGACCCGGCGCATCTGCTGCGCGAAATTGATGCCTACGGGGCAGAATTTTTCTCGATTGCCGATGACAACCTCATCGTCAATCCCGATGCGGCGGCACAACTGTTCAAGACCCTGGCCAAGCGTAAGCTGAGCTGGTTTGGATTTTTTGACACCCAATCCATCAAGCGGCCGGAGTTGGTGGAGTTGGCCGCCAAGTCCGGTTGCCGCCGGGCCTTTCTGGGCATTGAAAGTATCCACCCGAACGAACTGGCCTCGGTGAACAAAAAGTTCAACCGGCCGGAGAAGTACGAAGAACTCATCCGCCTCTTTCACCGGAACGGCATTGCCGTGGATGTCGGCATTCTTTTCGGATTTGAGGATGAGACCGTCGAGAGCACACTGGAGACCATCGAAGAACTCAAACGGTGCAACGTGGAGACGGCCATCTTCTCCGTGATGACGCCCTTTCCGGGAACGGCGCTCTACCAGCGCACGAAGGATAAGCTGCTGCACACCGACTGGGACCGTTACACGGGTGAGGAAGTCGTCTGGGTGCGCGAAGGGACAGATGCCGAGCAGACCCGCCGGTTGTTGCAGCTTGCCTTCGAGCAGTTCTATTCCGTGCCTTCCATTTACAAACGGGTGCTGTCGCCACGCTCCCATGCCCAGCGCAAGCTGCTGGCGACCATTTCCAATCTCCGTTTCCGCAGCATCATCAAGCATCGGTTCCCAGAGCCGCTCCCGCCGGATTTCCTGCGCAGCGCCCGCCAGGCCCGTCTGGCTTATGCCTGATGTGGCTGGCCGCTGTCCGGTGCCACCAGCCGCAGCCGCCCGTCTGTGTTCCAGGATATGGACGGGCTTTTTTGGTTGTGCGGTGTAGCCGGTGCCGGCTGAAGTGTCGCGGAGACGCCCCAGGTGAGGTTCAGGCAAGAAAAAGAAACTCGGCGTTCCACTTGCCCTGTGCTTTGAGAATCAGCTCAATGGCTTCCCGGACGGCCCCGCGCCCGCCTGTCCGGGTGGTGACGTAGTGGGCCGCCTGTTTGACTTCCAAGACGGCGTTGGCTACAGCAATCGCCAACCCGACCTGCTGCATCACCGGGACATCCGGCAGGTCATCGCCGATGAAGGCTACCGCCTGCCGGGGGATTGCGTGGGCCGTCAGCAGTTCGGTCAGCGCCTGGGCCTTGTCGCTGGTGGCCTGGCAGAGGAATTCGATGCCGGTTTCGCGCGCCCGCTGTTCGAGCGCCGGTGAGTGCCGCCCGGTGATGACGCCGGTCCGAATGCCGGCCCGCCTGGCCAGTTTGAGTCCGTGACCATCCTGTGAGTTGAAGCTTTTGAGTTCCGTTCCATCCGGGAGAAGATGGATGAAACCTTCGGTCAGCACGCCGTCGCAATCCATCAGCAGCAGACCGATATGGCGGGCGCGTTCCGCCAGGGGATCGCTCATAGGCAGCCCTCCAGGTTGTCAGACAAAGGGAGGTTTGCAGGTGGGGCTGAAGGTTGAATGTGAGAGGGACCGCCCCACCAGTGTTCCCCGACAGCGCGGCGCGCCACAAAAGCAGGGGTAGTCCCGCCGCCAGGTTTCAGGGTCTCCATCGGCAACTTGCAGGTGATAGTCCATGGTCAGTTCGACGCCTGGCGGGATGTCCGTAATCGCCTCGATAAAAACGCGGCCACTGGCTTCCTGGAGGCTTTCACAGTTGGGTTCGCAGGAGTGGTTGATGTAGCGCGCCAGGTTGCCGAAGCGACCGCCATCCAGGACCGTGTGTTCGTCCAGGATAAAGAGAAACGTATGGGTCGTCCGCTCCAGTTTGCGCGCATAGCGCCGGTCGGCTTCTTCCCGGCTGATGCGTTCGCCACGGTATTCAATGATGCGGGTGCGGGCTTTGATGAACGTTGTGGCAAAGACGCCCCAGCCATGAATGGATGAACGACGTAACTCGCAAAGGTGATGGCGTTGCATAGCGCCTCTGGCAACAGGGAGAAGCAGGGATACTGCTATCAAGAATGTGCGCAAAAGTGCGCACGGTTCTCTTCCTGCCCCGACGTGTCCTGTTGACCACCGTCGTATCTGACAGGCGTGACTTTCCCGACTACGGCGGGGACGGTCCCCGCCGCAGCGCCGCCATTGCTGGACGGACTCGCCACGGGTAGGGCAGTTTCGGTTGCCAGCCGTTTCAGGTTCAGCGCCGCATTGAGGTCACGGTCATGGTGCGCACCACATTGAGCACACACCCATGTTCGATCTCTCAATGTCAGCGCCTCGTTCTTCCAGCCACAGATGGAGCACAGTCGGCTACCTGGATACCAGCGATCAGCGATGGTAAGCTGAGTACCGTAGCGCCGGGCCTTGTATTCCAACTGCGAGCGCAACATCCCAAAACCCACGTCAGAGATGGCGCGGGCGACTTTCTCGTTCTGCAGCATCCCTTTGACGTTTAAATCCTCGATCACCAACGCTTGGTTTTCGCGGCAGAGTCGAGTCGTGAGCTTGTGGGTGAAATCCGCTCGGATATTGGCCATGCGGGCATAGAGCCGTGCCAATATCGCAGCGGACTTCTGCCGGTTTGTTCGATACCGGCAGGCGCGTTCTTTCAGGCAGGCGGGCATGGCGTTCAAATCCGGCTGCCTTCCTGGCGGCTTCCAGCTTGCGGCTGAGACGTCGGCTACGGATTTCCAGACGGCGCAGCGCTGCTTTGAGCGGCTTTGGCGCCTCGATGACTTCACCGCTGGAGATCGTTGCGGCAGCCTTGATGCCCAGGTCAATGCCGTTGACCTCGTGCGACGTGCGACGCCGATAAAATTGCGCATCAGGCACCTCGACCTGTATGGCCACAAACCAACGATCCGCGGTGCGAGAAACCGTTGCGCCCAAAATCCTGCCCGCGAAGCGCAGCTCCTTGGTCATGGCGACTTCACCGATCCTGGGCAGACGGATCGTCTTGCCTTCCAGGGTGAACTTGTCGTTGGCAACATAAAAGCTGTCGCGGCAACGACCCTTTTTCTTGAGCCGTGGCTCGTGCGCTTCTTTGCCCCCCTTGGCGAAGAACCGTTCCCAGGCTTTGGCGAGATTCCTGAACGGCTGGGCGTGGGCATCCCGGTGAATGTCTTGCAACCAAGGCCGACCGTTCTCATCGAGCCACTGCGGGTCGGTGTACTTGATGGCGTTGAACTGTTTTTTGAGCGCCATGGCGTTTGGCCTGCCGCCTGCCGCGTATTGCCTGTTCCACTCATTGAGCGCCCAGTTCCAAACACGCCGCGCCGTGCCGCAGGCGCGCTTGAAGCAGTCCACCTGCTCAGGAGTCGGACAAAGAGCGATCTTGTGGGTTGGTTGCATTGTTGGGCCTTTTTGACGTCATTCGCATCCTGTTTCAGCGCTTCATCCAACTTCTTTCGATAGTTCCTCAAACCGTACAGCCGGGACGAAAAACAGCGCACGATGGTCATTAAGTCTTGCACCATTTCCTGTTCGGGAGACAGCCGTTCCTGGTTGAGGACCAGCACTTCGCAGCCATGGGTTTGGGCGTAATGTTCGAACCACTCAAAGCCGAAACGGGTGAGGCGGTCCCGGTGAGCGAGAATCAGCATCCTGACTTCCCGTCGCCCGATCTCGTCCATAAGGGCCAGAAACCGCTTGCGCCTGAAGTCCAGCCCGCTGCCCACTTCCCCGATAAACCCGACCCCCGCCAATCCCTTCGCCACCACGAACTCTTCCAGCACTTTGCGCTGATTCGCCAGGTCCGGCTTCTGCGCCGCACTCGATACCCGACAGTAGGCGACAAGCTTTGTTGGCGCATGGTTGGCCTGCCGCAAACCGATGAACTCACGGACCTGCGTCTCAGTGTAGAGGCGGCGGTTGCTGTCCGTTCGGGCCACCGGAATCAGCCTTCCTTCGCGTTCCCAACGCTGCAACGTCTTGACCGGGACACCAAGGAGTTTTGCCGCCTTGCCTGTGCTTATAGTGCTTTCCATGGGCATTATTATACACTATCGCGTACTATACGGCAAGCTAGAGTCCGGCTCCCGGTCGCAGCAAGCAGGGCCACACTTCCGGGAGCCACCGGCTGACAGTTTTGTGAAGAAGTTTCCGGTCAGCGGATTCAGGTCATCGGAATCGTGGACGCACCACTGGGTTGCCAGCAAATCCGAAACCGGCACTCCGGTGCCCCTTCGCGCCGACAGCCCGTGATGGTGACTTCAGGGTGAATGCCGCCACACAACTCGACGGCGCGGCGGAAATAGCCAATACCTGACTGGCAGTACTGTGACGGCGGTGCTGTGTCATACGCCAGGCAGACCGTGCCGGCGCGAACCAACCCCGTTTTGTTTTCCGGCTCATAGCGCGCACTGCCAAAGGTCTGGAACGTGGGGGAGACAACAGCCGAAAGCTGGAGAAAGCCCTCCACATCCCGCTGCACCAGGCTTTCGTAGGTGCCGCCGATGTTGAGTTCAGCGGAAAATGCGCCCAGCGCCTCCAGCAGGTCGGGTGTGGTCGCACCCAGTTCCGCCACAATTGCGGCGTCGAGCCGGATGAGCAACCCCAGCTCATACCACTCGCCCACAAAGACGGTTTTGGTGAGAACGGCACGATCCGCTTCGCCAAGGCTCTGCAGGATGTGCTTGAGCGTGGCAATGCCATGCTTCATTTGCAGGTACAGCAAACGTGACTTGATAAGGCTGCCCTGAACTTTCCAGTGGCGAACCGTGGAGAGCTGGGCGGCGCGCTCATCATCTGTAACGGGGCGGCAGCAGATGGGGCGTGGCAGGGTATCCATGGGCGGACTCCGCAAGCTTGAGTGGACAGAATTTTTACCTGTGGACAGCAGGATGTCTTGACATGAGGTGGGTGACGGTACGGGGGGAAACCGTCAGGACTTTGGCCACCACTTCATAAGTCTTCTTCCCAGAGGTTGTCAAAGCGGGTGCAGGCTTTGATGAAGGTCAGTTCAACCGTGCCCGTAGGGCCGTTGCGCTGTTTGGCGACAATGAGTTCCGCCCGCCCGGCATTGTCTTCTGTGGGGTTATACATCTCTTCGCGGAAAATAAACGCCACAACATCCGCATCCTGCTCGATGCTGCCGCTTTCACGTAAATCCGACAGGATCGGACGGTGGTCGGAGCGATTTTCTGACGCACGGCTGAGCTGGGACAGGGCAATCAACGGAATGTCGAGTTCCTTGGCCAGCCCCTTCAGATCGCGGGAAATCTGGGAAACTTCCGTCTGGCGGTTTTCGTGCCGTCCGCGGGCCCGCACGAGTTGCAGGTAATCCACAATGAGCAGATCAAGGCCGTGCTGCGCCTTGAGCCGCCGCGCCTTGGCACGCATCTCAGCGACCGAAATGCCTGGTGTGTCGTCAATGAAGATGGGGGCGGTCGTGAGTTCCTGGAGGGCTTCGGCGAGTTTTCGCCATTCCTCACGGCTCAGGTAGCCGCTCCGCAACCGCTGTGAATCCACGCGGCTCTGGGCGCACAGCAGGCGCATCACCAGCGATTCCTTGGACATTTCCAGGGAAAAGATGCCCACCCGCTTGCCGTCCGCCACGGCTGCATGCTGTGCGATATTGAGACAGAAGGCCGTTTTGCCCGCCGACGGCCGCGCCGCGACGATAATAAGGTCTGATGGCTGAAGGCCATTCGTCAGGCGGTCGAAGTCGGTAAATCCTGTGGCCAGCCCCGTCAGGCGGCCGCTGTTGCTCTGGGCGGCTTCAACCTGTTGGAGCTGTGTGCGGGCCACCTCGGCCACCGGTACGAAGCCACTGCGGATACGGGCTTCCCCGACCTCGAAAATACTGCGCTCCAGCTCGTCAATGATGCTGTGCGCGTCCTGTTCTTCCAGTCGGCAGGCCCGGATGCCGGCCTGACAGATGTCAATGGCCCGGCGGAGCATGGACTTGTCTTTGACAGTTTTGGCATAGGCCTCGAGGTTGGCCGGGATGGCATAGGCATCCAGCAGCGCCGAAAGGGCAGGGATGCCGCCGACTTTGTCGAGCTGACCCCGCTGGCGCAGGAGTGTGGCCAAAGTGGTCGGATCAATCGGCTGTCCGGTTTCCGACAGCTCGCGCATGGCCGCAAAAATCTGCTGGTGACTGGGCCGGAAGAAGTCTTCCGGCTGGAGCAGTTCCAGCGCCTCGTGGCACACCTCGTTGTCCAGCAGAATTGAAGCCAGAATGCTGCGCTCGGCGTCCAGGTCGTGCGGCAGGGTGAAGCTTTCTTCCGTGGTTTTGGCGTCGGCTTTGGACCGCCCCTTCGGAGAACCCGTGTAGAAGGCGAGCATGGGACCTTCGGAGTCGGTTTTGCCTGATCGTCCTGACATACTGGGCCTGACGTGGGGCAAAAGGGCGCAGGTCTGACCTCCAAGGTGAAGAACAGACGGCTGTGCCCGGTGTCGCTTGAACCTGGTTTCCCAAACGACGCTTGACGGATGGCGCGCCGGGCCCGGCAGGTCAGGCCCCGGCGCGGGTACATATCGTATGGTCCCTGGCAAACCGTACCAGACCCGCGGCTGGACAGCATACCGGTTCTTTGTGGGCGTAAGGCTCAGCACGGATAAGCCGGCGGATGAAATTCCTCCGGGAACAGCGGAGTGACGTTGACACTCCAGTAGCTGTCAGAGCGCTCCAGGCTGCCCACCGCCAGGATGATCAGGTGATTCATGCCGACGACCAGTGTACCGGCTGACCCTACAATGAGAAATCCCTGCTCTTCGAGCGCCTCCCGGGCCGAGCGATTTTTTTTCTCACAGAACGGTACAACAAAACCCTCCTGCAGGGCCTGTTTCCAGCGTGACAGCAGGGCAAAGGCGTAGGATTCAAGTCCGCCCACCGCAAGGGCTTCCGCCTTGGGAAAGGTTGCCTCCCAGAATTGCATGTTCATGGCCACACCTCGTACGCTCACCCGGAACGGACAAGCTCGTCAGTGGTTATCGGCAAGTCGTGCTGTCATTGGCATGCGTGCGTTGTCGGGTTGGGGACAGTTGTCAAAGATGTCGTTCTCAGAGGTCAGAGCTGCTGTTGACTAAGCGGCCAGAAAATCCAGTGCCAGCGCAGACATTGCCCGCACGCCGGTGGCAATACAGACTTCATCCACCGCAAACCTGGGGGTGTGGATGTCGCCCTCAATACCGGCCGCAGGATTGGAAACGCCCAGCGAATAAAACATCGCTGGCACGGCGCAGGCAAAGTAGGCAAAGTCTTCGGCACCCATCCGTGGGGCATGCTCAATCACGCGCTCGGCGCCGATCACCCGCTGGAGTGTCGGCAGCATCTGCCTGACCAGCGACTGGTCATTGACCAGTGGTGGAACGAGCCGTTCATAGCGAATGTCGCAACTGGCTCCGCTGCCGGCTGCCGCATTTGAGACGATCTGGTGAATCAGGTGCTCAGTCTCGGTCCGCACGGTTTCGTCAAAAGCCCGTACCGTGCCTTCCATGACAACTTCATCAGCGACAATGTTGTAGCGCCGTCCGCCCTGCATCCGTCCGACCGTCAACACCATCGGCTGCTGGGCGTCAATCATCCGGCTGCGGATGGTCTGAAGCATCATGACGATGGTCGAAGCCACGACGATGGCATCCACGCCCCGGTGCGGATAGGCCCCGTGGGCCATGCGCCCTCGGACGGTGATGGTAAACCGGTCACAGCTCGACATCATCACGCCCTCGTTGTAACCAAGCTGTCCGGCGGCCAGCGGCGGGTAGCAGTGCAGGGCAAACATGGCGTCCGGGCGCTGGGGTTCCAGCGCGCCTTCGTCCAGCATCAGCTTGGCCCCACCTGCCTCGCCCGGCGGCGGCCCTTCTTCGGCCGGCTGGAAGAAGAAGCGAACGGTACCGCAGAAGTGCTGGCGCAGCCGTGCGAGCACCTCTGCCGTACCCAAGGCCACCGTCATGTGAACGTCGTGGCCGCAGGCATGCATCACGCCCGGCACGGTTGAGGCAAAGGGCAGTCCCGGTGGTTCGTCAATGGGCAGGGCGTCCATATCGGCCCGGATGCCGACGACCTTGCCGGGCTGCCGGCCGTGGAGCGTGGCCACGATGCCGTGGTGGGCAACGTTTGTGCGCAGCTCAAAGCCGCCGATTTCACGCAACCGGTGAACCAGAAAGCGCGAGGTGCGGACTTCGCGGTTGGAAAGTTCCGGGTGCTGGTGCAGTTCGCGCCGGGTGGCAATGAGCCGGGGTTCGAGGTGGGCTACCAGATCGGCCACATACCGGTCACGGTGTTTGACCGAATCTAACGAGCGCGGGTGAGTGGAAGTGGTGACAGCGTCATCGGGCATGGTCTTGCAAACGGTGATTCACGATTTCAAACGGCATTTCGGAGAAGTTCCATTGAGAAATAGTCCAATGGTAATCTTACCTGCGCCCGCTGGAAATCATACTTTGCAAAAACGGTCAGTCCACTGCGGCTGGGCGTGCAGTGCAGGTTGGATTGGACGCGCAGCGCGGGGAGGTCGCAGACGCATGCGGTGCAGGTTAGCCGGCTGGTGGTTTCTGGTGTTGGTGCTGCTGCCTGGGGCGCACCCTGAATCGGCAGTGGACGCCGCCGGGGCGCAAACCACAAATGAAACGAAGGTGGACTTCGACCGTATCCAGCGCGAACTGCTGGATGTCATCAACGCCCAGCGCGCGCGGGCCGGTGCGCCGCCTGTCGCGCTCGATGACCTCGCCGGTCAGGTTGCCGAAGCCCATGCACAGGAGATGGCACAGTACAACTACCTGAGCCACTGGAACCGCGATGGCTTCCTGCCCTACATGCGCTACGGGCTGCGGGGTGGGACGGCCTACTGCGCCGAAAATGTCTCCATGCTTTCGGGGTTGTCACCACGTGCCGGCACGGCCGAAGTCAGGGAAGCCATCCTCCAGCTTCAGCAGTCCATGCACGATGAAACGCCACCCAATGACGGGCATCGCCGTACGATCCTTAACCCGGAGCATACCCACGTCGGTCTGGGCCTGGCGGTGGTTGGGAAGGAGCTGCGCTTGGCACAGGAGTTTCTGAGCCGCTACATCCGCTTTGAACCGCTGCCCACCAAGGCCCGGCCAGGCGACCGGTTGAATGTCGTCGGACAGGTGCTCAACCCGGATGCGTATGCCTTCTATGCTGCCGCGGTATATCACGAGCCGCTGCCCCAGCCGCTGACGCTCGAACGTCTCCGCCAGCCGCGCCCCTATGCCCTGCCGGAAACCTCCCGCATGCTCAAACCCCGCCTCACCGACGGTTCGCAATATACCGATGGCAAGACCGGGGAAGTTGAAGTCGGCGCTGGCGGGCGCTTCAAATTCGAGTTGTCTTTTCCCAAACGCGAGCCGGGCGTCTATACGACCCTCGTCTTCGTGCAGCGCGGCGTCAAGGGCAAACCCTTCCCGGCAGGAAGTCTCTGCTTCTGGGTCGAGTAGCGGGGGCTTGGCCGGTAATGAAATTTTCGTAGGACAACTCAAGTTTTTGGATGTCGCTCCGAAATTCTACATCCCCGGTGCCGGGCTGCATCCCCGGCCATACCTGCAAGCGGGTGGCGCACGACCGAAGTTGCGCTATAAAATCAGACTCTACAACATTTTACGTTTTTACCTGAGTTACCTCCCCGTGTCTCCAGCGTCGGCGATGACCTCTTCCGTGCCGGTTGGCGATGGTTTGGTAAGGTAACGTCTGTGTGGCATCAAAGTTGCCCCTACCTGTCCGGGCAAAACCGGCAGCCAAAACAAGCCGAGTGGTTTTCTGCGCAGCAGAGAGGAGAAAGCAGTATGACGAACTGGATGAGTCGTCTGGTGTACGCCGTCGTCCTGGTGTTCGGGTTGGTGACGGCAGGTTATGCCCAACTCGACACCGGAACGATCACCGGGACGGTAGCCGATGAATCCAAGGCCGTGGTTGGCAACGCCACCGTCACCGTGCGCAATGTCCGTACAGGACTGACCCGCACGACCCAGACGGATGGCGAAGGTCGCTTCCGTTTCAGCAGCCTGCCTGTTGGGGGCTATGAGTTGACGGTGGAAGCCGCCGGACAGGCCAAGTATGTCCAGCAGGGCATCGAACTGCTGGTCAACCAGGTGGCAGTGTTGGAAATCGAGTTGAGAGTCGCGGCAACCCAGGAAGTTATCACGGTCACGGGCGATGCCTCGATTCTGAACACCACGAACGCTGAAGTCAGCACCCGTTTTGACTCCAAGCGGCTGATGAACCTGCCATTTGCGACGAATGGCAACGTGTACAACATCCTGCTGTCTGTTCCGGGCATCAGCCAGCTTGGTTCCGGGCAGACCGGGTTTGCCAACGGCATCAGCTTTTCGGCCAACGGGGGTCGCGTCCGCTCCAACAACTTCATGGTGGACGGGCAGGACCTCAACGACCCCAGCGTGGCTGGTGTGCAGCAGCCGCTCAACAACCCTGATCTCATTCAGGAAGTGCGTATCATCACGAGCCAGTTTGCGCCGGAGTTCGGACGCAACAGCGGTTCGGTGGTCAACATGATCACCAAGAGCGGCTCGAACGAGTTTCACGGTTCTTTGTTCTGGTTCAACAACAACAATGCGCTCAATGCACGGAGCAACCTCGACAAGCGGGCCGGGCGGACGGAAGCCCCCTTCCGCATCGAAAACCGCATCGGTGGCTCCCTGGGCGGTCCGATCTGGCGCAACAAAACCTTCTTTTTCGGGACGCTTCAGCGGTGGACCGACCGGGCGCTGGGTGCGGGCTTCACGCTGAACGGCGCGCCGACGGAAGCCGGCCGGCAGGTGTTGCAGTCCGCAGCCGGAGACCGTCCGCAGGTTGCGGCCCTGCTGCGCTTCCTCCCTCCGGCGCAGGCGCCGATTGGCCGCAGCGAGAGTTTTACCATTGGCAACCAGACCTTTACCGTGCCGCTGGGGTCGCTGACCGGTTCGGCGTCGCAGAAGTTTGACAACTGGCAGTGGTCCACCCGGGTTGACCACCAGTTTGATGAGCGCAACCGGATTTCGGGCAGTTTTCTGTTCAACGACCAGCTTTCGTCGGGTTTTGGACAGGTGACGCCGCCGGGGCTGACAACCCGCGTGAAATCCCGTCAGCAGGCGCTCAATCTCACCTGGACGCACATTTTTTCGCCGCGTTGGATCAATGAGTTCCGCGCGGCATACAACCGCTTCAACTCTGTCACCAATGCCAGCGACCCATCTTCCCAGGAAATTCCCTCCATTGAGATCAACTCGCTGGGGATGCTTGGCTTCAATGCCGCGCCCAGCCGGACGGCTATCGGCTTGGCCGTCAACCTGCCGCAGGCGCGTACGAACAACACCTACCAGTTTCAGGATGTAATGACCTACACGGTGGGCAATCACACCATGAAGTTCGGTGTGGAAGTGACCAACCGGGATGTGCGGAGCTTCTTCTTCCCGACGATTCGCGGGCGGTTGCAGTACACAACGCTCCAGAACTTCGTCAACGACGTGGCCCAGATTGCCCAGATCAACCTGCCGCTGCGCGGCGGACAGGCCATTCAGTACTATGACTTCACGGATGTTTTCGCCTTCTGGCAGGACGAGTGGCGCATCCGGCCCAACTTCACCATCACTTACGGGTTGCGCTACGAGACGCCGGGCAATCCTATGGAAAACCTCTACCGCCTCAATGATCGCATTGTGGCGGCCAACGGCAACGATCCGAACTTCCGTCTCCAGGAGCGTCCCGGACGCGACACCAACAACTTCCAGCCGCGTTTCGGTTTCAACTGGAATCCACGGACACAGGCGGACGGCATCTGGGGTGCGATCACCGGCGGCGACAAGCTGGTGGTGCGGGGCGGTTATGCCCGGACATTCGATGCTTCCTTCCTCAACATTGCGCTCAACGTCGGCACGGCGTCACCGTTTGCCGCAACGGTAACGTTGCCTTCCAATGGGGCTTTTGCCGCGCTGCGCGCCGTACAGCCTTTTAGCGGCAATCCCCGCCTGCTGGCGGCGACGATTGTTGCGCCGGATTTTCGCTCGCCTTTCTCTGAGCAGTTCAGCCTTGAAGTGCAGCGTGAGTTGACGCGCGACGTTGTGATGCGTGTCGCGTACGTTGGGACGAAAGGCACGGCGCTCTTCCAGACGGTTGACGGCAACCCGAATCGTCCCCGGACGACTCCACCGACATCAACCGACCCGAATGTCCGCCTTGACCCGACTCGTGGCCCGGTGCGCCTGCGGGCCAATGCGGCCTCTTCGATTTACCACTCGCTCCAGATCAGTGTGGACAAGCGACTGAGCCGTGATTTCAGCGCCGGCGTGCACTACACCTGGAGCAAGTTCATTGACGAGGCTTCGGAGATATTCAACCCCTCGACGGGTGAAATTGCGCTCCCACAGGATTCGTTCAACCGCCGGGCTGACCGTGCCGTGTCAAGCTATGACCGGACGCACCGTCTGACGGGTAACTTTGTTTACGAATTTCCTTTCTTCAAAACTCAGCAGGGTGTCGTTGGGCGGTTGCTTGGTGGGTGGCAGACCTCCGGGTTTATCACCTTCCAGAGCGGCGCGCCGTTTACGGTGCTCAACGGTTCAGACCCACTTCAGTCGCTGGCTGGCATCAATGCGCTGGTAGGCGATCCGATCCGTCCGAACCTCAACACAACCCGCAATCTCAGCCGCATGACGGTGGCTGAAATCCTGCGGGCCGGGGGCGCGAGCCTGTTTGCACCCCTGCGTCCGGGGCAGCGCGTTGGTGACGCCGGGCGCAACATTCTGCGCGCCGACGGGATTGGCAACGTTGACCTGAGCATTGCCAAGAATACGCGCATCGTGGAAGGGCATAACATCCAGTTGCGGGTGGACTTCTTCAACATGACGAACACGCGCAACTTTGGGATTCCGAACGCCATCCGCACGTCGGCAGCCTTCCTCAACCAGTGGGGCACCGACGGCGGCAACCGGCGCATCGTGTTTGCTTTGCGTTATTCCTTCTGAGTCGTCCTTTCTTTGGTTGGTGACGACACCCCCGTGCAGCCGCCTGCTGCACGGGGTCTTTTTTTCGGTGGTGGCTTGACAGGTTGCATTCCTCTGGTATGACCGGCCCTGCATGACGCCAACCACAATTCGCCCTATGTCCTATCGGCTCGTCGCCGGGTCGCCAATGCTGACCGTTTTGATCTTTCTGGCGGCACTGGTGGCATTGGTGATTGGTTGGAAAACCTTCTGGTTTCTGACGGACGACGCCTACATTGCCTTTCGCTACGTCAGCAACTACCGGCTCGGTTACGGGCTGGTGTGGAATCCGCCGCCCTTTCGGCCGGTCGAGGGCTACACGAGCTTTCTGTGGGTGATGTTGCTCGCGTGGGTCTGGAAGGTCACAGGCTTCGATCCGCCGACAGCCGCCAACTACCTTGCGCTGGCCTGTGGCGTGCTGACGCTGGTGTTGACCGGCGTGGCCGTGCTGCAGCTTCCACTGCGGCCTTCCCTGGCTGCCGGACGCCACGCTTTGCTGGCAGCGGTGTTCATCGGCCTGTTGAGCAACCGGACGTTTCTCGCCTGGACGAGTTCGGGCCTCGAAACGGCCCTGTTCAACGCGCTTTTGCTGGCCTGGATGCTGGCCTGGTGGTGGCTGCCGCGTGGAACACCCGCACGTCTGGCCGTGGTGGCCACCCTGGCATCTTTGGTCTATCTGACCCGCCCCGATGGGCTGCTTTTCGTCCTGGCTTCAGTGGCGCTGTTTGCCGCCGATGCCTGGTGTCGGGAGGGCCGGTGGCGTGCTGCGGACTGGCTCGCTGTCATGCCCCTGCTGCTCATCCCGGCGCATCTGCTCTGGCGGAAGTCCTTTTACGGTGAGTGGCTGCCAAATACCCACTATGCCAAATCGGACCCGCGCTGGCTCTGGGTGATGAGCGGTCTGCGGTATGCGCTTTCCTTCATCATCGAGTACGCCCTCTGGTTCTGGATCGCGCTGGCGCTGGCGACGGTCTGGGTGGGGATACGCCGTCGCATGTTCGTCATGGGCTGGCTGCGGGAGCATCCGGCGCATCTGGAAAGCGCCATGGGCTGGAGCATCATCGGACTCAGCATCGGGGCGCAGGTGGCTTACTACACGCTGGTCATCGGCGGTGACCACTTCGAGTTTCGCGTGTACAGCCACCTGCTGCCGCTCATCTTTCTGAGCGCCCTCTGGATGCTGAATGCGCTTCAGTTCCGGTTTGGCTCGGCCGTCATCTTTCTGGCGCTCTTTCTGGCCGCTTCCCTCGTCATTCCGTGGACGCACTGGCTGGCAACGAAGGACCGCATGACGCGCGAAGCCACCAGTTACATGAAGGTTTCCGTCGCCGACGCCCTGGCGCAGCGTGTTCCAGCCCTGCCGGACATCGTTCTGGCTTATGTCCGCCTGTATGACCGCTTGCAGTTCTGGCTCATTGACCATGCCGCATGTATGCGCCACCAGGAACACAAGGGCTTTCACATGTTTCTGATGCAGGTGCTGCCGCCGCGCGCGGTTGGGGAAAAGGTACGGGACGATGCCTATCCGGTTGTGACCCAGACTTCCGTCGGTGTCATGGCGTGGGTGTTACCCTATGTCAACGTCATAGACGAGCATGGTCTGAACGATTACGTCATCGCCCGCAACCGGCAGGCGACGGGGAACCTCATGGCGCACTTCCGCAGCCCGCCGCCCGGATACCTGGAGTGCTTCCGCCCGAACGTGGCGATTCGGAACGGTCACGTCACCATTCTCCCACGGGACGTTCCGCTCACCGCCGATGACATCCGGCGCTGCGAGGAGAGTTTCAGACCCTGACGCGAGGCTTTTCACTCGCCACGCAATGCCACCCGCAGCGCCTTCTGGGCCGGAGTTGGGTTGGGCAGGGGGCCGACGGCCACATCGAGCGTGGTGATAACCTCCGGGGTCAGAGTGACGGTCAGGGGGCGTTTTTCCCGGAGGACCGTCAGCTTGACCGCTTTCTGCGGCTGAAGGGTGGACAGCACCGCCGCAAAATCGGCTTCACTGCGGACAGGTTTGCCGGCCACGGTGCGCAGCAGGTCACCTTCTTCAAGGTCAGATTCCCCGGCCGGCGAATCGGGATCAATCTCGACGATTTCCAGTCCGGCCGGTGTGGCTTCCAACTCGAAGCCGAAATCGAGTTCCGTCATGGGTTCGGCCAGCATGGCCATGCCCATGTGGTTCAGGGCCGTCTCCAGCGGCAGCTCGTCCGTTCCTTCCACGTAGCGCCGGAACCAGCTTTCCAGGTCTGTCCCAGCCAACTTGCTGGCCGTGGCTATGATGTCCTCGTGCCGGTAGCCCTGGCTTTCGGGCGGAAAATCCCGCATAAGCTGCCGCATGAGGTCGTCGAGACCGCGTGCATTTGACGTACGGGTGCGGATTTCAATGTCGAGCAGCAGCCCGACGATAAAACCCTTGCGGTAGTAATCGAGCGGGATGTCCTCGAAGCTGCTCGTGCCGGTCAGCCACGTGCCGATGGACGCTTCGGCCAGACTGACCTGCCCGGCGGCCGGGTTGTTGGCCAGATAGGTCAGGGTGCTGCGGATGGCTTCATCGAAATCGGCCGCGGAAATCAGTCCGGCCCGCCGCAGCCCGCGCCAGGCATAGTATTCCGTGACACCCTCGGCAAACCACAACTGCGGCGTGTACAGCTCGCGGTCAAGTGTGTAGTCGGCAAACTCCCGTGGCCTGAGACGTTTGACGTTCCACGCATGGAAGAACTCATGCGCCGTCACTACCAGCCAGTTCTTCGTCTGGGGCTGGTCGAGCAGGTCTTCCGGCGCGTAGTTGATAAGGGTTCCGTTGGCGTGTTCGAGGCCTTCCAGCCGCTCGTCGTCTTCGTCGGCGAAGGGCAGGTACTGGAACATGTACTGCTCGAAGGGCAGGCCGCCCATCAGGTCGGCGTAGGTTTCAATGATGGTTGTCACAGCCTTCTGCAACCCGGCCGGGTCTTTGGGCGGGCGCGTCGTGACAATGGCAATGGGTTTGTTCCGTACCGAAATGTCCAGGCGCGTCAACCTGCCAACCGCAATTGGGGCGTCAATGAGTGCGTCATAGCTTTCAGCCGTGTAACTCTGGTCAGCGCGGCGGGGTAGCGGCAGAGCCGCCTGCCAGCCCTGGGGAAGGTGGAAGGTAAGCGTTGCGGGCCAGTGTCGTCCATCCGGGACGTAGAGCAACGTTGCCGCGCCGGCAAGCTGCCCGTAATCCGGGCCAAGCCAGTTGGAATCCACGCTCTGGCGGTCGCACAGCAGTCCATACCGCAGGATGACCGTGGACTGTCCGGCACATCGGACGCGCCAGGTCTGTTTGTCCCGTCGCCGCAGCAGCAGCGGTTGCCCATCAGGGCCCTGGGCCGTCAACTCGAAGAGATGTTTGGCGTGGTTGAGAATTTCGTAGGAACCCGGCGTCCAGGCCGGAAGGGCGACATCCAGGGTTTCGCGCCCGTCAAGGTTGTGAATCGTCATTTCGATGCGCGCTTCGTCGTCGCCGGGCGCGCTGATGGTGATGCGGTAGTCCACCGTCGGCTGCGCCACGGCCAGCAGCGGCGTCCAGCCGAGCAGAAAAAACCAGAGCAGAAGCTGCGACGGAAAACCTGCCGGTCGAAGGGGTAATGACCGGACACGAAACGTACGAACGGAAAAAGGCATCATTGGCAGACCTGATGTGAACAGAATGACCGGCGCGACGGATGCCTGATGACACCGGGATTGTCAAGCTGCCAATGGCCTACAGTCGTTGGTGGACGTTGCCCAAGCGGCTGTGAAAAACTGCGTTTCCCCAGTCCTGCCGGGGTCACTGCCCAGTGCCGCGAGAAAGTTCTTCGAGGAACGCATGCTCACCGAACGCGCCATCGAGAAGTACATCCTTGAAAAAGAGCCTTACTACCTGCCGGTCGGCAACGAGATCGAACTGTTTACGGCTGCCTATCAGGCCAAGCTGCCCGTCATGCTGAAGGGCCCGACCGGGTGCGGCAAAACCCGGTTTGTCGAGCACATGGCCTGGCGGTTCAAACGTCCGCTGGTGACGGTGGCCTGTCATGAAGACCTGTCCGCGACCGATCTGGTGGGCCGTTATCTGCTGGAGGGGGAAGAAACCGTCTGGCACGACGGCCCCCTGACGCTGGCCGTCAAGCATGGTGCCATGTGCTACCTGGATGAAGTCGTCGAAGCCCGCAAGGACACGCTGGTGCTCATTCACCCGCTCACCGATGACCGGCGTATCCTTCCGGTTGAAAAACGCCGCGTCGTCCTTGAAGCCCCGGATGAGTTTCAGTTCGTCATTTCCTACAATCCGGGCTACCAGAGTGTGCTCAAGGACCTGAAACAATCCACCCGGCAGCGTTTCGTCGCCATCGAGTTTGACTACCCGCCGTTTGACATTGAAGTGGCGATTGTGGCGCACGAGGGGCAGGTGGATGAATCCACGGCGCGCGATCTGGTGACGATTGGGCAGAAAGTGCGCAACCTGCGCGGGCATGGCCTTGAAGAAGGCGTGTCCACACGCCTGCTCGTCTATGCCGCACAACTCATCCGGGGCGGTATTTCGCCCGTCAGTGCCTGCACCGTAGCCATCGTCAACCCCATTACGGATGACCGCGACCTTCAGCGGAGCATCCAGGAAATCGTCACCACCGTCATTTAGCCCTTGTTCCTGCACCATAAGGTAAGCCGGCTGACATGACGCGCTGCGTTCTTGCGACGCTGTGCGTCATGTTGCGTCAGCGGAATGCACTCAAAAGGTTTTGCATTTTTCCCCGGAAAGTGTAAGTTTACTCACCCTGTCGGGTCCCAGCCTTCAAACTTTCCCCCACGCTTACGATCAAGGAGTTTCGCGTATGAGTGCACCGACTACCGCGACGTACGAAGTTGCGCCTGAAGTCAAATCCTTTGTCGAGAAAACGCATCACCTGCTGATTGACGGTCAGTGGGTTGAGGCCAAACGCGGTCAAGTGTTCAAAGTCTATAACCCGGCGAACGGAGAAGTGATTGCCCATGTCGCCGAAGGCAATGCCGAGGACATTGATCTGGCCGTCAAAGCAGCGCGGCGCGCCTTTGAGGAAGGCCCGTGGCGCAAAATGACACCCTCCGAGCGGGGACGGCTCATCTGGAAGCTGGCCGACCTGGTTGAGCAGCATCTGGAAGAGTTTGCCCAGCTCGAAACGCTTGACAATGGAAAGCCCCTGACGGTGTCGCGGGCAGCGGATGTGCCGCTGGCCGTGGATTTGTTCCGCTACATGGCCGGTTGGGCCACCAAGATCGAAGGCGAGACGATTCCGCTCTCTGTGCCGGGCGGCAACTATCTGGCCTACACGCTGCGGGAGCCGGTGGGGGTTGTCGGGCAGATCATTCCGTGGAACTTCCCGCTGCTGATGGCGGCCTGGAAACTTGGCCCGGCGCTGGCGGCGGGCTGTACAGTGGTGCTCAAGCCGGCCGAGGAAACGCCGCTTTCAGCGCTGCGGCTGGGTGAACTCATCCTGGAAGCCGGCTTCCCGCCGGGCGTGGTCAACATTGTGCCGGGGTACGGCGAAACGGCCGGGGCGGCGCTAGCCGCGCATCCCGACGTGGACAAGGTGGCTTTTACGGGTTCGACAGAAGTCGGCAAGCTCATCGTGCAGGCGGCAGCCGGCAACCTCAAGAAGGTCACGCTCGAACTCGGCGGCAAGTCACCCAACATCGTCTTCAAGGATGCCGACCTGTCGGTTGCCATTGAAGGCGCAGCCAACGCCATCTTCTTCAACCACGGTCAGTGCTGTGTGGCCGGTTCGCGGCTTTTCGTCGAGGAAGACATCTTTGACGATGTCGTGTCCGGCGTCAGTGAAATTGCCAAGCGGATTCGCGTCGGCGAGGGCTTCGATCCGGCAACCCAGATGGGGCCGCTTGTGTCCGAGACGCAGCTCCGGCGGGTGACGGGCTATCTCGAATCCGGTGAAAAGGATGGCGCCAAAGCCGTCGCCGGCGGACATCGCATCGGCGACAAGGGGTACTTCGTCGCGCCTACCGTGCTCACCGACGTGCGGGACGATATGAAGGTCGTGCAGGAAGAAATCTTCGGTCCCGTTGTGGCGGCGATGAAGTTTTCGGACATTCGGGAAGTCAGTGCCCGCGCCAACAACACGGTCTATGGGCTTGGGGCCGGCATCTGGACGCGCGACATCAGCAAGGCCCACGCTCTGGCAGCCGAAATCAAGGCCGGCACGGTGTGGATCAACTGCTACAACGTTTTTGATGCTGCGCTGCCCTTCGGCGGTTACAAGCAGTCGGGTTGGGGGCGTGAAATGGGCCACGCTGTGCTCAACGCCTACACCGAAACGAAATCGGTCTGCATCAAGCTCTGACCAGCGGCGGTCATCGGTTGGCAGATGACTGACGGGGCAGGTGGGCTTACCGCCTGCCCCAATCTCCAGAGGCTGTTCCTTTCCTGTTCGTGAAAGTCACGGGTTATGTTTGAAACCACATTGCTTGCTGGGAAAAACATTCTCATCACCGGCGGCGGCACGGGGCTGGGGCGCGTCATGGCGCTGCGTTTTGCCGAACTGGGGGCCCGGGTTGCCGTGCTGGGAAGACGGCCTGAACCGCTGGCCGAAGTCGTGCAACAGATTGAAGCCCAAGGTCGAGAAGCTATGGCAGTTTGCGCTGATGTTCGGGATGCTGCCCGTGTCAGTAGCGCTGTGGATGAGATCGTTGCACGCTTTGGCACGCTCGATGTGCTGGTCAACAATGCCGCCGGGAACTTTCTGGCGCTGACCGAGACCTTGTCGCCCAATGCCTTCAACGCCGTGGTGGGGATTGTGCTCAACGGCACGTTTCACTGCACGTCGGCGGTAGGGAAGCACATGATTGCCCAGGGGAAGGGAGGCTGCATTCTCAACATCGTGGCCACCTACGCCTGGACCGGTGCGGCTTACGTTGTGCCCTCGGTGTGCGCCAAGGCCGGTGTCCTGGCAATGACGCGCTCACTGGCAGTGGAATGGGGGCGCTATCGGATTCGGCTCAATGCCATTGCACCGGGGCCATTTCCGACCGAGGGGGCCTGGTCGCGGTTGATGCTGCCGGGGATGGAAGAGGAAGGGAAACGCCGCAACCCAACGGGTCGCTTCGGCGAGCCGCCCGAACTGGCCAACTTGGCAGCCTATCTCATCAGCGATGCCGCCAGCTACATCAACGGGGAATGTGTCACCATAGACGGCGGCGAATGGCTGATGGGGCAGTCGTTCAATACCCTGACGATGCTGCCACGCGACCAATTCCAGGCGCTGGCCGAGGCGCTTCGCCCCAGGAAATCTGATGCTTCTCCCGCCGGATGACGACTGGCTGAATCCGTCGCCCTCTGGCCGAACCCTGACCTCAGCCGGGAATACACTTGACGGCGATTCGTCCCGTGAAATCAATCCGGTTGAGCAGCAGGTGGAAGCCATGTTCTGCCAGGTACTCATCTATGGCCTTTCTGTGGCCTTGCCAGTACCCGTAGTCATCAACAATCAGGAAACCGCCTGTGGACAGCCTGGGAAAAGGTGGGTCAGTTCGTGTCTGGTGGACTCGTACCAGTCGGTGTCGAGTCTCAGCAGCGAAATCCGGTCTGGCGCTGAACCGGGAAGTGTCTCTTCGACTTTGCCCTTGATGAATTTGACCCGGCTCATGTCATAGCCGGTGCTGGCCATGTTCTGGCGAACCTCTTCGAGTGGGGCATAGCACCAGGAAGAACTGTCGTCACCTCTTTTCGTGGCCTCAAACTCGACCAAGGCGGGTTGACCGGCATAGTCCACGTCGGTGGTATCCGGTTTCGTCATGCCCTCATACGTGTCGAAGAGATAGAGGTTCGTCTTGTCTTGGCTGAGACGCCGGAGCGTATGTGCAACGGCCATCATGCTGCCCCCCGCCAGACGCCACACTCGACAATATCGCCGGGGATATTGGCTTGGACGATGTATCTGACCGCCTGAATCAACGCGAAGATGCGCTCGATGCTGGTCATGGTGTAAGGCTGGACGGTCTGGATGATGTCAATCGCTTCGGGGTCAAAATCCGGTGGGAAAACAGGTTTGACTTCGGCCGGACCGGCGGCCTCGGGAGGGGCGCTTCGGTAGCGCACAATGTCAAACCCTGTTCGTCGGATAAGCTGGCGGACAATGCGTTTCATCCCGGATGTTGCTCCTGAAGTGGTGGTCTGCTGGATGCCCTGATTATGGGTGAAGCGTCTGGCCGGTTGCCGTGTTGTCTCTGCCTGCCGCTTGAAACCGGTCAGCAGCCGGGTCGGCAAAGAGCCATCTGACGGCTGAAGCCCAGTCCTGCCCGTCCCAGTCCTGCCCGTCAACGTCAGTGCCATCGGTACGCAGTACCAGAAAGACCGTCCGCGTGCCATGCAGACGGACGGCGGTATGGGCACCCAGGGGAAAAATGGATTCGGTCAGCGTTGCCTGCCGGCATTGACCGTCAAGCCAGACGACAGCCGGGTGGACGTACAACAGCGGTTCGCGGGCCGGATGCCAGTTGATCTGAAAGGCAAGCTGGGGAAAGTCCGGTTCGGTCACGAGGATGTCGCATTCCGAGGTTGTGCCGACCGAAATCCAAAGTCGGCTGTCCTCGAAGATGACAGTGGTACGCGACAGGAACTGTCCGGCGTCGAGCAGGACGACAGTCAGCCGGCGTGGCTGGCAAGGCAAGGTTGGTGACATTTCCCTGAGAACCCACTGGGGTTGTAAGGCGCATGGGATGCGCCTTTGGTTGTGTTTTTATAGTCGGTTGGGCTATGTAGGCCAAACGCAACTTTCATAACCAAGGGAGACTCAGGCATGGCCTACGAAACCATCCTCGTGGAGACGCAGAACGCCATTGCGCGGGTGACGCTCAACCGTCCGGACACACTCAACGCCATGAACCAGACCATGATCGGTGAGCTGACCGAGGTGTTTACCGGGCTTGCCGGGCAAACGGATGTCCGGGCTGTGGTGGTGACAGGCGCTGGCCGGGCCTTTTCATCGGGTGGCGACATCCGTGGCATGCTGGCGGCAGCCCCGGAAACGGCTGCGGAAGCTGTCACCGCCATGATTGAGCGCGTCAACGGCATGGTGCTGGCTTTGTACAACCTGCCGCAGCCGGTGATTGCCGCCATCAACGGCCCGGCGCATGGGTTGGGCATGAGCCTGACGCTGGCCGCCGACTACCGGATTGCCGCCATGAGCGCCAGCTTTTCCCAGGCGTTCATCAGGATTGGACTTGTTCCCGACGGTGGTGGGACGTTTCTCCTGCCGCGCATTGTCGGTTGGGCCTGCGCCACGGATTTGATGTTGACCGGGCGGACGGTTCCGGCCGGAGAGGCCAAAACCATCGGTTTGGTACATCAGACGGTCGCTGATGCCGAGTTTGCCAACACGGTTCAGTTATGCGCCCAACAGTTTGCTGCTGCTCCGACCCAGGCCATCGCCCGGACAAAAGCCCTCCTGCGTAGCAGCAAGAATGCTGACTTTGCCACGCAGTTGAACCATGAACGCGACCACCAGGCGGCCTGCGCGACAACACACGATTTCCGGGAAGGCGTCACCGCGTTTATCGAAAAACGACCGCCGGTGTTTACCGGGCGCTGAAGCCTGGAACGCATGTGAACATGGCTGCCACGCCGCTGCGAAACGGCAATCCGACCGTGACGCTCCATGAGCGTGCTGAAGCGAACCTGCGCTTCATCCGTGACACCATGGAGCGGGCTACGCTGTTTACGGCTGTGCCCGGCTGGGGCATGGTGGCCGTCGGGTTGACGGCTGGTGTGGCCGTAGTTCTGGCGGCGCTTCAACCGACGCTCTGGCGCTGGCTGCTGGTGTGGATTGGGGAAGCCGTCCTGGCGCTGACCATTGGCGCAACGACGATGTGGCGCAAGGCGCGTCGGCAGGATCACTCGCTGGCTTCGGCGGCGGCGCGCCGCTTTTTCTTTGCTTTTGTCCCGCCACTGGTGGTGGGCAGCCTGCTCTCAGTGGTGCTGGTCAGGCACGGCGCGTATGACCTGCTGCCCGGCACGTGGCTGCTGCTCTATGGCACCGGCGTCACGGCAGCCGGGGCTTTTTCTGTCCGTGTCGTGCCGTTGCTGGGCCTGGCGTTTTTGCTTCTGGGAAGCGTCACGCTGTTTCTCCCGTTGCCCCTGACGCACTGGGCGATGGCCTTTGGGTTTGGTGCACTCCACGTCGGCTTCGGACTTGTCATTGCGCGAAAGTATGGCGGCTAAACGGAAAGCCAACAAACCAGAACCTCTGCCCGCCCCGCCAAAAGCCGTCGTCTCGGCGGCCAAGGTGGTTTGCGAGGGCGTGGACAAGCTCATTCACGAACCCCTGCGGCTGGGTATCCTGTGCGCGCTGGCCGGAGTCGAATACCTGTCCTTTACGGAGCTGCGGCGACTGCTCTCCACGACGGACGGCAATCTGAGCGTCCACCTGCGGCGGCTGGAAGAAGCTGGCTATCTGCACTGTGAAAAGGGCTTTCGGGGACGGATGCCCCACACGAGGTATCGGCTGACGGCCACTGGCCGCGCGGCGCTGGAAGACTACGTCAGCCACATGGAAGCCATCCTGCGGCATGCCCACCGGGTCGTTCGGCCCAGATAAACGGTCTCCACTTACCTCTCCAGACAGCAGGCGCGCAGCCGTGGCGCAGTTTCTTCGGGAATGGTGTCGTTGATGAAGGCCCCGGCACCACTTTCACTCCCGGCCAGATACTTGAGCTTGGCGGCCGTCCGGTGCGGCGGCAGAAACTCGATGTAAAAGCGGACGTAGGGATAGTCCTGCCCGTCGGTCGGCCGCTGGTGGAGCGCCATGATGTACGGCAGGGAAAACCCAAAGAGCCGGTCATAGCCAACGAGCAGGGCCTTGAGGATTTCTGCCAGAAGCTGACGTTCGTGCGCATTGAAGTCCACAATGGCTGTGACCTGCCGTTTGGGCACAACCAGCGTTTCATACGGATAGCGCGCAAAAAAGGGAACAAACACGACGAACGCTTCATTTTCGCAGACGATGCGCCGCCCATCGTCCTGCTCTGCCACCAGGATGTCGCCCAGCAGGTCGCGCCCGGTGCGCGCCCAGTGCTGCCGGGACTGCGCCAGTTGGCGGGCAACACGCGGCGGGATGAACGGATAGGCGTAAATCTGCCCGTGCGGATGGTGGAGCGTGACGCCGATGGCTTCGCCCTTGTTTTCAAAGATATAGACGTAAGCCACCTCTTCCCGCGCGCCGAGTTCGGCAAAGCGGTCACACCAGACGAGAATGAGCCGCCGGATGCGCTCGACGCTTTCTTCGGCCAGCGTCGTCGTGTGGCGGTCGGTATAGACCACAACCTCGCAGACGCCCTGCGCCGGCCGTACCGGATAGAGCGCGCTGCCTTCAACGGCTGGCAGTGGTGGTACAGCCTGCAGGCTCGGAAAGCGGTTCTCGAAAACCACGATGTCGAAGGCCGGAGCCGGAATTTCGGTTTCAAAAGCGCCCGGTTGGGTCGGGCACAGCGGACAGTAGTTTGCCGGCGGCAGAAACGTGCGCTCCTGCCGGTGCGTGGCGGTAATGGTCCACTCACCCAGCAGAGGGTTCCAGCGAAGCTCCGACATTGGGTGTCATTTCGTCTGGCCGCCGCGCGGCATCCGCCGTTTCGGTCGGCTGCGCAAAGGTATAGAAGATGAGCCGCCGGCCATCAGGCTTGATGATGACCTGCCGCGTCATGGTGGGTTCCGGTGGTATGGTGGAAGTCTCGGTCATCGTCCCTTGAGCAGTGCCGGCGCAAGCATCGCGCCGCCAAAGATGGTCATCACCAGCCCCCACCAGAGGTTGATGTTGATGCCCAGCGATTTGTCGTAGAAGCCGGGGACGCCATTGGTCATCCAGCCGTAGAGGACGAGTGTCAGACCCATCAGCACGAACATGACTCCAATGGGCAGGCGCACGTCGAGTCCGATACCGCCGCTCATACACAAGGCTCCTTCCGGAAGAGGATGGCTAGAAGAAAATCAGGTTGAGCAAAAGCGTACCGCTGAGGACGACGACGGCCAACGTTCCGGGGCGCTGCCAGAAGGACGCCTCTTCCGTCGGCTTGGGCGTCAGGGCATAGACCAGTCCGGTAAGTTCTTCATCGGGACGCGGTTTCGTAGCCAGGCTCACGGCAATGGTGACGATGAAGCACACCGTCCACGCGATGATGGCCGTCCAGAAGGTCTGGGCCAGTTCGCTGCGGTAGGGCGACAGAAGGACGCCGAAAAAGCCCCCCTTGACGCCGACGGTAGCTCCTTCGGGCAGGGAAATCCCGTGATGAAACGCGGCTGCCAGCGTGCCCGCCACCAGACCCCAGAATGCGCCGTGTCCCGTGGCGCGTTTCCAGAACATCCCCAGCAGGAACGTCGCAAACAGCGGCGCATTGACAAAGGCAAACACAAGCTGGAGCACATCCATGATGTTGTTGAAGGCCGCAGCCACGTAGGCCGTCGCTACCGAGAGTGCAATTCCGCCGACGGTGGCGGCGCGGCCCATCCAGAGGTAATGCGCATCGCTGGCATCGCGTTTGAAATAGCTCTGATAGATGTCGTACGTCCACACCGTGTTGAACGCCGTGACATTGCCCGCCATGCCAGACATAAACGACGCCAGCAACGCCGTCAGTCCCAGGCCGAGCAGTCCGGCCGGCAGGTAGTGCGCCAGCATGGCCGGCGTGGCCAGATCATAGTCAATGACCGGGCGCGCGTTGGTGTCGCGGAGCACTTCGCCAGCATCAGTTGTCTTGGCCGGGATGATGCCGACGCGGGCCACCGCCGCCGCTGACGTCGCTTCCCGGCGCGGCTCGACGGTCAGGGCAATCATCCCCGGCAGGATGACCAGAAAGGGAAACAGCATCTTGGGAATGGCGGCAATGAGCGGTGTCCGGCGGGCCGCCGTCATGGAGTCGGCCGCCATGGCGCGCTGCACGACGAGAAAATCCGTGCACCAGTAGCCAAACGACAGCACAAAGCCAAGCCCCATCGCCAGCCCGAACCACTCGACGCCAACCGGATTGCGCGTGGCGTCTCCCATAAACGCCCAGGACTGCGTGTAGGCTGTCGGTGCATAGCCCTGCGTCACGGAGTGCGTCATAAGGCGCGCCTGAAGCCCCTCCCAGCCGCCAACGTCTTTCAGCCCGAGCAGCACCAGCGGCAGAAAACCAAAGACGATGAGGAAAAACTGCAGGACTTCGTTGTAGATGGCGCTCGTCAACCCACCCAGGAAGATGTAGGCCAGCACGATGCCAGCGGCGACGAGCATGCTGGCATCTTCATCCCAGCCGAGCAGCAGCCGGAACAGCTTGCCCATGGCATACAGTGACACGCCGGAAGAAAACACCGTCATCACGGCGAAGGAAATGGCATTCAGGGCGCGGGTTTTTTCATCGAAGCGCAGCTTGAGGTATTCCGGCACGGAGCGGGCCCGCGAGCCGTAGTAAAACGGCATCATGAAAACACCCACAAAGACCATCGCCGGAATAGCCCCGATCCAGTAGAAGTGGCTCGTGGCAATGCCGTACTTCGCGCCGGAAGCGCCCATGCCGATGACTTCCTGCGCACCCAGATTGGCGGAAATGAACGCCAGTCCGGCGACCCAGGCCGGAATGGCGCGGCCTGACAGAAAGTAGTCGGTACTCGAACGCATGAAACGCTTGAGCGCCACACCAATGCCAATGACGAAGGCGAAGTAAATCGCCATCAGGACGTAATCAATCCAGGCCAGTCGAACGTCAGTCATGTCTTGTCAAGCCGGCGCGTCATGCCGAAGAAATGCACGCCGGCTGTGGTGAAGGGAGTTGTCACTGTCTGTCAGGACACGTTAGCGAATTCGAATCCCCGTGGCCAACATCATTCTTCACTGAAGCGGCGCTGCCAATCCACGAGGTTGATCGGTATGCCGGGAAAGGGCTGAAGAAGCTGATGCGGAGGGCGGCCGATTGAGCGCAGCCCGGAAGGGCGGGGGATGCGGCTGCCGGGGTGGCACGTGCCTGCTGCACGGCAGTACGAGGCGCGCTGACAGATGATGGGTGACCACCGCACTTCCGGCGCAACTCGGCTACTTTCCGGCCGGGCCTGAAAGAAGAAGCCTGAGCAACACTGGCCTTTCTTCACTTCGATTGTGGCTTGATCCCTCTCCGTGCCACTGGGTTGTTCGGATAAGCTCTCAGCCGCCATTTTGCATTGTTAATAACCACTTCGCTATACTCTGTCTTACACGCTCCAAACGCTCCCGTGAAATTTCACCAATTGCACCAAGAAGCAGGTCGCCCGACACAACAGCCAGGCGCCCTGCCCGGATGACACTCGCTACCTTCAAGCCACTTTGTTCAAAATCTTCATCACCTTCCCGAACCACTTCATCAAATCCTGCAAGATAATGCCGCGTCTGGGATGAAATCATGCAAATCAGCCAGTCGTCATACTCGCCAGGAAGTTTACCGAAAAAACGCCGTAAAGCCCTGCACTTTAGGGCAGGGATATAAGGCGCACGCTGTTTTATCAAGCCAAACCTGTGATAAAATAGCAGTATGAGAGTCATGGAAGCCAAGCTACTCAACGGGACAGCAGAGCAGTATCAGGCTCTGGATGAAGCCATCCGTACCGCACAGTTTGTCAGAAACAAATGTGTGCGGTACTGGATGGACAACAAGAGCGTCAACAAAGCTGTTCTCTATGCCCACTGCAAAGGCCTGGCCAAAGAGTTTGACTTTGTCAGGAAGTTAAACTCAGCGGCAAGGCAGGCAAGTGCAGAGCGGGCTTGGGCTTCCATTTCCCGGTTCTATACCAACTGCAGAAACAAGGCGGTCAGGAAAGGGTATCCCAAGTTCAAGAAGCATTGCCGTTCTGTGGAATACAAGGTATCTGGCTGGAAGCTGTCAGGAGATGGAATGTCTATCACCTTCACGGATGGCTTCAATGCTGGTGCTTTTGCTCTGTACTGCAATGGTGAGGCAAAGACACCATATCCTAAACTCCAAAATCAATCGGGTGCGGGTGATACGCAGGGCAGATGGGTACTATGCTCAGTTCTGCCTGGATGTGGAGCGCAAAGAGCAGGGAGCATACACAGGCAATGTGATTGGCATTGACTTGGGCTTGAAGGCTTTCTACACCGACCAGAACGGCAACCCTGTAGAGTGTCCTAAGTTTTTGAGGCGTAGTGAAAGGAGGTTAAAGCAACACCAGCGCAGATTAAGTCGGAAGTTCAAGAAGGGGGCAAAATCCCAATCCAAGAACTACCACAAGCAAAGAAAGCGACTAGGCAAAGTGCATCTGAAAGTCCAACGCCAGCGTAAAGACTGGGCAATTAAGCAGGCACGGTGCGTGGTGACATCTCACGATGTCGTGACGTATGAAGACTTGCAGGTGAAGAACCTGGTCAAAAATCATCATCTTGCCAAATCCATTCATGATGCTGGCTGGTCTCAATTCACTGCGTGGCTGGACGACTACGGCAAGGTGTGGGACAAGGCAGTCGTCAGCGTACCGCCGCAGTACACCACACAGGACTGTAGTCACTGTGGGCATAGGGTAGTAAAAACCCTATCCACTAGAACCCATAGTTGTCCTCAATAAGGAAGCGAGTGGCGAGTGGCGAGTGGTTCAGAGGCGAGTGGCGAGTGGCGAGTGGTTCAGAGGCGAGTGGCGAGTGGCGAATGGCGAGTGGCGAGTGGTTGATCGCTACTCGCTACTCGCTACTCGCTTCACTCGCTACTCGCTGCTCGCTGCTCGCTCCCTGTTCGCTATTCGCTACTTGCCACTACAGTACCTTTGGGCAAAAGGGAACTGCCTCGAAAGAGGGAACGCTTGGGGAGAGATGCACCGCTGCTTTAGAGGGGCAACCTGATGAAGTAAGTGCGCTCGCAGAACCAGGAACAAGAATCCCCTGCCTTTAGGCAGGGGAGTATGTCAACCAACAGGAGTGCAGGTCGTAGCTTCCCTTCTGCCAGATCAGCTTGTGGAAAACGAAAGACAACAACCTGCCCCGCTTTTTTCATACAAAACTTACCTTGATGTCTGCCGTGCTGTATAACGCAGGCTCATCCTCCATATCCCGCACGGCTGAAGATAACGACAAAGCTCCCCACTCCTGCTTTTCCTGCTGCTCTGCCTTGACAAGAAGATACTGGATAAAGCTAAGCAACTCTTCCTGGAGTGACCGGGGAAGTTTTTGCACGGATTGGAAAACTTTTTCATCGAATGCCATGATCTGTTCTCCTGTAAATAAAGGGAATGTTTCCTTTGAACTGTTTTATACCAAAGCCTCTGGGTAGCGTAGGTGGGGATTAACTGGGTCAAACGTCAGACATGTCCTGTCAAACCGGCGCGTCAGGCCGAAAAAACGCACGCCGGCTGTGGGTGAATGGAGTTGCTACTGTTGGTCGGCACACGTTAGCGGATTCAGTCCCAGCGGCCAACAGCCATTTTCGTTGTTGTTACGTGGAGGGACGCGGTAAGCTCAGCGGTCACATGACATTTTCCAACGACAGGGACGGTTCGAGACGTGGTACTGGATTTGTTTCGTCTGGATGGGAAGGTCGCGCTGGTGACGGGTGCGCTTTCCGAGATTGGGACGGCCATTGCGCTGGCTCTGGCCGAAGCCGGCGCCGATGTTGCCTGTCATGGTTCAGCCCGTGCCCCGGAAGCCCTCTGTGAGCAGATTCGGGCGCTGGGCCGGCGGGCGCTGGCCGTGACGGGAGACCTCTACGACCGCGCCTTTCACCGTCATATCGTGGCCACGACCCTCGCCCATTTCGGGCGGATTGATATTCTGGTCAACAATGCCAGCACAATCCGGCGCGGCGCTGCCGTGGAACTGAGCGACGAAGACTGGGATTTCATCTTGGGCATCAACCTGACAACGGTGTTCCGGCTGTCGCAGATGGTGGCCAAGGACATGCTCGAACGGCGGTCAGGCAAGATTATCAACATTGCTTCCCTGCTGGCCTTTCAGGGCGGCTGGCAGGCTCCGGCATTTGCGGCCTCGAAGGGCGGCGTCGTGCAACTGACGAAATCCCTGGCCAACGAATGGGCTTCCCGGGGCGTCAACGTCAACGCCATTTCGCCGGGTTATCTGGAAGTCGAAAGCACCCGTCCGCTGCGGGAGGACCCCGTGCGTCACCGCCAGATCACGGAGCGCATTCCGGCCGAGCGATGGGGGCAGCCGTCCGATCTGGCCGGCGCAGCGGTGTTTCTGGCCTCAGCGGCCAGTGATTACGTCCACGGCCACGTGCTCGTCGTGGATGGCGGTTGGATGGGGCGCTAGCGTTCGCCGGTAAGTACGAGGTCATCCCGGTGGATCACCTCGTCGTGCGCGCGGAAGCCAAGCCGCTGCGCAATCTCGGAGGACTTCAGTCCACGGATGGTTTCAGTTTCATCGGCGCTGTAGCTGGTCAGTCCACGCGCGATTTCGCGCCCCTGCTCATCGCAGCACGCCACGACATCCCCGGCGGCGAACCGTCCAGTGACCCGGATGATACCCGACGGCAGGACGCTCTTGCCCTGCGTCACTACGGCGCGCACGGCGCCGGCGTCGAGCGTCAGGGTGCCTTTCGGGCGCAGGGCGGCAATCCAGCGCTTGCGGCCGCCGAGGGCTGCCGTTGCCGGTGGGAACAGCGTCCCAACGTCGTCCCCCGCTATGACGCGCTCCAGGATGTTTGACGCACGACCATTGACAATGACCGTCGTAACGCCAAACCGCGCCGCCGTCCGCGCTGCCGTGAGCTTGGACTGCATGCCGCCCGTGCCAAAGGCGCTTTTTCCGCTGGAAGCCAGTTCCAGCGTTGCGACCGTGACTTCCGGGACGAAGCTCAACTGCCGGGCTTCCGGGTACTGTTTGGGATCGCGGTCAAACAGACCGTCCACGTCCGAAAGCAGCACGAGCAGGTCGGCATCCACGATGTTGGCCACGAGCGCGCTCAGGAAGTCATTGTCGCCGAACTTGATTTCAGCCGTGGCCACGGTGTCGTTTTCGTTGATGATGGGCACGACGCCGAGCGTCAGCAGCGTTCGCAACGTGTGCCGCGCATTGAGAAACCGCTCCCGGTCGCGGGCGTCGTCGTAGGTCAGCAGCACCTGTGCCACCGGGACGGGCGCAAAGGCCTGCTCGTAGTAGCGCATCAGAAAGGGCTGACCGATGGCTGCCGCCGCCTGCTTGAAGGACAGGTCCCGGCCCAGCGGCAGATGATGCGTCCGCAGATACGTCATGCCGCAGGCGACCGCGCCGGAGGAAACAATGACCACCGTGCGCCCACCCGCGCGCAGCGCCAGACATTGCCCGACGAGATGCCGCAGCACAGCTTCAACCAGACCAACCTCCGGCTCCACGAGCACATTGCTTCCGACTTTGACGACAATGCGCCGGGCCGCAGCCAGGGCGGCGCGGGCCGCAGCGGCATCCTGTCCCGGGTGACGACTAGGCTGCGCCATGCTGCTTGAACCAGGCGAGCATTGCCTTCCAGGCCGCTTGGGCGTCCTCCCTGCGGTAGGACGCGCGATAGTCAGCGTGAAAGCCGTGGGGGGCGTCGGGATAGACGATGATCTTCGACCCGGACCTGCCCTTGGCCAACGCCGCCCGCATCTGTTCAACGGTTTCGAGCGGAATGCCCTGGTCCTTGCCGCCGTACAGCCCAAGCACTGGTGTTCGCAGCGTCGGCGCAATGTCAATCGGGAATGTAGGACGCAACGGGTCAGGCTTGAAATCCGGGTTGTTGCGTGGGTTGGCAACCAGTGAGCCGTACCACGCCGCAGCGGCTTTGACCCGTGGTTCGTGGGCGGCAAACAGCCAGGTCATGCGCCCGCCCCAGCAGAAGCCCGTCACGGCCAGCCGTTTGATGTCGCCGTAGCCGGTTTTGGCGGCGTAGGCAACGCACGTCGTCAGGTCAGAAAGCACCTGCGCGTCCGGGACCTTCGACACCACCTTGGAGATGATGTCGCCGATGGTTTCCAGTTTGGAGACATCACCCTGACGGGCAAAGAGTTCTGGGGCCAGTGCGAGATAACCGACCTTGGCCAGTCGCCGGCAGATGTCCTTGATGTGCTCGTGAACGCCGAAAATCTCCTGAATGACAATGACCACCGGGAAACGGGTGCCTTTTTCAGGCCGCGCCAGATAGGCCGGAAAGGCAATGTCGGCCGCCGGGATGCTGACTTCAGCGGTGGTGAGGCCGGCGGTGTCGGTCACAATGGTCTGGGCGCTGATGGGTTGCGCGGCCAGTGCAAAGCCGGCAGCAAGTGAAGTCAGCACGAACTGCCGCCGCGAGAGTTCCGCATCGGGAAGCAGGCTTCTGGTGTGTTGGTCAAACATGACAGGCAGGGAAGTCGTGGGATGAGAGCACAGTCAACGCAGGGATTCAAACGCCCGAACATAGCGCAGAACCGGGCCATCATGCGATACTGAACGCTACCGGTACTTCAGCGAAAGGTTTTCTCCAGCCATGTCGAACTCTGCTGCTTCTGGCGCGGCACCGGCCCCTTCGGCCGTGCCGGATACGTTGCTCGATGCCATCGAAATCATCGTTGGCGGGCGAAACCTTGATGCCCCGACGGCGCAAGCTCTGGGGCTGGTGGATGTCATTGCCACCGAGGCGCATTCAGCCGTCGAGGTCGCCGCACAGTTGGCCCGTGAGTACATCCTGACGGGAACCGGCCCGCTGGCCGAAGCGTTTGCCCGGCGGCAGGCGGCGCTCAGCCAGTGGGCCACACCGCAGCCGGGGCTTTCCCGCGCCGAGGTCGAAGCCCATCCGCGCGTGGCACGCCTGCTGGCACAGGCGCGGGCCGTCGGGCGTGAAAAGGCCGTCCAGCGTGCTCTGGACTGTGTGTTTTTTGGTCTGGAGCATGGCTATGCGGCCGGACTCCGGCACGAGGCCAACGTGTTTGCCGAAGCCGTGGCCGACCCGGAAGGCGGACAGGCGGGTATTCAGGCATTTCTCGACAAAAAAAGCGCGCCCCTGCCGCCGCGCCCACTCATTATGGTTGGCTCGCCGGAAGAACAGGCGCTGCTGGAACGCGGCGAGCTGCTCCCCGTCGGGACACCGTTTTATCCTGGACTGACACCGCTGCCGAAGTATCAGTACGCCCAAGGCCTCATCAAGGACCCAAAGACCGGTGCGGCCCTGCACGGTGAGCCGAAAGACGTGGAACAGCACTTCATCGTGCCCGTCCCGACGCCCAGCCCGGCCGAAGTTCTCGTGTATGTGCTCGCAAGTGAAGTCAACTTCAACGACATCTGGGCGCTGACCGGGATTCCCATCTCCGTCATGGATGACCATGACCAGGATTTTCACATCACCGGCTCCGGTGGCATCGGTCTCATTGTGGCGATGGGCAGCGAGGTCAAGCGGGAGGGACGGCTGCAGGTGGGCGATCTGGTGTCCATTTACTCCGGCCAGAATGACCTGTTTTCACCGCTGGTCGGGCTGGACCCGATGTTTGCCGACTTTGGCATCCAGGGCTACCAGGAACCGAACGGCTCGCATGGGCAGTTTTTGCTGGTGCAGCCGCCGCAGCTTCACCACAAGCTCGAAGACCTGACCATCGAGGCGGCGGGAAGCTACATGCTCAACTTGGGCACGATTTACCGGGCGCTGTTTACGACCCTCAAGATCGCGCCGGGCAAACGCCTGTTTGTGGAAGGCGCGGCCACGGGCACCGGCTTCGAGGCCCTCAAGGTTGGTGTGCGCAACAACGTAAAGGTGACGGGCATGGTGTCGAGCGCTGAGCGGGCGGAGGTTGTCAAACAGCACGGGGCAACGGGTGTGATCAACCGGCGGGCGCCGGAACTGGAGCCCTGCTTTACGAAAGTGCCGGAAGACCCGGCGCAGTGGGCCGCCTGGGAGGCCGCCGGTGAACCCCTGCTGGCGATGTTCCGCGCACAAAATGAGGGGCATCTGGCCGACTACGCGGTTTCCCACGCCGGGGAGCGTTCCTTTCCACGGAGTTTTCAACTGCTGGCACCGGGCGGGACGTTGACCTTCTACGGCGCATCATCCGGCTATCACTTCACGTTTATGGGCAAACCCGGCGCGGCTGCGCCGTCCGACATGCTCCAGCGGGTCGGGCTGCGGGCCGGGCAGTCGGTGCTGGTCTATTACGGCATTAGTGAAGATATCGTGGATGAGACCGGTATCGAGATTATCGAGGCCGTACGGGAAGCGCATGCGCGGATCGTCGTGGCGACGCAGACGGATGCCCAGAAAGAGTTTGTCGCCAGTCTGGGTTTTGGTGATGCCATTCGGGGACTGGTCAGCATCGAGGACCTGCGACGGCGCTATGGCGCGGACTTCGTCTGGCCGGCCACGATGCCGGCGTTTCCTGACCCCAAGGCTGACACGGAAGCCTTCAAGGAGGCCGTGCGTCTGTTCAACGAAATCAACTTCAAACCTTTCGCGGCGGCCGTGGGACGGTTGCTGGCCGCGCCGGACAATCCCCGTGGCTACCCGGACATGATTTTTGAACGCGCCGGACAGGACACGCTGGGCATCAGCACGACCCTGGTCAAGCCCTATACCGGGCGCGTCGTCTATGCCGAGGATATGTCCGGGCGGCGCTACAGTTTCTATGCGCCACAGGTCTGGATGCGGCAGCGCCGGATTGACATGCCGACGGCCAACATCTGGGGAACGCACCTCAACAACGCCTACGAGATTGTGGCGATGAACGATGCCGTCGCGGCCGGGTTGCTGGAAGTGACTCCGCCGGTCGTCGTCGGGTGGGCCGATCTGCCGGAAGCCCATCAGGCGATGTGGGACAACCGCCACGCCGGGGCGACTTACGTTGTCAACCATGCACTGCCCCGGTTGGGGCTGAAAACCAAGGCTGAGTTGTTCGAGGCCTGGGCGGCGCAGTCGGCAGAAGCGACGACCGAGGATGATGCCGCCACCATTTTCCGGTAATGCCGAAGCCGTGCCGGGTTCACGACGGCACGGCAGCCTGTTCCTCGCCTGTGGTTTTTGGGTCAACGGCAGGCTTGGAAGTACCGGAGGCGGGTGGTAAAGTCAGCTTTGGTCAAATCCTGAATAGCTTCATCAGTAAGCCTTTTGGGTTTTGCTACCCAAGCGAAAGGGGAGACCGGTGCAGACGCGGCCGGGTGCCGGTCAGCGCTGCGTCACACCGTCTGCCGGGTGGAAAGTTTTTCAAGGATGCGGGCAATGAACAACCTGGTGCTTGACGCGACGAAGGTAACACCAAGAGTGCATTTTGATGGAGCCAGTGGGGTACTTGAAATCGAGGGGGATTCCTACCCGGAGCACTCGCTTCAGTTTTACCAGCCGGTGTTCAAGTGGCTGGATGATTTCATCCAGCGGACGACGATCCCCATCGCCTTTCATTTCAAGCTGTCCTATTTCAACACGAGTTCTTCCAAGTGCATTCTCAACATCCTGGAAAAGCTGGAAGAAGCCAGTCGCAATGGACGGCAGGTGAGTCTGCACTGGCACTATCGGGAAGATGATGAGGACATTCGGGAAAGTGGAGAGGAATTTGCCGAGGATTTGAGCTTGACGTTCCAGTTTGTCAAGCACTGACCCGGTTCGGGGAATACAGCGCCCAGCGCCGTCGGCTTTGGGCGTCCGTAGCAGGGACGGTAAAAGGGCGTGGGCACTGAAGCGCAGGCAAAGCGAAATGCAGAGGCGGTGTACGCCGAGGAAGAAGCCGTTGCCGCGGAAGCGGCCCGGGTGGCCGCTGATCCGACAGTGACCTTCGATGCGCTGCACGAACACTACCGGTTTTTAGCCCGGAAATACCGCCACGCCATTCGCCAGCTCATCAAGCTCACGCACGTCAGCGACATGTTCCAGGGCAAGCTGCTGCGGATGCAGGCGGAGCTGGAGCGACGCAATGCCGAACTCGAACAAGCCCGCGTGGACCTGGAACAGGCCAATCAGGCGCTTCACCGGCTGTCCTATCTGGATGCCCTGACGGGCGTGGCGAATCGGCGGCACTTCAACGAGTATCTCGATCAGGAATGGCGCCGGGCCATGCGCAAGCAGGCCTCGCTGTCGCTGATACTTCTGGATGTGGATCACTTCAAGCGGCTCAACGACATAGCCGGCCATCCGTATGGCGATGACTGTCTCCGGCAGGTGGGGGCGGCGCTGGCGGCGAGCTTGCGGCGCGCCGGCGATCTGGCCGCCCGCTACGGCGGTGAGGAATTTGCCGTCATCCTGCCCGGTGCCCAACCGGACTGGGTGATGTCCTTTGCCGAGGAGGTCCGGCAGGCGATTGCGGCGCTGGAGATTCCGCATCCGGCGTCGCCGTATGGCGTCCTGACGGTCAGTGTCGGGGCGGCGACGGCTGTGGCCGTGGAACAACAAGGGGTGAGTTCGCTGATCGCGGCCGCTGACAAGGCGCTGTATGCCGCGAAAGAAGCCGGGCGCAATCGGGTTTCATGCGCGCCCATCCTGTCGGTAGGCAATGGATGACCGATGCAACCCGTCGGCCGGTTGATCTGGAGGCACAATGATGGCGGAAGACCTGTTCCGGCTCTATCAGGACATGAGTCAGCGTAAGATTTGGCTGGCCTTCAAAGGGGCGATCTCGCAGGATGTCCTTGTGGAGCTGGGTACGCTGCTCAAAAACAAGTCGGTCCTTGACCGCAAGGTGAAAAAGGTTTTCGCCATTTTCATCGAGATGACCCAGAACATCCTGCATTATTCGGCCGAGACGGAAACCGTTCCCTTTGGGGGCAATGGGGCGGTGCATCCCGTCGGGGTCGGCGTGGTGGTCGTATCGGAATCGGCGGATGACTACTCGGTGTCGGCCGGCAATGTCATCACGGCCGAGCAAATGGATTACCTGCGCGAGCAGTGTGAGCGCATCCACAACTCGGATGCCAGCCAGCTCAAGCAGTATTACGACGAGCGGCTCAAGGCAGAACAGGTTCGGGCCGGAAGCAAGGGTGCCGGGTTGGGCCTGATTGACATTGCCCGCAAGGCCGATTTTCCGCTGGACTATGAAATGCGCCCGATTGCTGACGGGCGGGCTTTCTTCATCCTCACGGCGCGGATTGCCAAGACACTGTCCGCCTGATCGTCTGACGGCGACCGAGAACCCTTCACGGCCAACCCTTCGGATTCCCACCGGTCTGGACTGCCATGGCGAAAGATTCCAACCATGCCAATGCGTTTGAGCTGTTTGCCGAGGAACGCGCGCTTGTGGCAGCCGCCCACGAGCTGGTTCAGCAGGGTGAATTTTCACCCGCCGAGTGGCAGTCCCACTACGCGAAGCTGCTCAGGAAGTATGAAACCCTGCTGCGCCAGGCCATCAAGATCACGGGTTCGGGCGATGCCATTCAAAGCCGTCTCATTCGGACCCAGGCCCAACTCGATGCGCGCAACACGGAACTGCGCCACGTCAACGACCGCCTGCGTGAACTGGACCGGGTCAAGGCGGCCTTTACGGCCATGCTCGTCCATGACCTGAAATCGCCGCTGAGTGTTGTCAAAGCCACGCTCGAACTTCTCGCTGAAGAACCGGCCGTTTCGAACGGGCCTTATGCTCAACTGGTCACAACTGCCAGTAATAGCACGGAAGCCATGCTGACACTCATCAACGAGATGCTGGAAGTGGCGCGGTCGGAAAGCCAGGAAATCACGCTGGAGAGGCGGCGGCTGGACCTTGTGCCCTGCCTGAACGAACTCCTTGAGGAAGTGCGTGTGGCGGCGCGTCCAAAGCAGATTGATGTCCTGCTGATGTGCAGCCCCGTCCCGCCGGTTTTGGGCGACTGGTCGAAGCTCCGGCGGGTATTGACGAACCTCACCTCCAACGCCATCAAGTTTACGCCGGTCGGTGGGCAACTCCGGCTCAGTTGTCAGGTGGAAAGTCACCCCGAAAAACCACGCCAGAAGCTGGTCGTCATCCGCGTTGCCGATACCGGGGAAGGCATCCCCGAAGCCGACCTGCCTTACATTTTTGACCCGTACCGCCAGGTGCAGGCTTCTGAGAAGAAAGGGCTTGGCGTCGGGTTGGGGTTGGCCATTGCCCGGCGCATTACCGAAGCCCACGGCGGAACCATTGCCGTAGAAAGCCAGGTCGGACAGGGAACCTGCTTTGCCATTACTCTGCCGGCGGCTGAAACGAGCATCCACCCGACACCGGCGGCCGGTCTCGCCGCCCCAGGTGCTGAGAACCCGGCCTGACGGTTGGCCGTCGGTCCGGGCCGCCCGTCTTGGGTTTTCGCGCTTCCACGACATTGGTATAGTCGCAGAACCGTCCTTTGCCCGCGCAAAGCCGGATGGGCAGGGGACTGGGTGCGTGGGAACGGCGGATGGCGATACCGGGTGATGTGACCGTTCCCCGCCCTGTCTTCAGACAGCTTTTGGGAGTAGGTTTTGGATGTTTGGCGTACGTGTCGTTTTCTTTGCCAGCGTGCTGTTTTCCGTTGCAGCTTCCGGCACGGCAGAAGCCTCGGTGGCAGGGAGGGTCGTTCAGGTGGCCCCCTGGAAAAGCCAGTCGCCACAAAAACCGGCGCCGCCGCCCGGCGCGCCGGACCGCGAGCCGGAGGCAGAGCCGGATGAAGCGCAAGAGCAGGCTGCTGACTGGCGGGAAATGGGAACCCGTGACCCCCTGCTGGAAAAGCGGGCGCGCAAGAACATCGAAGTGGCGGAATTTTACGCCCGCCAGAAGAACTTCCGGGCCTCCATCAACCGGCTGACGGAAATCTACGAGGTGTATCCGCAGTTTACACGCTTTGACCGGATTCTCTTTCTGCTTGGCAAGTATCATCTGGGGCAGCGCCGTCTTCTGGAAGATGAGGCAAAGCGACTGCGGAAGCAGGGGCAGGGCGATGAAGGACAGCGCAAAGCCGCTGAGGCAAGCACCCATGATGCTGAAGCCCGCCGGTACTTTTCCGAGTTGCTCAAACGTTTCCCGGAAAGCGAGCTGGTCAAGGATGCCCGTAAGGAACTGGAGCGCCTTTCACCGCTGGCGTCCCCTCTCCCGCCATTCTGAGACGGCTATGTTTTCACTTGTGACCTTGTAACCATGCTTGAAGTGCTTCAGGTTCGGCCCCAGGCCGGCGTGCCGGGCGGCCTCATCATCATTGACTGTCGGGGCTTTGATGCCTCGGACTATGCGGACTGTGAGGTGTTGTTTGGTGAGACGCCGGGCCGTATCGTCAGCGCCTCGCCCGACCGGGTACTGGTCACGGTGCCTGACGATGTGACCAAAGCGGACCGTCTGACCGGCTTGCAGTTGATGTCCGCTGGAAGAACCAGTCCCCGTATTCCCTTTCTGGTCGCTGAGCTTCTGGCCGAAAACATGCATCCGGTGGCCAATCCGGTCTGTGACCCGGAAACCGGAGCGATATTCACCACGATTTCCGGCTCACGCGGCAAAAAAGTTGAAGTTTCGGTGTGGCGCATCAGCCAGGAGGGGCAGTCCACACCCTTTCTGGACAACGTCATGAACCCGACGGGGCTGGCCATTGACCGCGAGGGGACGCTCTACATCACAAGCCGGCACGATGGGACGCTCTATCGGGTGTCTCCTTTCCGGGAGGTTGTACCCGTGGCCGAAAACCTGGGGATTGCCACCGGGCTGGCGATTGACCGGATGGGCAACCTGTTTGTCGGCGACCGGCAGGGGACGATTTACCGGGTGACGCCGTTTGGAGAGGTCAGCCCTCACGCCCGCCTCGAACCGAGCATGGCTGCCTATCATCTGGCTTTCTCGCCGGATGGTCATCTCTATGTGACAGCCCCAACGCTGGCCGGCACCCGCGAGAGCATCTATCGGGTGACACCGGGTGGTGAGGTCGAGCCGTGGTTCGTCGGGCTGGGACGGCCACAGGGGCTGGCCTTCGACCGGGCCGGCAATGCCTATGTCTGTGCCAGTCTCAATGGATTGCGGGGAGTCATCAAAATCACGCCCGATGGGCAGGAGGCCGAACCCTTCATCGCCGGCGCCCGGCTGGTCGGACTCACCTTCGACAATCGCGGCAATGCCATTCTGGCTTCCAACCATGAAATCTATCGGGTTCCGGTCGGGGTCATTGGCTACGATCCCGCCCGCGCCTGATGGCTCAGTTTTCCGAGAGGCACCATGCAAGGTATTCATCTGGGGAACGTCGTCCTGGGCTTCGTCGCGTTTCTCTTTTCACTGTGTGTCCACGAATTTGCCCATGCCTGGACGACGGAGCGTTTCGGGGATGACACCGGGCGCTACCAGGGACGTATCACCCTTGACCCCCGGGCCCACATTGACCCCATCGGCTCGATCCTCTTTCCGCTGCTCGGTCTGATTGGGGGTGGTTTTATCTTTGGCTGGGCCAAACCGGTCGAGGTCAATCCCAATCGTTGGAAAAACAAGGTTGTGGCCAACATCGTGGTGTCGGCGGCCGGCCCCATCAGCAACCTGCTGCTGGCCCTTGGTGCCGTGCTGCTGCTCAAGCTTCTGGTGGTCACGGGGGGCGTCGGGCGGGGCGATGTGTTGAGTATGTTCAGCGGCCACGAACTGGCCAATCCCCAGGCCCTGCTGGGGTTGGCTGAGCCGGTGCTGATTTTTCTGCGGATGATGATTGTCGTCAACCTGCTGCTGGCCGTCTTCAATATGTTGCCCATCCCCCCACTGGACGGCAGCCATATTCTGTCGAGCCTGCTCAGTGTGGTGAGTGTGCCGCTGATGGAAGCGTACGAGAGCCTGCGCCCGTATGGCTTTTTCATCATCATCCTGGCTTCTCTGACCGGCCTGCTGTCGCAAATCTATCTGCCGCTGATGAGATTTTTCCTGGTCCTGCTGTTCAGCCTGCTCTGAACGACCAGACTGCGCCGACCGCCCATTGTCCGTTGGTCAGACCGATGTCTTCCATGGCGATGCACGCTCAGCCACCTGCTGAAACCAGAACGGAGGAAGCCAAAACGGCGGACGTTCCCGACGACAGCCGCCCCGGAGACTACCGGGTGCGGCTGGAAGTCTTTGAAGGGCCGCTCGACCTGCTGCTCTATCTCATCAAGCGCCATGAACTCGACATTACCGACATTCCCATAGCGCGGATTACGGCGGAATATCTTGCTTACATTCAGGCGCTGCGCGAACTGGACTTTGATGTTGCCGGTGAGTTTCTCGTCATGGCAGCCACGCTGATCCACATCAAGTCCCGGATGCTCCTGCCCCTGCCGGCTGAACCTTCCGCCGAAGCCGTCGCCGACGACCCACGGGCGGAACTGGTACGCCAGCTTCTGGAGCACCGGCGCTACCGGGCCGCCGCCGAAGACCTGTGGATGCGGTACGAGCTGGAGCAGGGCGTTTATACCCGTCGTACTTGTGAAACCGCCGCTTCGGAAGAAGTCAACGTCACGGTTTTTGACCTGCTGGAAACGTTCAAACGCATTCTCGACCGCCGCCGCCAGCGGCTTGAACTGACGATTGCCCACGAAGCCATAACCCAGGCGCAAAAGCTGGCCGAGTTGCGGGCGCTGCTCGCTGAACAGCCGCGCCTTGATGTCACCCGGCTCTTTGAAGCGGCCCGGACGAAACGCGAAATGGTCTGCCTCTTTCTGGCCATTCTGGAGCTGCTGCGGGAAGGGGCCGTGCGCTTCATTCAGACAGAGACCTTCGGTAGCATCCATCTCGAACAGGTGACAGCGACAGCAGAAGTGACCCCAGCCCTATGACTCCTGAAACGCTCAAACCGATTCTGGAAACCCTCATCTACGTGGCCGAGGAGCCGCTGACGCGCAAGCAGATGGCCGAGTTGCTGCCGGAAGCGGCTCCGGCGGACATTGACGCAGCACTGCACAGCCTGGTCAACGACTACGCCGGGCGCGGCCTGGTGCTGCGCGAGATTGCCGGCGGCTGGCAAATTGCCACGCGCCCGGAGTTGAGCGAGTACGTCCGGCGCTACCACCGTGCCCGCCCGGCAGCGCGGCTCTCCCTGGCGGCGCTGGAGACCCTGGCCGTGATTGCCTACAAGCAGCCGATTACCATTCCCGAAATCCTGGAAATTCGCGGAGTGAGTTCGTCTTCCGCTATCAAGACACTGCTTGACCGGAAGCTCATCGTGCCCAAGGGGCGCAAGGAGTGCGTCGGGCGTCCCATTTTGTACGGCACGTCAAAGGAATTTCTGGTGCAGTTTGGGTTAAAGGATTTGAGTGTCCTGCCCAGTCTGGAAGACCTGGCCGAACTCGACGCGCCAACGACCTGAGCAGCATTATCGTTGGGAGTCTGTAGTCATCCGGCCGGTTGGTCATCTGGGAAAAACGGTTATGCAGGAGCCAGGCATGTCTGAAAAGCGATTGTTGATGACGGTTCTGATGTCGCCTGACATGGCGAATTTTTCCGGCCACGTCCACGGCGGGGCCATGTTGCGGTTGCTCGACCAGGTGGCTTATGCCTGTGCGTCACGCTATTCAGGCAGCTATGTCGTGACCGTTTCGGTGGACCAGGTCGTGTTTCGGGAGCCGGTTCACGTTGGTGAACTGGTGACGTTTCGCGCTTCGGTCAACTACACGGGCCGAACTTCCATGGAGATTGGCATTCGCGTCGAGGCCGAAAACATCCGCGAGCGCACGTCCCGCCACGTCATGACGTGCTATTTCACGATGGTGGCCGTGGATGAGCAGGGGCATCCGCGCCCTATCCCGCCGGTTCCAATTGAAACCGAAGATGACCGGCGCCGGTGGGCTGCCGCCAAGCTCCGCCGGCAGTACCGCAAGGAGATCGAACGGCACAGCCTTGAAATCCGGCAGCATCCGCAGGAACTGATGCAGGAAATGCTGGAATCCCATGCCGTGGCCCGGCACGCTGCCGAACGGCTTGGGGCGTTGCCACCGGAGACGCCATCACTTGCCCCACCGGCAGCACCGGCCGAAACGGGTTCATAACACCGCCATGCAGGAACGGTTACAGAAACTCATTGCCGCCGCCGGACTGGCCTCGCGGCGGGAAGCCGAAACGTGGATTCAGAACGGGCTGGTGACGGTCAATGGCCAGGTTGTGGACACGCTGGGGGCCAAAGCCGACCCGGAACACGATGCCATCAAGGTCAAGGGCAAGCTCATCAACCCGAAGCTGGCGCAGCGGAAGCTGGTCTATTACCTGCTCAACAAGCCGAAGGGGTATTTGTCGAGCCTCTCCGATCCGGAGCAGCGCCCGCTCGTGACGGACCTGCTGCCCAAAGGCGCGCCGCGCGTACATCCCGTCGGCCGCCTCGATTTCAACACCGAAGGATTGCTCATCCTGACCAACGACGGGGCCCTGACCAACCTTGTGACCAAAGCCGGCGACCACTGCCCGAAGGTCTATCACGTCAAGGTCAAGGGAACACCCGGCCCTGCCCAGCTTGAACGGTTGCAACGTGGCATCACCATTGACGGGGAAGTTCACCGGATTGCCAACCTGACCCCCCTGGAACACACGGATCACAACAACGCCTGGTATGAACTCGTGTTGCACGAGGGCAAAAACAACCAGATTCGGCGCATGTTTGACGCCATCGGGCATTCCGTGCTCAAACTGCGGCGGGTGGCCATCGGGCATCTGACCGATGCCGGCCTGCCGGTCGGAGCCGTTCGGGAGTTGACTCCGGCTGAAGTGCAGCGGTTCTTCTCGAAGCGGAAAATTGCCCCACGGGTTGTCGCCAAAAAGGCAGCAGCGCAAAAAACCGGCAAGCCCCGTCCGGTCGGGGAAGCCAAAGCCCGCCAGCGTGAGGGGCTGGCAACGACCATCGGCCGCACTGCCCAGTCCCCCGCCGCACCGTCCCAGCGGCTGGTTCGTCCAGCCGCCAAGCCGGCAACTTCAGGGCCGGGAAGCCCCAAGTCACCAAGGGGTTCTGCCCCGGCCCGTCCCGCGTCACGGAGGAAGTCATGACGTTGCCCAAACCCGAAGACCTCATCATCCACTCGCTGGGGGAGTGTCGGTTTCCGTCGCCGCTCCAGCTTGGCGCGGCTTCCGGTGAATACCACGGGGAGTTTATGTCCGACGCCGCCAAAGTCCGCTTCCACGTCGAACTGGAACGTCTGGAAGGGCGTCCCGATGACCTGTTCTTCGAGCGGGCCGGCCCACGGGAGCGGCTTTTTTTTGATCCCTCCAAGGTCAAAGCCGCCATTGTCACCTGCGGCGGGCTGTGTCCGGGCATCAACAACGTCATCCGGTCGGTTTTTCTGTCCCTCAAGTACAACTACGGCGTCCCGGAAGTCTATGGCATCCGCTATGGCTACCGGGGCCTCAATCCGGCCTATGGCGACGGATTCATCCGCCTGACGCACGAGATGGTGGAAAACATCCACCTGCACGGGGGCACATTTCTGGGGTCATCCCGTGGGCCGCAGCCGGTGGAAGTCATGCTCGACACCCTGGCCGACCGTGGCATTGACATGCTGTTTTGTGTCGGCGGCGATGGAACGCAGCGCGGCGCTGACGCTCTGGCCCAGGCGGCCCGCCGACGCAACCTGCCGCTGGCCGTGGTCGGGATTCCCAAAACCATTGACAACGACATCCCCTACGTCTTTCGCTCCTTCGGCTACGGTACGGCCGTCGAAAAGGCGCGCGAAGTCATTGCCGGGGCGCATGCCGAAGCCAAGGGCGCGCCCAATGGCATCGTCATCGTCAAGCTGATGGGCCGCAATGCCGGTTTTATCGCGGCCGGCGCGACGACGGCCAGCCAGGAAGTCAACTTCGCCTTCATCCCCGAACTGCCCTTTGATCTCGACCCGCCCAACGGCTTTCTGGCGCACCTGGAAAAGCGGGTCCTCCAGCGTGGGCACGCCGTCATCGTCGTGGCCGAAGGAGCCGGGCAACACCTGTTTGGCGATCTGCCGGTTGAACGCGATGCCTCCGGCAACATCAAACACCACGACATCGGGACGTACCTGCGCGATCGCATCATTGCCCACTTCCGCGAGCGTCGCATCGAGGCGAATGTCAAATACATCGATCCGAGCTATCTCATTCGGAGCGTCCCGGCCAACTGTGACGACGCCCAGTTGAGCGACCGCTTTGCGCGGTACGCCGTGCATGCCGCCATGGCCGGAAAGACGGATTTGCTCATCGGATACTGGCATGGGCTGTTCGTCCACGTGCCGATGCACCTGGTGACCAGCCAGAAGAAACACCTCTCGCCCAAAAGCAGTATGTGGCTTTCGGTGCTGGCGGCAACCGGGCAGCCGGTGCTCATGGTCAACGAACCAGTCCCGGAAACAACGGCGTCATGAGCAGCGAATCCACCAGCCACACGCCGAACGCCTCCCGATTGGACAACCCGCTGGCTGTGACCATTGCCGGCCTGACGTTCAAAAATCCGGTCATCCCGGCCAGCGGGACGTTTGGCTACGGGCTGGAATTTCTGCCCTTTTTCGACCTGTCCCGGCTGGGCGGTTTTTGTACGAAGGGCCTGTCGCCGCAGCCGCTCAAAGGCAACCCTCCGCCGCGCATCGTGGAGACACCCGCCGGCATGCTCAACGCCATCGGGCTGCAAAACATCGGAGTACGGGCTTTCGTCACGGAAAAACTGCCACTGCTGCGCGCTTATGATACGCACGTCATTGCCAACGTCTTTGGCTTTTCCATCGAGGATTTTCTGGAAGTCGTCGCCGTGCTCGATGATGCCGAAGGCGTGTCGGCTTACGAGCTGAACATTTCCTGCCCGAACGTCAAGGAAGGCGGGACGCAGTTTGGCAACAATCCCCGGCTGGCGGCCCGCGTCACGGAAGCCGTCAAAAACCGTACGCGGCGGCCGGTCATCGTCAAGCTGTCGCCCAATGCGCCGAGCATCGTGGATGTGGCCCACGCCGTCGAGCAGGCCGGAGCCGATGCCCTGTCGCTGGTCAATACCTTTGTCGGTCTGTCCATTGATGTCTATACCCACCGGCCGCGGTTGGGTTTTACGACGGGCGGACTGTCGGGCCCGGCCATCCGTCCGCTGGCCGTGAGGATGGTGTACGAAGTTTCGCAGGCCGTCAGCATCCCCCGGCTGGGCATGGGCGGCATCACCAACTGGATGGACGCGCTGGAGTTCATCCTGGCCGGGGCGACGGCCGTGCAGCTCGGCACAATCAACTACACCGAACCGTGTGCCGCCCTGCACGTCATCGAAGGGCTGGAAGCCTACTGCCGCGAGCAGGGGACAACCATACCGGCGCTGGTTGGTGCGTTCCGCCCCCATGCGGTCAGCCCGGTGACGGAACCGGCGTCGCATCAGGCCGGATCGTAGCCCAGGTTCGGACGCAGCCACCGCTCGGCCTCGGCAACCGTCCACCCTTTGCGCGCGGCGTAATCCTCGATCTGATCGCGTCCCAGCAGGCCGACGGCGAAGTAATGCGCGTCGGGATGGGCGAAGTAGAGACCGCTGACCGAACTGGCCGGCCACATGGCGCAGCTTTCCGTCAGGCGGACGCCGGCATTTTCCTCTGCGCCCAGCAGGGCAAACAGCGTGCGTTTTTCCGTGTGGTCCGGCGAAGCCGGATAGCCCGGCGCCGGGCGGATGCCCCGGTAGCGTTCCCGGATGAGGTCCTCGCGGGTCAGGGTTTCGTGCCGTCCGTAGCCCCAGAGGTCACGGACGCGCTTGTGGGCGAGTTCGGCAAAGGCTTCCGCCAGGCGGTCAGCCAGCGCCTTGGCCATAATCGAGTGGTAGTCGTCGTGGTCAGCGTCGAATGCGGCGCAGAGTTCGTCCAGTCCCAGCCCGGCTGTCACCACGAAGCCGCCGATGTAATCCAGCCGGCCGGTATCCTTCGGGGCGATGAAGTCTGCCAGGGCGATGTTGGGCTTCCCGTCTGTACGCTCGACCTGCTGCCGCAGGGTGTGGAAGCGGGTGAGCACTTCGGTTCGGGTTTCGTCGGTGTACAGCTCGATGTCATCGCCGACGGCATTGGCCGGAAACAGCCCAAAAACGCCGCGTGGATGCAGACGGCGTTCCGTGATGATGCGTTCGAGCAGGCGCTGGGCGTCGTCGAACAGTTCGCGGGCGCGTTCACCAATGGTCGGGTCGTCAAAGATTTTCGGATAGCGCCCCCGCAGTTCCCAGGTATGAAAGAAAGGCGACCAGTCAATGTAGGGCACAAGGGCGTCGAGCGTGACATCGTCGAACGTCATGACGCCAAGCTGTTCAGGAACGGCGACAGTTTCGGCGTCAAACCGCAACTGCGGACGGCGCGCACGGGCTTCCGCCAGCGGCAGCAGGTGCTTGCGGTCGAGGCGGGACTGGTGTTCTTCCCGTAAGGCAGCCTGTTCGGCCGCGTTCTGGGCAATGAAATCCTGGCGCTGCTCGTGGCTGGTCAGCGCCCCGACGACGCCAACGGCGCGCGACGCATCGAGAACGTGAACCGTCGTCCCGCTGTAGGCTGGCGCAATTTTGACGGCCGTGTGCAGCTTTGAGGTCGTCGCCCCGCCAATGAGCAACGGCACGGTGAAGCCGGCCTCGGTCATCGTTTTGGCCACGTGAACCATTTCGTCCAGCGACGGCGTGATCAGCCCGCTGAGACCGATGACATCCACATTGTGTTCGCGGGCCTTGGCCAGAATGACATCACAGGGCTGCATCACGCCCAGGTCAATGACCTCGTAGTTATTGCAGCCCAAAACGACGCCGACGATGTTTTTGCCAATGTCGTGAACGTCGCCTTTGACCGTTGCCAGCAGCACCTTCCTGCGGCCGGAGCCATTGGCCGTCTGTCCGTTGGCGGCTGCCTTTTTCTCGGCTTCGAGGTAGGGCAGCAGCACGGCCACGGCTTTTTTCATGACGCGCGCCGATTTGACAACCTGCGGCAGGAACATCTTGCCGGCTCCGAACAGGTCGCCGACGACGTTCATGCCGTCCATGAGCGGCCCTTCGATGACCGCCAGCGGTGCGCCGTACTTCTGGAGGGCTTCCTCGACATCGGTCTCGATGTAATCGGCATTGCCTTTGATGAGGGCATGCTTGAGCCGTTCCTCGACGCTGGTCTGCCGCCAGGCTTCGTCCTTGACCGCGGCCTTACCGGCCCCCTTGACCGATTCGGCGAAGGCAATCAGCCGCTCCGTGGCATCCGGGTGCCGGTTGAGTACCACATCTTCGACGAGTTCGAGCAAATCCGGCGGAATTTCGTCATAGACGGCAAGCTGTCCGGCATTGACGATGCCCATGTCCATGCCGGCCCGGATGGCGTGGTACAGGAAGACCGAATGCATGGCTTCCCGGACGACGTTGTTCCCACGAAAGGAAAACGACAGGTTGCTGACGCCGCCGGAAACCTTGCAGCCGGGCAGGGTTTGCTTGATGACGCGCGTGGCCTCGATGAAATCCACGGCGTAGTTGGCGTGTTCTTCAATGCCGGTGGCAATGGCCAGAATGTTCGGGTCAAAGATGATGTCTTCCGGCGGGAAGCCAACCTGTTCGGTGAGAATCCGGTAGGCGCGGGTACAGATTTCGATCTTGCGCGCTGCCGTGTCGGCCTGTCCGATTTCGTCAAAGGCCATGACGACGACGGCCGCGCCGTAGCGGCGGATACGTCGCGCCTGCTCGATGAACACGGCTTCGCCTTCCTTGAGGCTGATGGAGTTGACGACGCACTTGCCCTGAACACATTTCAGCCCGGCTTCGATGACGTGAAACTTCGAGCTGTCAATGACAATCGGGACGCGCGCGATGTCCGGGTCGGCGACGACAAGGTTGAGAAAGCACGTCATGGCGCGCACGCTGTCAAGCATGGCTTCGTCCATGTTGACATCAATCATCTGCGCACCATTGGCTACCTGCTGGCGGGCAATGGTCAGGGCGTCTTCGTAACGTTCGGCGCGGATGAGTTCGGCGAATTTGGCCGAGCCGGTGACGTTGGTACGTTCGCCGATGTTGACGAAGTTTGTCTCCGGGCGGATGACCAGGGCTTCCAGGCCGCTCAGGCGGGTGTAGCGCGACGGTTTGGGAGGAATGCGCGGGGGCATGCCGGCAACGGCTGCGGCAATGGCAGCAATGTGTTTAGGGGTTGTCCCGCAGCAGCCGCCCACGATGTTGAGCCAGCCGTGGCGGGCGAAGTCGCGCAGCAGTTCGCCCATGATGTCGGGCGTCTGGTCAAATCCGCCAAAGACGTTCGGCAGGCCGGCGTTGGGGTAGCAGATCAGGTAAAACGGCGACTTTTCGGCCAGTTCTTCGACGTGCGGACGCATTTCGGCCGCTCCGAAGCCGCAGTTCATTCCGAGCGCCAGCAGCGGCGCGTGTTCGACGGAAATGAGAAACGCCTCGACGGTTTGCCCGGAAAGCGTCCGCCCGCTGGCGTCGGCGACCGTCACCGAGGCCATGACCGGCACCCGCTGCCCACGCCGTTCAAAGACTTCCTCGATGGCAAAGAGCGCTGCCTTGAGGTTGAGCGTGTCGAAGGTTGTTTCGGGCAGGAGCAGGTCCACGCCGCCGTCGAGCAGTCCTTCGGCCTGCTCGGCGTAGGCGGCAACGAGTTCGTCGAAGGTCGTGCCGCGTGCGCCGGGATCGTTGACATCGGGCGAGATCGAGGCGGTTTTGTTGGTCGGCCCCAGCGCCCCGGCGACGAAGCGCGGGCGCGAGCTGTCTTCCCTGAGAAACGCCTCGACGGCCCGCCGGGCGCACTGGGCCGCAGCCAGGTTCATTTCGTAGGACAGGTCTTCCAGTCCGTAATCGGCCTGCGAAATCCGCTGGGCATTGAAGCTGTTGGTTTCGATGATGTCCGCGCCGGCTTCGAGATAGGCGCGGTGGATGGCTTCGACGATGTCCGGGCGGGTCAGACACAGGAGGTCGTTGTTGCCTTTGAGGTCGTGGGTATGGCTGGCAAAACGCTCTCCACGGTAATCGGCTTCCTGGAGTTTGTGGGATTGGATCATCGTCCCCATGGCGCCGTCGAGGACGAGAATGCGTTCACGAAGGGCTTGTTCGAGCAGGGCTGTGGTTGGAGAAGACATCGGATAGGGAAGTAGCTGTCTGTGAGAAGCAACTTGGGGCTGAGAAGGCGGAAGTCTAATCGGTTGCTCTCACGTCGGCTAGTCCGACTGGCCGTAAGTCCCTTGGGAGCGCGGGCAGCTCTGGGGGCGCGGGCGTCCCGCCCGCGTGGGCTTCAGGGTTGCGCGCTCTCTCAAGCATCCCGGCAGTTCAGTTGGTACGCACAATGCTGCTGCCGCCGGATACCAGTCGTCTCTCTCACCTGTCGTTGGCTTTGATTTTTGCTGCTCGCGCTTCAAGTTCTTCGGCTTCGGTAGTCCGCTGCGTCGCACGATAAAGCAGAGCCAGGTTTTTGAGGACCGTCGCTACATCGGGATGGTTGGGACCCAGGGCCTTCTCCCGGATAGCCAGCGCACGCTTGATGAGCGGCTCGGCCTGGGCGTACTGACCTTGGGCCCGATAGATGCAAGCCAGGTTGTTCAGGCTTTGCGCCACAGCGGGATGGTCGGAACCCAAGGCCTTTTCCCGGATAGCCAGCGCACGCTTGATGAGCGGCTCGGCTTGGGCGTACTGCTCTTGGGCCAGATAGACAACAGCCAGGTTGTTCAGGCTCTGGGCCACAGCGGGATGGTCGGGACCCAAGGCCTTCTCCTCGATAGCCAGCGCGCGCTTGAGGAGCGACTCGGCCTGAGCGTGGTGATCCTGGGCCTGGTAAAGCAAGGCCAGGTTGTTCAGGCTCTGGGCCACAGCGGGATGGTCAGGACCCAAGACCTTCTCCCGGATGGCCAGCGCACGCTTGAAGAGCGGTTCTGCCTGGGCGTACTGACCTTGGTTGGTGTAGAGCATGGCCAGCTTGTCCAAGCTCGCCGCCACATCGGGATGATTGGGTCCCAAGGTCTGCTCCCCGATAGCCAGCGCGCGCTTGAGGAGCGGCTCGGCCTGGGCATATCGTCCTTGATTGGTGTAGAGCATGGCCAGCTTGTCCAAGCTCGCCGCCACATCGGGATGGTTGGGTCCCAAGGTCTGCTCCTCGATAGCCAGCGCGCGCTTGAGGAGCGGCTCGGACTGGGCATACTGCCCTTGATTGGTGTAGAGCAGGGCTAGGTTGTACAGGCTCGCCGCCACATCGGGATGGTCGGGACCCAGGGCCTTCTCCCAGATAGCCAGCGCGCGCTTGAAGAGCGGCTCGGCCTGAGTGTACTGCCCTTGGGCTAGATAGATACCAGCCAGGGTGTTCAGGTTCTGCGCCACAGCGGGATGGTCGGGGCCGACAGACTTCTTCAGGATGACCAGCGCACGCTTGGAGAGCGGTTCCGCTTGGGCGTACTGACCTTGGTTAGCATAGAACAGAACCAGGATGTTCAGGCTTGCCGCCACAGCGGGATGGTTTGGTCCGAAGCTCTGCTTGGCAAACTCCAGCGCCTGTTTCGCAACCACAACGGCATGGTCATGTTTGCCAGCCTGAAAAAGCTCCGTGGCCTCCTGGTGGAGCTCCCTCAACTTTCTGCCTGCGCACTGGGCATAGGCTATTGTGCCCGTCAGGCACAGCACGGCAGCCAGAGCTATCACCTGTATCCGTTTGAGCATAGGTGCTCCTCACAGACACCCAACCACTTTATCGCTGGCCGGTTGCCTTATCATGGTTTAGGGTTTTGTGACATTTAGAACTATTTTTTTCGGGTTGTAAACAGATTTCTGGTGCAGGCTGTCCGGGGGAATGGGGGATAGTGAGTAGTGAATGGTGAGTGGCGAGTGGGGAATAGCGAGTAGCGAGTAGGTGAAGTGGAGGATGTTTTGTGAGAGTTGCTCCGAAGCAGGCAAGGCACTTGGCGTTGGTGTGTGAAGTCGGGCGAATCGCCTCCTGCTAGCTGACTGTCCGCACTCAGCCGGTGTTTGCGGATAGTCGTGTTGCCGGCGAAAATGACACCCGAATAACAATCCGGGTAGCTTTGGCGGCTACGACAGAACAAGCCCACCAACAAGGAGAACGACATGAACCCCCTCAGTATTCAGGAAGCTCAAGCATGCCTGGCAGACCTCATTCACCGCCTGTCCCCTGGTGAGGAAGTGATTCTCACAGAAAACGGTCAGCCTGTCGCCAGACTGGTTGCTACCTGCACACCACCACCGCGCCCGGTCCCGAAGCTTGGCACGCAACGCGGTTCGGTATTGTCAATGGAGCACTTTGACGATCCGCTGGAAGAGTTTGAGGAATACCAGTGATGCGGTTACTGCTTGACTCCCACGCTCTGATCTGGAGCCAGGACGACATCAGTCAGTTGTCGCCAGTTGCACTTGCCGCCCTTTCAGACCCAGCCAATGACCGCCTCATCAGTGTAGCAACCGTCTGGGAAATCGCCATCAAGGTTGGCAAGAAGCGGCTTCCCTTATCGAAGCCGTTCCGGCAATGGATGGAGATCGCCATTGCTGATCTCTACCTGACGCTGCTGCCAATCACCCTGGACCATACTGACCGGCAGTTGGCATTGCCGCCCCATCATGGTGATCCTTTCGACCGCTTGCTGATTTCACAGTCCCTTGTTGAGGGCATACCGATTGTCGGGAGCGATACGCAATTTGACGCCTATGGTGTAACCCGTATCTGGGACTGAGGAATGGGGGTGAGTGGCGAGTAGCGAGTGGTGAGTAGCGAGTGGGAGATGTTTTGAGGGTTGCTCTGAAGCAGGTGTGGGGAAGTGGTGTTCTGGTGCGTGAAGCTGAATGAATCGTCTCCGGCTGCGCAGATCGTTTGCACTCAGCCGGTGTTTGCGGATAGTGGCGCAGGTTTGCCGGGCAGGTCCGTACACCAGTCCCGTAACCAGTCGAGGTTGATGCTTTCTAAGCTGCCCCTCCCGACAAGCGGCACACACCGCCTTTGCGACGGAACTCAGCCGTTTCTCTCACTTGTTGTTGGCCTTGATTTTTGCAGCCCGCTCTTCAAGTTTCTCCGCTTCAGCAATCCGCCTGGTCAGGCGACAGAGTAAGGCCAAGTTTTCAAGGCTCGTTGCCACATCGGGATGGTTGGGACCCAGAACCTTCTCCCTGATAGCCAGTGAGCGCCTGAAGAGTGGCTCCGCCTGGGCGTACTGACCCTGGATATCGTAGAGCCTGCCCAGGTTATTCAGGATCATCGCCACAACGGAATAATCGGGGTCTGTAGCCTTTTCCGTGATGGTCAGCGCGCGTTTGTAGAGCGGCTCAGCTTGGGCGTACTGCCCTTGAGCTTGATAGAGACCCGCCAGGTTGTTCAGGCCCGTCGCCACATCGGGATGGTCGGGACCCAGGGTTTTTTCCAGGATGTCCAGCGCGCGCTTGAAGAGTGGCTCCGCCTGGGTGTACTGCCCTTGGGCCTGATGGGACTTGGCCAGGTGGTTCAGGCTTGTCGCCACATCGGGATGGTTCAGCCCGACGCGCTTCTCGGCCACCTCCAGCGCCTTTTTCGCCACGGTAGCAGCGCGGTCATATCTGCCAGCCCGATAAAGCGTCCGCACTTCCTCGATGAGTGTTTCCCACTCGATGCCCGCACCTTGGGCATAAGCCGGCCCGCCGGTCAGGCACAGCACGGCCGCCAGAGCCATCACCTGCACCAGATTGATCATTGGTATTCCGCGCAGACACCTAACCATTTGTCGGTGGAAAATGGAGAATGAAAAATGAGCGAAAGTGAGGGATATCCTGCGGGTTGCTTCACTTGGCCGTTGACGTGACACCATTCGGGGTTGACGCCTTCAAAGCTGGACGCCTAGCAAGCCACACAAACTGTCTTGGCGACAGGATTCAACTGTTTCTCTCACTTGTCGCCAGCCTTGATTTTTGCCGCCCGCTCCTCAAGCTGCTCCGCTTCGGCAATCCGTTTGGTCGCACGATAGAGTTGAGCCAGGTTTCTGAGGGCTGTCGCCACGTCGGGATGGTTTGGACCCAGGGACTTTTCCCGGATGGCCAGCACCCGCCTGAAGAACGGCTCGGCTTGGGCGTACTGCCCTTGGGCTTTATAGATGATGGCCAGGTTGTTCAGGCTTGTCGCCACATCGGGATGGTCAGGTCCTAAGACCTTCTCCCTGATAGCCAGCGTGCGTTTGTGGAGTGACTCTGCTTGTGCGTACTGCCCTTGAGCTTGATAGAGACCTGCCAGGTTGTTCAGACCCGCCGCCACATCGGGATGGTTTGGACCCAAGGACTTCTCCCGGATGACCAGCGCGCGCCTGAAGAGCGGCTCGGCCTGGGCGTACTGCCCTTGGGTTTGATAGAGACCAGCCAGGTTGTTCAGGCTCGTCGCCACATCGGGATGGTTGGGGCCCAGGGCCTTCTCCCGGATGTCCAGCGCACGCCTGAAGAGCGGCTCGGCCTCGGCATACTGCCCTTGGGCTTGATAGAGACCAGCCAGGTTGTTCAGGCTCGTCGCCACATCGGGATGGTTGGAGCCCAAGGCCTTCTCCCGGATAGCCAGCGCACGCCTGAAGAGCGGCTCGGCCTGGGCGTACTGCCCTTGGGCTTGATAGAGACCAGCCAGGTTGTTCAGGCTCGTCGCCACATCGGGATGGTTGGGGCCCAAGGCCTTCTCCCGGATAGCCAGCGCACGCTTGAAGAGCGGCTCGGCCTGGGCGTACTGACCCTGGGCCTCGTAGAGCAGGGCCAGGTTGTTCAGGTTTGTCGCCACGTCGGGATGGTCGGAGCCCAAAGCCTTCTCCCGAATGGTCAGTGCACGCTTGAAGAGCGGCTCGGCCTGGGCGTACTGACCCTGTGCCTGGTAGAGCGCCGCCAAGTTGTTCAGGCTCTGCGCCACGTCGGGATGGTCGGGACCCAAGACATTTTCCTGGATAGCCAGCGCACGCTTGAAGAGCGGCTCGGCCTGGGCGTACTGCCCTTGGGCTTTATAGATGATAGCCAGGTTGTTGAGGCTCGTTGCTACATCAGGATGGTCGGCGCCCAGGAACCTCTCCAGGATGCCCAGCGAGTGCTTGAGGAATGGCTCAGCTAGGTCGTACCGACCCTGTTCACGATAGATTTCAGCCAGGTTGTTCAGGGTCGTGGCCATATCGGGATGGTCAAGACCCAAGACATTTTGCTGGATGCCCATCGCGCGTTTGTAGAGCGGCTCAGCTTGGGCATACTGCCCTTGGGCTTTATAGATTTCAGCCAGGTTGTTCAGGATCGCCACCACATCGAGATGGTATGAGCCCAGGGCCTTCTCCCGGATGTCCAGCGCACGCTTGTAAAGCGGCTCGGCCTGGGCGTACTGCCCTTGGGCTTGATGGAGACCAGCCAGGTTGTTCAGGCTTGTCGCCACATCGGGATGGTCAGAACCCAAGGCCTTTTCCCGGATAGCCAGCGCGCGCCTGAAGAGCGGCTCGGCCTGGGCGTACTGCCCTTGGGCTTGATAGAGACCAGCCAGGTTGTTCAGGCTCGTCGCCACATCGGGATGGTCGGGGCCCAAGGCCTTCTCCTGTATAGCCAGCGCGCGCCTGAAGAGCGGCTCGGCCTGAGCGTACTGCCCTTGGGCATTATAGAGATAGGCCAGGTTGGTCAGGCTTTTCGCCACATTGGGATGCTCTGTCCCGACGCGCTTCTCAGCCACCTCCAGCGCCTTTTTGGCAACCACGATGGCGCGGTCATATTTACCGGCCTGATAAAGCTTTATGACTTCCTGGTTGAGTGTCTCCCACTCGCGGCCTGCACCTTGGGCGTAAGCCATAGCGCCAGTCAGGTACAGCATAACAACCAGAGCTATCACTTGTCTCCATTTGACCATAGGTGCTCCTTGCAGACACCCAACCGCTTATCGCCGGCTTGGTTGCCTTATCACAGTTATGGTTTGTGACGTTTAGAATCGTTTTTTCGGATTGTAAACAGGTTTATGGCGAGTGGTGAGCAGCAAATAGCAAATAGCGAATAGCGAATAGCGAGTAGCGAGTGGTGAATGGCGAGTGGTGAGTAGCGAGTGGCGAGTAGGTGGAAGTGGGGGATGTTTTGGGGGGTGCTCTGAGGCAGGCAAAGCCGTTGTTGTGAAGCCGAACGGATTGTCTCCCGCCGTCGCTGGTCGTCCGCACTCAGCCGGTGTTTGCGGATAGTGGTACGGGTTTGCCGGGGTAGTCCCGTACGCCAGTCCCGTAGCCAGTCGGGGCTGATGCTTCCAAACGCTGCCTCCCGGCAAGCGGCATAACCTGCCTTTGTCACTTCATCTATATGTGGACCTGATTCTCACAGCCCGCTCTTCGAGCTTCTCCACTTCGATAATCTGCCCCTTCGCAGGGACAAGATAGAATCTGACCGGCAATCTAAGGCTATTCCCTATGAAAATGGAGTCCCAAGTTTTCCTCTCAATGTCCATCCAGCGGTGGAAGAGGGAATCCGACTGGTTGAACTGAAACTGCAAAAGGTAAACTTGGGACAAATTGTATGCCGTCGCTCCCACATCGGGATGGTTGGGTCCAAGGGTCTTTTCCCTGATGGTCAACGCGCGCCTGTAAAGCGGTTTCGCTTGGGCATACTTCCTCTGAGCATGATAAAGCGTGGCCAGGTTGTGCATGGTCGCTGCTACATCGGGATGTTCAGGCCCTAGGGCCTTTTCCCGGATAGCCAGCGCACGTTTGAAAAGCAGCTCCGCCTGGGCATACTGACGCTGTTCATAGTAGAGCAGAGCCAAGCTGTTGAGGCTCTTCGCCACATCGGGATGGCCGGGGTCCAGGGTCTTCTCCCTGATGTCCAGCGCGTGCTGGTAAAGCGGCTCCGCTTGGGCGTACGCATGCTGGTCATAGAAAAACACAGCCATGTTGTTCAGGATCACTGCCACATCAGGATGGGCAAGTCCCAGGGACTTCTCCATGATGGCCAGCGAGCGATTGTAGAGTGGCACCGCCTGGGTATACATTGCAGCTTCGTGATAAAAGACAGCCAGGTTGTTCACGATTATTGCCACATCGGGATGGTCGGAACCCAGGGACTTCTCCATGATGGCCAGCGCGCGCTCGCAGAGCGGTGCTCCCTGGGAGTACTGACACTGGCCATAGTGGAGCAAGGCCAGGTTATTCAGGCTTTTCGCCACATCGGGATGGTTGGAACCTAGGGCCTTCTCCAAAATGGCCTGCGTACGTTTGAGGAGCGGCTCGGCCTGGGCGTACTGACCTTGGGCATAGTAGAGCAGGGCCAGGTTGTTCAGGCTCGTTGCCACGTCAGGATGGTCGGGACCCAAGACTTTCTCCCGGATGGTTAGCGCACGCCCACAGAGCAGTTCCGCTTGGGCGTACTGCCCTTTGTCTTGATAGAGTTCAGCCAGGTTATGCAGGCTCGTTGCCACATCAGGATGGTTAGGGCCTAAGGACTTCTCCCCGATAGCCAGCGCGCGTTTGAGGAGCGGCTCCGCTTGAGCGTATTGACCCTGGTTTTTGTAGAGCACGGCCAGGTTGTTCACGCTTTGCGCCACACTGGGATGGTCGGGACCCAAGGCATTCTCCCGAATGGTCAGTGCGCGTCTGTGGAGCGGCTCCGCTTGAGCGTATTGTCTCTGTTCGCGATAGATTTCAGCCAGGATGTTCAGGGTTGTCGCCACATTGGGATGGTCCGGCCCGACGCTCTTCTCAGCAACCTCCAGCGCCTTTTTGGCAACCGTGATGGCACGTTCATATTTGCCAGCCCGATAAAGCTCCGTTGCATCTCGGTTGAGTGTCTCCCAATTGTTGCTTTGGGTGCAGGCTGTGGCGCCAGCCAGGCACAACACGGCAGCCAGAACCATTACCTGTATCCGTTTGGTCATAGGTGCTCCTCGCAGACACCCAACCACTTTGTTGCGGGGTGGTTGCCTTGTTGCTGTTTAGTGTTTTTTTGATATTTAGAAGCATTTTTTTCAGGTTGTAAACAGGTTTGTAGCGAGTGGCGAGCAGCAAATAGCAAATAGCGAATAGCGAATAGCGAATAGCGAGTAGCGAGTGGTGAGTAGCGAGTGGCGAGTAGGTGGAAGTGGGGGATGTTTTGGGGGGTGCTCTGAGGCAGGCAAAGCCGTTGTTGTGAAGCCGAACGGATTGTCTCCCGCCGTCGCTGGTCGTCCGCACTCAGCCGGTGTTTGCGGATAATCGTGTAGCCAGCGAAAATGACACCCGAAAACAATCCGGGTAGCTCTGGCGGCTACACGACGGAACAAGCCCACCAACGAGGAGAACGACATGACCGAAACGATTGCCCGCACGTTTCCGGTGACGGCCGTCCAGTCCAAATTGCCTGAACTTCTGGCTGGAATGGCTGGCGGCGAGGAGTTGATCCTGACGGCTGATGGTGTACCTGTCGCCGTCATCAAGCGCTTGGAGCGCACGAGTTGGCCAAGTGTTCCTGGCACAGCCAAGGACCGCTCGTTCTGGATGTCCCCCGATTTCGACGCCCCACTTGAAGACTTCGCGGAATATATGGAATGAAGTTGTTACTTGATACGCATACGGTGCTGTGGTTCTGGTGGGATGACCCGCAACTGGGGGCAACGGCCAAAGCTGCAATCTGCAATCCGGCGAACCAGAAGTTCGTCAGCCTTGTCTCGCCGTGGGAAGTCGCTATCAAGGTCAGCCTGAAAAAGCTCGACATCGGCGGATCGTACGCCGGATTCTTCCGCCAGCACATGCTGCGCACGTACTTTGAGTGGTTGCCATTCCGCGATGACCACTTCAACTGCCTGACCACGCTGCCATTCCACCACCGCGATCCATTTGACCGGATGTTGGTTGCTCAGTCGCTGATCGAGGGCATGCCGCTCCTCAGCGCCGACACGATTTTCGACACTTACGGCGTAAACCGCATCTGGGACTGAGGAATGGGTGTGAGTAGCGAGTGGCGAGTAGCGAGTGGTGGGTAGCGAATGGCGAGTGGCGAGTGGGAGATGTTTTGGGAGTTGCTCCGAGCAGGCGTGGGGAGTGGTTGTTCTGACGTGTGAAGCTGAATGAATCGCCTCCTGCCGTCGCTGCTTGTCCACACTTAGTCAGTGTTTGCGGATGGTGGCGCAGGTTTGCCGGGGTAAGCCCGTAACCGGTTCTGTAACCAGTCGTGATGCTTTCAAAGCTGGCTTCCCGGCAAACCGCATAAACTGCCTTTGCGATGGAATTCAACCGTTTCTCTCACTTGTCGTTGGCCTTGATTTTTGCTGCCCGCTCCTCAAGCTGCTCCGCCTCGGTAATCCGCTGCGTCGCACGATAGAGTAGCGCCAGGTTTCTGAGGCTCGTCGCCACATCAGGATGGTTGGGTCCCAATGCCTTCTCCCGGATAACCAGTGAACGCCTGTAGAGCGGCTCGGCTTGGGCATACTGCCCTTGGGCATAGTAGAGCCGGGCCAGATTGTGCAGGCTCTGCGCAACAGCGGGATGGTCGGAACCCAGGGCCTTCTCCCGGATGGCCAGCGCCCGCCTGAAGAGCGGCTCCGCCGTGGCATACTGCTCCTGGTCTTGATAGATACCAGCCAGGTTGTGCAGGCTCGCCGCCACATCGGGATGGTCAGGGCCTAGAGCCTTCTCTCTGATAGTCAGTGAACGCCTGAAGAGGGACTCCGCTTGGGCGTACTGACCCTGTTTGGCATAGAGCATGGCCAGGTTGTTCAGGCTCGTCGCCACATTGGGATGGTCGGAGCCCAAAGACTTCTCCTTGACGGTCAGCGCACGCCTGTAGAGCGTCTCCGCTTGGGCATACTGACCTTGGTCCTGATAGATACCAGCCAGGTTGTGCAGGACTGTCGCCACCGCAGGATGGTCGGGTCCCAAGGCCTTCTCCCAGATGGCCAGAGTGCGCTTGTAGAGAGGTTCTGCTTGGGTGTACTGACCTTGGTCGGCGTAGAGCAGGGCCAGGTTGTTCAGGCTCAGCGCTACATCGGGATGGTCAGTCCCCAAGGTCTTCTCTTGTATGGCCAACGCGCGCTTGAAGAGCGGCTCCGCTTGGGCGTACTGACCCTGTTCTCGATAGAGGTCAGCCAAGTTGTTCAGGCTTGCCGCCACATTGGGATGGTCGGGTCCCAGGGCCTTTTCCCAGATGGCTAGAGCACGCCTGTAAAGCGGCTCCGCCTGGGCGTACCGACTCTGTCCTCGATAGATTTCAGCCAGGTTGCTCAGGTTCGTCGCTACGTCGGGATGGTCGGGTCCCAGGGTTTTCTCCCTGATGGCCAATGTGCGCCTGTAAAGTGGCTCGGCCTGGGCGTACTGCCCTTGGGCTTGGTAGAATCCAGCCAGGTTGTGCAGACTCGCCGCCACATCGGGATGGTCAGGTCCTAAGGCCTTCTCCAAGATAGCCAGCGCGCGCCTGTGGAGCGGCTCCGCCTGGGTGTACTGACCCTGCTTGGTGTAGAACAGAGCCAGGTTGTTCAGGCTCTCCGCCACATCGGGATGGTCGGATCCCAAGGCTTTCTCCCGAATAGCCAGCGCGCGCTTGTAGATCGGCTCTGCTTGGGCGTACTGCCCTTGGGCACGGTAGAGTCCAGCCAGGCTGCTCAGGCTCGCTGCCACATCGGGATGGTCGGGACCCAGGGCCTTCTCCAAGATAGCCAGCGCGCGCCTGTGGAGCGGCTCCGCTTGGGCGTACTGACCTTGGTCTCGATAGACGGCAGCCAGGTTGTTCAGGCTCGCCGCCACATCGGGATGGTCAGGACCCAGGGCCTGCTCCCTGATGACCAATGAGCGTTTGTAGAGCAGCTCGGCCTGGGCGTACTGCCCTTGGGCACGGTAGAGTCCAGCCAGGTTGTTCAGGCTCATCGCCACAACCGGATGGTCGGGACCCAGGGCCTTCTCCATGATGGCTAGCGCACGCCTGTAGAGTGGTTCTGCCTGGGTGTACTGACCTTGCTTGGCGTAGAGCAGAGCCAGGCAGCTCAGGCTCGTTGCCACATCGGGATGGTCGGGGCCCAGGGCTTTCTCTCTGATGGCTAGCGTGCGCCTGTAGAGTGGCTCCGCCCGGGCATGCTGACCTTGGTCTATGTAGATACCAGCCAGGTTGCTCAAGATCGTTGCCACATCGGGATGGTCGGAGCCCAGAGTCTTCTCCATAGTAGCCAGCGTGCGCTTGAAGAGTGGCTCTGCCTGGGTGTACTGGCCCTGAACATAGTAGAGCGCGGCCAGGTTGTTCAGGCTCGTTGCCACATCGGGATGGTCAGGGCCCAGAGCCTTTTCCATAATGGCTAGTGAGCGCTTGAGGAGCGGCTCCGCCTGGGCGTACTGACCTTGGGCATGGTAGAGCGCGGCCAGGTTGCTCAGGCTCGTTGCCACATCGGGATGGTCAGGGCCCAGCACCTTCTCCTGAATGGACAGCGCGCGTTTGTGGAGTGGCTCTGCTTGATCGTACCGCCCCTGGTTGGCATAAATCATGGCCAGATTGTTCAGGCTCTGCGCCACATCAGGATGGTCTGCCCCCAAGGCCTTTTCCGTGATGACCAGCGCGCGCTTGAAGAGTGGCTCCGCTTGGGCATACAGACCTTGGTCACAGTAGAGTGTGGCCAGGTTGTTCAGGCTGGTCGCCACATCAGGATGGTCGGTACCAAGTACCTTCTCCCTAATAAACAGTGCGCGCCTGTGGAGTGGCTCAGCCTGGGCGTGCTGGCCTTGGTTTTGATAGATACCAGCCAAGTTGTTCAGGCTGGTCGCCACATCAGGATGGTCGGTGCCCAAGGCCTTTTCCCGAATAGTCAGCGCGCGCTTGTAAAGTGGCTCGGCCTGGGCGTACTGACCTTGGGCATCGTAGAGCAGGGCCAGGTTGTTCAGGTTTGTCGCCACATCGGAATGGTCGGGGCCGAGGGCCTTCTCCCGGATGGTCAGCGCGCGCCTGTAGAGCGGCTCGGCCTGGGCATACTGCCCTTGGGCTTGATAGAGATCAGCCAGGTTGTTCAGGCTCTGCGCCACATCGGGATGGTTCGGGGCCCAAGGCCTTCTCCTGTATAGCCAGCGCACGCATGAGGAGCGGCTCGGCCTAGGCGTACTGGCCTTGGTTTTTGTAGAGCACGGCCAAGTTGTTCAGGTTTGTCGCCACGTCGGGATGGTCGGGGCCCAAGGCCTTCTCCTGTATAGCCAGCGCGCGCCTGAAGAGCGGCTCGGCCTGAGCGTACTGCCCTTGGGCATTATAGAGATAAGCCAGGTTGTTCAGACTTTTCGCCACATTGGGATGCTCCGGCCCGACGCTTTTCTCAGCTACCTCCAGCGCCTTTTTGGCAACCACGAGGGCCTGGTCATATTTACCGGCCCGATAAAGCTCCATTACCTCTCGGCTGAGTGTCTCCCACTCGCCACCTGCGCCTTGGGCGTAGGCCATCGCGCCGGTCAGGCACAATACGGCAGCCAGAGCCATCACCTGTATCCGTTTGATCATTATGTTCTCCTCGCCGCATCCAACCACTTCAGCACCGACTGGTTGCCTTATCACGTTTCAGGTTTTGTGACATTTAGATAGAAGCAATTTTTTTCGGGTTGTGCAGGTTTATAGTGAATGGCGAATGGCGAGTGGCGAGTAGCGAGTGGTAGGGGCGGGTTCCGAACCCGCCCCGGAACCACCCGGCATCCAGCGTTTCGCACCCTCGGGAGTAGCGAGTGGTAGTACGGGCGGGTTCCGAACCCGCCCGTACGGGCGAGTGGCGAGTAGGTGGAAGTGGGGGATGTTTTGAGGGGTGCTCTGAAGCAGGCAAGGCACTTGGCGTTAGTGTGTGAAGCCGAGCGAATCACCTCCCGCTCACTGACTGTCCGCACTCAGCCGGTGTTTGCGGATAGTCGTGTTGCCGGCGAAAATGACACCTGAATAACAATCCAGGTAGCTTTGGCGGCTACGACAGAACAAGCCCACCAACAAGGAGAACAACATGACCGAAACGATTGCCCGCACGTTTCCGGTGACGGCCGTCCAGTCCAAATTGCCTGAACTTCTGGCTGGAATGGCTGGCGGCGAGGAGTTGATCCTGACGGCTGATGGTGTACCTGTCGCCGTCATCAAGCGCTTGGAGCGCACGAGTTGGCCAAGTGTTCCCGGCACAGCCAAGGACCGCCCGTTCTGGATGTCCCCCGATTTCGATGCCCCACTCGAAGACTTCGCGGAATATATGGAATGAACTTCGACTGCCTGACCGCGCTGCCATTTCACCACCGCGATCCATTTGACCGGATGTTGGTTGCTCAGTCGCTGATCGAGGGCATGCCGCTCCTCAGCGCCGACACGATTTTCGACGCTTACGGCGTAAACCGCATCTGGGATTAGTGGGGAATGAGGAATGGCGGAATAGCGAGTGGCGAGTAGCGAGTGGTGAGTGGTGAGTGGCAATGAGCTTCTCTGTGCCGCCGATGGCCAGGACCTTCTCCGGGTTCCGGCTGCCGTCGTCAAATCGTCACGGAAACTCCAGTGGCGCAAACTGATGCTCCATTCGCCACTCGCCACTCGCTACCCACCACTCGCCACTCGCCACTCACCACTCGCCACTCACAGGGTCTTTGAGAAAACGGGGCGTGGCGCGTCGGTTTCCAGATAGGCGTCGAGCGTCATGCAGATGTTGCGCACGAAGGGGCGTCCCAGCGGTGTGACAACCAGGCGTCCGGCGTCAAAGCAGATAAGGCCGTCGGCTTCCATTTCACGGAAAGCCGCGCGCTGCCGCTCGAAGTCGTCCCGAAGAACGGCCACCGGAAGCTCCATGTGGCACATCAGGTAACGAATCGCCTCCCGCCGTCGCTGGTCGTCCGCACTCAGCCGATGGCCGCGCACGACAGGCAGCTCCCCGTGGTCAAGGGCCGTCTGGTAACGTCCCAGCCGGGCATCATTCTGGGCATAGAATCCTTCCAGTTCGCTGATGCCGCTCATCCCAAAGGCAATGAGATTGGCCGCCGGACGCAGGGTGTAGCCCATGAAGTTGCGGTGGAGACGGCGCTCGTGGGACGCCACGGCCAGCTCATCGTCCTGGCGTGCAAAGTGATCCATGCCAATCCATACGTACTCGTGCGCCGTCAGCCGCTGGCGCGCATCGTCAAACATGGCAAAGCGAGTGATGACATCCGGCAGGTCTTCCACACGGATGTGCCGCTGGCGGGGACGAAGTTTCGGCATGTGGGCATAGTTGAACAGCGCCAGGCGGTCAGGGTGCAGCTCCAGAACGGACGCCACCGTATGCTCAAACGTGGCGCGGGTCTGCCGGGGTAGTCCGTACACCAGATCAAGGTTGATGCTTTCAAAGCCCACGTCCCGACAGGCGGCATAGACTGCCTTCGTGAGAGCTTCCGGCTGATGCCGGCCGATGGCCGCCTGTACCTCCGGGTGGAAATCCTGGACGCCCAGACTGATGCGCCGGAAACCCAGCGAGCGGATGTGCTTCAGTTGCGCCGGCGACGCAATACGCGGGTCAATCTCGATGGACATTTCCCCGTTCCAGTCCAGAACGAAGGCTTCTTCCAGCAGGCGTACGAGGCGCTCCATCTGCCGCGCCGTCAGCGTGTTGGGCGTACCGCCGCCCCAGTGCATCTGGACGACGCGCCGGCCGCGTCCGAGCTGTTCAACCACCAGCGCCACTTCCCGCGCCACCCGGTCGAGATAGGCATCCACAACTTCCGTTTTGCTGGTGACGGCGTTGTTGCAGCCACAGTAGTGGCACGCCATGGCACAAAACGGCAGGTGAACGTAAAGACAAAGGTTTTGGGCGTCTGGCGTTTCCGAAAGCGCCTGAAGGGCCGCACGGTAATCCATCGCTCCAACCTGTTCACTCCACACCGGGACGGTCGGATAGCTCGTGTAGCGCGGCCCGGGACGGCTATATTTTTGCAACAGTTGGTCGATCCTCATCGTCAGCCTGCTCCCTTTTGCCCAATGACACCAGCGGAGTCGGGGGTACGGTCTGCTCACGCGGCCCGCCACAGGCGGAGATGGAACCCAGGTAGTCCACGTCGGCACGCACCGCGCCCGGACCCTCGTTGAGCGCTGTGAGCTGTTCCCGGGTGAAGACCTTGGACGAATCAAAACCAAGGTCCACCTCAACCCCAAGCCCCTTGCGCTTGACGCGCCCCAGGTCATAGAAGCGTTTGGTGGCCGTCATCTTGAGAAACGCCTTGAGGCAGCCCAGCATGTATTTGCGCTTGAACGAGTCCCGGATGAAGGGATATTCCAGGAACGCTTTGCGGCTGTAGAACCTGCCGTACATCTTGAGCACCCCTTTGAGCACGTCCTCGCGTTCCATTTCATCGGGCTGCATGATGGGCGTGACGAAGTTGTAGCGCGAATAGTCGCGGACCTCGACGCGGTCTTTGAGTTCCTCGAACAGTTCCGAGAACGGCCACGGCGTGTACATGTTCCAGTTCGCCATGTCGGGATTCCAGTCGAGCGCCAGCCGATAGGTTTCCTGCAGGGTTTCGGGCGTTTCGTTCTCCAGCCCCATGATGAACTGCGCTTCCGCCACCATGCCGTTGTCCTTGAGAAGCTGAATGGCGCGCCGGTTTTCCTGGATGGTCGTTTCCTTGCGGAAGCGGTTGAGGTTCATCTGCGTGGCCGCCTCGGTGCCGAGCGAGACGTGAACCAGCCCCGCCCGGCGGTAGAGCGGCAACAGATCGGCATCGCGCAGGATGTCCGTCACGCGCGTGTTGATGCCCCAGTGCACGTCGAGCTTGCGGGCAATCATCTCCTCGCACAGCGCCACAAACTTCTTCTGGTTGATGGTGGGTTCTTCGTCCGCCAGGATGAAAAACCCGACCTGGTGCTCTTTGACGAGCGTTTCGATTTCATCCACGAACTTGCGCGGCGAGCGTGTCCGGTACTTGCGCCAGAACTTCCACTGCGAGCAGAACCGGCAGGTGAACGGGCAGCCCCGCGCAAAGTTCGGGACAGCCACCCGGACGTTGAGCGGAATGTAGATGTACTGGCTCCAGTCGAGCACGCTCCAGTCCGGCGTCAGCGAGTCCAGATCGGCAATCGGCGGATGGGCCGGCGTGGCCACGACGTTGCCCTCGTCACTGCAAAAGGCCAGTCCGCGAATCTCATGGCGGCGCTGGCGGTCATCCCCGGCCTCGATGGCGCGCAGCAGGTTGACGATGATTTCCTCGCCTTCGCCGCGTACGATGTAGTCAATCCACGGCGCTTCAGCCAGCACCTGCCCATACATAAAGCTCGGATGAATGCCGCCCAGGATGGTCACGGTGGACGGGTTGATGTCCTTGGCCAGTTTCAGGGTGTCCTGGGCCTTGTAAATCATCGGCGTAATGGCGGTGGCCATGACGACATCCGGCTGGTTGGTACGGATGATGTTGGCGACGGCTTCATCCGACAGGTCGAGCGCCATGGCATCCACGAAGCGGTAGTTGGTGTAACCGGCCGCCCGGATGGCCCCGCCAATGTAAGGGGCCCAGCTTGGCGGCCAGTTTCCAGCGATTTCTGCGCCGCCGCAGTGGTAGTTGGGTTGAAGCATCAGAATTTTCATGACGGTGCGTCCTCACAGCTTGGAACTGCCGACAGAAGATGAAGGAAAAGGTCGGGGTGGGGACGCGCAAAAACACAGGCTTGAACGAAGCCTTCTTTTTCCAACGTACAGCGGCGGAAAGGCAGGTGTACAATCTTTTCAGGCCTGCAAAGGTTTTATGTCAAAGGTCAAGTCAGCCGGACCCGGCAGAGGTTTCCGGCTGGAAAACCGCTGCCGTCGCCTTACCGTCTGGTGCATTGCCGTGGTTCGCGCTACTTTTTGAAGGCGTAACAACTGTTTGAAGGCGTAACAACTGTTTTGAAAGCCAAAAAACGGCCGATGCCAGGCATGTGTTGAACCGTCACCTTGGGCGTTGGCCGGCAGGTCGGCATCCCGCGTGACTGGCTAGTCTTGAGCATTTAGAGAAAGATTGCACTGTTTGCCGGTTTTACTTATAGTGCTGCGCCGTGTGAACAAGCCCAACGCAAACAAGCTCATCAGTACTTTCCTGCGAGCCGATCTGCCATGTTATGACTCAGGGGCGAGCGAACTACTTCGACAATTGGTTCAAGAAGGCGACAGGCAGGAAGCCCTTCCCCTACCAGCGTGCTCTCGCCCAATGCGGGCGACTGCCCGAGTTGCTCGAGGTGCCGACGGGCACGGGGAAGACGGCTGCTGCGATCCTCGGCTGGTTGTGGCGTCGGCGATGCCATCCGAAGGAGACCGTACGCAACGCGACGCCGCGCCGTCTCGTGTACTGCCTCCCCATGCGCGTGCTTGTGGAGCAGACGCGCGCGTGTGCTGTCCGCTGGCTGAACAACCTCAACCTGCTCGCCGGCACGGCGATCTTCAAAGGCAACCGGCTTAAAAGCTACGAAGTCGACTGGAAGCAGCAGAACAAGATCGCTGTCGTCAGGCTTATGGGTGGCGAGTCCCAGCGCGACTGGCGCGAGTACCCGGAGCGCGAGGCCATCATCATTGGAACACAGGACATGCTGCTCTCGCGGGCGCTGAATCGCGGCTTCGCGATGCCGCCGCAGGAGTGGCCGATCGACTTCGGATTTCTTAACGTGGACGCGCTCTGGGTGATGGACGAAGTCCAGCTCATGGGGCCGGGGCGCACGACGAGCGTACAGCTCCAAGCGTTCTGGGACGCTGCACCTCCGTCCCATGGGCTGCGCCAGACGCTCTGGATGAGCGCCACACTCGGCAGCCAGGCCGGCTCGCTCCAGCTTCCGAATTGGATGCAAACGCCTGAAAAGAGCCAGTTGCTTGCATGTCAGCACACAAACGCCGACCTTCAAAACCCGGCGTTCGCCCTGCGGTGGAACGCTCCTAAGCGCCTGGAACTGCACCTGGACTCCGCTGCAAACAACACTGGCGTTACGAAGCCGAAAGTCAAGCCAGCGCGTGGCAAGCGCAAGCCAGGGTCCAAAGATGACGCACAGGCAGGCAAGCCAGGCGAGCAGGGCTGGACCGTCGAGAGTCCCGATCTGCATACGGCGATTCTCGATGAAGCGAATGGCGGACGCCTCGTGCTCGTCTTCGTGAATCAGGTCAAGCGTGCGCGCGAACTCCACGACCGCCTTCGCGCAAGCGCCGGAGCCGGGGCGGAGGTTCTCCTCGTCCACGCCCGCATGCGCCCGCGCGATCGGCACGCAGTCGTGAGCAAGCTCGGGACCGCCACACCTGCTTCCGGACGCATCGTCGTCACGACACAGGTCCTCGAAGCCGGCGTGGACCTCGACGCCGATGCGCTCTTCACGGAACTCTGTCCGTGGCCGTCGCTTGTGCAGCGGCTTGGACGGCTGAATCGCAGCGGCACGCGGCCACGATCCAGTGACGTTAACAAGGGCAAGGCAAAGCCGGCGCGGGCTGTGGTCTTCGAGCCTGTGATCTTCGAGCCGCCGTCTCCGGCACGTAAGGAGCAGGAGTCCGACGGTGACTACGAGGAGCGACGCAAGCGCGAGCTGAGCTGGCCGTACGAGCCCGAGGCCATCGACGAAGCCCGAAAGCTCCTTGCTCAGGTGGCGGAGGCTCACGACGGCTCCCTCTCGCCCAAGACGCTGTCGACTCTTTCGATCTCGCTTCCGCTCGAAGGGCCCGTCCTTCGGCGCTTCGACCTGGACGATCTCTTTGACACCGATCCGGATCTGTCTGGTGGCTACACGGATGTAACGCCGTATCTGCGCGCCGCCGATCGCGACGTCGATGCGTACCTGCTCTGGCGGCGGATCACAGGTGAGCGCGACGCGGACGAGACAGGTGAGCGCGACGCGGACGAGACAGGTGAGCGCGACGCGGACGAGCAGGTGCCGTTCCATCGCGGCGAGCTGTGCCCCGTGCCGTTCTACGAAGCGCAGGAGGCGTTCGCAGAACGCGAGGTCTGGATCCTGACGCTCTCTACGGGGCGCAAAGGTCGCGCCGCCTGGCGCAAAGCGACAGGGCGCGAGATCCGCGCCGGCGACACCGTCATGGTCGATCGTGAGGCCGGGTGCTATCGCGAAGACGTCGGGTGGACCGCCAGGGACGCAGACAAACCGAACGTGATCATTGACCGCTGTAAGAGGGACGACGGCAAGCGCGTACGCGCCTGGGTCCGCCTCGACGGTGGAACGGCGTCGCTCGTTTGCGAGATCGACGAGCACATCGTGGGCCCACGCGCGCGGCTCGAAGATCGGCGGTGCTTCACCAAGGAGTGGATGGAGCTCGAACCTCACCTGCTCCTCGCGGAGCAGAAGGCAATGGACCTCGTGGGAAGGCTCGCGTTGAATGGCACCGTCGGCGAATCTGTCATCCGAGCCGCGCGTTGGCACGACGTCGGGAAGGCGCTCGAGCGGAAGAGAAACGGTACATTCACCCGGCCGTTTCAGGAGTACTTGCGGCGCGGCGGCACGGCCGTCGAGCCACATCCGCGCAACAACGCTCTCTATGCGAAGTCCAACGGACGGAAGCCGGGCGGTACCTCAGGCTTCCGACACGAGATGGCCTCGCTCCTCGCGTTCCTTGAGTCGAAGCACGTGGACGACGACCTCGCGGCGTTCCTGATCCTCGCTCACCACGGCAAGGTACGGCTGCTTCCCGAGGCGTGGGATGATGATGACCCCGTGGATCTGTGTGGCGTGCGGGACGGCGACAGGATCCCCGCGGCCGCCTTACCCGTCGGAAATAACCCGATCGTGCTCAACACGAAAATCGTGCTTCCATCCCGCCAGCACCGGGGATGGCAAGGGCGCGTGCACAAACTGCTCAAAAAACACGGGCCGTTTCTCCTTGCCTACCTGGAAGGCCTCGTGCGCGTCGCGGACTGGAGGGCGAGCTGATGGCAGCGGTCGTTCTCGGCGGGGTCTCGCCGCGTTCGCTCGGCGATCTCCTCAAAGGCTTCGGCATCATGGCCATCGTCGGGGAGAACTGTCCGGACGCACTGTTCTGGTGGGACGACGCCTTTCACCTGGCGGTCGAGCGGCCCTGCGACGATGGCGCGGATCAGACGAAGGCGAGGCAGGCGATCGAGGATGTGGTGCGCGGCCACCTGCTCGGGTGGGGGAGTGTCGTTGCGGAGGCGTTCAAGCCCGTTCGCGGCAGCAAGGAGAAAAAAATCAAACGGCAAGGTTCGAAGCTCAAGAAGCGCGATAACCATGATCGGTTCGAGCCCCAGATTGCGGCATGGGCACGGGCGATCGCTCTTCCCGACCCGGACAAGGAGAAGACCGAACCGCACCCGCTGTTCCCTGCCCATGGGCAGGAGGGCAGCGGCGACTACTTCTCCCAGGTCGAGAAGGCAGTCGAGGCGGCCAGAGGTGCTCCGTTGGACATCGCGTGGTCGCTCTTCGCGGAAGGGAACCCCAAACTCAAGAAGGGGCTCGACAGCGGCTATCTCTTCTTTCCCGAGCCAATGAAACGCTACGCGACGGGCATCGCGAAGTGGGCGCAGGATCGCGCTGCGCTCAGCCCATGGTGCTTCCTGCTGGCAGTGCGTGGGGCTGTGCTTTTGCGTGGCAGCCTTCGTCGCCTCCGCTGGGGTCGCCGCGCGTACCCCGCGTTCCCGTTCGTGTTCGAGGGCTCGGTGGTCGAGCTCGGGAAGGGCAAGTTCTTCCGGAACGTCGAGATCCACCTCCCCACGTGGAACGCCGACTGCCCTCGGACGCTCGCGGAGTTCGAAGTCCAGATGCGTCAGTTCCAGGCACGTCTGTCAGGCCGGGGCTTCGCCGCCACCGCAGCAGAGTTCCGGGCGGCGGTCGTCGGGCGTGGCCCCGGTGCCGCCTTCGACACCTTCCATCGCTTCGTCCTCGAAGGGCGCCGCCGAGGGCAGGACCAGCGGATGCGTCAAGGCATCCCACGCGGTTCGACGCGCGTTGGGGTCAAGGGCAAGGAACACGCAACGCTACGGCTGATGCTGGCACCGCTCGCGGAAACGGGATGGTTCGACCAGTTCAGCACGGATCGTTTGCGCGCGGAACGTGCGCGCGCGGAGGAGGCCATCCATCGCGCAGTCGATGAGCCCGGGCCCGATACGTATCGTGGCATCCTCGAGTCGCTCTGGGATCTCAACCAGGCGCTTGTTGTGTCCGGTGCCCTGCGCCGGGACCTCGAGGACACACGCCGGAAGCCGCGCCCACTGCCACCGCTCCCGGCGCTCCTATGGGAGCGTGCACTCGGGAACGGGCCAGACCCGGCCCATCGACTGGGACGTGCCATCGGTTCGATCCTCGGGGTTCGAGCCGACCTCGGGGTTCGAGCCGAGGGTGCGGTTGTCGGGCCCATCCTTGAGCACATGCTCCCGGTTCGATACCGCTGGGACGACCGCGCCTGGACGGTTCCGGAATCGCCTCCGTCGCGTTCTCTCCGGTGGTCCGGCCTGAACCCCCTCGGTGACTTCGGGGACCTCTTCTGGTACCGCTGGCTCGACAGTGCCGAGTTGCCGAGGCTGCCGTTTGCCGCCGCGCGCTTCGCGCGCCTCGCCGACATCGCCGCCCTGCTTCGTGGTGACGTGAACATTCGGGAGGTCCATTGCCTCGCTGCTCTCTACGCCCTTCTCGACTGGCAAAACCACAACCAACCGTTGGAAACTGAGCAGGCTACAGCGTCGGGCGCAGGCGTTTTCCTGCCGCCGTCGTACGTGGCACTCCGGCTATGGCTCGATCTGGGCATCGATCCGCCGCCGGAGTCGCGGCCCCCGCGCGACGGCACTGTTGCGCGGCTTCTCTCATTAGGCAGCGCCAGCGGGGTCGAGAGGGCTGTTGAATTGGCGCTCCGGCGACTGCGAGTCAACGGACTCCCTTGGAGCACGAATCCGAGACCGACCGGAAAGGCTGTTGCGCGCTTCGCCGCGACGATCCCGGGTGACGAGGCAGCGCGAATGCTGCTCGCAGTTCTCGTCCCCATCTTGAAAGACGACACGCTCGCCCTATCGCGGCGTCTCTGGGTGCCGATTGACGAACAGGAGGCTATCGCATGACAACGACACCGGCCCAGTCACAGGCTCAATCGCTGCTCGATCAACTCTACGCGCAGTACCACATCGTGATCACCGCGTCGCTCAAGCTCACGAACGGCAACTTTCTCCAGCCCACCGGCTTTCCCGACATCGGTGCCTGCATCTACCGCGACAAGGAAGGCCGCCGCTGGTGCCTCGTCGAGAGCGAGCAGAGCATGGCGAACCGACTCGAAGCGGTCTGCATGAAGGCGCCAGGGGTCTGGGTGGACGACCTCAGGGGCCTGCCGGTCATTGCGGTGAAGGACAAGGGCGGCAAACTCCTGGCGACGAACCTCACCGAGCCGCACCGGATTGCATCGTCCTACATTCTCGAAAGCGAGCTTGCGGGCGGTAACAAAAACCTGCGCAAGCTGTTCGAGGAAAAGATCGGGCTGGAGAACAGGCCGGAGAACAACGGCGACTTCTGGCCCATGGACAGGCGCGCGGACCTCGAGCGGCTTGTCTTTGCACTGGATCCGTCGGCGCTCCTGCACGGCTTCCAGTTCGTGCAGTGGAAGTTCGTCGGACTGCGCCAGACTCGCCTCGTCCACGCGAGGCTCGAGGCCGAGCTCGCGGACGACCCCGAGGTCCACTACGTCATGGTGAAGTGGGACGGGATCGAGCCGGAGTCGACACGCAAGGAGCGCGCCAACAAGGGGCAGAGCATTGCCGCGAAGAGCCGCATTGTGCCGAAGAACATCACGGCAACGTTCGAGATCGATCTTCTTGCGCTGAGGAGCTTGTCGCTCGCAGATGACCGGAAGAAGTTCCTCCTCGGCCTTGCCCTCTGGAAGATCGGTGCCTTTCTCAACAACAATCAATCGTTCGATCCTCGCAGCCGATCGACCGGGCCGAGTCTCCGCCTCCGCGCCGATTGCTACCTGACCTGCGAGTCGATCTCGTGGAGCGGCAACTCATCAAAGGGGCAGACCACCCCCACCGAGTTGATGGAAGCGAAGCCCACCGGCCTCGGCCAAGCTGAGGGTCCGTCCTTCTTGCCAGATACCCACGGAAACTTGCCAGATACCCACGGAAATGACGACGGCAAGCAGGCCGGGATGTCCGGGGTGACCTTCAGCGCGCTCATCAAGGAACTGCTCTCGGACAAAAAGGACGAGGCGACCTCCGGGGAACCGAAAGAAGGCAAGTCGAGCGCGGAGAAGGGCACCGCGAGCGGGAAGGAGTCGTCGCCCGGCAATCTCTACGACGGCCCCATGGTGGAGGTCACGTACGATCCCAAGCAGAATCAGGAGAACAAGCCGAAGCAGGAGAAGAAGGGTGGCAGCAAGGCCGCCCAACAAACAGAGGCGAATGTCGAGCAGGCGGGCGAAGCACAGGAATGACCAACACAACCGTCATCGAGGTGAAACTTCTCTCGGGTCGCTACCATGCACACGTGTGGGGCGAGTCCCAGTTTGGAATGGCGGGGCCAGAGTGGCCTCCCTCGCCTTGGCGACTCCTCCGTGCTCTCGCTTCCGCATGGTTCTGCGCACAGCCGGGTTTATCCTCGGAGATTGATCGCGATGGCCTGCTCCGCGATGGCCTGCTCCGCGATCGCCTGATCGAGACCCTGGGCCAATCCGACGCGCCCGAGATCTGGCTTCCGCGCACGTCGGTCCACGAGATCCGCTACTACCAGCCCGTGCGGCTGGGCGCGTCCGATCGCGTCCCCCACCACGACCACTTCGCCGTTCCCGAAGGCGGTCGCTTCTGGTTCCGCTTCGCGAAGTCACTTCCGCCGGATCAGCGGGCGTTGCTCGCCAAACTCCTTGAACGGCTGCGCTATTTCGGCCGCAGCGAGTCCCGGGCGCGCCTCTGTCTGGTGGACCGTAACGAGCCGCCAAGGTCGGATAACATCTTCGTCGTCACTCACCATAACTCCGGCCAGCAAGTCTCACCCACGACGCACTACCACTACCGGCGGGTGCTCTGCACTGTACCCGATAAGTTCAAGGCGTCGGACCTGTGGTCGGTTCAAGGCGGCTGTAATGCAGGCAAACACCCTAACGCGCGCAGTGGCGGATACCCGATCCACCTGGTGGACAAGCTCATTGAGGAGAAGATGCCGCTGCCCTGTGGGGCCAGGTGGGTCGAGTACGCGGTGCCGGCTGAAGCACTCGTCCACGAGATCCGGCCGCGCGTGCCAGCGCCACCTGCCAAGCCAAGCGTCAACGTGGCTGAGATTCGTTTCCGCCTGAATCGCCGCATCCCCATTCCGCTTCGGTACGTGGTTGCCGTCGCCCGTGCGTTTCGCGACGCGGCTGTGGAGGCGCATCGGGACCGCACGGGGCAGATGTCGTTGATACTGAGTGGTCGTGAACTCGATGGCACTGTGGCTCGAGGTCATCAGCACGCATACTACCTGCCCCGCCCGCGCGCAGGAGCCGTGACCCTCGATGAGCTTTTGGTCCGCGTGCCCGGCGGGAAGCTTACCCAGGAGGAACTCGACGCGTTGCTTGGCGTCGGGCGCATTCGCGTAGGCGGGCGCAGTTACCCGATCACCGTGGTGCCTGAGGCCGTCGTGGCGTCGGCTAAGCCTGCGCCGGAGGCGCGTCAATGGCAAAGCGTCACTCCGTTCCTGCCGCCGCTACGCCATCGTCAGGGAAGGGAGGAGACCCGTGTGGATCGACAAGCCATCGCATGCGCCGAGAAAGTCTGCGGTCGGCGCCCTGCACATGTCGAGAGTCTGTCCGGTCCTGGTGGCCTCGGCTGTGTCTCGCCTGTCCTGGCACATGAATACGGAACAGGCGGACGGGGCTGGACGCTGACGACACGGCTTGGCTTCTGGCTTCAGCTTACGTTTGACGAACCTGTGAGCCTCGACCGGCCACTCGGTGCCGACGCACACTTCGGTGCCGGGCAGTTCGCACCTGTGGACCAATCCGAAGAAACGTGATCAACGCCTTCGGTAGCACGCCGGCTAACAGCAGCATGCAGCGGACACTGCCGCGCGCCGCTGAACTCTGGCGTCAGACCCTGTCCGTGAGCACCGAGGCACACCGCTTGTTGCGCTTGTCGAGGATTGTGCAAACCGTGGCAGTTGGTGCGGAATGCAGCGCACCGGCTGGGGCACGTCACCATTAGCGTGGTGAAGAGTGTCACAGTTGCGAAGCAGCCTGCCGGGCAACGAGTGGCGACCTCGTATCGAAGCACCGCACGACCCGTCAACCATTGAGGTGGCTACAGTCCGAGCTTCCGAGGCTTGCCAATCGTGTGCCGCATGGCAGAGTTCAGACTTGGCTTCGTCCGCTCCGGCGTGTCGCTTACAATTTGTGCAGGATGTTTTTCCAGCAGTGGAAAGAGAGGTGCAACCATGTCATCTACGGCAGCCATTATGACAGTAACAAAAATGCTGGAATCTTTGCCCGAATCGGTACAGGAGCGGGTAGTCGAGCATTTGCGCGAGTATCTTGCTGACCTGCAGGATGAATTGAAATGGGATAGCCTGTTTGAGCAGACACAGTCCCAATTGGTGACCGCTGCCCGTCGTGCGAAACAGGATATTGTGCAGGGACGCGCACAACCAATGGACGATGAGCAATTATGAAGTCCGCCGTGTTGCCGTCTTTCTGGGCGGCGTATGACATTCTCAATGCCGACGTCAAGCATAGTGCCAGAAAAGCCTATCGCTTGTGGGTGGAAAATCCCTTTCATCCATCCTTGTATTTCAAGTGCGTCAATCGCGAAGAGAATGTGTGGTCGGTAAGGATCACACGCGGCTATCATGCTTTGGTGTTCTTGAAGGTGACACGGTAACGTGGTTCTGGATTGGCAGCCATGATGAGTACGAATGTTTCGTCTCATGATGGAAAACCATGGCGGACCAACCTGCCGCATTTCTGAAACTTTGTGCAGACAAAGAACGCTTCCGATGGCTGGAGCCCCCTGTGACGACACACAAGATCAATGTCCTGCACCCTCTGGCAGCCAGGACTGCCGCAGACCACGCCGTTGCCATCCTTGAATGGGCGCAAGCCGCCCGGCAAGCCTGGTCGCTGCACCACGAGCAGGTGCAAGTGGGCGGCACAGCTTCGCCGATGAGTCCTAACCCCTCGTCTAAGCTGACCCGCTGCGGCAGGCTTACAGTGACTGCCTACGCGGGCAGCCTGGCTCAAACGTCAGGCACCACCCGCACTGGGGCTGGATTGGGAAGGGAAAGTGTCATGACAGAAGGCACTTACAAAACCCGGCTTCAAACTGCCTTTGGCAAGCCGTGGTGTGACCGGGTCCTCACCGGCGACTACCGGCCAGCCGTACCGTTTTCGATTCAGGACGTGGACATTACGGCGACGTTGCCAGCCATCTTCTATCTTTCCCGCTATGTGCAACGGCGCGGCAAGGGGCGGCTGGCCGAGGTCTTCGGTGGCGGGGACAAAGAGCCTTCAGTGGCTTCCGTCGCCAGTCAGCTTGCCCAGACTCACCATTTCAGGGGCTTTGAAGACGAAACCACCCGGCACATCCTGGGCGATCTGCTCATGGGGTTCTGTCTGGAAAACCGCAGCCGCTCGGAAGACAAGCAGGAACCGCTCCGGCGGGCCCTGCCAACCCACTACTTTGCCGGCTGGCTCGATCTGCCGGAACGCAGCGTCAACCTGCGTTACGTGCCGGAGACGATTGTGGCCATGCTGGCCGGTCAAAACGGCCCGGTCGTCACCGACTCGCCAGCCGATGATCCCACACCGTTTCCTGTCGGGCGGCGGTTTCGGGAAAACCTGCTGCTCAAGCCCTTCCTGCATGGGGTGAAACCACCGGAGCCGTTCAGAGACCTTTCCAGCGACCAGTTTGATGAAGTCACACGGGTGACGCTCCCGGAATGGTTGACAATCCGGCTGGCGGAAGCCCTGGAGCAGCCGCCGCGACCGCTCAGCGCCAGCGCCGGGGGGGCGGCTATCCCCAACCAGCAGCCGCTGGCCTGCATTGCCGCGCCGCTGCGGGAAGACCTGGAGGTGTTCATGGTGGCTTACGGCGAAACCATGCCGCGTGGCGTCCTCATCAACCTGCTCGACGCGGCCCTGGCCGTGGGTCTGTCAACCATCCTGACGAGCACGGCTGTCGCCCTGACGGCATGGGCGCAGGACGGGCGTCTGCCCGCCCAACCGCCACGGCTGCCATTGCTTGTGGATGCTTCCAGCGGGCTGGACAGGGAACTCAAACGCGCCTCGAAAAAGGTTTTTGAAGCGCAGAGCCGGTTGTTGGCGGAAGTGCCGGTGATCCTGATGGCCTTGCGCCTGCTCGACGCGGAAGTTTCTGCCCTGACAACGCTTTCAGTGTCATTGCCCGCCCGGACCCCGCACGGCGACGCCTATCTCAACCTGCTGGGTGAGGTGCTCTGCGGACGCCATCCCGCTTCCGGGGCTGTCCTGAAGGCGCTGGCTGAAAAAGCGGCCCGGATAGCTGAACTGTGGGCAGAAGATGACCCCCAGATCGTGCGCGACCTCCAGGCGGCGCAGCGGCCTTCCCACGAGTCGGTATGGCGGCTGGCCCGTGTTCTGACAGCCCTGCGCGGCAGGAAACAGACCAGGAAGTGGTTTGAGCTGCTCGATGCCTGCTTTCTGTGCAATCACCCCTGTGGTCTGGTGACGAAACCGGCGGCTGCCGGTAGTCGCGCGCGCCAGGAAACGCGGCATCCGACCCTGACCGATACCATGCTCGATTATCTGGTGCACCTGTGGGTGGCCTATCAACAGCGGAAAAAGCAGCCGCCCACAGTGAAAGGCTTTTTCCTGTGGTTGTGCGACCGCTACGGCCTGTATGTTCACAAACCACCCCCATTCCAAATGCCGGTGCCAGCAAACCTGCTGAGAAGAAACGAGCGGTGGACGGAAGACCGTCTGCGCGATCTGGGCCTGTTCGTGAGCGTCAGCGATGCTGAGCCCGACAAGCGCCTGCTGGCGCGCTTTCCCACGGCCCACGAGTGAACGGCCCACGAGTGAGAAGCCCGGAGGAGATCAGGGATGACGCGGTTCCTGACCAGCATTGAACACTGGGACAAGCAAGCTGATGTGCTGGCCAGAGCTTTTTTGCGGCTGATTGGCAAGGCGCGTCCCGGCAAGGTGGCCTTTGTACGGGATGCCCCACCGGATGTCATCCGCCGGCTGGCTTGCGACCTCCGCTTTCAGCAAATTCTGAAAGCACAGCACTGGCAGGTTTACGGGGTTGCTGACCGGGAAGACAAGTACGACAACACCATTACTTCTGACCAGGCTGTAGCACTGCGGGAAAAGAAAGGTCCGGCACTGTTGCTGCTTGTTGACCGTCAGAAAGCCGGCCCTGGTATGGACGGGGTCTATAGTGCATGCCTAGAAATCAAGGAAGAAAAACTCTTTGAGCGGGCCTGTGATGAGGCTGTACAGAGTGTCGAATCAACCACCTACCGAAAATGGCTGCGCCGTCTGCTCAAAGAGACAAGCCAGCGGCAGCAACATCGCTCACCTTGGTTTCGGTTTGACTTTCTGGCGCGAAGCGCCGAGGACCCTCATGCCTGGGGCAAGTCCTTATGGTTGCTTGGGCTATGGCCCGTGGTTGGCTTTCCTATCCACAGCAAAACAGACGAGCAGAGAGCACTAGCGTGCCTAGAGGAGTCAGCCCGGCTAGTTGCTGAGGTGCTTGATGTAAGAGACCCGCTTCTGTCGATTGCAGAACGTTTGGCGCGGGCCCAGGTGCGGACAAAAACCGAAGCCGACGCTCTGGCGCTCCAACAATTCCTGGAAACCAAACGGCACGAAACGACGGAAGAGCTGCTCAGGGCGTTGTCCGAACATCCACACTTCTGGTTGGGCGCAATCGAACTTGCCTCAGCTGCGACCAGCCTGAGTGCAATTGAACTTAGTCCCTGGCGCACCAAGCACGGCACTGCTCCCTTCAAATGGTCGGGACTCGTTGCGGACGAACAGGAAAAAGACCCCGTGTGGGTCATCAGCCCGGATGATGATGACGGACAGCTTCAGGTCAAATGGAAAACCATGCCGCCAGACCTGCCGGAAGGCAGCGTGCAGTATCAACTGTCCATCGTGGCCGAAGACGGCCAGGTGCTGGCCGAAAAACATGTTTCGCATCGCGGCAAAAAGGAAGAAGCTGCTACCTTTACCCCAGATGAGTTGACAGACGATACCGGGCAGCTCTACGTCCGGGCGCGGGTACGCCTCACGGCTGAAGACGGTCAGGTACGGATTGAACAGGAAACCGAGCCGTTCATCATCCGTTATGGCGATCTTCCGCCCGATGCGACAAGTGCACGGTCATTTCCCCGGGTGCGGACGCTCAGTGAGGGCCTGGTGCAACTGGATGAACTAGAACAGGCCACCGCCGCCTGTACCTCCCCGGAAATGGCATTTGTGGGTGGGTATGTGACTTTGTCTGTCCGCCAGGGACGTGGGTTTCGTCTTGACCATCCAAGGTTGTTTGCCGAAATCGCCCCACGCTGGAAGGGAGACATCGTACGGTGGCGGCTCAAAGTCCGCACTTCAGGGCGCTGGCAGGCTGCCGACCTGTGTCCTGTACCCGTGCTGCCCGGTGAGGAAATATCGGTTGGTCTCTGGCAGCGCACGCAGGCAGCCACCGAAGCCCTGTCCGAGCTATGCCGCCGGGTCAGCATGAGTGGCCTGTGTTATGTCGTCGGCACGCCCCAGGCAAAGCTGATCGAAGATTACCTTGACGCCTGGTGCGAACTGATGGCGGTTGGCCGCCCGGAGTTGGCGCTGGTAGGGACGGTTGAAGTCCGTGACGGACAGGACAACGTCCGTGGGCTGATCGTGTTGCCCACCCATCCGCTGCGGCTGGCCTGGCAGGCCGCCTACGATGACCTGCTGTTTGAGCTGCGTTTCAGGCAGGGTGCAACGCTCAAAGGACGTAAGCACGACCTGAGTTATCTGAGTGGCGCCTGGTTTCCGGGTTGGTTGCCGGGTGTGGACGGCGTGCGCGCCTTCGTCTTTGCCGATACCCTGGGTTTTCAGGCCGTGGCCATGACGCCCGAAGCCGACCCCGAACCGAAGGCAACGGTGGCGCTGCTGGCGCAGGTGCTGGACAACGGTGAAAAAGAAGGCCTGGAATCCCTGTATGACCGGAGCGCCGACCTGCTCGGTGAAGAAATCATGGTCTATGCTGCCGGACATCCTGACCAAAAGCTGCTACATGTCCACGCCTTGCGCGCAGGCGATGCCAGGGTGGTTGTCCGGGCGCTAGGCCGGTTGCATCAGACGGCTCCGGCAACAGCCACCCAAACCAATACCGAAGACGACGCTGAAACAGAAGCCGACAAACCACCGGCTTTTGTGCTGGAGTTGTATGCGGCATCCGCCGGTACGCCTACGACGGGGCAGTTTCTGCATCGCCTTCTGGCACGCTCCCGTCACCGGGGCGCAAACCATCTTTCCCAGGAAGACCGCTGGGTGAGTGGTGTGACCCGTTATGAGCCGGAGGGCGTTAACCAGCCTAACTTGCAGTGGGTACAACGGATGAAGTCACTCCCGGAGACGCCCGCTCACTTGGGGGTTGTATTTGACCTCTTTACTTCGCAGGTCACGGTTGTGGACGAGAAGGCAATGGGTCCGGCTCGTCGCCCACCGGCGGCGCTGTACGGCCTGCTGGCAGGTCTGCATCGCGTGTACCATCCTGACCCTACGCCCCGATGGACAGCCTTCCTGCCTGATTGTGGTCGCGCAACCGATCATCCCGCCGATGCGCGACACACGGCGCGGCTGAAAAGTCTCCAAGCCAGCCTGGATGCCCTGCTGGCAAAGCATCTGGGAGGGGAAACAGGCGGAGTGGCGCTGCAAACGACGCTTTCGGAAGAACGCCAGCTTGAGCTGCGCCGGATGCATGAGCAGTGTGACTGGGTGCTGATCCTCGACCATTTCGCCGGCGTGGAATACTTCGACCATCCCTACGTCCACGGCGAGGTCTATGAAGCCCACGTTCTGGACTGTGTGCCCGAACGGGATGATCTGGCCGATCTGCGGCTGGTGGCTTCCACGGCGCTGGTGGAAGAAGTCCAGGAACTTCTCGCCGAACTCATCAGACAGGCCGGCGGCGACCCCAGCCCGGAAGCAGCCCGGTTCTTTCTGGCGCGGCTTAGGGAAATCAGTGGCCGTTTGCCAATTCGGCTGGCGGGAGCGCGGCCTCCTGCTAAAGAACTGCTCGCCGTAGCTTGGGCGGCGGCGCATTGCCGGAACGCCACTGCGGATGACCCCTGCTGGGTTTCGCTGCGCAAGGGCATCCTCGTGCCCCTCGATGACCTCACCGATGTGCTCGGAGAACCGCCACGGGCAAAACAACCAGCCGACCCCTCCACGCCACATGAGCGCCGTGCCGACTTCCTCTATACCTTTTGCCATCCGCAGGGGACGCTGGCCGTGCGTTTCATCGAGGTCAAGTATCGCCAAAACCTGGAGAACTTTTCGCCTGAGCAGGTCAATGTCCTGCTCGACGACATTCGCCGCCAGGTTGAAGCCACACAGAGGCAGTTTCGTGAACAGTATCTGGACGGGTCCGCGCCACTTTCCCTGCGTGCCCTGCGGCAGGCGCGGCTCGTGCGTGTGCTGCGTTCCTATCTGGACAAGGCACGGCGCCACAACCTTGAACCGGAAAGCTACGCGGCGATCGCGGCCGAACTCGACCGCATCCTGCACGCAGCCGGCGATTACCGGTTTCTGGTGGAAGAAGGTGAGCATCGCGGGTGGGTGTGTTCTCCAGACTGTCAGGCGGTGAAGCCGGTGGAGCTGTCCTGGGCTGGCTGGCCCGTCAGAACATTTCGTTTCGGCCTTCACCTGCCGACCCAGGATGACCACCCCATTTCCATTCAGAAACCAAAGGAAAGTGAAACACCAGAGCGCACCCCGGACGACGGCTCCGGTGAGTTGTCAGGCGGCTCAGCCAATGCCGCACAGAATGGTGAAACCGACGACCAGGTGACCCGACCGGACAAAGAGGCGGAGGGAGAGCCGCCGCCGGAGCCGGACATCCTTCTGGGGAAGACGAACCATGGCGCGGACGTTCACTGGAAACTCACCATTCGGGGCAATCCCCACCTGCTTGTCGTTGGACTGCCCGGCATGGGCAAAACCACCTGTCTGCTCAACCTGTGCGTCCAGATGTATCCGTACGGTGTGTGCCCGGTGGTGTTTTCCTACCACCAGGATTTTGATGAGAAGCTTCAGGCGCGCATCCCGCAGGTGGATTTCCTCAACGTCGGACAGCTCAGCTTCAACCCGCTGGAGGTTCCGAACCCAACCCATCCCCGGACTTACGTGGATGTGGCCGGTGCTGTCCGCGACCTTTTTGCGGCGATGTACCCGGACCTGGGCGACCTTCAGCTTGGAGCCATCCGCCAGTCCCTGGTGGACAGCTTCCGGGAATGCGGCTGGGACGATCAGCGCGCCGGACAGACGCCACACTTTGGACGTTTTGTTGAGATCGTGCGCCAGCGGGCGGTCAAGGATGCCGCCCTGAAGCGGTTGCTGGTGCGCCTGACCGAGTTGGAAGACTATGGGTTTTTCCAGACCCTCTCCGGTGAAGTGGCACGCGATCTGTGGCAGCGCAGGGTGCCGGTTGTGGTCTGTCTGCACCGTGAGCAGAGTGAGTTGGTTCAGCGCGCCTTTGCCATGCTGGTGTTTTACAAGCTCTACCGGGATATGTTCCGGCGTGGGCTTCAGTCCCGGATCACGCATGCCGTCATTTTTGACGAAGCCCACCGCGCCCAACAGCTCAGGCTGATTCCGACCATGGCCAAGGAATGTCGCAAGTACGGCATTTCGCTGGTGCTCGCTTCGCAGGAAGCGCGGGATTTTCACGAAAGCGTCTTTTCGGCCATAGCGCACCAGTTGGTGCTGCGCGTTAATGAAGCTGACGCCAAAGCGCTGGCCCGGAACATGGCCACGGCCGCCGAGCAGCGGACGGTGATGGACCGCCTCAAGTCGCTGCCGAAGTTTCAGGCGCTGTACTTCAGTGAAGGGGAGCCTGTGCGCCACGTCCGGTTGCTGGCTGACGGTGCATAATGTTGGAACGGTCTTGGTGCTTGACCGGCAGGTGGTGGCGCAATGGTGCCGGCCCTGACCTGTTTCAAAGCCAAAGGATGCTATGACCATGGAACGCCAACCGCGCCGCCTCAAATGGTTGAGCGAGGTTCAGAAAGCCTACCCCGGGGCGCGTCGGGGCAACTGGGAAACCCACGGCCTGGACAGCCCCTTTGCCCACCAGACCTACGTGCCGACCGGTCTGGAGGAAGCGCTCTACCGAGACGTTATCAACCGGCGTTTTCGGCTGGTCGTCCTGTGTGGGAACCCCGGCGACGGGAAAACGGCCCTGCTGCAAAAACTGGCCGGTCAGTTAGGCATAGACAAAACCCGTCAGCCCACTGGAACCATTGAGCATCGGCTGCCGGATGGACTGCTGGTGCGCCTCAATCTGGACGGTTCGGCCGCCTGGGAAACGAGTTCCTCGAATGACCTGCTCAACGACCTGCTCCGTCCGTTTGCCAACGGTGCGCCAGCGGAAGACATTGTGCATCTGCTGGCCATCAACGACGGCCGTCTGATGGGCTGGCTCGACGGGCAAACAACGCCTCTGGCCCAGTCCCTGCGCCGGTTGCTCAATGGACAACCCTCCGACGCACCGCACATTGGCTTTTTCCACCTCAACAACCGCTCGCTGGTGGGCGAATTCGATCAGCATGGCAACCTGCGGACAGATTTTCTCGACCAACTGCTGGACCAGCTTTACGGAGGCGCTGAAGCTGGCAGGATTTGGCAGAAGTGCCAAACCTGTGTGGCGCAACCCCGCTGCCGGGTCTTTGAGGCAGCAAGATATTTTGGACCGGCTAACCTGTCCGGCATCGAAGATGAACGCCGACGGCAGCATGCCCGGCAACAGCTTTACCGGCTGTTTCAGGCCGTCCACCAGCGGGGAAAAATCCACATCACCATCCGGGAACTGCGCGGGGCGCTGGTCTATATCCTGTTCGGCATGGCCTCGTGCGACACCTACTGCAAGGCAGACGGTGCAAAAAAGCCTTATCCACCTTTCTGGGAGCGTGCGTTTCGGGTGGCGACGCCTGACCGCCAGGGACGGCTGCTGGAAGAACTGGCCTCCTTCGACCCGGCGCTGGAAGCCCATGCCCGGCTCGACCGGGCGCTGCTCAGGCACTACCGGGGCGTCCACCGGCTGGCCGAGGCGCGGCGGCGCGCTTACTTCACATGGCTGCCGGAAGAAATCGAACAGGCCGGCGGGCCGGGAACCACCCTCGATCTGGCGCGCGGCCGGCATCTGGACACACTGCGCCGGCTGCCGCTGATGTCGGACGAAGAAAAGCAGGCAGTGCTGGCGCGGCTGGGCCGTGGCTTGTCGCGCCTTGAGCCACTGCCGCAGCCGGCTTACCGTCCGGGCCGGATTCCCTTCCGGCTGCATCCGCGCACACCGACCGATACCATGTTCTGGGTCGAAACCCGGCTGGAAGATTTCACCCTGGAATCACCGCTGCTTGGCACCGGAGTCTCGGAAACTGGTCGGCGGGGACTGCCCGCAGAGGCATTTCTGGTGTATCGCTTGCCAGCAGGCAACACGGTGCGTCTACGCCTGACAGCCGATCTGTTTCACGTCCTGCTGGAACTGGAGGGGGGCTATCAGCTCAGTGCCGCGACATTGGAGCAAACTTTTGCCCACCTCTCCCTGTTTATCGAACAGATGATTCACGCCCAAAACCAAGTGTGGTACGCCTGGCATCCGGCACAGGAAGAGCGGGTGTATCGCCTGGCCATCGAGACACGCGACCTGGGATTTGGTTATCATCAGACCCTGCGCATCGTCCCGGAAAACTGAATCCCTACGGCAACTCTGGAAACCGGCTTTCCCGCATCGGAGGCAGCAGGCAGTCCATGGAAGACCGTTCCGACCGTTTCCTCATCATCGGCGCCGGCCCGACGGGGCTGGTTGTGGCGCGCGCGCTCAAACAGGCAGGCATTCCCTACGAGCAGGTCGAAGCCGACGAAGACGTGGGCGGCAACTGGCGGCACGGCGTCTATACCACGGCCCACATCATTTCTTCCCGGCGGACGACGTCCTTCCCGGAATACCCCATGCCAGCGCACTACCCTGATTTTCCCAGTCGCGCGCAGATGCTGGCCTACCTGTGTGATTATGCGCGCCATTTCGGACTGCGCGAACACATCCAGTTCCGGCAGGAAGTAACCGCAGCCACGCCCCTGGAAGACTGGTCGTGGCGGGTTCGGCTGGCCAGCGGTGAGGAACGCCGCTACAAAGGCGTCATCGTCTGCAACGGCCACCACTGGGACCGGGCGTTTCCCAACCTATCCGGGGACGTTTACGGGCGAGTGGTGGCATTCCAAGGACTACCGCCACCCGGAGCAGCTTGTCGGTAAGCGGGTGCTTGTCATCGGAGGCGGGAACTCCGCCTGCGACATTGCCTCCGAAGCGGCCCGCGTCAGCGTCTGTAGCCACCTCAGCCTGCGCCGGGGCTACTGGTTCCTGCCCAAGACCATGTTCGGCATCCCTACAGTCGAAATCATGCGCGGCTGGATGCCGGTTCCCCTGCAGCGCCTGCTGCTGCGCGTGCTGCTGCGGATTATCGTGGGCAAGTACACCCAGTATGGCCTGCCCGAACCCGACCACCGCATCTTTGAGCGGCATCCGACGGTCAACTCCGAACTGCTGCACTACCTCAAGCACGGGCGCATCCGGCCACGCCCGGATGTTGCCCGGCTGGAAGGCCGCCGGGTGCATTTCGTGGACGGCACGGCGGATGAGTACGACCTGGTGATTTGCGCCACCGGCTTTCACCTGAGTTTTCCGTTTCTGCCGCCCGGACTCGTCGAGATCAAGGGCAGCACGGCGCAGCTTTACGCCGGGGTCATCCCACCCCGGACCCGCAACCTGTACGTGTTCGGCACGAGCCAACCCCGCTATGGCTTCGGCCCGCTGGCCAGCCCGGCCGCCGATCTGTTGGCTCAGTTCATTCAGCTTCAGGACAGCATGATGCTGCCGTTGAGTGTCGTATTGGAAATGGGCGGGGAGAAACTCCCGACGACACACCTCGTGGACCCGCACGCGGCCCTGCGGCGGATGAAGCTCGCGCGTTATTTCCTGCCGCTGCTGGCCCGCCGGGAGCGGCGGCTGCGCACCTCACCCCGGGCGCGCGCCATCACGCTGTGGACGCCGGCGCGCACGGCCTGACACTGCCCGAAAAAAAAAACCGGGAGCGACCTTTCAACGGAGGTCGCTCCCGAAAACATTTCCGACGAGATTGAAGGTGATGCGTCAGCGACTTGGGCCGTCTCTGACGCATCACCCGCCAGCTAGAAGTTGAACTTCAGGGCAAACTGAATCTGCCGGGGCGGAGCGGCCAGCGTTGGCGCGCCGCTCAACTGGTAGCTGGGGTTGATCTCCGTGATGTTGACGCGGTTCAAGGCATTGAACATTTCAAAGATGAACTCCAGATTCCGCGCCGTCGCGTCAGCATCGCGTGAGAAGTAGAACTTGCGCGCCAGCCGGAAGTCCACCGAGATGAAGTTTGGCCCGGTGAAGGCATTGCGTCCGACATTGCCCAGGAACGCTGAAACCGGCAGCCCGAAGTTCTGGGGCAGGCGGCTGTCAGGCGGCAGCGTGAGAAAGCCGTTGCCGCGCGGGGATGGGAAACAGGTGAGACCGGCCGTCCCGGGTGGGCAGGAGGTGACGAAATTCGGGCGCGCCGTGGAGGAGCTGTTGACCTGGGTTTGATCCACCCCGATGAGCAGCGTGTAGGGGCGTCCGGCGCCGGCTTCGACAATCGGTGCAAACGTCCAGTCCGCCAGCAGGTAGCGGCCCGGCCCCTCGTTGCGCTTGAAGGGGCTGTTGAAGACGGCGCTGAAAATGAAGCGGTGGCGCTGGTCAAAGTTGGAGTTGGACCGGTCAAGCCGGGGGTTGCTGTTGTCCTGCGGTTCCTGCAGCGTCTGCACGTCGGTCGAATCGTCAATGGCGTGCGACCAGGTGTAGGACGCCAGGAACTGGAAGTTGTTGGAGAAGCGCTTGTTCACGCTGAGCGTCAGGGCGTGGTAAATCGAGCTGCCTGACGACTCATAGTTCTTGGCACTGCCAAACGGTACGAAGGGCGCACCCTGCAGGCGGGGCAGGTTGAAGCGGTTGGTCAGAGCCGTGAGTAGCTGCTGGGCCTGGGCCACCGGAATGTTCAGCGTGGCGGCGGTGTAGAGCAGGTTTGGCCCTGTCCGCCGGAAGTCATTGAAGAGGAAGCGCCCAATCGGGGCCACCTGGGCGGGAAGCCCCGACAGCCCCGGCCCCAGACTGTTGGGCAGGGGGTTGTACAACCCGGCAAGTGGCCCTGTGCCAAAAAAGCCGACCGTCTGCCCGCCAACGACAATCGGGTTGGTTTGCGCCTGAGCGTTGGCCTGAAGCAGCGCCAGGTTCTGCTGGTTGACGTTGCGCGGGCGCACCAGTTGCAGCCCGCGAATGTAGCTGTACGTGGCATTGACCGTAATCGTCCGTCCGAGTTGCCGCTCGATGGAGAGGTTGCCTTGTTGGGTGTAGTCAAACTCGAAGCCCCGGTTCAGGTGCAGGGTCTGGGAGGTGATGGGTGAAAACAGCAGCGACCGGATAGGGCCGCCGTTGAAAATCTCGAAGCCCGGATCGAGCGGGTTGTACCGCTGCTGTCCAACCTGGTAGCCGGGCAGGGGCGGAACAGGGATGTTGACCCGTTCATTGCGGAAGATGGCCCCACCACCGAGCAGGCCCGGAAAGACAAGGAACGGTGACTGGGCTCCATCCACCACGTCGGACAGGAAGATCAATCCCGCCAGAGGCGTGCCGTAAAACAGCCCGTAGGCGGCGCGAACGACCGTCTTGCCGTTGTTGAACGGGTCCCAGGCAAAGGCGATACGTGGCGCAATGTTGTTGTAGTCACGCGGGATGCCCTGCTGGATGCCGACGATTTCCTCCCCAGCGGCAAACAGGTTGGGCATGTTGATGAGGCCGACGTTGCCGGGTCCGGTGAACGGCTCTGGCTGGACGGGGCGAATCTGTTTGGTGTACTGCACGTCGTACCGCACACCATAGTTGAAGGTGAAGTTCGGGCGAATCTTCCAGCTATCCTGGGCAAAGACGCCGAGCACCGGATTGTTGAAGATGCTGTTCGGATTGCCGACGTTCTGCACGTAGGACTCCGGCAGCCCCAGCCCATAAGCCTGGACTCCACTGAAAGGCGGAAACCCCTGTGCCGCCGGGAAGAGCTGATTTGGTGGAAAGGCATAAACGCCGCCGAAGTTGACCTCAAACAGGGCGTTGTAGAGCAGGAGGTTGAAGTCGGCACCGAACTTCATGGTGTGGTTGCCAGCAATCTTGGTGAGGTTGTTCGTCACCTGCCAGCGTTTTTCAACACGCCGGGCGGGCGAAAACGGCTCGCGCCCAAAGGAAGCAAAGCCCGGTATTTCGACCCCCACGGTCTGGCCCTGCGGGCCGTAATCCACGCCCCGGCGGGCAAACTGGAAGCGCGACTCGTTGATAAGCGTCGGGCTGATAGTGGCCAGGTTCTGGGCAACGAGGGCCACATCGCGGGTGCCCTGGAAGCCCGTGCGGGTGAATTCGTTGAGCGCCGTGGGCTGGTTCTGCCCGTTGGAGGGGATGCCCCGTACCGTGGAGGGTGTGACGCTGATCCGGGCAAAGAACTGGTGGATGTCGTTGAAGCGGTGGTCAATGCGCAGCGCCGGCAGGAAGGTGCGCTCGCGCACCGTGTAGTTCCCCAGCAGCGTGTTCATCGGACGGAAGGCGCCGGTGCCGAGCGGAACCGGAGAGTTGACACCGGGATTGGTGATACCCAGCGCCGCCAGCGTCGGAAAGATGGCCTGACCGTTGGTCTGGCGGCCGGTCAACCCAACGCTGGAGCCTTCCCGCGCCAGGAAGTAGTAGGTGTTGAGCGCCTGGAAGGAGGCATTGGTGAGCAACGCCGTTTGAACCGGCGGCGGCAGTGCCGTGAACTGTGTGTTCAGGGGAATCCCCGTGGCCTGTGACAAGCCACTCAGCGCCGCATTGAGGAAGGCCGCCTGCTGCGGTGTCACCTGGGCAACCTGACCGCCGATGGGCACGAAAATACCGCCGGGAAGGTTGGATAGTCCCAGGTTGGGAGATGTGGCCAGCAGGGCCGGCGGCGTAAACGTCGTAAAGCCAAAACCATTGCGCCCTGTGATGTTGAAACCTGTGCCATTGAGGGTCTGGGCTTCAAAGGACAGAAAGAAAAAGGTTTTGTCCTTGACAATGGGCCCACCAAGGGTAAAGCCACCCTGGAACCGGGTTTCCGGGTACTCCCGCACGCCGGCAAAGGCGTTGTTGGCCGAAAACGCCTGGTCGCGGAGGAAGGCAAAGACGTTGCCGCGCAGCTCGTTGCCACCGCCCTTGGAGACGATGTTGATGACGGCCGATGAAGCCCGCCCGAACTCCGGGGCGTAACTGTTGGTCAGAATCTGGAATTCCTGGACGGCTTCCTGGGAAACCGTCGCCCGCACCCCGTTGACACCTGAATCCGTGGCATCGGCGCCGTCAATGGAGACATTGTTGGCGCGGGCGCGCTGTCCGCCGAAGTTCAACCCGGAGGTTGGCGCCACACCCAGCTTGGGCTGGTTGTCGCGTGTCGTGGTCGAGGTCAGCAGCGTAAACCCGACGTAGTTCCGGCTGCTCGTCGGGAGGTTGTTGATGGCACGCTGGTTGATGGTCTCTGCCACGGAGGTGCGCGAACTTTCGATGACCTGCGTATCCGCCGTCACCACGACTTCTTCCGTGGTCTCACCCACGCGCAGGGTAAAGTCGAGCTGCGCCGCCGCCCCGATGGTGAGAACGACGTTGCGGTTGACAGCCCGGGCAAAGCCGGGCGATTCAACCGTGATTTCATACGACCCCGGCGGCAGGGCAATGAACTGATAGACGCCGACCTCGTTGGTTGTAGCCTCACGGGTAAAGCCTGTGCGCTCGTCACGCGCCGTCACTTTGGCCCCGGCAATGACCTTGCCACCTTCATCACTGACCGTTCCACGCAAGTCGGCGGCGTTGACCTGTGATTGGGCGAACGTCGTCGCCGGCAAAAGCAACGAAGGCATAATCAGCGAACCTGCGCCAAGACATAAGCCAATCAGCCCACGGCGCAAATGACACAGCAGCATGGAAGTAACTCCTTTTTTTCCATAGATTGCCCGGAGCAACCGAGTTGATGGGGGCCGGACATACGTGTATGAGTCAACGGGCGACATCTCACGGGACATAAACCGACCGTCATACGTCCCGGCACTCGATGCCTGAACCTCCAGTACCAAAGCACTTTAGCTTGAGGAAAAAAACCGTGAATGTGCAGCTTTCTAGCACGTGGTGCGCAGGTGGTGCAAGTCTGCGTCAGATGCGTCAACCTGTGTGGAAACCGTATTTTGCAGTGCGTCATCAGCCCGGCCGGAGCGTCTGGCGACCAACCCTGGCCGGTCTTCTGGGGCTGGGTGTCGCCCTGTCCCTTCCGTTGGGTCTGCCACCGGCCCCTGTCCTGGCTCAGATTGGCGCAGCGCAGACGGCCGAAGCGACGATCTCCCAAGGGTTCTCGTCCATAGGGCCGCCGCTGCGAGCTGCCGAGATTGAGGGGCGCGTCCGGGAAGCCTACCTGCGCAACCGCGAAGTGGACGATGTTGCTGCCGATATTGACCAGCGGGGGATTGCCTTTGAGATGACCGAAGCCTTCGGGCGCAAAATGCGCTTTCTGCGCGCCGCCCAGGTCGAAAGCGCCCTGTGGCGGGCTGATGAGCGCCGGCAGGCCGTCACCGCCCGCCCCCAGCGCCCTGTGGCGCTGATGACCGACAACCCGAACGTTCCGGTCTATCGGGAGACCCAGCCGTTCATCGAGCAGGTCCGCGCCGTGGCCCAGGCGTATGTCTCCAGCCTGCCGGATTTTACCGTCCGCCAGCGGGTGCAGCGGTACTACCGGGTGGCCGGCCGCCCCTGGCAACTCGGCGACTACCTTGAAATCGCCATTGCCTACTCGGCCGAAAAAGGCGAGAAACTGGAACTCAAGCTGCACAACGGCGTCTCCACCTCGCTCGGACTGGACGAAGTGGGCGGCCTGACCTCGACCGGGCAGTTTGCCGGACTGCTCAAATCCCTGTTTGATGAAACCTCACAGACGACCTTCCGGGATGCCGGGACGACAAACTTCTACGGACGGACGTGCCAGGTCTTTGCCTACGTTGTCGAGACCGCGTACTCCCGCCAGACGTTGCAGGTCGGCAAGGCGCGCACGATTGCCGGCTACCGGGGGCGGATATTCGTTGACCCCGAAACCCGGCGGATTGTCCGGCTCGAATCCGAGAGCTTTGACCTGCCACCGGATTTTCCGGTTTCCGAGGCCGTCTCGATTGTCGAGTTCGGGTGGGTCACAGTGGGCGAAAACGACTACCTGCTGCCGGTTGCGGCGCGGGTCGCGCTGACCGACCGCAAGGACCGGATCACCTCCCTCAACTGCATTACTTTCCAGAAGTACGGCAAGTTTGAGACGACGGTGGTCGTTGAATAAGCCCATCAGGAGACTTCTTCGACCGCTTTGGCGAGGGCTTCCGGGCTGGTGTGTTTCTGCGCCTGCCCGGTTTCCCCGGCGAGGTTGAACGCATAGGCCGCCAGCGGCGGTCCAATGGTTTCAAACACCGCCACCGCCCCCAGCACCACGGCCGCGACGCTTGCTGCCTGGTCCGGGAACAGTTCCGCCGTGGTGCGCGTCAGCCCGATGGCCATCCCGGCCATCGGGATCAGCAACATACCGCGCGCCACAGCCTTGTTAAGCGCTTCCCGGGTGGCGGCCGCCACGGCCACCACGCCCCCAACCTTGGCCAGACTGCGTGTCACAACCAGCAGGATGACGACCGGCGCCAGCGTGATGAGGTCATGAAGGTGCAGGTTGGCCCCGGCCGAAACGAACAGGACGATGAAGAACAGCTCGAACGATTCACCGAACTGAATCTGCGACACCGTATCTTCCTGTTCGAGGTTTTTGACCACGATCCCCAAAACCAGTGGCGCATACAGTGCCGACAGGTTGAAGACGTTGGCCAACCCCGTGGTGAGCATGACGCCCCCGATGACAAAGGCCAGCCGGTACTGCGTGGCCTCGCGGGTACGGTGGGTCAACACATACACCACCGCCCCGGCAGCGCACCCCAGAATGAGTGAGCCAAAGAACCGGTAGGTTGGCAGGAGCAGAATCTCGCTCCAGCTTTTACCGGAAGAAAACTGCACCAGCGGCAGCAGGGCCGAAAACGCCACGAAGGAAACAACGTTGTTGATGGCGACAAGGGTTTTGGTGGTCTCGGTCACGTCGCCTGACGCGCGCACTTCGTGGGCCACGTGCAGAAGCACGGCCGGAGACGAAGAAACGACAATGGCCGCCACCAGCCCGGCGACCGGCAGGGCAAACCCGGCGATCCAGAGAACGCCGGCAACGACGATGATGGTCAGGGAACTCTCGGCCAGCCCCATGACACCCAACATCACACGCTCCCGCAACAGGGAAAGTTTGAGTGAAAGCCCCAGCCGGTAGAGGATGAGTCCCAAGGCGATGTCCACCAGAATCCTGGACTTGGTCAGGGTGGCCTCGTCGAGGACAGCCAGCCCGCTGGGTCCGAAGAGCAGTCCGATGAGCATAAACCCCGTGATACTTGGCAGCCAGGGGAAACGATGGGACAGATAGCCCCCCAGTGCGCCCAGAATGAGCAGCAGACCGAAGACGGTCATCGTGTCGAAGGCGATGGGCCAGGTCGGCAGGAAGTTCATGGCAGCGGTCGGTTCACCTCCAGCAGCTATGGTTGGCGGGGACGTTGCTCCGCTGGCGGACGTGCAGCGTTTGGTTGGCCGTCGCCTTCCACCACGATCCGAAAAGGGGGTGCCGGGGAGCGCCGGGCTTCGCTGTCGTGAGGAACGGGTGTTTGCGGACCATTCCGCAGTGCCGTGATCTGGGGGGACATGATTTCGATGCCGGCAGCGTCAAAAGCGTCCCGGATGTTGGCATGCAGGGCCGCCTAAGTGTATGGCATCAGCCAGGCGTCGTTTGTGTAGGCATTGAGTTCGTAGGACACGTGAACATCGTTCAACTGCGTTTGCCAGACAAACGGCGGCGGTTCGGCGCGGATACCCGGCGTGGCGCGCGCCGCGGCGATGAGCAGTTCCTGAACCTGCCGCCACGGAATGTCATAACCCAACGTCACTGTCGTGTGCAGGATAATGCCGCGTGTACGGGCCAGCGTCGAGTAGTTGATGATGGTGCCGTTGAGTACCTGGGCGTTGGGAATCGAGACAACTTCCTGCCGGATGGTTTCCAGACGGGTGACGAAAAGGGTTTTTTCCACGACATCCCCGGTCGTCGTGCCAATCTGAACCCGGTCGCCGATGCGAAAGGCCCGGGTGTAGGTCAACACAATTCCGCTCACCACGTTGGCAATGGCCGAACTCGAGGCCAGGGAAAACAGGGCCCCGATGAAGATGGAAACCCCGCGAAATGCCGGCGACTCGACGCCCGGCACGTAGGGAAACGCCACGATGAGGCCGGCCGCGACAAGAAAGATGACCACCAGCTTGTAGGTCGGACGCGCCCACTCCGGGTCAAAGCCCCCGATGACGATGACACCCCGTTCGAGCGCCAGCGCAATCAGGCGCGCGCCCTTGATCGCCGCCCAGGTCAGGACAACCACCGTCAGAATGAACAGCAGGTTGGGGATGTAAAGGATGAACGCTCCCCACAGCGTCACGAGTGGCGTCAGGACGGCTTCCCAGAATGACCGCGACAGTCCCTGCGTGGCCGGAAAAAACGTGAACAGCAGCGGCAGGTAGGCAATGACAATCCCAGCCCGCGTGAGAAACCAAAGCCCTGTCAGGACTGTCAGCCGCGCTTCACGCAGCCGTCCCCCGACCAGGACATCCAACCGGTTCAGCAGCCGTGACGAGTGTGGCGTGGAAGATTCAGCCCGCCACGCCCGGCGCAGACGTGCGACCAGTTCATCCACTGCCCGCCAGACCGCAGCAATGACGACGGTGGCCAGCAGGGAAAACAGCACCCCGGTCAGCAGCGATTGCCACGAAGTGGCCTGACGCACACGTTGCAGAGCCGCTTTGATGTTCCCGGCGGTACGTTGCGCCAGCTCCGCACGTGGCAGACCGGCGGCAACGGCGTCGGCTTCCGTAACCACCGTAATCACCCGGCTGCCCAGCACGATTTCAACCGTGTCGTCATACTCGACCGGGCGCAGGTCTTCCAGATTGAGAAATGGCGTGGCGGCCAGCTCGACCAGCCGCCGCTCAACAATGGATGCCCGCTCTGACGGCGACAGCGTGCCCAGTCGCGCCCGGATGCGAAACACCGTCTCTCCGCCCAGTTGCACCGGCACGCCGCTTTCAACTGCCGGAGCCGGAGCCTGGAGTTCATCGGCCAGAACCGTTTGCACTGTGGGCAGAGCCGGCAACAACAGCAGAACAAGCAGCGCCGACATAAGGGACGGAAAACGTGCACCCCACCGGCGCCAGGTGACTGGACAGGCCGCGGCCGGAGAAGTCTCCCGTGCGGATTTTCGTTGCCTTTGCCTGGACATAGACCAAAAATAAGGCTTCCTGAACATTTCGGCTTCCTTAGATAGCAGACCCCTTGAGATAGCAGACCCCTTGCCAGCAAGCCATGCCCCATCCTGTCGTTGACGCCATTCGGAACGGAGCTGCCCCGCGTGCGGCCAAACTGGCCGCCGCCAATGGTTTGTTGCCGTTGGCCCCGGATGACAACCTGCTCGTGTTGTCCACGCTGGTTCACGATAGTGACGAGGAAATTCGCACGGCCGCCCAAACCTCAGTCACGAAGCTTGACCCAACGGTTGTGCTGCCTATTGCGCGCGATGACCGTACCGATCCAGCGATTCTGTCCCTGCTGTGCACGGCCAGCACCGATCCGTCCATCACCGAAGCCGCCGTTTTGAACCGGGCCACCCCGGATGCCGCCGTCGAGGCGCTGGCGCTCAAAACAACGCAGCCCCACATCCTTGAAGCCCTGACCATCAACCAGCAACGCCTGATTCGCCGCCCGGCGCTCATTGAGGCCATTCTGCACAATCCCCACCGGACGCCGGAAGCCGAGCGCCGGGCGCGGGAGGTCAAGGCCGAGTTTCTCGAAAAGGAATTCGGGCGCCGCCAGGTGGCCGGTGAACGGGCGGCGTCCACGCCCGAAGTTCCGCTCAAGTCTGCGGCTGACCTTGTCCCGGAAGCCTTTGTGGATACCCCACCGGCCATCCCTTCCGGCCCGCCGCCGGTGACATCCACGCCGTCCCCGGCCGGGCCACCTGCCGCGCCACCTTCTCCGCCGCCGGTGACGGCTCCCACGTCGTCTGGCGTCAGCGCGCCACCACCGCCGGCCAAACCGCTCAAGCTGTCCAAGTCGCCCCCGGTGGCCATGATTCAGCAGGGGAAAGCCCCGCGCCCGGCCAAACTCATGGTGGCGCAGGGGAAACTCCCGCTGGCCCCGGAAGACCTGCTGTTTGCGCAGGTGCTTCTGACAGCCGATGCGGATGCGGAAATTGCCGAGGCCGCCCGCGCTTCGCTCGCCACGCTGGACTTCAACACCCTGCAACCCGTGGTACAGAACCCGGAAACGCCGGAGGAAGTGCTGCATTACCTGCTTCTGCACCCCGGCCTTCCAGAGCGGTTTGGCGAGCAGTTGTTGTTGCATCCGGCGCTGCTGGATGAATCGGTACTCGAATTCGTCCGGCAAACCACGAGCGGGTATCTGCTGGAAGCTGTCACCATCAACCAGCAACGGCTCATCCGTCTGCCGGCCCTGCTGGATGCCATCCTGGAAAACCCGGCAAGCACGTTTGAAGCCAAGCGCAAGGCACGTGAGGTCAAAACCGAGTTTTTCGAGAAAGAACTCGGTGCCGAGCGGGTTGCACGCGAACAAAAGGCGCGGGCGGCGAAATTTGCGGCCGTCCTCGACCTGCCGCCCATGCCGGATGAGGCCTTCGAGGCCGAGTTTCAGTCCGTCCTGGCCGGTTTCGAGGCCGAAGTCGGCCAGACCTTTTCCGATGAAGCCCCCAGTGAAGCTGACGCCGACGCCGACTTTGAGGCTATGCTGGCTGCGGTCAAGAGCGAGGAAGGCATTGATCTGCGCCAGTCAAGCGACCCGGCAACCAAGGAGCGCCTGTCCATCTATCAGGCATTGGCGCGCATGTCGGTCAAGGAACGTATTTTTGCGGCGCTCAAGGGGGGACGCGATGTGCGGGCCATCCTCATTCGTGACTCGAACCGCATGGTCAGCACGGCGGTGGTCAAAAACCCACGTATTTCGGAAGCCGAAATTGAGGCCATCGCCAACATCAAGGGGATCAACGAGGATGTTCTGCGCATCATTGCGATGAACCGGGCGTGGGTCAGCAACTACGCCATCATGCACAACCTCGTGCGGAATGCCCGTTGTCCGCTCAACTTCAGCATGCAGTTCATCAACCGGCTTCAGAGCCGCGATCTCGTCAACCTGACCAAGAGCAAGTCCATTCCCGACGCGCTGCGGCAGGCCGCCAACCGGCTGGTTGCCAAACGCCGCGAGACCGGTGGGTGATGTTGATGCCCTTCCCAGACTGAAGACCGGGAAGGACACGGGGCAGCAGGGGCGGATGGCCATTCGCTCCGGCATGGCGGGGCTTGTCGTACCAAGTCAGACCGTGATGGCATTGCCACGGTGAATCCGTGACAGGTAGCGGCTCTGCTCCGGCTCCGGGGCCGGGGCCGCCGCCAGCAAAACGGCATCCACAAAGCGCTCCAACTCCTCACGTTCTTCCCGTTCGTTGCGTGGTTCTTCGACTCGCGCCCGGCGCGTCAGGTCCACCTGGTTGACCGTTGGATGGTGGGTGAACCGCTCGCACTCCACGGCCAGCGTCGCCGTCAGCGCGTGAAGTGTCGTCTTGACGAACAACGCCAGGGCAAACTCTTCACGGGATGAGTTGCGCGAGGTTTTGGGCGTAACGAGCACAATCTGCGACTTGTCCTGCAACGCCGCCTTTTTGGCCACCCGGAAGTGGTGGGTGATGTGGGTTTCGACAAGCTGCTCGAAGTCCTTTTCGTTGAGCACGCCGCGCCAGTCATCCGTTGCCGCCAGCGGCTTGAGCGGCAGCGGGTCAAAGGGTGTGGACACCACGACATCCAGATGCCCAAACCGTCGGATGAGGTCATCCATGGCGGCCTCGACGTTGGCACCGGCGCTGAAGATGTGCAGATTGTTGAGTCGCTGGGCGGAGAAATAGTGCCGCAGCGAATCCGCCCGCTCCGCCGTCTTGGTCAGGATGATGCAGTTGCGGACGACGAGCTGAATGGCAAAGGCTCCGACCAGCCACCGGAGTTCCTCTTCCAGATAGTCGCCGATGAGCAGGACGTTCTTGCGCCGCAGTTCCATGAGGTGTTCGTTGCGCGGCAGACCGTAAAACTCCCCTTCCGTCACCGTCCGGTCGAACTTCAACCCCCCCGAAGGATGCAGCGTTTCACCACTGATGTTCGGATCGGAGAGGTAAAAGACCGTCGCAATCGCAATTTCCTCTTCGGTGGGCATCCGTCTCAGATTGAGCATCGTCAGGATGCCCGATTGGACACGCTCGGCTTCCCTGTCGATCTCTTTTGGGTCAAAAAATGGGTCAGGTGGTTCGGGCAACTCCCGCAGAAAAGCCAGCGTAAAGGCTTCCCGGTCTTCGACCGAGGTCAGATAGCCCCCCTCGAACAGCCGGTGGAGCAGTTTTTCCGCAATCTTGCGCGTCATGAGGTAGTGGCTGTCCGAGTGGCCTTCATTGACGGCGGCGGCGCGCAGATGCGTGATGAGTCTCCGCACGGGTTCAGGCGGACCGGCCGCCAGCACATCCTCAAAGTGGTTGTGCGCCAGCGCCCCCAACGTGGACTTGACAGCTTCACCTTCGCGCCACGCACGAATGACAGCATCGTGGATGTCGTTCAGACGCTTGTTTTCGAGAATGAGCCGCGCCCGGCGGGCATACAGCCCCGGTCGCGAGCCTTCCCCGCGCAGCCGCTTGCCTTCGACCGGACCCGGCGAGAGGGCGTTGATCTGGATTTCGGGTCCCAGATGCCGCGCCAGAATCTCGGCCAGCGCCCGTTGCCCGGCCTTGGAAACGGCATAATCGCTGCGGTTGGGATAGGCCACGGCCACGTATTTCTCACCGCCAAAGTACGAGCTGACGTTGAGAATGTAGCCCGCGCCCTGTTTTTTCATCAGCGGCGCGATTTTGTAGATGAGCGAATAGTTGCTGAGCAGGTTTGCCTTGAGGGTGTGCCGCCAGGCAGCCAGTGGCAGGTCAACAACCATTTCCTCCGCCCCGGCAATGCCAGCGTTGTTGATGAGGAAGTCAATGCGTCCGAACTTGTCCAGGGCGAATTTGACCAGCCGCCCCAGGGCCTCTTCATCCGCCACGTCAATGTTGGCCAGGGTTTCAACCCGTGTTTCCGGCTGCGGGTAGCCAACGGCAAACAGTTCGGCGACGATCTCGCGTTTGAGCGCTGCCAGTCGTTCGGCATCCCGCGCCGCCAGAACGACCTTGGCCCCGGAAAGCGCCAGGTAGTGACCAATTGCGCCGCCGATGCCGGCGCTGCCCCCGGTGATGACCGCCACCTTGCCGATGTGCAGGCCGAGCAGCGTCCGGGCAATGTCGCGGGGCAGTTCGGTCTTGCCGGTGGTGCGCTGGATGTTTTCGGGAACGTAGAGGTTCAGTTCGTCAAAGATACGGACGCGGTTGGCGAGCGTCGCCAGCCAGTCGGCCGTGAACTTGAGGTTGTCGGGTTCAGCGTTGGCGTAGCGGACAATCTGGTTGGTTCGCACGGCAAAGCGGCGCGTTCCGGCCGCCACCTGCAGCTCGTCTTCGTGCCGCCACACCCGCAGCAGTTGTTCCACGGCCGCGCGGTAGATGTCTTCAAAGGCGTTGGTGGCGCCGTCGTGTTCGTTGGTGACGAACAGGACGTTGACCGGTTCCTGGAGTTCGTTTTCGGCGTCGAAAGCGAGCAGGAAGCGCGAAAGTTGCGCCGCAAAAGCCGTCGTTCCGAGAATGGCCTCGTCGGTGAACTGCCGGATGCGTTCCGGCTCGTCCGGGATGAGTTCCGGGCCGTAGTGACCCGCCGCGTGCGCCGGAAAAACAATGACCGTATCCAGCCGGTGGTAGCGTTCCCGGATGAGGTCAAAGACGCTCGTCACGGACTCCCGCCGCAGGGGGTCGAGCCAGGTGACGGCGATGCTGTGGTTGAGTCCGCGGCTTTCAAGCTGGGCCTTGGCCGTATTGACGGCTTCCGGCTGCCGGAACGTCAAAATGACTGATGCCCCGTACGATTGCTGGCTGGCAGCAATGGTCACGGCATCGTGAACCTGCTCGCCGCCCACGATGAGCACGACGCGCCGGCTGAGGTCAATGAGCCGCTGGTCAGGCCACGCCGTGAGCTTGGTGCGGCTCTGGGCCTTGACCTGCATGCCGTGCGTAATCTCGAAGTTGTGCCCGGAAATGGCGGCTGATTCGTCCGAACCGAGAAAGAGTATGACGTGCGCGACATCGGCCTGGGTCGGATAGCATTTGGTCGGCGCTTCACCCCCGCGCGCCCGCGCCAAAATCATGATGTCGAAAAATTCCTGCGCCGTCGTTCCTTCAGGAACACCCTTGAGGCGGTCCATCGCCCCAAACACGGTGCGGATGCGGTCGGAATCAATCGGCCCTGGAAAGACCGTGTTGACGCGCACGGCGCGGTCGGTCGTCCCAAGCTGCTTGGCCAGCCCCAGCGACAGCGCATTCAGGGCCGATTTGGGCACGACGTAGGGAATCCGCCCGTAGTAGTTCGTCCGGGAAAAAATCGTGGAGACATTGATGATGCTGGCCCCGACGCGCAGGTAGGGCAGCGCCAGGCGCGTCAGGTGCCACGGCATGCCCAGCAGGTTGGCTGCCGATTCGCGCATGGTTTCGGTTTCGGTGAAGCCTTCGGCCGCCAGTTGGGCCAGGTCTTCCGAGGTGAAGGGAATCCGAAACAGAGGCTGTTTGGCCCCGGCCGAGCCGGCATTGTTGATGAGCACATCCAGCCCGCCCCAGCGCGCTGCAATGGCTTCGATGGCTGTCTGCATGCCTGCCAGGTCTGTGGACGCAAAAGCCACCGGCAGGATGTCGTCGCCGGAGAAGCCTTCGGCCATGAGCGCCGCCCGGAACTGCTCAGCCCGTTCGAGCGACCGGCTGGAAATGGCGACGCGCGCGCCTTCCCGCAAATACATCCGTGTCACGACACTGCCGATCCCGCCGGCAGCGCCCGTAATGAGAGCAACTTTTCCGTTCAAACGCATGGTTGACTCATTGCGGCGCAGACACTCCGGTTTCGTCCGGCGCACCTGCCGCCGCTACTTCAGTTCCCGTTGTTGATGAGCTGGTTTTTGCTGCGCGAGATTTCGGCCATCTTGGCTTTGAAGTCCACCAGTTCGCGCTGGAGCTCCGGGTTGTCCGCTGCGACAATCTGGACGGCAAGGATGCCGGCATTTTTGGCTGCGCCGATGGCCACCGTCGCCACCGGTACGCCGACCGGCATCTGGACAATGGAGAGCAGCGAATCCAGCCCGTTGAGCGCCTTCGACTGAATCGGCACGCCAATGACCGGAAGGGGCGTCAGGGACGCGACCATGCCCGGCAGGTGGGCCGCGCCGCCCGCCCCGGCAATGATGACCCGCAACCCCCGCATGTGGGCCGTTTCGGCATACATGAACATGTCGCGCGGCGTCCGGTGGGCGGACACAATTCGCATCTCGTGCGCGACCCCGAACTCACTGCAGATAGCCGCCGCATCCTTCATCACCGGGTAGTCGCTGTCACTCCCCATGATGATGCCTACGGCTGGAAGCTCATGTCTGGCCATGTTTCCCTCCGCTTGCACGTTCCTCGGTTTTGGAACGGTGTTTTGTCAACTCCAGCTTGGCGATGGTTTCCCGGTGCACTTCGTCAGGGCCGTCGGCCAGGCGCAGGGTGCGCGCCTGCGCCCAGGCGTAGGCCAACCCGAAATCGGCGCAGACCCCGCCGCCACCGTGCGCCTGAATGGCGCGGTCAATGACCCGCAGCGCCATGTTGGGGGCGACGACCTTGATCATTGCAATCTCTGTGCGGGCGGCTTTGTTGCCGTAGCGGTCCATCATCGCCGCCGCCTGCAGGGTCAGTAACCGGGCCTGATCAATCTCGATCCGCGAGTCGGCAATGGCCGCCCGGAGCACGCCCTGTTCCGCCAGCGACTTGCCGAAGGCCGTCCGGGTCAGCACCCGTCGGCACATGGCCTCCAGAGACCGCTCGGCAAGGCCGATCAAGCGCATGCAGTGGTGAATGCGGCCGGGGCCAAGCCGCCCCTGGGCAATCTCGAAGCCCCGCCCTTCCCCCAGCAGCAGGTTGGATGCCGGAACCCGGACGTTTTCAAAAATGACCTCGGCGTGGCCGTGGGGGGCATCGTCATAACCGAAGACATCCAGCATGCGGACGACCCGGACGCCGGGCGTGTCCATCGGAATGAGCAGCATGGACTGCTGCTGATGCTTGGGTGCTTCCGGGTTGGTTTTGCCCATGAAGATGATGAGCTTGCAGCGCGGATCGCCCGCTCCGCTCGTCCACCACTTCCGGCCGTTGACAACGTAGGTGTCGCCGTCGCGCTCAATACGGGCTGAGATGTTGGTGGCATCCGAACTCGCCACGTCCGGTTCGGTCATGGCAAAGCACGACCGGATTTCGCCAGCCAGGAGCGGTTCGAGCCACTGCTTTTTCTGCTCCGGCGTGCCGTACCGCACGAGCACTTCCATGTTGCCGGTGTCCGGGGCCGAGCAGTTGAACACCTCCGGCGCCAGAAACGACCGCCCCATGATTTCGCACAGCGGGGCGTAGTCGAGATTGCTCAGCCCGGCGCCATATTCGCTTTCCGGCAGAAACAGGTTCCACAGCCCGGCCGCTTTGGCTTTGGCCTTGAGCGTTTCGACGATGCGCGTCGGCTGCCAGCGGGGGCCGGCGGCAAGTTCATCCCGGAACGTGGCCTCGTTGGGGTAGATGTGCTCGTCCATAAAGGCCAGCAGCCGTTCGCGGAGTTCAAGGGCTTTGGGTGAAAACTCAAACATAGCCGGAACCTCAACCAGGATGCCTAAACCAGAACGCGCAGAATCCACTCCGCGACACAGGCCGGCTTGTCCGCGCCGTCCAGTTCCACGGTGCAGTTGAGCGTGAGGTCAAGGCCGTTATCGAGCGACTTGACCTGGGCCATGGCGAAGCGTCCCCGGATGCGGCTTCCGGCCGGGACCGGCGTGACGAACCGCACCCGGTTGAGACCATAGTTGAGCGCCAGCCGCGCTCCCTCGAAGTGCAGGGTCTGCTCCACCAGATGCGGAATCAGCGACAGCGTCAGGAAGCCATGCGCAATGGTGGTTTTGAACGGGGATTCGACAGCCGCCCGTTCGGGATCGCAGTGAATCCACTGGGTGTCGCCGGTGATTTCACCAAAGCTGCTGATGCGCGCCTGGTCAATGGTGAACCAGTCGCTGACAGCCAATTCCTGACCGGCCAGGGCAGAAAGCGACGCAAGCGAAAAAGACGTAGGCATGGGACGTAAAAACCGCAGGAAGTAACGTGGGGTGTTTCTCCCATGCAACCACTATTTTGTGCGTTTGCCAACCGATTCAGCAGTCCCGGCCCGCCGGGTTGCCGTCATGTCACGGGTGAGGCCGGAAGGCGGACGCGAAGCGGTCTCAGGTCTCAACGGCCAGCCGGTTGACAAGCCATCGCTGCCAGTGGGGACGGTAGCGATGCAGCAACCAGGCGATGAGCGGCGGCAGCAGGCAGGCTATGAAAAAGGCCAGCACGACAAGCAGAAAGCGGCCTCCGAAAAACTCATCGGCCAGCCGGCTGAAGTCCATCCAGTGGCCGCCACCCTTGGCGTCTTCGTAATCGAGGCGCGCCGCCTGGCTGGTCAGCAGCTCAAAGGCGAAGCGCAGGTCATGGAACTGGATGTAAAACCCGGCAAAGGCATAGATGGGACGCTCCAGTGCATGGACAAGCGAGGTGCCGCTCCACGCGCGGTAGAGAAACACGGTGGCAAACAGCAGTTCGCCGCCGTGCCCCATGGCGATGACGATGGCCTCGTGCCAGGACGTTGCAGCCGTGGTGATGTACGCCCCGGCGAGGCTGCTGATGACGAGCAGCGTCCCCGGATTGCGGCGGAAGTAGTACAGCAGCCAGGCAAAGGCGGCCAGCCACAGCCCGGTAAGCAGCCACTGCCGGTCCTGGTGAAGCGTCACCCCGCCGCCATACACGAAGTCGAACGCCGGAATCGAAGGATAGCCGTAGAGCCAGCCGGCCAGCGTGTGTCCCAGTTCATGCACCAGGGTCACAAGCGGGTGCAAAAGAAACGAAATGAAGCCAAAAAAGGGCAGGAAAACGACGGCTGCCGCCAGCCCGGCGCCGCCAAGGATGGACTGGTAGCCCTGTTTGTCCACCCGTTCGGCTTCCAGCGGCGGCTGCCACGGCTTATGGTGCGCCCACCCCAGCGGCAGCGCCATCCCGCAGCGGACGCAACTGGTCTGGGTCAACGGCTGACGAAGCTGACAGTGGGGGCAGGTCTGGTGGTGCATCGGGTAGCTTTACGTTCACGAAAGGTTGGGCGGCCAGTGAAGGCGTGCAAATCCACTGGTCAGTAGCGGCCGGCATGGTGACATGCCGGCCCACAGGCGGCAATCCCACGCCTAGAAATTCGGTCGGGAGAGGCTATGCCGGGTTGCTCACAACTTCCCGGTCGAAAAAAGCCGGATTGCGTTTGCCAGACGGATTCGGTAGTCTCGTCTGCTTCGTTTGCTGCGTATTGCAGAGACCATTTTTGGGTTGAGGTGCAGTGTTCCCCAATGGCTCAGTCTGAAACGTCTTCCACACAACCGGCGTCCAAGCCGCGACGCACTCTGCTGATTGTTGTCATCTGCTTCCTGGGTTTCGTCATGGCGCTGGCGTACTCGTTGCCCTCCCGCTCCCTCTTTGGGGCGAGCGGCCCCAAGGCTGTACGGCCTGTGCCGGACGACACGGTGATTGCCCGCGTCGGAAGCCGGACGGTGACGGCCAAGGAGTACACCGACTCGCTGAAAAACCTCGTCGCCATGTACCGCCGTTATGCGGAGCAACTGGCATCCGGCGGGGGGAGCTTCCCGGTGAGCATTCAGCAGTTGCGTCAGCAGGGCAGTGACCGCGCCATCCTCCAGCAGTTGGTACGGCGGCGCGTCATCGAACTCGAAGCCGAGCGGCTGGGCCTGACAGCCACCGAAGGCGAAATCCAGCAGCGGTTGCGCGAGCAGTTCCGCGACGAAAACGGGCGCTTCATTGGTGTGGAGAAGTACAAGCGGCAACTGGCGCGCATGGGCACCAACTACGTGGACTTCGAGCGCGACCTGGCCTACACCATCGCGGAGGAAAAGCTGCGCAACTTCATCACCAGCGGCATCCAGATTTCCCCAAAGGAAGCTGAAGAGGAATACCGGCGGCAGAACACCCGTTTTGAGTTGAGCTATGTGGTACTGCCGGCTGCCGATTTTGAGAAGGAAGTTGGCGAGCCGACTGAAGATGAACTGCGCGCCTACTTCGAGGCGCACAAGGAAGACTTCCGTCCGACGAAAGACCGGCGCAAGGTGCGCTACATCTACATCAGCCAGGACAAGGCCGCGGAAATCATCCCGGTTTCCGATGAGGAGTTGCGAAGGGAATACGATCCCAACAAGCAGGTCAAGTCAGTCCAGGTCAGCCAGATCGTCCTGAAAGTGCTGACACCCAAGGACGAAGACAAGGTGCTCCAGAAAGCCAACGATCTCGTGGCACGTGCGCGGGGCAAGGAAGGCGCACCGCCGGAAGACTTCGCAGCCTTGGCGCGGGGGAACTCCCAGGACCCGGCCACCGCCGTCAAAGGTGGCGACCTGGGCGTGGTTGAGCGGGCGAATGTCAAGCCTGGTGATGCCGTTGAGGCGGCATTCAATCTCGGCGTAGGGGAAATCAGCGAGCCGGTCCGACGGGGCAATGCCTTCTACATCTTCAAAGTGACCGACCGCACCATCAAGTCATTTGAAGAAGCCAAGCCGGGTTTGCTTGCCATCGTGCGCAACCGGCTGTCCTATGCCAAGGCGTCGCAACTGGCAGACGAGGCGGTATCGCTGCTTTCCCGGACGCGCAACTTTGAGGAAACGGCGGCCTCCATTGCGACGAAACTCAATGTCAAACCGGAAGAGGTCAAGCGCGAGACCCCGTTTTTCGCTCCGGGTGACGACGTGCCCGACATCGGCAGCAACCCGTCATTCGAGGAAAAGACATCGGCTTTGACCGAGCCGAACGAAGTGGGTGAGAAGGTTGGCATCCGGGGTGGATTTGCCGTTCCCCAGCTTGTGGAAATCAAAAAGCCCGGCGATCCAACCCTGGATGAGGTACGCGATAAGGTGGCGGCCAAGGTCAAACAGGAAAAGGCTCTGCAAAAGGCGTACGAGCGCGCCAAAGAACTCATCGCTGCGGCCAAAAATGCTGCCGGCCTGAAGGCTGCGGCCGAGGCCAGAAAGCTCAAGGTTGAAGAAATCAAGGATTTCAACGACACGGCCTACCTGGACAACAAATCCTTCCCGGCCGCCTTCCCGAATGCCGAAAAAGTCAAGGTCGGTGAGCTTATCCCGATGCCGCTCTACTCTGCCCGCAATACCGTGCCGACGGTGGCCGTTGTGGCAGTGACAGCGCGCAAGGATGCTGACCTGACGAAGTTTGCCGAGCAGCGCAAGCAAACCATGGATCGCCTGCGTGGCGACCGTGCCAACAATCTGTTTGAGACCTACATTGATGGCGTCAAGGCGCGACTGAAGGAAAGCGGACAGCTTCGGGTGGATAAGGCGCTGGCGGAACGGGTGGTGGTTGCCGCCGCCGCCAACGAGGCCCCAACCGAGTAGGGGCGGGTTCCCATACCCGCCCAAATGTAGGAGCGGGTTCCCATACCCGCCCAAATGTAGGGGCGGGTTGGCGGCCCGCCCCTACGCACAACGGGTTTTTGGGTATGCAGCTTGGAGCGTTAGGGACGGCGACGCGCGCTGTGACACCTCGTGCCTACCTGCTGGAGAGGCTGGGGCAGCGGCCGTTCATACCCGACCCGCGCCTGACCAATCCCCATCTGCAAACCATTCTGGGATCGGTGCTGCCCCGGCGGTCGCCGCTTGTCGGGCAGACCGGGCAGCCGCGTACCTTTCACACCTGCCCGGATACGGCCGTAACGGCCGTCTGCCACTGGCAGCCCGGATGCGCCCCGGCTGATCGTCCGACTCTGCTGCTGCTGCACGGCATGGAAGGGTCGGTCGAGTCGAGCTACATGCGCGGCATTGCGGAGAAGGCGCTGCGGGCCGGCTTCCACGTCATTCGGCTCAACACCCGTACATGTGGCGGGACGGAGCATCTCTCACCACATCTTTACAATGCCGGGCTGACGGAAGATGCCCGCGCCATCATCGCCGAGTTGGCTGAGCGGGACGGCGTTCAGGATGTTTATGTCGTCGGCGTTTCGCTTTCCGGCAACGTCGTGTTGCGGTTGGCCGGGGAGTACGGCGCGCAGGCTCCCCGGCACGTACGCGGTGTCGCCGCTATTTCTCCGGCGGCCGATCTGGCCGCCAGTACAGCCGCCATCGAACGCCGTTCCAACTGGCTGTATCACCGGCGCTTCGTCCGCAGCCTGAAAGCGCGCATGAGGCGCAAGGCCGCCCTGTTTCCTGATCGCTACGACGCCGGACGGCTGGCGCAGATTCGGACGATTCGTGAGTTTGATGAAGCCTACACCGCCGTGGCGGCCGGCTATGAAAACGCTGCCGATTATTACTACCGGGCCAGCGCCGTACGCATTGCGGCGGCCATCCGGCTGCCCACGCTCGTCATTCACGCGCAGGATGATCCGTTCATTCCGGCGACGCCGCTGTACGAGCCGGCCTTTGCCGACAATCCCTGCATCGCGGTACTCCTGACCGAGCGGGGTGGGCACGTCGGATTTCTCGCGGCCCAGCAGGGCGATGAAGACTGGTACTGGGCCGAACACCGCATCGTGGATTTCGTTCGGGTTCTGGACGCTGTGCGGCGGCGGTGACGCTGACGGCCACAGGTCCTGACCGACCGCCGCCTATGTCCGCCAACCCCATGTTGCCAGACACGCTCGCGCCGCTGCTCCCCGCCACACCGGTGGATGTTTTCCTGCAACGGGCACTGACCGGTCAGCCGGTGGTTTGGGAGGCGGGGCTGTCGGTGGCGGAGGTCATCGCTGTTTTGCAGGCCCATCGGCTGGGGCCGTTACTGTGTGCGCAATTGTTGCCAGAAACCTGGGCCACCCTGCCTGGCGAGTTGCAGACATGGCTGAAAGCCAGTGCGCGGGGGCAGGTGGTGCTGGACCTTGAGCAGACCCTGGCGCTTCAGGAACTGCTCCCCCTGGCGCAGGCGCGGGGCATCCGGGTGCTGCTGCTCAAGGGCGTGCCCGTCGGTTATCGGTACTATGCCGAACCCCACCATCGCGTCAAAACCGACGTGGACCTGCTCGTTTGCCCGGCGGATGTTGCCGGTCTGGTTGCCCTGCTGGAGGAACTGGGTTACACGCGCTCGGTCGGCATTACCGGAAAGCTCGTGAACCGGCAGACGACACTGGCCCGGGGTGACGTGGCTTTGGATGTTCACTGGAGCGCCGCCAATACGGCGCTCTTTGCCCACGTGCTGGACTTCGAGACTATGTGGCGCGAGCGTCTGCCCATTTCTGAACTCGGTGCGGCCGCCTATGCCCCGGCGGATGAGGACCTGTTCCTGCATGCCTGTTTTCACCTGGCACTGCACATCAGCTATGAGTTTGCGCTGGTCTGGCTCTACGACATCCACCTGATGGCGACCCGTTGGCCGCCGGAAGTGCTGGAGCGGTGTTTGCTCCGCGCCCGGCGATTGCAGATGGCGCGGGTCTGCCTGGCCTGTCTGGCGCTGTCGCGGGCCTGGTTTGGCACGCCCTGTGCCGATGATTTCTGCGCGGAACTGGTGCGGCAGTCCACATCTGAGCGATCAGCGCAGGTGCTCGTCCGTCACCTGAGCCGCTGGCAACGCTTCCGATTGGAATTACAGGCGCTGTCCTGGAGCGAGCGGATACTGTTTTTGCGGGAACTGGTATGGCCATCGGCAGACTATCTGCGACGGCGCTACAGTGACAGCACCACCTGGCTGCCCTGGCTACACGTCAAGCGGTGGCTTGGGCAGCCAGGCAAAGCGGATGCGCCGTCTTCTGATGCCGAAGACCAGCGTTGACGAAATGCTGCCCGGCGGCAATACTCGCCCGATGGGTTATCCAGAGGTCATCTGGCTGTGGCGGTGTAGTTGCCCGTTGGGAACCACTGTACGGGATGATGTGGGCGCTACGCTGTCTGCCTGCCATTGAAAGGAGCTTGAAGCCCTCTTCCCGGCGCACTGGGCGGGTGTTGCCAGGGGCGAGGGTCCAACCGTGTTGCGCGCATGAAAAACATCGTTGTCGTCGGAACGCAGTGGGGTGATGAGGGCAAGGGCAAAGTCGTCGATCTCATTGCTCCGCATTTCGACATCGTGGCCCGGTATCAGGGCGGCCACAATGCCGGCCACACCGTCATCGTTCGGGGAGAGAAGTTCGTGTTGCACTTGCTGCCTTCCGGCATCGTGCATGCGGGCAAAAGCTGTGTGATTGGCAACGGGGTGGTCATTGACCCGACCGCACTGCTTTCCGAAATGGATGAGCTTGCCGCCCGTGGGATTGACTTCACGGGGCGGCTGCACATCAGCAACCGGGCGCACATCATCCTGCCCCACCACCTGGCGCTTGAACGCACGAGCGAACAGCGGCGCGGCATCCGGCAGGTCGGGACGACCCTGCGCGGGATTGGCCCTGCTTACGAAGACAAAATCGGCCGCCGGGGACTGCGCGCTGGCGATCTCTTGCACCCCGAACGGCTCAAACGTCAGCTTGAAGAAATCATCGGCGAAGCCAATGACATCCTGCAGATGCGCGGGGCCGAACCCATTGCCCTGGCCGCTACCGTGGATGACCTGCTGGGCAAAGCCAGTCGTATCGCCCCCTTTGTCACCGACACGGCCCTGTGGCTCAACCGGGAGATGTCCGCCGGGAAAAGTATCCTGTTCGAGGGAGCGCAGGGAACGATGCTCGACATTGACCACGGAACCTATCCCTACGTTACCTCATCAAGCGGAACGGCTGGCGGGGCCACGGTCGGCACCGGCGTACCGCCAACCGCGATTACCGGTGTGCTTGGCATTATGAAAGCTTACACGACGCGCGTGGGCAGCGGGCCTTTCCCCACGGAACTCACCAATGCCACCGGCGAACGGCTGCGGGCGCGCGGTCACGAGTACGGCGCTTCAACCGGCCGTCCCCGGCGATGTGGCTGGTTCGATGGCGTCGTGGCCCGTTATGCCCGGATGATCAATGGATTGACGACAGTGGCCCTGATGAAACTGGATGTCCTGGACGATTTCGAGACCATTGACATCTGCACCGGCTATCGGCTGCACGGGGAAGTGCTCGACGCCATTCCCCACGACGCCGAAGACCTCGAAGCTGTTGAACCCATCTACGAGACCCTGCCGGGGTGGCAATCCTCGACCGTGGGGCTGACCGACTTTGCACAACTTCCCACGAATGCACGGCGCTATATTGCGCGGCTTGAAGCCCTGGTGGGCTGTGACATCGGGCTGGTATCCACGGGTCCCGACCGCCACGACACCATTCTGCGCGCCGATTCGCAGCTTGCCGGTTGGCTGACCTGACCGGTTGACGATTCCTGACAATCGGTTGACCCAATTTGACGGACTTTGGAGCGACGCCCGGCGTCTATAGGGGTAGCCGTCGAACCGAGCCGTTCACGGCTTCAAGTCCGTCCCCTGGGGCAAACGCAGGGGCAAATGCAGCGAAGAGAAGGAGTATCGCGTATGTTGTACCGTTTCAGCTTACGTCCCTTGATCGCCGTCGCCTTCCTGGCCTTCATCCTGACCGGGGTGATGGGCGGGGTGGCCTATGCAGCCGGGCGCGACCGTGGCCCCGGACACTTCATGGGCTTTTTCATCCAACGCATGGCCGCGCAACTGGGCCTCAGCGAAGAACAACAGACCCAGATTCGGCAGATTATGGAAGAGGAGCGGGCTGTGGCGGAACCGCTCATGCGGCAACTCAAGTCCGTTCGCGGTCAACTCCGCACTCTCGGTACAGATGGTGTTTTCAATGAAGCGCAGGTGCGTGTGCTGGCCCAGCAACAGGCACAAACGATGACCGAACTCATCGTCGTCAAGGAACGCACAAAAGCGCGGGTTGCAGCCGTGCTGACGCCGGAACAGCGTGAGCGTGCCAAACAGATACTGGAGCGGTTCCACCAGCGGATGCAGGGCGGTCCCAGGTGGCATCACGGGCGTGGCTTCGGGCCTGTGCTGCCGCCCCCAGCCATGTAAACACTTTTCGGCTTGGAACGGCGGCGGTCGTTCGGCCGCCATCGGTCAGGCAAACCGGCACACAGCATACGGCGCGCCAGGGTAGGCAACCCAGCGCGCCGTGTGACCTTTCTGAAAGCTGTTTTCAGGCGGTAGCCATCCGTACGTTCGGGTTGGTGAGGTTATCGTTGAGCGTCTGGGAAGGCTTAGCCTCACTCTGCTCCGTGGTTGGAGCGAAAAACGCCTTCGATCCGTTTCCCTCCGCCGATGCCGGGGATTCATCGTGAATGTCCACCGGCAGCAGCCCTTCCCGGTAGAGGGCATAGCCACTGCGCGAGCAGGCAATGACGGATGGAATCCCACGTGATGCAAACCACTGCTGCCACTTTTCCAGGTCACGGTACTGGGGTGAGTTCCGGCTCTTGACGTAAGTCGAAAAACGATTCTCCTCAGTCAACTTGATGCGTGCCATCACTGATGCCTCCTTGGTACAGCTCAGAAAACCCGTGGGAGACGTACCCACGGCGATGTCAGCGGCGGCATCCGGGAAGAACCGGACGCCGCCAGACACCTGTTTTGGGGACGCACTGTAAAACCTTACTTTCTTGTAAGGTTTTACGGTGAGAAGTATAACCCTTGGAAACTGTTAGGAAGCTAACATTTGGTCGGTAGGTGTCGCTTCACCGGCACGCGAGCCGGTTTCCACGCGAGCCGGCAGGAACCCGGAAAACGCGCATCCAGTGTGTGTGGGCGCACGGTTGAATCCAGTTCTGCCCGGATGATGAACCCACCCCCGGCAAGGTGAAACACAGGGCTTGTTGCCGCCTGTTCATCTGGCGTAACACAAGGTGGCTGCTGTCATGACGAAACGCATTCCGAAAGACATCCTCGAACGTGAAGTGATAGGGCTGAATCTGGCCGGGCGTACCCTGGCCGGGCAGTTGACTGCACCGGTCAATCTGCTCGTCTTTCTCCGGCACTTTGGCTGCGTCTTCTGCCGCGAAATGGTAGCCGATGTGCGTAACGCGGCCACGCAGGACGCCAACTATCCGAACGTGGTCTTCTTTTATCAGGGGACGGTCGAGCAGGGGCAGGATTTTTTTGCCAGCCTCTGGAAGGAAGCCCGCGCCATCAGCGACACGCCGCTGGTGTTCTACAAAGCACTCGGCATTCAGCGTGGCGGGTTGCGCGAGATGTTCGGCCCCGAAGTGTGGGCTTGCGGATTGCGCGCCGTGGGCAAGGGACACTTCATCGGTCTGCCGGTTGGTGATCCGTTTGTTATGCCCGGCGCTTTCCTGGTGTCGTCAGCCGGTGACGTTCTCTGGCAACATGACTTCAGGCATGCCGGTGATCATCCCGACTGGCAGGCAATCGTACCTGCTGCTACTGCCGCGAAGGCATGACGCGCCCGACGATCATTGCCATCCACGGAAACGGTGGTGGCGCTTTCCGTTTTGCACGGGTGGAGCCGTTTTTTTCAGAAACCTCTCCGGTCGGCTTTACAGCCCTGACCCTGCCGGGTTTTGGCGGGACGCCACGGGACACACAGTGTGTCACGCTGTCGGATTATGCCGCGCATATTCAGCAGTTCGTGACGCACATTGACGCGCCACGCATCCTGCTTGGGCACGGCATTGGCGGTTCGCTGGTGCTGGAATATCTCCAGCATTTCGCGCCCTCCGTTGCTGGCGTCATTCTGCATGCGCCAGTTGGTGCGCGGCTGGACACCCGCTGGTTTCCACGGCTGATGTCCTCTGAAACAGTCCGTGAACTGGGCAAGCGGATGTTGGCTTCGGCGTTGCTTCGTCCGCTGTGGAAGCGGCTGTTTTTTTCGCAGCCGGTCCCGGACGAATTTCTCAACCGGTTTTTTGCCGAATACGGCACCTGTGAAGCCTTCGGGCAGATGTTCGAGCTGATTACCGCTGAGTGGTTTGCTGCACTGAAGCCCGTCACGCTGCCTTCTGTCCTGCTGTGGGGGGCGCGCGAGCGGGTGTTGCGGCTCGATCAGGCGGCTGAGTTTCGGGCCAAGCTGCCGGCAGCCACTATGGAAATCGTCAACGACTGGGATCACTTTCCCATGGTTGAGCAGCCGGAAGCCTACGCGCACAAGCTCATGCAGCTTGCCTCCAAACTCACCGCCGAACGGGCTGCCACCGCGCGCTGACGTGCAGAACGCTGGCAGTGAGACTGTTGGGACCGAAAAAGCCATGCCGGAAACAGGCGACTTTGTTGTGTGGTTGGGGCGTTCACCGTGGCCGGCGCGGGTTGGGCCGAAGGCAGACTCTCTCCACCGCGCAAAGGCGGCCGGTTTGCCGGTGCCGCCGGGTGTTCTTGTCGTGGAGGAAGCCCTGACCCACAGCCTGCACAGGGGATGGGTTCGCGCTACCGGGGAAGGTTTCGTTATCGCCGACCAAGAAGCCCTTCAGAAGGCGCTCGACCTCCCGCCAGTAGCTTCCAGAGTGGCCGTGCGTTCGGCTTTTTCGCGTGAAGATGGCGAAAGCCAGAGTCTGGCAGGCTACTTCGCTTCCTTTCTAAACGTTCCCTTTCCAGAAGTCTGGCCGGCGGTGTGCCGGGTCTGGAATTCGAGTCACCGTCTGGATGCACCCTTCCGCCGCGACGTGCTCATCATGGCCATGGTTGACGCGCGTCATGCTGGAGTTGCCGTCACCGAAACCGAGTATGAGGATGATCTCGTCAATGTGACGCAGGGACTGGGCGACCGTCTCGTGAGTGGACTCGTAGCCGGTGAAACCCTGCATCTGCCAAAGCTGCGTGCCTTCGAGAAACCAACGGAAGCCGGCTTTGCAGGGCGGTTGCAGCGGCTTCTGCGTGACGTGCGCCGCGTGTTTGGGGCACGCAACTGGGATGTCGAGTTTGCCGATGACGGGCAACAGTGCTGGTTGCTTCAGGTACGTCCGCTGACGCGCCCGGTGATACGCAACGAGTGGTTCACCTATGCCAACCACCGTGAAATTCTGCCGCCGCTGCCGTCACCGTTGATGACGAGTCTCATCGCGTCCTGTGCGTCTGACCTGTTTGATTACTACCGTGGGTTTGACGCGCGTCTGCCGGAGCACCGGCCGTTCATTGAGGTCTTTGCCGGAAGACCGTTCATCAACCTGTCGCTGCTGACGGACATGATGCGCCTCTGGGGCCTGCCGACGCGCCTCGTCACGGATGCCATTGGCGGGCGCGACATTGGCACACAGGGATGGCGATGGGGACGCCTGCTCTGTTCTCTGCCGGTGTTGATACGTCTGGGATGGGCGCAGTTGAGAGCGCCGTCCTCGGCGCGCCGGTGTATGGCCTGGCTTTCCGGTTTTGGCCATGCTCCACCTGATACGGACAGTTTCACCAACTGCATAAGCGATTTGCAGACGGTTTACACGGCGCTTGTTCGTGAGATGTTTTCACTGACCCAGGCCATGAGCGGCCCGCTGGCGCTGCTCCGCCGGCTGGGTGTGCTTTCCGCGCTGGCGGCGTGTCATGAAACGGTGACGACGCGCCTGCTGACCGATCTCGATCCGCTGCGTGAATATGTACAGGCTCATCCCCATCTCACGGCTGTCCTGGCTGAAGGAAGGGTGCCCGAAGACGATGGTTTTCAAACGCTATGGCAGGCGTATCTTGCGCGCTATGGCTTTCGGGGCGTTTTTGAAAGTGACATCGCGTGCCCGCGTTATCACGAGCAACCGGAGACGCTGTTGTGCAGCCTGCTTGCTGAGCGTCCCAGGCAGGCCCCCCTGCCGCTGCCCTGGTTGGCATGGCTGGTGTATCCCCTGTGGCAGCAGGCCCGCCGGGCACTCGATGCGCGGGAGGAGTTGCGGCATGCCGCCATGCAGACCTTTGACCGCATCCGGCAGCGGATGAAACGCCTTGCCGCGCAGGCCCTTCAGGACGGACGGCTGCCGGCGGCAGATGATCTTTGGCTTTTGGACATCGAAGAACTCCGGCAGCTTGACGGCGGCTGGTGTGCAACGCCGGACTTCCTGGCTGCGCGCCGGCAGGCACAGGCGACGCTGGCCGGCTATGCCTTCCCGGACGTGTTTCGGCGTTTTGATAACTTTTCGGCTTTTCTGGCCGTGCCTGCCGAAGGAAGCCGTCCGGCCGTCCTGCAGGGAACAGGACTGACCCGTGGTGTTGTTGAAGGACGCGCCTGGGTCTGCCACACACCATCTGTCCCGCCGGTTTCGACTGAACCGCTCATTCTGGTTGCCCCGGCTGTGGATGCCGGTTGGGTTCCGGTCTTTGCCGGTGTGGCAGGTGTTGTCGTTGAAATCGGCGGTGACCTTTCACATGGCTCGATTGTCCTGCGCGAGCTTGGTCTGCCAGCGGTGACGAATGTCCGTCATGTGACGCGCGTCATTCGGACGGGCGACCGGATTCGGGTGCAGGCGGCGCTGGGCGTTGTGGAAATCCTTGGATTGGAGTCGGCTGTGACATCGCTTGCGTCGGTCGGCGTACGCGGATAAGAATGCAGCTTCCGGTCAACGATCCCAGTGCTGCTTCAGCTTTGCGGGGGGCTTTCTGTATGCCGACACATCCGCTCACGATGTTGTGTCTTGCCAGTTATGAAAAAGGCGCGGAGTTTATGCGCGAGACCAAGCGCCAGGGGTGGCGGGTCTATCTGGTCACTTCGGAAAGCATCCGGGACGCTGCCTGGCCGCGTGAAAGCCTCGACGACATCTTCCTGATGCCCGATGAAAACAAAAAGTGGCGACTCAACGACGTGATTTTGGGTGTCAGTTACCTGGCCCGTACCCACCGCATTGACCGCATCGTGGCGCTGGACGATTTTGACGTGGAGACGGCAGCCGCCTTGCGGGAGCACCTGCGCATTCCGGGCATGGGAGAAACAACAGCGCGTTATTTCCGTGACAAGCTCGCAATGCGGGCCCGGGCGCGTGAATATGGCGTTCCTGTGCCGCCCTTTACGCCGGTGTTCAACGATGAGGTCGTCAATGCGTACCTGGCGGAAGTACCGGGTCCGTGGCTGGTCAAGCCGCGCTCCGAAGCTTCGACCATTGGCATCAAGCGCACCAGCTCCCCTGATGAAGTGTGGGAGATATTGAACCAGCTTGGCGACCGGCGTTCCTACCACCTGCTGGAAAAGTTCCTTCCGGGCGATGTCTATCACGTGGATTCCATTGTCTCGGAGCGGGAGGTGGTGTTCGCGGCGGTCAGCAAGTACGCGCGTCCACCTATTGAGGTCATGCACGATGGGGATGTGTTTGCGACGCGCACGGTGGAGTACGGGTCGGAGGACGAGCAGCAGCTTCTGGAGTTCAACCGCCGGGTGCTGAAGGCGATGGGGCTGGTACGCGGCGCGTCCCACACGGAGTTCATCAAATCCCACGCGGATGGGACGTTTTACTTTCTGGAGACTTCGGCGCGGGTGGGCGGGGCCAACATCGTCGAGTTGGTCGAGGCGGCGACGGGCGTGAACCTGTGGGCGGAGTGGGCCCGGCTGGAATGCGCGGAACCGCCGGAAACCTACCGTCCACCACAGGGACGGCGCGAATATGCCGGGTTGATCATTTCGTTGGCGCGCCAGGAGTGGCCGGACACCAGTGCCTACAATGATCCTGAAGTCGTCTGGCGGCTCAACAAGGCGTTTCATGCCGGCCTGATTGTGAAGTCGCCTGATTACGGGCGCGTCAGCCGCCTGTTGGATGACTACATGGCACGTTTTCGGGTGGATTTCTTCACCCGCCAGCCGGTGCCTGAACGCCCGACGGCCTGATACTTTCAAGGGGTATCTCAGGGATCAGCCGTGCCGTCCGACGGCGACTTGCCGGAGAGAACCAAAGCCCGGCCCATGTTTTCAAGGATTTGGAATGCGCTCTTTCCAAAAGGCCGGCTGGCAAACCAATCGGCAGGCAAGATTTCGTTTGACGATGTGGCTGTTTCATACAGCCCGCCTGATGGTGCTGCGCGTCGCCTCGCCTGGGCAGACCTGCAAGCGGTTGAAATCGTCACCACCAGCGACGGGCCGTTTGCCGTGGATGTCTTCCGGGGGTTGTTGTCGGACGGTCCGCCGCTGGTCATTCCGCAGTCAGCCGACCGTTCGGGCGTGCTGTTGAAACGCCTTCAGGAACTGCCGGGCTTTGACAACCACGCCTTTATCGTCGCGATGGGTTCAACCGATGACGCGCGTTTCCTGTGCTGGAAGCGGACTTGACGCCATTTTGCCACTTGTCTTCCTGATACAACTATGCAGGAAATCCAACTTCCGAGCCTCAGCTCAAATTGATGTAAGCTACTGTTGACCAGTGCTGAACCCAGGCAAACCCAGCTTGAGAGACACAACAAAACTGAGAAGGGCAGGCTCTGCTCTATGAAAACATCACATACCTTCGGCGGTGATTGGACAGAGCAAAAGCTGGAGCGGCTCCAAAAGTATCTGAAGGCTTATACGACGATATTTACAAAGAATGAACGTGCTCAGAGTCTGATCCCGATTTACGTGGATGCATTTGCCGGTACTGGCTACCGCACCAGCCCGCTGCAACTGACTAAATCATTGAAGCTTTTTGAAGAATTTACCGAGCCGGAAGTTGACAATTTTTTAAAAGGAAGTGCCCGGCTGGCGTTGGAAGTTGAGCCTTCATTTCAAAAGTATATTTTCATTGAGCAAAATACCGCCCGTGTAGAAGAACTACAGAAATTACAGACCATCTTTCCCCAAAAACAAGGCAATATCCAAATTATCCAGAGTGATGCAAACAGTTGGCTGCAAGGTTGGTGCCGTGGTACAGACTGAAAAAGACACCGGGCAGTAGTATTCCTCGATCCCTACGGAATGCAGGTGGAGTGGACACTGATTGAGGCGCTTGCCAAAACGAAGGCTATTGATTTGTGGCTACTGTTTCCACCTGGCATGGCAGTAAATCGCCTGCTGACGAAGGGAGGAAAACCACCAGCGGCTTGGGAACAGGCATTGACACGAGTGTTTGGTACTGAAGATTGGCGTAAGAATTTTCTACTCACAAAAGACTGAGCCGACGTTGTTTGGTGATATTGATGTCACTGTTAAGGAAGCAGACTTTGTGAAAATCGGGAAATTCTTTGTCAACCGGTTGAAGACAGTTTTCAGCGAAGTTGCTGAAAACCCCTTGCCACTGCGAAACAGTCGAAACACGCCACTTTACCTGCTTTGCTTTGCGGCAGGGAATCCGAGAGGTGCCAAGACGGCAGTGAGGATCGCGCAACATATCCTGAGACCGTAACCATGGCTGACAATTCAAAAATCGAATGGACTGAAGCCACCTGGAACCCAGTGACAGGTTGTTCCAAGATTAGTGATGGCTGCAAAAATTGTTATGCAGAGCGGTTGGCGTCACGCTTACGGGTCATGGGGAGCGCCCGGTATCGCAACGGCTTTGACATCACCCTGCATGCTGATCTGCTGGAGATGCCCAAACGATGGCGCAAGCCGCGTGTGGTCTTTGTCAACTCTATGAGCGACTTGTTTCACGATCAGGTACCGTTGGAATTCATCCAGCGTGTGTTCGACACGATGCAGAATTGCCCGCAGCACACTTTTCAGGTGCTTACCAAACGCACAGCGCGGCTGCGCGCCATAGCCGACAAATTGCCTTGGCCGAAAAACGTCTGGATGGGCGTTAGTGTAGAAAACGCTGCCGTAATGCACCGGATTGATGATTTGCGTGCTGTGCCGGCCGCAGTACGGTTTCTGTCCTGTGAACCTTTGCTGGGACCGATGCAGGACCTGAGCTTGGAAAGTATTCACTGGGTTATTGTCGGAGGTGAATCCGGCCCCCATGCACGTCCAATAGACAAAGCCTGGGTGATGGGAATCCTGCGGCAGTGTCGGCAGGCTGGCGTTCCATTCTTTTTCAAGCAATGGGGTGGGGTGCGCAAGGACTTGACCGGACGTAAGCTGGAGGGTCGTACTTACGACGAAATGCCGTATCAATCCGCCGCTTTTTTGACCGCATGTGGATGACAAAGCGGGGGTGTTTCACTTTGGAAACCCTGTACTCCCCGGTCTCAGCAGCGGAGAAAATTGGCCAGGATGCGCTGCCCCAACGGCGTTCCAATGGATTCAGGGTGAAACTGGACACCGTACACCGGCCAATCCCGATGCTGAAGCGCCATGATGATGCCTTCCACGGCGTCACGCGCGGTGACCATCAGGCAGTCCGGCAGTGTGGCTTCGTCCGCCACCAGCGAGTGGTAGCGCATGGCCGCAAAGCGTGGCGGAAGTCCGTCAAACAGCGGTGAATCGGCGGTAATCACCATCTCCGATGCCTTGCCGTGAACGATGCGTGGTGCCTGGACAGCGCGCCCGCCATAGGCAACGGCAATCCCCTGGTGTCCCAGGCAGACGCCCAGAATCGGTGCCGCCAGTTCGGTGGCTGCCAGCAGGATGTCCCGACAGACGCCAAAATCACGCGGGTTGTCGGGACGCCCGGGCCCCGGCGACAGGACGATGCGCGTTGGTCGCCAGTCCCGCAAGGTGGCCAGGTTCACAGCATCGTTGCGGACGACAACCACTTCTTCGGCTGTCTGCATTTGCAGCATCTGGTACAGGTTGAAGGTAAACGAATCGTAGTTGTCAACAATGACGATCATACGGGTCAGGGCCGTTGGAGCGCCGTTATACCGGAGCCGACGGGCCTTCATGGGTGGAGTGCCGTGTTGGGGGCAGGGTTTGCTGTTCGGCCAGATAGAGCGCCGTCAGGACGCTGCGCGCCTTGTTACGAGTTTCTTCGGCTTCGAGCTGCGGCTGCGAGTCAAAGACGACACCGGCCCCGGCGTTGATGTGGGCGATGCCGTCCTGCATGAGCGCCGAGCGGATGGCAATGGCGCTGTCCGCCTGGCCGGCAAAGTCCACATAACCCACCATGCCGGCATAGAGGCCGCGCCGTTCGGGTTCAAGCGTCGCCAGCAGTTCCATGGCGCGGATTTTCGGCGCGCCGGTCACGGTGCCGCGCGGAAAGCAGCTTCGGATGACATCAAAGGCCGTCAACCCCGGACGCAGTTGCCCGGTCACGTCCGTTGCCAAGTGCATCACGTGGGTGTAGCGCACCAGACGCGCCACTTCACCAGTGGCGACTGTTCCCACCTGCGCCACCCGGCCGACATCGTTGCGCGCCAGATCAACCAGCATCCGGTGCTCGGCCAGTTCCTTTTCGTCGGCGCACAGCGCCCGGGCCAGCGCCTCATCTTCTTCCGGCGTCTCGCCGCGTGGGCGCGTGCCGGCCAGGGCCCGCAGCGTGATGCTGCCCTGCCGCACCGTGACGAACGTTTCCGGCGAAGAGCCAACGTAGGTAAAGCCCGGTGTTCCCGTAAAGCGTCCGAACTTGAGACAGTAGGCATAGGGTGATGGATTGAGCGCCACCAGCGAGCGGTACACCGTAAATGGCGTCGCACTGATCCGACGTGAAAAGCGCCGGGAAGGCACAATCTGAAAGACCTCGCCGGCCGTGATATAGGCGCGGCAGCGTTCAACCAGCGCGCCGAACGCGGCATCGTCGAGTGAGGTCTCGGCATCGGCAAACACGTCGCGGCTGCGTAACGACGCCGTGGCATCGCGCAGTGGTGGGAGCGGCGTCCGGCGGCAGACCCGTTCGTATATCTGCTCGACAATGGCCTCGCCACCGTAGGAGACAATGTGCAGCTTGCGGTAGAGATGGTCAAACACCACAAAGGTGTCATAGAGACCAAAGCAGCCGTCCGGCGCGGCATAGGGTATCGCCGTCTGGATGGGAATGCCGGCCAGACAGGCGGTGGCCCCATAACCAAGATAGCCGACAAAACCTCCCTTGAACGGCAGCATCGGCGGCAACGTTGGCATCTGGTCAGCAACCTGTGCCTGCTCGCGCTCCAGGATTTCACACAGAAACCGCAGTGGATCATCCGTCTGTGTCTGGCGCTCGGTCTGGCGGTGAAGGTCACAAACCGTCACGCGCCGGTCCTGAAAAGCCACGACCAGACGCGGCTCGATGCCGATGATGGAATAGCGCGCCAGGCGGGCGTCACCTTCGGCGCTTTCAAGCAGGAAGGCCACGTCGGAAGCAGCGGCCAGCTCATGGTAAAGGGCTGCCGGCGTTACGGCATCTGACAACACGGTAAGGATGCTCATGCCGCACGCTCCACTGGGCAGGGAAGCTGGCGGCCAACCGCCTGCGCCACACGGGCTGTTTCACGGACAAGCTGCTCCAGCTCATCGAGCGACAACGCCTGGGCGGCATCCGAAACCGACTGCTGGGGAACAGGATGGCATTCCACGATGAGACCGTCGGCCCCAACCGCCACGGCAGCCCGGGCAGCCGGGATGACCAGTTCCCGGCGACCGGTCGCATGGCTTGGATCAACGATGACCGGCAGGTGCGTCAGGCGCTTGAGCAGTGCCACCGCGCCCAGGTCAAGGACGTTGCGCGTGGCCGGGTCGAAGCTGCGAATTCCGCGTTCGCACAGGATAACCTGCTGATTGCCCCCGGCCAGAATGTACTCCGCCGCACCGAGCAGCTCCTCAATGGTGGCAGCCAGGCCACGTTTGAGCAGGACGGGTTTGCGTACCTGCCCGAGCGCCTTGAGCAGTTCAAAGTTCTGCATGTTGCGCGAGCCGACCTGGAAACAGTCGAAGACCTCGTAGGCGCGTTCGAGATGGGCCACCGACATCACTTCACTGACAATGCCCAGCCCGTAGGCGCGCTTGATGTCGTGGAGAAGCTGGAGACCTTCGTCCTGAAGCCCTTGGAAGCTGTAGGGCGACGTGCGTGGCTTATAGACACCAGCCCGCAGCAACCGGATGTCGAGGCGGGTCAGACATTCTGCGACGGTGCGGAGTTGGGTTTCCGATTCGGCCGCACAGGGGCCGGCAATCACAACCATGGACGGCCCACCCACCGGGACACCGGCAATCGTGACCGTCGTATGTTGTGACGGGGAACTTTGGCGAACGAGCATGGCAGCAGGTCCTCACTGGAAATGGCCAAAAGCAAAACCGCCGACCCCCACGCTTGGGAAGGTCGGCGGCTTCTGGAAAAATTTGGCGGAGTGTTGTTTCAGTCGTCAAGCACGCACGCCAGCGCAGCCGGTCGAGCCTTCCCATTGAGGCTCCACCAATACCAATAGCCGCTAAACGTAAAGCTGCGTACGTGCATACCGGAAACGAAAGCTGAAAGTTGGCTACAGCCTAGCGTGACGCCACGCCGGATGCAAGTCCCGATGTTCCTCAAGGGTGGCAAGCAGCGCCTGATACACCATGTCGGGCGTTACACCGGTCAGGCAGCGGTGGTCAATCGGGCAGTCCTTGAGCAGGCAGGGCGCGCACGGAACGAGCTTGCGTACATGCCGCGCCGTCGGCGAAAAGGGCGAAATCTGGTTTGGGTCGGTCGGCCCGAAGATCGTCACCAGGGGACGGTCGAGCGCGGCCGCGACATAGGCCGGGCCCGTGTCGTTGCTGACCACGGCGGCGCACCGGGAAAGCAGGGCCACACTTTCCCGCAGGGACAGTTCACCGGCCAGGATCGTGACCCGTTCGGGGCGCTGCATCCCCTGACGGATGGCTTCACACAGGGGACGTTCACCCGGTGCGCCCACCAGAAACAGCGGCCAGTCATGCTCTGCGGCCAACCGGTCAAGCAGGGCGGTAAACGCCGCGGCCGGCCACTGTTTGGCGCGGCTGTTGGCGGCGCCGGGAACAACTGCCAGCGGGTGCGCAACCTGCCGGAGATCGGGCCGTTTGGCGTCGAGGGCCGCCTGCGCCGCCGCTGAGACGGGCAGCCGGTAGTCAGGCGTCTCATAGTTGACGTGGTTGGTGCCCGTCAGGTGGGCTTCCAGTTGGGCAACGAGGTCCAGATAGAAGTATAGCTGGTGCTTGCGTCGGGTGGCCGGCGTCACCGGGAAGGCATCCGTCAGCAGGAAGCGGCGGCCATCGGTGGCGAATCCGATACGGCGTGGAATGCGGGCCGCTGTGGCCAGCGCCGCGGCTTCAAAGGCGTTCTGGAAGAAAATGGCGGCGTCAAAGCGCCCGGCTTTGAGTTTGGCCACCCCGGAAAGGAAGGATTCCTGGCGGTTGTCGTACAGCAGCAGATCATCGGCCAACGGCGTGTCGGCAAACAGGTCGGCTACCCATGGGCGTACCATCAGCGTCAGGTGCGCCGTGGGAAACAAGCGCCGAAGTTCGCGCAGCGCCGGGAGCGTCATGATGCTGTCGCCAACCCAGTTGGTGCCGCGTACGAGCAACCGCTGAAACATCATCCTGTCAAAGCCGGTAGTTGGTTTGCACTTGGCCAGTCAACGTTCTGGCCGGGGGCCGCTTCAGGGTGCAAGGGAAACGCTGAGACCGGAGGCGTGGCAGGCGTTGCAGTGTAACGGCGTCCAGGCAATCGGGTCGCCTCCTTGACGAGACCTGCAAAAGGCTAACACCGCTCCCGTTCAATGAAGGAGTGAGCAGTACGATGATGAACACCTGGCTGTGCCTTGCATACTCCACTCCAAAGGCTTGTTGGACATTGTTCAAGTCATCATAACAAGTCCTTAAGCTCATCAATTGTCAGTCCGATTTCGCGGATTATTGTCCGCAATGTCCCTTTTGCTATTTCTTTGTGGTCTGGCACTGTCACTCTCCGGTGTGGAGGGTCTATTTGCCGGAGTATGATATGGCTGCCTCGCTGTCGGTCTTGCTCATAACCTATCTTCTTGAGAGCTTTGACTAATTCACGTCCAGAGATTTTAGGTAGGTCGCTCACGATGAAACATCCACGATTTCTTCAGAAATTGGAGGCGGGACAGGTTCACCATGAGCTTTCAGGCTCTCTAGGTATCCTGCGATAGCTTCCTTAATGTTTTCCAAAGCCTCAGAGCGAGTTTTTCCCTGGGAAACACAGCCGGGTAGAGAAGGTACTGTCGCAATATACACATTGTCTTCATCCTGCTCAATGAATACTCGATATTTCATCTTGAATTCCTCTTATCTACGTGTTTGCGTGATGTTCCCTGAACTGGCTTATATTGGGCAGAGCAGGGCAAGACCAACTTTGCTGTTGTAACTCTTCGGCGATAAAACCAAAGCTGGTCTATGCCGTGTCTGCTCATGCCCCGCTTGTGGGGTGCACATTATCCAAACGATGTCACCACTGTCGGGAATGTATGCCATAGGTTCACCAGGCTTCATTTCCTACGGCAAAACCCGTCTCGACTTCGGGATGAAGATTGTCCTCGGTGATACCTGCCAGCAATGCGTCAAGTGTCCAACCTGGCGCTGGAGCCGGAGTAATAATAATCTTGCCTTCGACGATACTGATTTCTACAAGTGAGTCATTTTGAAGCTGAGCTTCAGCAGCAAAGACTTTCGGTATTCGCAGGGCAAAACTGTTACCCCATTTCTGAATTTTTGCGAGCATAAGGATAACTCCAGGCTGTTTCTACAACAAAGATACGCTTTTTGCCCCACTTTTCAAAGGTTCGTTCAGCAAGGGGCGTGCCAACGGTTGGTTTCAGCCACTGCGTCCGGTTTCAGGGGGCAAGGAAAACACTGAGACCGGAGGCATGGCGGGCATTGCGGTGTATGCGGTGCGTCGCCGGCTGGAAATCGCTGTCACGCGCCTGAAAGATGTTGTCCAGAAAAACCTGTGGGTTGCGGTCAACAAGGGGAAACCACGAACTCTGTACCTGTACCATGATGCGGTGTCCGGGCTTGAAGCAGTGGTCAATATCCTGAAGCTCAAAGGCAATGCGTTCGACACGTCCCGGCCGGAGCGGCTTCGGGCGCTCAAAGCTGTCCCGGAATCTGGCGCGCATGACTTCAGCGCGTACCAGCATCTGATAACCGCCCAGGTGGACGCCCGGCGGCAGGTCAGGCAAGTCCGGGGTGTCGTCAGGAAACACGTCTATGAGCTTGACGATGAAATCGGCATCGGTGGCCGTCGTGGTGACAAACAGCTCGGCACGCAGCGGCCCCGTCATCGTCACCGGCGCCGACAGAGGCGGCGTCTGATAGGTAAGCACATCCGGCCGTGCCGCAGCAAAACGCTGGTCTTCGGTCATGTAAGTGATGCCGCGCCGGTTTGTAATCTGGTTCGTGTAGGGCACAGGGGTGCGCGGGTCACTGAGGTATTCGTCAGCACCGGAAGGTTCCCGGGGCGGATCAAACGACAGTTCGCCGTTGGCCCGGAAGTACAGCCGGGCCGGTTTGAGTCCGGCGGGTGGATACTGCGCGTAACGCCGCCATTCGTTCGAGCCGGTTTGAAAGATGCAGGCTTCGGGCAGTCCGGGATCGGGTGCGTCCTTCAGGTGGTGGGCGAAAAACCTGGCTTCGATCTCGCGGCGGTAAAATTCCGCAGTCGGTTGTCCAAAATCAATCGGGCCGAGGCGTCTTCCGTCGCTGCGCGCCCAGCCGCCGTGAAACCAGGGACCCATGACGAGTGCGTTTTTCACTGTCGGGTTCTGGCGCTCTGTGCTGGCATAGAGCTTGAGTGGGCCGTAGAGGTCTTCAGCGTCAAACCAGCCGCCAACGAACAGCACCGCCGGCGCGACACGCCTCATGTGCGGCACAAGATTGCGCGCCTGCCAGAAGGCATCGTAGTTGGGATGCGCCGCCATTTCAGTCCAGAACGCGATGCTGCCCTTGAAGTACCGTTCCTCGATGTGCCGCAGCGAGCCGACATCGAGAAAGAAGCGGTAGGCATCGGGCGTCGGAAAACGGAAGCCGGGCGGCGTTTTGGTAGTAGGTTCAGGACGGGCCTGGCCGAAGGAAGAAAAGAACGTGAAGGAATCAATCAGAAAGAAAGCGCCGTTGTGGTGCATGTCATCGCCGATGAACCAGTCGGCGATGGGCGCCTGCGGGGAAACCGCCTTGAGCGCCGGATGAGCGTCAATCATCCCGGCGGCGGCATAAAAGCCCGGGTAGGAGATGCCCCACATGCCAACCCGGCCGTTGTTGTTGGGAACGTTGTGGATAAGCCATTCGATGGTGTCGTAGGTGTCAGATGACTCATCCACTTCCTGCCCGCGCTTGGCCGGGTTGTGGGGGCGCATGTTGACGAACTCGCCTTCGGACATGTAGCGCCCGCGTACGTCCTGAAACACGAAGATATAGCCCTCGCGCATCATTTCGTCCGAGGGGCCGATGCGTTGCCGGTAGGCGTCGCCATAGGGAGCGCAACTGTAGGGCGTCCGGTTGAGAAGGATCGGGTAGGGACGCGAGGTGTCGCGCGGGGCGTAAATGGTGGTAAAGAGCTTGACGCCGTCGCGCATGGGGATGCGGACTTCAGTCTTGGTGTAGTGGGCCGCAACGTCAAAGGTTTCGGGTGGCGTTGCCTGCCGGGCGGCAGCTGGCGGCGCGGCAACTGCTGGAAGAAGCGGCAGGCTGAAAAGTCCACAGAAGGCAAGAGCGAGCGCCAGTGCCGGCCAGACCCGACGCTGCAGGGGTGGACGTGTCATGGTGGTACGAAACTCCGTCGCCGGCCGACTTGAGCCGGACGCCATCAGGTTTTGTCTGCGGCTGCCGTTGTGTGCCTATCGGTCGTAGGTGAGCAGGGATGTAACCGGATACCGGGCGAGTTTTTCACGCCCCCCAAGGAAGGTCAGCTCGACGAGAAAGGTCAAACCGACGACTTCGCCCCCCAGCTTTTCCACGAGCGCGGCGGTGGCGGCGGCTGTCCCGCCAGTGGCCAGAAGGTCATCCGCAATCACGACCCGCTGGCCCGGCTGGATGGCGTCCCGGTGAATTTCCAGTGTGTCACTACCGTATTCGAGGTCATAACTGATACGCTCGACTTCGCCGGGCAGCTTTTTGGGCTTCCGCACAGGCACAAAGCCTGCGCCAAGCTGGTAAGCCAGCGGCGGAGCAAAGATGAAGCCACGCGCCTCAACACCAATGACCACATCAACAGGTTGGTTGGCCAGGGCTTCGCTCATCCGGTTGACGGCCAGCTTCAGGCCACGGGAGTCTTTGAGCAGGGTCGTAATGTCGTAAAAAAGAATGCCGGGCTTGGGAAAATCAGGAATCTCACGAATCAGGCGTCGTAACTCGTCCATCGCGGTCTCCGGTGGGAAGGGCATTGCGCAGTGGGACTGAAACCTACCCACAATTACCCCATAAGTCCATGCATGGCTACCCAGTGCCTTCAAGCTGCGAACAAAAGAGCGCCCGCATCCGCCGTTTTGCAAAAAGCCGTTGGTCAGGCAGTTCTCCGGCGTGTGGATGCTATTCAGCCTGGCGGCGCTTGATGGAGAATAATTAAGAGGGCAGGATAAAGCATTTTTAATTGCCCATTCTCAATTGTCCGTTTCCATTAGCGCCACTACCGCAGGATACGGAACTCATCATATTTGATGGAAGCATCGGCTTCCGTGACCTCAATGCCAGTCACCTGGGCGTTGTAGGGGCCAAAACTCAACTCGTGCTGGAAAGTTTCCAGGACATTCGGAGACCCTTTGGCCCAGGCTTCGACGCTTCCATCGGGAAGGTTGCGTACCCATCCGACGATACCGAGTTCACGCGCCACACACAGCACAAAATAGCGATAACCGACGCCCTGCACCCGCCCCGTGATGCGAAAGTGTCGTGCGATGACCGCCATTTTCTGTTCCGTATGCAAGCTAAGGCCAAAAGGGCGATGGCCGCAGAGCGTCCCTGCTCTCACAACCATCGGGTCGGCAATTCGTGCTGTGGACGACAAAAATGTGGTCGGGGCGAGAGGATTTGAACCTCCGACCTCACGGTCCCGAACCGTGCGCTCTACCAGGCTGAGCCACGCCCCGTGCAAACCGTTCCAGCCACGAATTCTGCCGCTGTTGTTGGGCGCGGGCTGAAACAGCCGTCAGACTACTCAGACCCGGCGCACTTTGTCAAACGAAAAGGTATTGTCCGGCGACAGCCGCAGCGTGGGTGCGCGCCTCCACCTCAAAGGTGATGTTTTCGTAAGCCTGAGTCAGGCTGTCGCCACGCAGGACGTTGGTGAGAAATTCCAGCCCATAACGCAGCGTGAAGCCGAAATACCCATGGCGGCGGTACTGGACGACATGGGTCAGTTCGTGGGCAATAAGTTCCAATCCGGCTGGCGTGCTGGGGGCATAACACCCTGGAACAACCCAGACCAGTGCGCCGAAGGTGATGGCCACGGGCGGCACGACCGCCAGGCGGCGAACCCACCACGGAAGCTCACCCACGCGCCAGAGCACATCCCGGCCAAGGTCCAGCTCTGAAAAGAAAGGCTGTAACTGCTGGCAGGTCGCTGCCGGCAGGTGCTCCCATCCGGGAGGTGGTGGTCCTTCCCACGGACGCACCCCAAGGGCCAGGGCGAGAAGGTGCAGTGAAGTCCACATACCTGCCAGCCGCACTTCCTACCGCACGCTGCTTCCGACGGCCGGTGGGGCAAAGTGTTCGGCGTGCCAGCTTTCGGCAAACGGCCGCTCCCAGCGGCCGGCCCGCACTTCCCCCAGCGTACGGACGGTGCCATCAAACACAAGGGTGTCGGGCCGGATGACGCCTTCCCGCACCAGTCGCCGGAAGGTGGGACGGTCAACGAGTTCGACACCATTCGGGCCGCGGTAGGCAATGTCGGCCGTGTCGGCCAACGGCACACCAGCGCGGCCTACAGCCGCCTGTACGGCACGAAACATGCTGTCAATCGAGCAGCCCGAAACATCGTTGGCAGTTTCATCGGCAGCAACAAGGATGAAACGTCGGTTGCAGAGGGCGAAGCCACCACGTACCTGCTGGCCGTGCGACATCCAATCGGCGACAAAGGCTTTCAGACCGGCTTCGACCCGTGCGGCCAGGTCGTCTGTCAGAGGCACCGCCGTGGTGAATATCCAGACCCGCGACTGATCCGGCAGCGCCGCAAGGGATGATAGTTCCGTATTCGTTTTGACTGACATAGGTGCTTTCCTTGAAACGGCATTGGGATGAGGTTGCCAGTGACACTCTACCATGCCGATGTGGCTGCCCTGTGCCTGGCATCCGGTGTCAACTTCCCACACTGGCTTTCTGGCTGGGGCGTATCCCGGAAAACAATTTTCAGAAAAACTGTCGCCGACCGTTGCTTTTCCCAGCCACGCCCCCTATGATGGAGGCAGTGTACACCTTCTCTTGCTCATCAACGGTGACGTGCCTCGTTTCGGATAGTGTGTTGGGCGTGGCGGTTTCGGATAGTCAGAGATAGGAAGGTTTAGGTTACTACGAAATCCGCCGCTTGCCGGTCAGCCGTGCGTCACTCTTTTGCACCGTTTCCAGAGTGCGTTTCCGGCGTGGGTTTCTTCATCCGAAAGAGGAAAACGCATCCATGAAGCTGTATGTTGGTAATTTGAGTTTTCAGACCACAAGTGAGGACTTGCGCGACCACTTCTCAAAGGCTGGGACAGTGGAATCGGCGCAGGTCGTCGAAGACCGTGACACGAACCGTTCACGTGGCTTTGGTTTTGTCGAGTTCACCTCAACCGAAGATGGCAATCGGGCCATTGAGATGTTCCACGGCACTGAGTTCAACGGACGGACGCTGACAGTCAACGAAGCCCGCCCGCGTGAAGAGCGGAATGGCGGCTATGGCGGCGGCAACCGGCGCGGTGGTTACAACGGTGGCGGCCGGCGCGGTGGCGGCGGTTACGGCCGTGGCGGCTGGTAAGCACCACACCGGGCGCTGAATACGCCCAAAGCCAAAAATCTACGGGACGTGCCCTTGCGGGTGCGTCCCTTTTCATTTGGTGCTTCGTTTGGGCAACGTGCCGTCGCCCTTACTCCGGGCCCGAAGCTGGCGGGTCGCAGACCGTTCAGGCCGGGAAAACAGATAGCCCGGCGGTTGCCTGGCGGCGCAGCCGGCCGTTTGGCCAGTTTCGTCAGGCGGATAGGTGAAGTCATAACGGATTGGCAAAAAAACTGAAAAAAACTGAAAAAACCTGAAGCCTTGTTGACCCTGCCAAAGGTGGTGATTAGATCGAAACAGGTTTTCTCCAATTCAGAAGGAGGTCAATCCGATGTTGAAGGTGACCGGAAAACACCGCTGTGTCGCCGGGGTTGTGGCCCTTGTGGTTGTTGTGCTGATGCTTGTGGTGCCGCCCGGTTTCAGCACCAACGCGCAGGTGGAGCGTCCGTCTGACCGGAAGGCGTCCGGCTTCGTCCATGAGCCGCAGCTTTACCGCACGCTGTTTCACACGGTTTTTCTGCTCAACGAGCAGGCGGAGGAAGCGGAACGGGCTGGACGGACGGATGTGGCGCAGGCGTTGCGGCGCGCGTTCAAACAGGAAGCGGGCCTGGAGGTGGAGCAGGGGGTGGTCCTCGACCGGTTGGCGGCAGCGTGTGAGCAGGCGGTGCGGGCGGTGGATGCACGGGCGCGGGCAATTCTGGCGGCGCGGCGGGCGAACTATCCTGATGGGAAGCTGGGGGCGGGACAGCCGCCGCTGCCGCCGTCAGCGGAACTGTTCGCATTGCAGCGGGAGCGGGAGGCGGTGGTGCTGCGTTACCGTGACCAGTTGCAGGAAGCCTTTGGGCGGAGTGTGTGGGAGCGGTTTGAGCGGTGGGTACTGATGCCTCTTGACGCCGGGCTGAGAGCTGGCGGTGCTCAAAGGTACGAGCCAGTTGAGGACGGTTCTGTTGAGTACAGTTCTGAAACGGGTAACCTGCCGACGCAGGCGGGAGAGTCCATTGTCACCGGCTCGGTGCTCATCAGCTACGACCCTGAGACGAACCTTGTGACGGGCGTGGCCACGACTGAACTCGATTACGCAGCGCAGGATTGGTATGTGGGGCAGGTGGCGTGCAGCCTCCGCGACGGGGACGGAAACCGGCTGGTGAGCCAGAGTGCCTATGACACCGACGAGGATGGGGTAGTGTCGGTCATCGTGCAGACGGTGGGGCAGGCCGGGATGGCATACTCGGCAGAGGGCAGCTACAAGTTGAGGCTGGTTGTTCAGGACACAATTGGTCGTTATCTTGACTACTGGGACTATCCGGCTGGGGTTTCGGCCGGCACTGGAATCCTTGGGTACTATGCCTGGTATCGTGGGCGTGGTCCACTCCAATGGAGACCGACGTGGAACAGGTTTCTGGGGAGACTGACAGCCCCCCTTCAAAGGGCTTTGGTTCTTTCCGGGAATCCGAGGTTTACGGCGAATCCCATTACTGCAGCCACTGATCACACCCATGTTGACGTGGACGTTGAAGTCAGGACAGCAGCAGATGTGATTCAGCCTGGGGATTTTGCGGTACTGGCCATCAGCGTATCGTCAAAACCGCCGGGGGCCTCTGTGAACTTTATTTCGGGGACAAATGTCAACGTTCCACTGAACATAGCCGACCTGAGTACCGGAAGATTCACGCTTTCCGTGAGCAAACCCGGGCAGTACCGATTCGGGGTGTCAGTTGTTGATGTCAGGCGACCCGACGGACAGGGTGGCTCCTACAGTATTCTCAACAGGGTCACAGTTAATGCTGGGGCTGTGACTGACCCGCCGTTGACGGCAAACTAGCCTCACCCAGACTTTGCCCCATCTGAAGCCCACCCCGCGTGAAGAGCAGAGCGGCAGCTATGGTGGCGGCAACCGTCGTGGCGGCTGGTAAGCACCACACCGGGCGCTGAATGCGCCCAAAGCCAAAAATCTGTGGGACGCGCCCTTTGCCGGGTGCGTCCCTTTTCATTTGGTGCTTCGTTTGGGCAACGTGCCGTCGCCCGTACTTTAGGCCCGAGGCTGGCGGGTCGCAGGCTGTCCCGGCCAGGAAAACAGATAGCCCGGCAGTTGCCTGGCAGCGCAACCGGCCCGCTTGGCCAGCTTGGTCAGGCGAATGGGAAAGGTCATGACGGATTTTCAAAAAGACAGAAAAAACCTGAAGTCTTGTTGACGCTGCCAAAGGTGGTGGTTAGGTTGAAACAGGTTTTCTCCAAAGCACAACGTCAGCCGGCGGGTGTACTGGTTTCGGGAGTCACGGCACCGGTTGTGAAGGGTGCCTCCCTGCTGACGGAAAGGCCATCACGCTTTCAGAAGGAGGTCAATCCGATGTTGAAGGTGACCGGAAAACACCGCTGTGTCGCCGGGGTTGTGGCCCTTGTGGTTGTTGTGCTGATGCTGGGGGTGCCGCCCGGCTTCAGCACCAACGCGCAGGTGGAGCGTCCGTCTGACCGGAAGGCATCCGGCTTCGTCCATGAGCCGCAGCTTTACCGCACGCTGTTTCACACGGTTTTTCTGCTCAACGAGCAGGCGGAGGAAGCGGAACGGGCTGGGCGGACGGAGGCGGCGCAGGCGTTGCGGCGCGCGTTCAAACAGGAAGCGGGCCTGGAGGTGGAGCAGGGGGTGGTCCTCGACCGGTTGGCGGCAGCGTGTGAGCAGGCGGTGCGGGCGGTGGATGCACGGGCGCGGGTAATCCTTGCGGCGCGGCGGGCGAACTATCCTGACGGGAAGCTGCGGGCGGGACAGCAGCCGCTGCCGCCATCAGCGGAACTGTTCGCATTGCAGCGGGAGCGGGAGGCGGTGGTGCTGCGTTACCGTGACCGGTTGCGGGCAGCCTTTGGGCCGCGGGCGTGGGAGGAGTTTGAGCAGCGGGTTCTGCTGCCTTTTGCCGCCGGGCTGAGCGCAGGCGGTACTCAGAGGCACCAGCCGGTTGAGGACGGTTCTGGAACGGGCAACCTGACGACACAGGCGGGAGAGTCTATTGTCACCGGCTCGGTGCTCATCAGCTACGACCCTGAGACGAACCTTGTGACGGGGGTGGCCACGACTGAACTCGATTACGCAGCGCAGGACTGGTATATGGGGCGGGTGACGTGCAGCCTTCGCGACGGGAACGGAAACCCGCTGGCGAGCCAGAGTGCCGAGGACACCGACGGCGATGGGACGGTGTCGGTCATCGTGAAGATGGTGGGGCAGGAGGGGCTGACGACCTACGGGGCGCGCGGGGAGTACAGCCTACGGCTGGATATTTATGATCCTTTCTGTGGGTGCTGTGGTTGTTACCTTGACCCCTGGAACTTTCAGCGGGCGCTGCTGGGCGGTTGGGGCTGGGGGCCTTGGTACTGCACGGTATTTTCGGGGCACGGTCCGTTTCGCACGATGCGGTCGGGTACGCTGTTTCTGGGAGGAAGGGATGTCACCTTTCAGGTAAAACCGCTGGTCGCTGTCAGGCAGCTAAGGTTTACCAAAAATCCCATCAGGGCCACCTTTGACTCCACCGATCTTGATGTGACTGTTAGGGCCTCACGGGCAGGGCTTCAGGATAGGGATTTTGCGGTCTTGGAAGTCAATCTCATCACTGGACCAAGCAACCCACAAGTCAGTTTTGCCTACCCACCGGGAGTAACGGACGACGTTGAATTGGTGCCAGGAGGTTATACCGACGCGAGGTTCACTATTCTCTCAATCGCACCACCTGGGAATTATTTGCTTGAGGTAAGAATCATAGATGTCAGGCGACCCGATGGGCAGGGTGGTTCGGACAGCATCGCGGATAGGGTTATTATCGGTAGCCCAGTGGAGATCACCTTGACCGTAACGGAACCGTGAAGAGCAGAGTAGCGGCTATGGTGGCGGCAACCGTCGTGGCGGCTGGTAAGCATCGCACCGGGCGCTGAATACGCCCAAAGCCAAAAATCTGTGGGACGCGCCCTCGCGGGTGCGTCCCTTTTCATTTGGTGCTTCATTGGTGCAACGTGCCGTCGCCCGTACCCCGGGCCTGGGGCTGGCAGGTCGCATGCCGTTCCGGCCGGGAAGACAGGCAGCCCGTTTGGCCAGCCCGGTCAGGCGAATGGGGAAGGTCATGACGGATTGGCAAAAAGACAGGAAAAACCTGAAGCCTTGTTGACATTGCCAAAGGTGTTATTGATTCTGAAACAGCTTCTCCCGGAAGTGCAATGTTGGCGGGCAGGTATGCCTGGTTTCGGGAGTCACGGCGCCGGTTATGAAGGGTGCCTCCCTGCTGACGGAAAGGCCATCACGCTTTCAGAAGGAGGTCAATCCGATGTTGAAGGTGACCGGAAAACACCGCTGTGTCGCCGGGGTTGTGGCCCTTGTGGTTGTTGTGCTGATGCTGGGGGTGCCGCCCGGCTTCAGCACCAACGCGCAGGTGGAGCGTCCGTCTGACCGGAAGGCATCCGGCTTCGTCCATGAGCCGCAGCTTTACCGCACGCTGTTTCACACGGTTTTTCTGCTCAACGAGCAGGCGGAGGAAGCGGAACGGGCTGGGCGGACGGAGGCGGCGCAGGCGTTGCGGCGCGCGTTCAAACAGGAAGCGGGCCTGGAGGTGGAGCAGGGGGTGGTCCTCGACCGGTTGGCGGCAGCGTGTGAGCAGGCGGTGCGGGCGGTGGATGCACGGGCGCGGGTAATCCTTGCGGCGCGGCGGGCGAACTATCCTGACGGGAAGCTGCGGGCGGGACAGCAGCCGCTGCCGCCATCAGCGGAACTGTTCGCATTGCAGCGGGAGCGGGAGGCGGTGGTGCTGCGTTACCGTGACCGGTTGCGGGCAGCCTTTGGGCCGCGGGCGTGGGAGGAGTTTGAGCAGCGGGTTCTGCTGCCTTTTGCCGCCGGGCTGAGCGCAGGCGGTACTCAGAGGCACCAGCCGGTTGAGGACGGTTCTGGAACGGGCAACCTGACGACACAGGCGGGAGAGTCTATTGTCACCGGCTCGGTGCTCATCAGCTACGACCCTGAGACGAACCTTGTGACGGGGGTGGCCACGACTGAACTCGATTACGCAGCGCAGGACTGGTATATGGGGCGGGTGACGTGCAGCCTTCGCGACGGGAACGGAAACCCGCTGGCGAGCCAGAGTGCCGAGGACACCGACGGCGATGGGACGGTGTCGGTCATCGTGCAGATGGTGGGGCAGGAGGGGCTGACGACCTACGGGGCGCGCGGGGAGTACAGCCTACGGCTGGATATTTATGATCCTTTCTGTGGGTGCTGTGGTTGTTACCTTGACCCCTGGAACTTTCAGCGGGCGCTGCTGGGCGGTTGGGGCTGGGGGCCTTGGTACTGCACGGTATTTTCGGGGCACGGTCCGTTTCGCACGATGCGGTCAGGTACGCTGTTTCTGGGAGCAAGGGATGTCACCTTCCAGGTAAAACCGCTGGTCGCTATCAGGAGGCTGAGGTTTACCAAAAATCCCATCAAGGTCAACATTGACTCCACCGATCTTGATGTGACTGTTAGGGCCTCACTGGCAGGGCTTCAGTCTGAGGATTTTGCGGTCTTGGAAGTCAATATCTTGGATCGACCAAGCGAAGGACACCTCACTTTTGGCGACCGAATAATCGGCGTTCGATTGGTGCCGGGAGACATTACCACGAAGATGTTCAACATTGTCTCAAGCAATAGGGCCGGGAACTATGTGCTTGAGGTAAGAATCATAGATGTCAGGCGACCCGACGGGCAGGGTGGTTCGGACAGCATCATGGATAGGGTTATTATCGGTAGCCCAGTGGAGATCACCTTGACAGTAACGGATTAGCTTCACCCGGCGTTGCCTGGCCTGAAGCCTGCCCGTGTGAAGAGCAGAGTAGCGGCTATGGCCGCGGCGGCTGGTAGTCACCGCACCGGGCGCTGAGTACGCCCAAAGCCAAAAATCTGTGGGACGCGCCCTTTGCCGGTGCGTCCCTTTTCGTTTGGTGCTTCATTGGTGCAACGTGCCGTCGCCCCGACCCTGAGCCAGGGCTTGATGCCGCGCATTATGAGCGGTGGACGGTCAGCCGCCCTGGCGTCCCGGCTGCCAGGCGGCCGATCCGGGCGGCGCAGGGCGTCTGGCGGCGCTTCAGCTCTCTGACGAGGTCTTCTACTGTTTCCGGCGCAACGGCCAGCAGCAGACCGCCCGAAGTCTGCGCGTCGCACAGCAGCAGTTGGTCGGTTTCGGTCACTTCCGGCGCGTAGGTCGTCCAGTCCTGCAGGAAACGCCGGTTGGCATGCGTGCCGCCGGGAACGATGCCCTCCGCCGCATAGTGTCGCGCCGCCGCCAGGATGGGAACGTCCGTCAGGTCAACTTCTGCCGCGCAACCACTGGCATAAGCCAGATTGCGCAGGTGGCCCAGAAGCCCGAAGCCGGTGACATCCGTCGCTGCCCGGACGCCGACGGCGCAGGCGGCTTCGGCGGCCGCACGGTTGAGGATCCGCATCAGTTGGATGGCTTCACCGATGGCGCCCAGCGTGTCCACGTCGTTTTTGGCGGCCGTGGTGATGACGCCCACCCCGATGGGTTTGGTCAGTACCAGCCAGTCGCCCGGTCGTCCGGCGGCGTTGGTCAGCATCCGGTCGGGCGCAACTGTACCGACTACGGCCAGCCCGTAGATGGGTTCTTCGCTTTTGATCGTGTGACCGCCGACGATACTGACCCCGGCCGCTTCCGCCACGGCGGCTGCGCCGCGCAGGATGTCGCCGAGAACCTCCGGTGGCAGCCGGTCATCGGGAAAACCGACCAGGTTGAGCGCCACCCGTGGCGTGCCGCCCATGGCATACACGTCGCTGAGCGCATTGGCGGCGGCGATGGCTCCAAAGTCGGTTGGGTCGTCCACGATGGGCGTGAAAAAGTCCGTTGTCAGCACGAGCGCCAGATCGTCGGTCAGCCGGTACACGGCGGCGTCATCGGCCGTGGCGCTGCCCACCAGCACCTGCGGATCGCGGAGCGGTGGAAGCTGTCCCAGCAGGGAAAACAGGTAGCCCGGTGGTTGCTTGGCGGCACAACCGGCCCGCTTGGCCAGTTTCGTCAGGCGGATAGGTGAAGTCATAACGGATTGGCAAAAAAACTGAAAAAAACTGAAGCCTTGTTGACCCTGCCAAAGGTGGTGATTAGATTGAAACAAGTTTTCTCCAAAGTACAACGTCAACCGGCGGGTGCACCTGGTTTCGGGAGTCACGGCGCAGGTTGTGAAGGGTGCCTCCCTGCTGACGGAAAGGCCATCACGCTTTCAGAAGGAGGTCAATCCGATGTTGAAGGTGACCGGAAAACACCGCTGTGTCGCCGGGGTTGTGGCCCTTGTGGTTGTTGTGCTGATGCTTGTGGTGCCGCCCGGCTTCAGCACCAACGCGCAGGTGGAGCGTCGGTCTGACCGGAAGGCGTCCGGCTTCGTCCATGAGCCGCAGCTTTACCGCACGCTGTTTCACACGGTGTTTCTGCTCAACGAGGAGGCGGAGGAAGCGGAACGGGCTGGGCGGACGGAGGCGGCGCAGGCGTTGCGGCGCGCGTTCAAACAGGAAGCGGGCCTGGAGGCGGAGCAGGGGGTGGTCCTCGACCGGTTGGCGGCAGAGTGTGAGCAGGCGGTGCGGGCGGTGGATGCACGGGCGCGGGCAATTCTGGCGGCGCGGCGGGCGAACTATCCTGACGGGAAGCTGGGGGCGGGACAGCCGCCGCTGCCGCCGTCAGCGGAACTGTTCGCATTGCAGCGGGAGCGGGAGGCGGTGGTGCTGCGTTACCGTGACCGGTTGCAGGAAGCCTTTGGACCGCGGGCGTGGGAGGAGTTTGACCGGCGGGTTCTGGCACGGGTTCGGGCGGGGATGCGCACCAGCCGCGCGCTGGCGCGTGGTGGGGAGGGGCAGTCTGGAACAGGCAATCCGGTGCCGCAGACGCCAACGGAAGCTGTGGCTACTGGAGTGACCCTCATCAGTTATGACCCTGAGACGGGACTTGTGACGGGGGTGGCTACGGTCGAACTCGATTACACGGCGCAGGACTGGTATGTGGGGCGGGTGACGTGCAGCCTCCGCGACGGGGATGGCAACCCGCTGGCGAGTCAGAGTGCCGAGGACACCGACGGGGATGGGACGGTGTCGGTCATCGTGCAGATGGTGGGGCAGGAGGGACTGACCTACGGGGCGTGTGGAGAGTACCGCCTACGGCTGGGGATTTATGATCCGTTCTGTGGGTGCTGTGGTTGTTACCTTGACCCCTGGAACTTTCAGCGGGCGCAGTTGATCGGTGGGGGTTGGGAGAATTGGTACTGCCTGGTAGCTTCGGGGTACGGTCCGTTTCGCACGAGGCGGTCGGATGAGCTGTATCTGGGAAGAGGGAATGTCATCACTCAAGCCAGAACGCGGGTCATTGTTCGGAATCCAAGGCTTACCAGGAATCCCATCAGGGTTAGCCTTGACTCCACCCATCTTGATGTGACCGTCAGCGTCTCAGGGAGTGGTATCCGGCCTGGGGATTTTGCGGTCTTGGGAATCACTATCCTGGAAGGTCCAAGTTCAGGAATCACTTTTGCCCATCCGCCACCGCCAGGACAAGAAATCGCCATTGAGTTGCCGGAACGAAACAATACCAACGCAAGGTTCACCATTGGTTCGGCCAATACGGCTGGAGACTATTTGCTTGAAGTAAGAATCATGGATGTCAGGCGACCCAATGGGCAGGGTGGTTCAGACAGTATCTTTGATCAGGTTACTGTCAATGATGACGGCGTAACGATTACCTTGACCGTAACGGATTAGTGCCCCCGGCGGGTTGCCTGACCTGAAGCCTGTCTGCGTGAAGCACCGGGTAGCAGCTATGAAGCTATGAACGCGGCAGCCATTGATCAGCGCGACACCGGGCGCTGAGTGTGCTCAAAATCCAAAACCTGCGGGACGTGCCCCTATCGGGTGCGTCCCGTTTTGTTTGGTGCTTCGTTTGGGCAACATCCCGTCGCCCGGACCCCGGGCCAAAGCTTGGGGACGCGCGTCAGGACACAGCCGCGAAAACCTCCATAACGTGTGAAACTTTTTCGGCGCATTCGGCACATGCTCCATGACGGAGCAACTTTCGCCAGGAGCACAGCGTATGCCGTCGGAGTCAAATCGTTTTGGGAGTCACCGCACCTGTCATGGACAATGCGTCCCTACCGACTGAATCACCACCGCTCCCGGATGCGGAAGCCTTTCGTCACTGGTTCGACCGGTATGCCCGTTCGGTATTCAACTTCCTGTGTGCGCTGGTCGGCCGGCGGGAACTGGCCGAGGAGCTGACCCAGGAGACTTTCGTGCGGGCCTATGAGCAGCGCGCCACCCTGCGGGATCGCGCCCGTGTGGCGGCGTGGTTGTTTGGGATTGCACGCAATGTGTCGCGTGAGCATGTCCGTGAATATGCCCGCTGGGATTCGTTGGATGACATCTTTGACGGCGAGCGCCAACCGGAACCGACGGATGGCACAACCCCCGATGCGCAGCTTCTCGATGCCGAACTGCGCTTCGTCGTACGGGCGGCGCTGGCAAAGCTTGAACCCGACAAGCGCATGGTGTTCGTCCTGCGAACGTTCGAGCCGTACAGCTATGAGGACATTGCCGCGATCACAGGCTTTTCGGTTGGCAAGGTCAAGACGGACCTGCATCGCGCGCGGTTGGAAATGCGCCGCCACGTCCGACCGTACCTGTCGGCAGGACAGGGAGGTAACTGATGGATTGTGAACGTTGCCTCAAACAACTCGATGCCTATCTGGATGGTGAACTCGACGCGCCGGACGCCAGCCTGCTGGCCGCGCACCTGCGCCAGTGTCCGAGCTGTCAGGCGGAGTACCGCGCCCGCGAATGGGAAAACCGGCTGTACCGCGACGTAGCCGCCGGGGCTTCGCTCCCGGAGGGGTTGTGGCCGCGCATTGCTGCCGGCATGGCGGCGGTGGACGAGCGTGAACAGCGTCGGTCAAGTGGGGGGCGCACAGACTGGTTCCGGCCGGAATGGTCTGGCTGGTGGCGGCTGGGGCCAGCGCTGGGTTGCCTTCTGGCGCTGGCTATTGGCCTTTGGCTCTGGCTGCGTCCGTCCGCCACGTCGGAGCCGCTTCTGGCTCAGGAGCCGACTCCGCCCAGCCGGTCGGATACCGGCGGCTTGCCACGCATCTCGCCGCCCGCAAGCCCTTCACCGTCGGTTTCGGAAACGCTGGCGCCGGCGGATACTGTCATCATTGAGCCACCCCGGCGGCGTACGGGAATGGCCAGCCCGCCACCCATACGCGAGCGCCCGCCCTCCGAGGCGGAGCAGGTTCTCGCCCAGGCGGAACAAACCTATCTCGTGGTCATCGAGGGCCTTCAGTCCCAGGCCCGGTTACGGCGCATGAGACTCGATCCGGCGACACGGACGGCCATGGACCGGACTCTGGCCGGACTGGATGCCCAGATTGCGCAGACCCGGGAGGTTGTCCGCCAGTCGCCGACCGATCCAGCCGCCCTGCATTTTCTGGTGACGGCCTATCGCAGGAAGGCGGAAGTGCTGAGTGAAATCATTGTCATGACCGAAGGGGAAGGTTCCTGAACCTGTCCTTTCGGAAACGGAACGGGTTGGCTCCGAAACAGGTTGGCCCGTGGGGGTAAGGAAACGACGCATGCGGGGGAAAGTTGCTATGAAATCGGTTGTGTTGATGGCGCGCGTTCTGGCGCTGGGCTGGCTGCTCGGCAGTCTTTCGGTGTTGGCGCAGGAAATCCGGCAGCCCATCGAGCGCAACGGTCGGGTCAAGGTTCTGTGTCAGGTAGGGGAAGTTACCGTTACCGGCGGTGATGAGGCGGTTTTGACGGTCACGACGGATGGCAATCCGTCCATGGTCAAGGTCAAACAGCTTGCTGATGGAGCGTACGGTATTTCGGTCGATCCGCCGATGATGCCACATCGGTTACGCATCACTGTCCCACGGGAAGCCTCGCTGCAGGAGGTCAGGACGCGCAACGCCAATGTGACCGTCCGCGCTGTGGCCGCCGCCAATGTGACGACGGTCAGCGGCGGGGTCCTGGTTGAACAGGTGCCCGGTCCGGTCAACGTGGCGACGACGAGCGGACGGGTCCGTTTGACTGAAGTGGGGACGGTCCAGCTCCGTACCGTGAGCGGCGACACGCAGGTGCAGGCGGTGACGGGCAGTGTGATGGTGAGTGCTGTCAGCGGGAAGCTGGAAGCGTCCCACATTGGGGGGGACCTGACAGCCCAGCTCGTCAGTGGCAATGCCAGCATCCGGTGCAGCCGGGGCCGGGTTGATGTGTCAACCTTCAGCGGAGAGGTCAGGCTGAGCCGACTGGAAAATGAAGTGGTTGTCGAGACGACGAGTGGGAATGTGTTTTTTGTCGGGGCGCTGACGCCGGTCAAGCGGTGTACCATCAATGCGCTTTCGGGTGACATCAGGCTGGCCGTACCTGAAACGTGTGGTTTCGAGATGCGGTTCAGGAGCTTCAGTGGAGCATTGAAGTCGGATTTTCCGGTGGACGGCACAAGTACCGGTGTATCGGTCCCGGATACGGAACCGCCGTCGGGACCCGGAGTGCCACTGCCGCCGCGTCACGGACGTTTCGTTACCTGGCGACATAGGGATGGTGCCGCGAAGGTTCTTTTGAGTACCCTCAGCGGGACGGTTTCGTTCGTACGGGCCGACCCCGAAGCTGAGCCACCCTGCCATCAGCCCTGACGGTTGGCCTGACGGCTGGCGACGCACCCGGCGCGGACTGCCCTTCTGTCCTTGCGCGGCCCGGCACCAAATTTGTAGCTTCAGCATTCGGATGTGGTGTGTCACTGCGACAGATACTGATCAGCCAGCGGGGATGTCGCCGGGATGCAGCCGGTCAGCGACCCCGACAACTTCATCACCACGGAAGGAACCTTCTACTCCTGGGTCAGGGACACAACCGGCCAGCACGAAAGTGCGCCGCCCGTACGGTGGCTCGCCGACCTGAAAATCCGCCACCAGGTTGAACCCGCCGGAGATGTGCGGCTGGTTCGCCTCGAAGCCACACCACGGGCTGAGCTGTACTTCACTCTGGACGGCTCCAATCCCAGAGACGGCGGCGCTACGACGGTCCCTTCAAGATTGGTCCGCAAGCCTGCCGCCTGCTGGTGAAGGTTGGAGAAAAAATCCCGTGGATCGCCTGCTTGGCGAGGAACTGTGTGTCCTCGCCTGGGCTGTGGAGCGGATGAACCTTGACCGGATTCCCGTGGCCGTACGTAACCGGGTGGCGCTGCGGCCTGAAGAACGCTGGTGGTTGTTTGGCATGACCGCCATGGGCACGGGGGGAGTGCTGGATGCCGGCAGGGGCTGGCGCGCTGCGCTGGAGCATGCGCTGGGGGATGTCGTCCAGAGCGAGATGCTGGAAATCCGTGCCCACCGCAGCCAGCGTTTGCATGAAGACAGCCAGCCCCGGCTGAACCTGTTTGGCGATGACCCCCTATGACCAGCGTCCGCGTACCGGAAGAACCCAGGACTTACCACATCGCCCACATTGATCGTCTGGCATCCATCGTTGCCGACAAGTACCTCTGGTGCGATGCAGAAGTGATATGCCGTGGGCTTGCAGGTACGAACATTGGCATGAGCAGCATCAAGCAGCGGCGATTGATGCTGGCGCTGGATAGTTACCCTGACCTGTGTGTGGGGGACTGTGTGCCGTTCTACTTCTGCCCGCGCTCCGTAATGCTGTATGTGATTTATCGAGGTGAGCATCCGGAACTGGATTATGACGGCGGGCAGGAACCAATCCTGCATTTCGAGGCCAAGCTGCGTGTTGCCGTCGCCTGGGCGCACAAGTGCGGGCGGAGGTGGGTGTTCACGCTCTCGAACGCCGGTTCGACCAACTTTGAGGAACGCTGTGACCTGGCGCACCTTGATGAGATTAACTGGGCGGCTGTTCAAGCCCGAGATTGGCGGCGGTGCAAGGAAGAGAAACAGGCTGAGTTTCTGACGGAGTACAACTTCCCCTGGCGCCTGATGGATCGCATCGGTGTGTTTGATCACACGATCCGTCAGCAAGTCCTGGAAGTCCTGAACAGGGTGTCGCCAAGGGGCCATTGGCCGCGGGTTGAGGTCCGCCGTGACTGGTACTACTGACAGCAAGGGCAACGAAAGGAAGGCTGCTGTGATGGAGTTCACTTCGGGCGACCTCCTCAAGTGTGAGGCAGAGGCGCTGGTCAACACGGTCAACTGTGTCGGCGTGATGGGACGGGGAATCGCCCTGCACTTCAGGCAGGCCTTTCCTGAGAACTTCAAGGCTTACGAAGCTGCATGCCAGCGCGAAGCCGTGCAGCCGGGCCGCATGTTCGTCTTTGAGACGGGGCAGCTCACGCCGCCGCGCTTCATCATCAACTTTCCCACGAAGCGCCACTGGCGCAGCAAGAGCCGTATTGAGGACATCGAGGCGGGCCTTGGCGATCTGGTCAAGGTCATCCGCGACAGGAACATCCGCTCCATCGCCATTCCGCCGCTGGGATGCGGCCTGGGTGGCCTGGACTGGAATGATGTCCGCCCCCGCATCGAGCAGGCACTGGCTTCCCTGACGGATGTGCATGTGCTCATCTTTGAACCAGACGGTGCACCGACTACCGACAGAATGCCCCATGCGCGCGAAGTGCCAACCATGACCACTGGCCGCGCGGCGATGGTCAGGCTGATGCAGCGGTATCTTGATGGCTTGCCCGATTCTTTCATCACCCTGCTGGAAGCGCACAGGCTGATGTACTTCATGCAGGCGGCCGGCGAACCGCTGCGCCTGAACTATGTCAGGCATCATTACGGCCCCTATGCCGAAAATCTGCACCACGTCCTGCGTGCTGTTGAAGGCTATCTGATTGCCGGTTATGCCGACGGTGGCGACAGAGCGAACAAGCCGCTGAGGCTGGTTCCCGGCGCGATTGAGGAAGCCACGGACTTCCTCGACCGCCATCCCGAAAGCCGGGCGCGCCTTGAGCGTGTCAGCCGTCTCATTGAAGGATTTGAGTCGTCTGATGGGCTTGGGTTGCTCTCGACGGTGCACTGGGTCATGACGCAGGAGGGTGCGCATCATCCCGACGATGTGGTTGCGCGTGTTCACGCCTGGAATCCGCCTAAGCGCTGCCGGTTTTCGCCGGAGCAAATGGAGGCCGCGATACGCCGCCTTCAGGAACAACAGTGGATTGAGGCCGGATGCCAGCCCCATGTCGGGCCCCATGTTGGGAATGGGGAGGAAGCTCCAGGGGAAGCCGCGTCGCCGACCACTGCCTTGACACCGGATGAAAAAAGCCTGGCGCAAGACTGGCTGCGTCCCGGGGAGGATGAGGCAGGGACGCATTTGGACTGCTTGGCCAGCTATCAGCCGCAAACCGAACTGGGCAGGAAGCTTATGGAGTTGCGTCAAGCCTATATTGCCCAGGGTGGACAGCTACTCTCTGCCGATGAGGTGTGCGCTGAAATCTGCGCCCGACGTGGTGGTGTAGGCGATGCCTAAGCGAACTTACGTTGACACTTCCGTGCTGGTGGCAGCCTTCAAGGGGCAGGGCGAAATAGGGCAACGGGCGCTGAGCGTGCTGGATGACCCGGAACGCACGCTGGTTGTCAGTGACGCGGTGCGCCTGGAGGCATTGCCTATGGCCCACTATCACCGGCAGCCGCAGGAAGCCGCTTTTTACGAGGCCGTGTTCAGCCGGGCTGAAAACATTGCCTGGAATGTTTCAGCCTTGGAGCAGGCGCAAAACATTGCCGAAGCCTACGGCATCGCTGCCATGGAGGCTGTCCACATTGCCCATGCCATAGCCGCAGAGGTGGATGAATTCATGAGCGCCGGGAAACCAACCAAGCCCATGTTCCGGGTGACTGGTATCTGCATGCGTTCAATCCGGGATGCTTGAACATGGACTCCCAAGTGAAGACAACCCTCACCCCGCTGGTGCTCAGGGGCGCCCCAGCGCTGATTGAAACCGTCTTCCCGGCGCAGAAGGTTTCCTTCGAGGCACAGGCGGAACGCAAGGCCGTTGCGGCGCAGACCTTGACATGTCTCGGCTCCTACTGGAAGGGCAGAAAGCCCCTGATCCTTGTGCGCACCATCGTGCTGGGCTGCCTTCTGCCCCCTACGGACGACACCGAAGCCGACCTCGATGTGTTCGAGCGGTTGCTGGCCTTCGATGACGAAGGGCTGGCCCGCCGGGCGCTCGCCGCCAACGCCTTCTCCGCCGCCAGACTCCAGGAAATGCTGACCATCCGCGACCCGGAACGCTACTTCAGCGGACGCGGCTGGCGACGGGACCTCACGGATGACGACAAACTCACCCTCTACCGCCGGGCGCTGGCCACCCTTGGGAGCTACGAAGCCAAAGCCAGCCTCGGCAAGCGCCCCGAAGAAGTCAATCCCGACTGGCTCTACGCCCCGGTCTGGCCCGTCGTCAACCGCCACTACGCGCACCTTGGCATCGAGGCGCATTCGTTCCCGGAACTCATCGAGCAACTGGGCATCCTGCGCTACGGCCATCGCCCGCGTGTCGGCGACACCTTCTGCGGCGGCGGCTCCATTCCGTTCGAGGCGGCGCGGCTGGGCTGTGATGTCTATGCCAGCGACCTGAACCCGGTAGCCTGCATGCTCACCTGGGGGGCGCTCAACATCATCGGCGCCAGTCCCGAACGCCGGGCCGAAATCGAGCAGGCGCAACGCGAAGTGGCCGCCGCAGTGGATGCCGAGATTACCCGGCTGGGCATCGAGCACGATGAGCAGGGCAACCGCGCCAAGGCCTATCTCTACTGCCTGGAAACGCGCTGCCCGGAAACCGGCTGGCTGGTGCCGCTTGCGCCCTCGTGGGTCATTTCCAGAACACGCCGTGTCATCGCCCGCCTCAAGCCCGATCACGCCGGCAAACGCTTTGACATCGGGATTGTCAGTGGTGTGAGCGAAAGGGAACTCAAAGCCGCCGAGCGCGGCACGGTGCAGGATGGCGAGATGGTCTATCAGCTTGATGGCAAAACCTACCGCACGCCGATCAAGACCCTGCGCGGCGACTACCGGCTGCCCGACGGATCAACTGCCAACCGCCTGCGCCGCTGGGAGAAAACCGATTTCAAGCCCCGGCCGGACGACATCTTCCAGGAGCGGCTCTACTGCATCCAGTGGATCATGCGGGGCGGACAGGCGGAGGGCCGTCCGCCCGCTGCCCGGCAGGAAACCTTCTTTGCCGCGCCGACCGAGGCCGATCTGGAGCGCGAGCGCCGCGTGGAAGCCATCGTGGCTGAGAACCTTGCGCGCTGGCAGGCCGACGGACTCGTGCCCGACATGCCTATTGAGCCGGGTGACAAGACCGATGAACCGATCCGTACGCGCGGCTGGACGTATTGGCATCATTTGTTCAACGCACGGCAGTTGTTATCAATGGCGCTGACGATCCAAGAATGGCGAACCTCACAAGTGGCTAATGTAGGCTGGATCAACATAGCCAAGATGCTGAATTTCTACGCCAAGCTTTGTCAGTGGTTGCCGACCCAAGGCGAAGGTGGCCCTAAGCACGTTTTCTACAACCAGGCACTCAACGTTTTTTACAACTACGCCGTGCGAGGCTTTGTTCGATTCACACCAGATTTCTTCGAGTTAAGTAGGGTGACGATGCCGGATGTAAAGCGCGAGATCGTCTCTGTCCCAGCCAATCATCCTCAACAGCACTGCGAATTCTGGATCGCCGACCCACCCTACGCCGACGCCGTCAACTACCACGAGATCACCGAATTCTTCATTGCCTGGCTGAGGAAGAATCCGCCCGTTCCCTTCGATGCGTGGGTCTGGGACTCGCGCCGGGCGCTCGCCATCAAGGGTTCCGGCGCGGAGTTCCGGCGCGGCATGGTGGCCGCCTACCGGGCCATGGCCGCGCACATGCCTGACAACGGCGTGCAGTGCGTCATGTTCACGCACCAGGACACCGGCGTGTGGAGTGATCTCATCGCGATTTTCTGGGCGGCGGGACTGCAGGTGGCGGCCGCGTGGTACATCGCCACGGAGACCACTTCCGAACTCAAGCAGGGCGGCTACGTACAGGGGACGGTCATCCTGATTCTCAGGAAGCGCGCCCCCGGCGAGCGGCAAGGGTTCAGGCAGCGGCTTCTGCCCGAGGTACGGCAGGAAGTGCAGCGGCAGATGGAAACCATGCTGCACCTGAACGAACGGGTGGCGGCGCAGCATGGCGCGCCGGTGTGGAATGACGCCGACCTGCAGATGGCGGGCTATGCGGCGGTGCTGAAAGTGCTGACGGCCTGCACACACATCGGCGGCGAGGAGGTGACGACCTTTGCCCTGCGCCCGCGTGCCCGGGGGGAAGTGACGGTTGTGGATGACATGGTGCAACAGGCGGCGGAGACCGCCTCGAACCTTCTGGTGCCGGAAGGTCTGTCGCCGGACACTTGGGGCCGTCTCACCGGCATCGAGCGGTTCTACTGCCGCATGCTGGAGATGGAAGCGGCTGGCGCGCGCAAGCTCGACAACTACCAGAACTTTGCCAAGGCCTTTCACGTGGGGGACTACAGTCAGGTGATGGGCGATATGCGCCCGAATCAGGCGCGTGTGAAGCGCGTCAGTGAATTTGCCGGACGTGATTTGACCGAGGCGACGGAACTGGGGCGCAGCCGGCTGGGGCGGCTCATTCTGGGTTTGCAGCAGATGCTCCGGGAGACTGAGGCGCGGGTTGTTGTGGAGCAGTTCAAGCGGGAGATGGACGATTTTCTGGACGTACGCCTGCTGCTGGCGGAGGTGTCGGCGTTTCTGGCGCGCAAGTCACCGGAGCAGCCCGTACGCGAGGCGGCCGAGGTCCTGGCCGCGCGGCTGAAGAATCTGCGCTTTGGCGAGTGAGGTTTGGAGGCGATGACCATCCGCCGTTTTTCTTCGCGTACCCAGCGGCTTGATGTCAGTTTTCTGCTGCGGCATCTCCGGGGCGCGCGCAGTTACATGCGCATTGCGGGCTATTTCACGAGTTCGTTGTTTGAGGTGGCCGGCGAAGTTCTGGAGGACATTCCCGACGTGCGGATTGTCTGCAACGTGGACATTCACCCGGACGATCTGAAAGTGGCGCAGCTTCGGGAAAGCCGGATGCTGGGCCGCTGGAACGAGCGCGCGCTGGAGGCCGAAACGCTGCTGCACCGGGAGCGGTACCGCCGTCTGGATGCCTTTCTGCAAAGACACGGGCAGTCTGTCCGCGTGGCCCCGGATGACCTTTGCGGTTTTGTGCACGGCAAGGCCGGCGTCATCACTCTGGCTGATGGCCGCAAGCTGGGCTTCATGGGTTCGATGAACGAGACCCGCAGCGGCTGGCAGCGACACTATGAAATCCTGTGGGAGGATGAATCGCCGGAGGGGGTGGCCTGGATTGAAGCGGAGTTTGAATTCCTCTGGCAGGCGGCCGGCAAACCGCAGCACACTACCCGGCGGGGCAGAAAAACCGCCCCGATTTCCCAAAACCGGCTACATAGTGGCTACATCGTTTGGCTGCGACTGCGTTTGCTGCTTTTGAACTCTCCGTAAACTGTTGATTTTGTTGGTGGCTAGGGAGGGAATCGAACCCCCGGCACACGGATTTTCAGTCCGTTGCTCTACCAACTGAGCTACCTAGCCATATACCTGATCTGTCACGTGCACTGACCGGCTGCCCGGCCACTGCGCCATCCCGATGCCACCCTTGTTCCAATGTTCCAAGTACCAGCGTTGCACCGGAAGCTTGTCAGCAACGTGCGACCTTACGTTTTCCCTCGCCCGCTGTCAATGATGACCTTCAATCTTTGAAGCTTCCAGTGAAACTTCGCCACCGACCCCCCCCTACCGGAACGACCGCGCCAGCCACGCCCATTCGCGCCGCCCAAACAAACCCTGCGGACGTACGATCATCAGCCCAATCAGAAGCAGCGAATACAACACCATCCGGTAGTCGGGCAGATTCGCCAGAAATGGCGCCACCTCAATCACTGCCGGCGGCAGAATGCGCGTCAGATCACGCAGGGCTTCAGGCAAGACCGTCAACGTCGTTGCCCCTACAATCGCCCCGGAAATGCTCCCCAGCCCGCCCAGCACAATCATCGTCACCATCTCAACCGAACGCAGAAAGGTAAACGAACTCGGATTCAGATAGTTGTCATAGTGCGCATATAGCCCCCCCGCAATGCCGGTCAGCATCGCACTGATGACAAAAGCCGTCGTTTTGGCCCGCGTCGTGTCAATGCCCATCGCCGCCGCCGCAATTTCGTTTTCACGAATTGCCGCCAGACTGCGCCCAAAACTGGAATAGGCCAGCCGTCCCACAGCCAGCGTCGTCAACACGGCCGCCAGCGAGACCCAGAAAAACATCGTGTCTTCGAGAAACAGGGCAAACCGCTGATCGGGTAACTGCCCCGGTACATCCGGCCCCTGGGCAATGTTCGTAAAACCCAGCGCACCGCCAGTCGGCTCGATGTTCAACAGCACAACCCGGATGATTTCCCCAAACCCCAGCGTCACGATCGCCAGATAGTCACCCCGCAGGCGCAGCGTCGGCAGCCCAACCAGCCACCCCGCCAGTCCACTGGCAAAAGCCCCCACCGTCAGGGACACCAGCAGCCGTACCGCATGAACCGGCCACCCCGGCAGCCCCTCCAGCAGGGCCACGAACGGCCCCCCGCCAAAGTGCGTCACCGCGCCGGCCGCATACGCGCCAATTGCCATAAAACCCGCATGCCCGATGGAAAACTGTCCGGCACAGCCGTTGACCAGCGTCAGGCTCACGGCCAGGATGATGGAAATGCCCACCAGCGTCAGAACCCGCAGGTAGTACTCCGATAACCCATAGCCGCCCACCCCATGCACGAACGCCTGGTTGAGCAAAAACAACCCCGCCACCAGCCCAATGCCGCTCAGCCAGGGCCGTACAGACGGTGACGTGCGAGGAAGCCCATCCTCTGGTAGCTGATTCATACAAACCAAATTCTGCAAACCAAGTTTTTGCAACCGCGTGCCGTTCGCGCTATGTTGCCGCTTACCGGCAACGTCAGCCCAGAACCAGCCACAGAGGGAACCGCATCGCCTTATGTGTACACGGGCGTCTGTGTCGGCTGCTTGACCTGAATCCATTTCAACTGAACTGATAGAGGAGTGCAGCGTGGCAAATCAGCTCTTCGTCGTCAAATCCATTGATGAACTGCAAGCCCAGTCATCACCAGAACACAGCTCGCTCAAACGAACCCTTGGACCCTTCAACCTGATTACCCTGGGCATCGGCGCTATCATCGGTGCCGGACTGTTTTCCATCACCGGCCTGGCCGCCGGCAACAACGCCGGGCCGGCCGTCACCATTTCCTTCATCATCGCCGCTGTCGGCTGTCTTTTTGCCGGCCTGTGCTACGCCGAGTTTGCCGCGATGATTCCGGTTGCCGGAAGCGCCTACACCTACTCGTACGCCACCATGGGTGAACTCGTCGCCTGGACAATTGGCTGGGACCTCGTGCTGGAATATGCCGTCGGCGCGGCCACCGTCTCCATAAGCTGGTCGCGCTATCTGGTGAAGTTTCTGGAGTACTACAACGTAGTGCTCCCGCCCCAGCTCACCATGTCGCCCTTTGATTCCATCACCACAGCCAACGGCACGACCATCACCGGCGTCGTCAACCTGCCGGCGGTGTTCATCGTCGTGGCCATGTCGCTCATTCTCATCAAGGGAACTCAGGAATCCGCCCTGGTCAACAACCTCATCGTGGCGCTCAAGGTCGGCGTCGTGCTGGCTTTCATCGGGCTGGGCTGGGCGTTTATTGAGCCGAAAAACTATGAACCCTACATCCCACCCAACACGGGTGAGTTCGGCAGCTTCGGCTGGAGCGGCATCATCCGCGCCGCCGGCATTATCTTTTTTGCCTACATTGGTTTCGATGCTGTTTCGACAGCCGCCCAGGAAGCCCGTAACCCACAGCGCGACATGCCGATTGGCATTCTCGGCTCGCTTGGTATCTGTACCGTGCTCTACATCCTGTTTGCACACGTCATGACCGGACTGGCCCACTACACGGAATTTCAAGGGGTCGAAGGAATTGCACCCGTGGCGACAGCCATTGCCCATACGCCCTACAAGTGGCTCAACCAGGGCATCATCCTCGCCATTCTCGCCGGCTACGCCTCAGTCATTCTGGTGATGCTGCTGGGACAGTCGCGGGTCTTTTTCTCGATGTCCTACGACGGGCTGCTGCCGAAGATTTTTTCGGAAGTGCACCCATACTTCCGTACGCCGTGGAAGTCCAACGCGCTGTTTGCCGTTTTCGTCAGCCTCTTTGCCGCCTTTGTGCCAGCGCGCGTCGTGGGCGAGATGACCAGCATTGGCACGCTGTTTGCTTTCATTTTGGTGTGCGCCGGGATCATCGTGTTGCGCTACACGCAGCCGGAGCGGGAGCGGCCCTTCAAAACGCCGTTCGTGCCGGTTGTGCCGGTGCTTGGGATTCTGGTGTGCTTTGCCATGATGGCCGCCCTGCCCCTCGACACCTGGCTGCGGCTCGTCATCTGGATGGCTGCCGGCTATGTCATCTACTTCAACTATGGCATCCGGCACAGCAAGTTGAAGCCGGCTGAAAGCTAGCCCGGCCGGTCGGCGCTTGAGGTCGGCGCTTGAGAACGCTGGGACGGAAACCCCTTCCGGCGAGTAGCTACAGTCAAGGTGTGGTCAGGCTTACAGTGACATCCTTTGGTTTCAGGCCTTGACCACCTTATGCAACAACTCGGCCGGCAGCCCGGCGCAGGCATTGCGGGTGTCCACGACAAGCCGGGCATGCCGGACGACAAAACCGTAATCCAGCCCGTCGTGCGCCGTACAAATCACCACGGCGTCACTGTGCGCCAAAACCGCTTCGGTCAACGGAACCGATGGCGTGCCGGCATAGGCCGGATATTCCCGCATGGCCGGGGCGACCGGGATGTACGGGTCATGAAACTGTACGTTCGCCTGCCGGGCGCGCAGCAGGTCCCAGATGGCAAAGGTCGGGGACTCGCGTGGGTCATCCACATTTTTTTTGTAGGCCAGGCCCAGCAGCAGGATGCTGGCCCCGCGCAGCGCCCGGCCGCGATCCGAAAGGGCTTCCAGCAGGCGCATCACCACGTAGCGCGGCATGCTCGTGTTGATGTCGCCGGCCAGCTCCACAAACTTGGTCTGCACGCCGAACTCCCGTGCCTTCCACGTCAGGTAAAACGGGTCAATGGGGATGCAGTGCCCGCCAAGGCCCGGCCCCGGCTCGAACTTCATGAAGCCAAACGGCTTGGTTTTGGCGGCGTCCAGAACTTCCCACACATCAATGCCCATGGCGTCGAAGACCATTTTGAGTTCGTTGACCATGGCGATGTTGACGCAGCGGAAGATGTTTTCGACGAGTTTCGTGGCCTCGGCCACGCGCGTCGAAGAAACCGGCACCATGGTTTGCACCGCGTGGCGGTACAGCCGGATGCCGGCCGCCAGGCAGTCCGAGGTCAGGCCGCCAATGACCTTGGGAATGTTGCGTGTCCCGAAGTCGGGATTGCCGGGGTCTTCACGCTCCGGCGAATAGACCACATGAAAGTCACGTCCGGCGCGCAATCCTGACCCCCGTTCGAGCCGGGGCACGAGTTCTTCTTCGGTCGTTCCAGGATAGGTCGTGGATTCCAGACTGACGAGTTGCCCGGCCCGCAGATGCGGGGCAACGGCTTCAGCCGTCTGAATGATGAAGGAAAGGTCCGGCTCACGGTGCGCCGTCAGCGGCGTGGGAACGCAGATCAGGATCGCTTCCACGTCGGCAAGCCGGGCCACATCAGCCGTCGCCTGGAACTGCCCGGTCGCCACGGCTTCGGCAATCACGGCTGCAGGGACGTTTCTGATATAACTCCGCCCGGCATTGAGGGTTGTGACCTTGTGCTGGTCAATGTCAAAGCCGATGACCCGGCAGCCGCTGCGAAGAAACTGTACGGCCAGCGGCAGCCCAACGTAGCCCAGACCAACGATGCCGACGGTCGGACAAGCTAGGTGTGACATGAAGGCTCCTCGAAACTACACCAGGTTGCACAAGTCCGCCGGACAGGCGGCTGCGCCACGATACTGTGCCAGAAGGCAAGGTTGAAGTTGTAGGGAACTTGTGACGGTCAGGGCTGCCCGTCAATTCCGCAACAACCCGACAGTGCCCTATGCTTGCCCGCCGGCAGATACATCCGTGACCCGGCGGCGTCGGTTGCCGAACCTGGTCAGTCCCGGAGGTGGGGTCCGTTTCGGCTATGGCCTTGAAACTGCATACCCGGACAACGTTGTTGGCCTCAGCACTCACGATTGCTGTTCTGGGCGCTTTCGTGTGGCTGTCGAACCGTGAACTGGCACGGCTGCTCCGCGATGAGCAGCGCGTGTGGGTCAAACTCCACGCTGTCACGCTCGCCGAGCAGATTGCACGCCTGCCCAATGAACAGCCCGGCCTCAACCGCCTTGTGGCGCTGTCCAAGCAGGCGCGGCCCGACGCCCTGGGTATCCGCGTCTGGGAGCGGTCGGGGAAAAGCTACCAGGTCGTCACGGCCCTGGTCGAAGACGACCTGCCGCCGCCGGACCCGACAGCCGTCGCCAATGCACTGCGGACACCGGCCATGACGAACCTGCCCACTCAACTGCGTCTGAACGGCAGCGGCGGAGATGCCTACTGGATATGCGTGCCCATCAAACGGGCCGGTCGGCCCGAAGGCGCAGTGGAATACATCGAGCGAATTGGTCTCGCCACAGCCGTACTGACCCGTTACCGCACCCTTGCCCTGTGGTTCGCTCTGGGCTGCGTGCTGGCCATCACCCTGGCGATGAACTGGCTCTTCCGCCGGACGGTCTATGCGCCCATCGAGCGCCTGCTGGCCGCCATGCAGCGCGTGCAGGAAGGTGATCTTTCCGCCACGGTGGAAGTCCGCACCCAGGATGAACTGGGACGGCTCGCCGACGGCTACAACCGGATGCTGGCGCAGGTCCGCGCCATGACCGACGAACGCGAGCAGCAGCGCCAGGAACTGGAAGCCCGTGTAGCCGAAGCCACGGCCGAGCTTTCTGAACGCAATACCCAACTTGAAACGCTCAACCGCGAACTGTGGGAAATGACCCGTCGCTTGACCGACATGGAGCGTCTGGCGGCGGCTGGACAGACGGCAGCCCAGTTGGCCCACGAGGTGGGCACACCGCTCAACCTCATCAGCGGACACGTGCAGCTTCTCGGCGCTGACCTCAACGGCAATCCCAGGGCCCAGGCCCGACTCGAAACCATCAGCCTGCAAATCGAACGCATTGAGCGCATTGTGCGGACGATGCTCGACCGAACCCGGGCCGACACCAGCGAACACCAGTTGCTTGACCTGAACGCTGTCCTGCGCCGGACGTTCGAGCTGATCCAGCCGGCCCTGACCCTGCGCCACATCCATCTGGTGACACAGCTCAGCCCGACGCCGCTGCCCGTGCGCGGCACGGTGGATCAGCTCCAGCAGGTCTTCATCAACCTGTTCAACAACGCCATGGACGCCATGCCTTCCGGTGGGCAACTCACCGTGACCAGCGCCCGGTGGGAAACCGGAACGGGCGTGGAACACTTCGTCATCGAGGTGCGTGACACCGGACAGGGCATGCCCGAAAGCGTACGGACACGCATTTTTGAACCTTTCTTCACGACCAAACCGCGTGGGAGCGGAACCGGACTGGGGCTGGTGGTGGCCCGGCAGATCGTCCGTGAACATGGCGGCGACCTGACGGTAATGAGCCAGCCGGAGCAGGGAACGACCGTCCGGCTTACCTTCCCGCCGGCGACGGAGCCACGCCCATGACCAGACATATTCTCGTAGTGGATGACGACGCCGCTTCGTGTGAGCTGCTGCGTGAAATCTTCACGGCGCGCGGCTGGCAGGTCTCCACGGCCACCACACCGGAAGCCGCCCGCCTGTGCTTTGCCCGGCAGGCTTTTGACCTGGTCATCAGCGACATCAACCTGGAAGCCGAGGCCACGGGACTCGACCTGCTCACTGACTTCCGTGCCCACTGCCCGGTCATTCTCATCACCGGATTCGGAACCCTCGATGCCGCCGTGGCTGCGTTGCGCGACGGCGCGTGGGATTTCATTTCCAAGCCGTTCAAGGTGGATGAGGTCGTGGCGGCCGTCCAATCGGCCCTTGCCCGGAAGGACGAAGCCCGGAAGGGGGAAGCACCGGCGGCTGCGCCGGCCGTAGGCCTGGCCGATGCGTCCGGCCTGGTCGGGCGCTCGGCAGCCATGGTGGCGCTGTACAAAGAAATTGCGCGGGTGGCACCCACGCGCTCGACGGTGCTGGTGCTGGGGGAGTCCGGCACGGGGAAGGAACTCGTCGCCCGGGCCATTCACCGGCATAGCCCACGGTCAGGCGGCCCCTTCATCCCGGTCAACTGCGGCGCTTTGCCGGAACCGCTGCTTGAAGCCGAACTGTTCGGACACGTCCGTGGGGCGTTCACCAGCGCCGTGGCCGACCGCCGGGGCCTGTGGGAGGAAGCCCATCACGGAACGCTTTTTCTGGACGAAATCGGCGACCTTCCGCTGCCGATGCAGGTCAAGCTGCTCCGGGCCTTGCAGGAAGGGGAAGTCCGCCGCCTGGGGGCGGCGCGGCCGCAGCAGGTGGATGTCCGGGTCATTGCCGCCACCAACCGCGCCCTCGAAGCCGAAGTCGCCGCCGGACGCTTCCGGGAAGACCTGTACTACCGGCTCAGTACGGTTACGCTGCACGTGCCGCCCCTGCGCCAGCGGCGTGACGATTTGCCGCTACTGGCCGAGGCCTTTCTGCGCCAGGCGGCACAGACCGTGGGACGCCACCTGTGGTTTGAACCGGCAACGCTCACCGTTCTGGCGGCCTACGACTTTCCCGGCAACGTCCGTGAACTCCAATCCGTGATTGAGTACGCGGCGCTCCACGCCCGCGATGACGTTATCCGCCCGGAAGATTTGCCGCTCAAACTGCAACCCGTGAAGCCGTCCGTCCCGGACACATCTCCGGCCGGGAGCGACCCGAACCCCTTTGCCGACCTGCCGACGCTGGATGAACTGGAGCGGCGTTACCTGACCTATGTGCTCGAAGCCGTCAGCGGCCACCGTACGCGCGCTGCCGAAGTGCTCGGCGTTGATCGCCGGACGCTGTACCGCATGGCTGAACGGCTGGGTGTCAAGCTGACCGATGACCGGGGCCTGGACGAACCCTGATGACTGCCGGAACAAGAGGCGGTTTTTTGCATATCTATGCTTGACAGGTGCATAAATATGCGTAATATCCGCCGTTCGTTCCGCAAGCCGGAAGCGTTTGCCGGCCAAAGCGACAGAAGAAGGGGGACCCGGCGGGCTGCAATGGACAAATCCGCGCGTCAGCAGGCGTTACTGGAGATCATTTGCCAGGAGCGACTCAGTACCCAGGCGGAACTGTGTGCGGCGCTGGCTGCCCGGTACGGCATCACCTGTGACCAGGGCACCATCTCGCGCGACATCAAGGAACTGGGAATCGTGCGACTGACGGATGCCAGTGGCAGCTACTACGGGCGGCTGGCGGGCAGTCTGCCCAGCTCAAACGAGGCGTTTTTGTTGTCGCGGCTGGTGCGGCGCGTCGCGGACGCGGGAAATCTGGTTGTGGTGCACACCGACGCCGCCAATGCCCATCCGGTGGCCGAGGCGCTCGACCGGCTGGCGTTCCCGGAGGTTGTGGGCACGGTGGCCGGTGACAATACGGTGCTGGTCGTCGTCAAAACGGCAGGTAAGGCGCGGCGGGTGATGGAGCGGATTATGACGATTGCCGGTCTGGACAGCGGGCCGCACAATGGAAACAAGCGCGAGCGAAAAAAGGGAGGGAAATCCGCGAAATGAAAAAAATAGCCCTGGCCTACAGCGGCGGCCTCGATACGAGCGTCATTCTGGCGTGGCTGAAGGAAACCTACGGCGTGCCGGTGGTGGCGTTCGTGGCCGATGTCGGGCAGAACGAAGACCTGGCTGCAGTGCGGGAAAAGGCGCTGGCAACCGGGGCGGATGAGGTCGTTGTGGCGGATGTCAGGGAAGAGTTCGTGCGCGACTACGTGTTTCCGGCGCTGGCGGCGCATGCCGTGTATGAAGGCTCCTACCTGCTGGGGACGGCGCTGGCCCGGCCGGTCATTGCCAAAGCACTCGTCGCGGCGGCGCGGGCGACCGGCTGTGACGCGATTGCCCACGGAGCAACGGGCAAGGGCAACGATCAGGTACGCTTTGAGTTGACCGTGGCCGCCCTGGCGCCGGAGCTGGGCATCATCGCGCCCTGGCGCACCTGGTCGTTTGTGGGGAGGCGTGACCTGCTGGCCTATGCCGAACAGCATGGCATTCCGACGCCGGTCACGGCCGAAAAGCCCTACTCGACCGATGCCAACGCCATGCACATCAGCTATGAAGGCGGTGTACTGGAAGACCCTTGGCAGGCGCCGCCGGAGGGGATGTTTCAGTGGACGACCGATCCCGAAAAAGCTCCCGATGAACCGGCTTTTGTTGAAATTGCCTTCGAGCGCGGACGGCCCGTGGCCATTGATGGCGAGGCGCTGTCACCCTTCCGGCTGCTGGAGCGCGCCAACGCGCTGGGAGCGCGTCATGGGATTGGGCGCGTGGACATCGTTGAAAACCGCTTCATCGGGCTGAAGTCACGCGGCGTCTATGAAACGCCGGGTGCGACGCTGCTGATGCAGGCACACCGGGCGGTGGAGTCGCTGACGCTCGACCGCGAAGTGGCCCATTTCAAGGAAACGCTGGGTCTGAAATTTGCCGAACTGGTCTATAACGGCTTCTGGTTTTCGCCTGAAATGGAGTTGTTGCGGGCGACCCTGACGCACACTCAACGGAACGTAACCGGAACGGCGCGTTTAAAGCTCTACAAGGGCGCGGCCTATGTTGTCGGTCGGAAGTCGCCGGTTGGTCTCTATAATGCCGAGGCGGTGAGTTTCGAGACGCGCCCGCAGGTTGCACCGGCCGACGCCGGAGGCTTCATCGCCATCCATTCCTTACGTTTGCGGCAGCAGGCTCGCCTGTCTTCCGAAGACAGTGCGGGCTGAGGGTTTACGAGCGCGATGCGTTGCTGAAACGCCGAGTTTACGCATCGCCCCCATCGTATCGCGCACCTTGTCGGGTGCGGCGAAGGTCTCTACTGGAAATGTTCTTGATGGAGGTGCCGCCGATGCCGTTGTTTCCGTTTGCTGTTTCTGCCCGGTCTGCTGTGGGAAAAGCCCGTCACCAGTCGCTTTTCTGGGAAGAAGTGCTGGCGACACTGGGATTTATGCTGGCCATAACGACGGCATTGGTTGTGGTGTTTGGAACGTTGCCGTCAGCGCGCATCAACCTGTTGACCCATGCTGCGTTTGCCCTGCTGACGGTGGCGCTCTTCGGGCTGGAGGTGACGACCTACCAGCACCTGTTTGCCAAACAATCTGTCCGGGATGAGTGAGGATAACCGCCGATGAGTGCTGACGTATCCAACGCCCAGGCGCTGCGGGCGGCTTTTACTGCGCCGATGCAGGAGGAGATCGCCCGCTTCGTCGCTTCGGTGGAGGAAGACCGGCATCTGCTCGATGCCGATCTGCGCGGCTCGCTCGCGCACGTCGCCATGCTTGAAGCCTGCGGCATTCTGACGGCCGAACAGGCAGCGCGCCTGCGCCAGGGACTGGAGCAGATTCGCGCCGAAGGTCTTGAGCTCGATCCGGCCTACGAAGATGTGCACATGAACGTCGAACGGCGGCTGGAAGAGCTGGTTGGCGAGGATGCCCGCCTGCTGCATACGGCGCGCAGCCGCAATGATCAGGTGGCGCTGGATTTGCGGCTCTACGTACGCGACTGCGAGAACCGGTTGCGGAAGGCGCTGGATGAGCTGACAACGGCGCTGGTGGACAAGGCGGAAGCCTATGCTGATGTCGTCCTGCCGGGCTACACGCATCTTCAGCGGGCGCAGCCGGTTTCGCTGGCGCACGTCCTGCTGGCTTACCATGCGGCACTGGGGCGCGACCGGGAGCGGCTGCGGCAACCGCTGATTTCACCGCTGGGCGCCGGAGCGCTGGCCGGTACGGCCATTCCCATTGATCCACACCGGACGGCACAGGAACTGGGCGCTGACGGTGTGTTCAGCAATGCGCTCGATGCGGTCACGGACCGGGATTTCGCGGTGGCGTTCGTGTTTGCCAGCGCGCTGCTGGCCGTCCATCTCTCGCAGCTTGCCGAGACGCTCATCCTGTGGTGTTCGCAGGAGTTCAACTTCATCCGCCTGCCGGATGAGCTGACGACCGGCTCCAGCCTGATGCCCCAGAAGAAAAACCCGGATTGCCTGGAGCTGGTGCGCGGGCGGGCCGGGCAGTGCATTGGCGAGCTGGTCAACCTGTTGACCACGCTCAAGGGACTGCCAACCGGATACAACCGGGATTTGCAGGAAACGAAACCGCCGGTGATCCGGGTCAGTGCGACGGTGCTGGCTTCGGTCAAGGTTTGTACGCTGGCCGTGCAGCACATGACGGTTCACCGTGAAGTCATGCGTCAGGCGGCGTCAGATGAAAAGCTGTATGCCACTGACCTGGTTGAGCAACTGGTTTCCCAGGGGGTTCCGTTTCGGACGGCCTACGCCACGATTGGCAATTTGGTACGGCGCGGAGTAGCCTTTTCACAAGTCGCAGCGGATGAATGGGCAACGCTCGGTCTGCGCGTCATGCCTGAAACCTTGACCCCGGAACAGTCCATTGCCGGACGTGCTTCCCACGGAGGCACGTCGCCAGGGCGAATTGCCGACCAGATTGCTGCGGCGCGCGCCACGCGCCGGGAGGACGTACCATGAAACGAGGTTCTTCAACGCTTCGGGCGCTTATTGGCGAAGGTGTCTCCATCCAGCCGCAGTCCACGCCGCGACTGGGCGACGTGGTGGCCGTGGAGGTGCTTACCATCAACCAGAACTATCCACACCTTGAACTGATTGATGGGACTACGGTTCCGCTGACTGTCGGCGAACGCATCATCGGGGTGCTCGGCTCACGTCAGGCGTTGCGTGGCTTCGTCGGCTGTGTTCCCGAAACCCTGGCGGAAGGCGATGAGCTTTCGATTCTCAATGTGGGTGGGGTCATCGGCAGGTTCCTTGATGCCACGACGGCGCTTGGGGAAGCCACGCGCGTGCGTTATCTCGGCACGCTGTGCGACGAGCGCGGCACGGTCAACCTGGAACGTGATGCCCTGCCGGCGGCGAGTCATCTGCTGCGGCGGCGTCCGATTGTGCTGGTGGTGGGAACGTGCATGAACGTCGGCAAAACGGTTACGGCGGCGGAACTCATCCGCGTGGCGACGGCGCATGGCTATCGCGTCGGGGCAGCCAAGCTGTCGGGCGTCGGGGCGATCCGGGACCTCAAAAAGTTCGAGGCCGCCGGTGCCGTGGATGTCAAGAGCTTCCTTGACTGCGGGCTGCCCTCGACGGTGGATGCTGCAGACCTGGCACCCATCGTCAAAACCGTTGCCAACGCACTCGATGGCGATCTGCTCGTCTTTGAGTTGGGCGACGGCATCTTTGGGCACTATCGGGTGGATTCGGTCATTGCCGACGCGGACATCATGGCGTCGGTGGCCGCCGTCGTCGTCTGCGCCGGAGACCTGATGGGCGCCTATGGCGCGCGTCTCTATCTGGAGCCGCTCGGCGTGCGGATTGCCGCTTTCAGCGGTCTGGCAACGGAAAACATTTCCGGCTCCGATTACCTGGAAAAGCATCTTGGCATTCCAGCCGTCAACGGCCTGAAGTACCCTGAAAAACTCTTTGCCACGCTCGATTTGACTGGCAGCCTGCTGCGTATGGCGACGCCAGCCGCCTGTTACGAAACAGGCGTTGCCGTGGCCTGATAACGAATGGTTGCAGCGTCATCCACATCGGCGGCGCGGCGGCGCGTCGCCGTCATCGGCGCCTCCGGTTACATTGGTGGAGAACTCCTCCGCCTGCTGTTGGCGCATCCGCAGGTGTCTGTCGTCGCCATCACCGGGCGGGAAGCGGCTGGGAAACCTCTGGACGCCGTTCATCCGCATCTGACGGGAACCGGGCTGGTGTTTGCTCCGCTGACCGAAACCGGCGGCGCGGAAGTTGTCTTTCTGGCCCTGCCCAACGGTGAAGCCATGACGCACATTGACGCACTTGCCGGAGAGGCGCGCATTGTGGATGCCTCGGCTGATTTCCGGCTGCATGACCGGTCGGTGTATGCCGCAACCTACGGGCGGCCACATGCGGCAGTGGCGTGGCTCCCACGCTTCGTCTATGGCCTGCCGGAGCTGTTCCGCGAAGACATCCGCCGGGCGCACTATGTGGCGGCACCGGGCTGTTTTGCCACGGCGGTCACGCTGGCTTTGTACCCACTCGTCGCTGCCGGTTGGCTGGAACAGGCTTTTGTCAACGGTATCACCGGCTCTTCGGGAGCGGGGGCCAGCCCACGGCCAACGACGCACCATCCCTTCCGGGCGGACGCCCTGTTTGCCTACGAGCCGTTCACCCATCGGCACGTGCCCGAAATTGCCCAGGCCCTGCGGCTCAAAACCGGACAGGAAGTTGACTTTGTCTTCCAGCCGCACTCCGGCCCGTTTGTGCGGGGGATTCTCGTCACCGTCTATGCCCGGTTGCGCCAGAACCTTTCACCCGAAGGGCTGCACCGGCTCTACGCGGAACACTATGCCGACGCGCCTTTCATCCGCCTGCGTGAGACACCGCCCAACATCAAGTGGGTTGGTGGGACGAACTACTGTGACCTTGGGCTGGCCGTCCGTGGGCAAACGGCCATCGTCTGGGCGGCGCTGGACAATGTCATCAAAGGCGGCGGCGGGCAGGCGCTCCAGTGCTTCAACCTCATGCATGGTCTGCCTGAAACGCTCGGTCTGACCGCTTTTGCGTGCAATCCATGAGACACTTCATCAACACCGGGGACTATGACCGCGCCACACTCGAAACGATTTTGACGCATGCCATGACGCACCGTGGCGAGCGTTCAACAGCCCTGAGTGGGCGGACCGTCGCGCTGATGTTCTTTGACAGCTCACTTCGCACCCGCGCCAGTTTTGCCGTCGGTATTGCGCAACTGGGCGGGACTTCTGTCACCTTCGAGGTCGGGCGCGGAACCTGGAATCTGGAATACCAGGAAGGCGTCGTCATGGACGGCGACAAACCGGAGCACATTGCCGACGCCGCGCAGGTGCTTTCGCGCTACTTTGATGTGCTGGCCATCCGTTGTTTCCCGTCCCTGAAGCGGCCCGAAGAGGACGCGGCCGATCCGGTCATCGAGGCCTTCCGGCGGTATGCCACGGTTCCGGTCATCAACCTCGAATCGGCGCTGTACCATCCCTGCCAGGCCATGGCCGACATGCTGACCATCCGGGAGCGTTTCGGGCGGACGGAAGGCGTACGGGTCGCGCTGGCGTGGACGCCACATATCAAGGCGCTGCCCACGGCGGTGCCGAACTCGTTTGCGCTGGTGGCCGCGCAGCTTGGCTGCCGGCTGACCATCGTGGCCCCGCCGGAGTTTCCGCTGCCGGACGTGGTCATGGAGCGTCTCGGTGATGTCGAGGTCGTGCATGACCAGTCGGTGCTGGCCCGGCAGGATGTGGTCTATGCCAAGTCCTGGGCGTCGCTGGTGAATTACGGCGCACCGCCGCCAGCACGCTATCGGGACTGGATACTGACACCGGAAAAACTCGGTTCAGCGCGGTTTCTGCACTGCCTGCCGCTGCGGCGCAACGTCGAGGTGACGGACGCGGTGCTGGCATCGGCGCAGAACGATTGTTACGACGAAGCCGAAAACCGGCTGCACGTCCAGAAATCCATTTTGCAGTTTTGTTTGCATCTGATTTGACGCCTTATGGGATTTGACGCCAATGTGCTGCGGGAAGCCCTCCCGTACATCAATCGTTTCAAGGGAAAGACCTTCATCGTCAAGTTTGGCGGCAAGGTTGCGGCAGAGGAAGACACCCTCGATTCATTTTGTGAAGAACTGGCGCTGTGCGCCCAGATTGGGATTCGCGTCGTGGCCGTACACGGCGGCGGAGTACAGGCCAATGAACTGAGCCAGCAGCTTGGCATCAAGCCGAAGACCATCAACGGCCGGCGTATCACGGACGAGCGCGCCCTCGATGTGGTCAAGATGGTTTTTGGCGGCAAGGTCAACGTCGAAATTCTCGGCGCGCTGCGCCAGGCCGGCGTTCCCGCCGTCGGGTTGAGTGGGGTGGACGGCAACATCCTGACGGCACGCAAGCGCCCGCCGCAGGTGGTCGTCAATCTGGAAACCGGCAAGCCGCAGACGGTGGATTATGGTTACGTCGGCGAAATTCTGGATGTGGACACCCGGTTGCTTGACACGCTCATCGAGAAGGACTTTGTTCCGGTCATGGCGTCGCTGGCCGCCGACGAGGATGGTGACATCTACAATGTCAATGCCGATACCGTGGCGGCTGTCATTGCGGCGGAGATGCGGGCTGAAAAACTGGTTCTGGCGACCAACGTGGATGGTGTGCTGGATGAGCACGGGCAGCGCATCAGCCGCCTGACGCTGCGGCAAGCCGCCGCCATGATGGACGCCGGAAAGGTGGCCGGTGGCATGCTGCCGAAACTTGAAGCTGCGGCGCGCGCCCTGCGTGCCGGAGTCAACTCAGTGCACGTCATCAACGGCATGAAAGCCGGGGCGCTGCTCCGGGAGATTTTCACGGAAGAAGGGGATGGGACGATGATCACTGTCAACGGCGAGAATGGAGTGGCAAGCCGCCCGCCGGCTTTGTCCCGTCGGCAGGCATGACGTTGCTGGCCCTTTTGACGAAACAGACGCCGACACCCGTGACGATTCTGGCCGGGCCCTTTCGCGGGGCAAGGCTCATTCTCAATCCGGCCCACTCCAAGCGAAAAATCCTGGGCGCTTATGAGCATGTACTCAATCCGTGGCTGAAGGCGGCGTTGCGGCAGGTGGATGTGATCTGGGATGTCGGCGCCAACGATGGTTATTTCACCTACGGGTGCGCGGCAGCCATTCTCGGGCAGGGCCGTCACCCGCATATCGTGGCTTTTGAGCCGGGGATGGACGATACGCCGTCTCTGGCAGAACAACTCACCGGCCCTGCCCAACGGTGGGCTGCCGCCTATGCTGGCGCGACGTTTGAGTTCCTGCCGTTGTACGTCGGGGCCCGAAACGACGGCGTGACCATCACGCTGGATGCCGCTTTGGATGCCCGGCCGGCGCTGGCCGGACGGGCGGCATTGGTCAAGGTGGATGTCGAAGGCGCTGAAGTGGACGTGCTCGACGGCGCACGGCGGCTGTTGACCGCACCGGTGCAGTGGCTGGTGGAAGTCCATGGCGAGCACCTGCTGGAGCCGGTCCTGAGCCGGCTGCGGGCAGCGGGCCGGACGGTGGATGTTCACCCGTTGCGTCCCCATTGGCTGTTCGGCCCGGAGGCGCGCACGATTCCCACCTGCTGGGTGACGACACGCCTCCCGTCGCCGACTTCCAGCGAGTGAACTCCGCCAAACGATGAAGGTTCTGCTTGCCCATCCCGGAACGCAGCATGCCTTCCAGCTTGCCCGGCAGTTGGCACGGCTGGGGATGCTGGAGGGGTTCTGGACAGGGTTGGCGTTGCGTGAAGAAGCGTGGTGGGTCCGGCAACTGACGCAGGTGGAAGCCATCCGGGAACGACTGGGCAACCGGCTGCTGTCGGGCGTGGCGCGCCGGCATCTTCATCTGCGCCCGTGGCGTGAGCTGGCGGCGCTGTGGGCGCTCCGGCAGGGAGCGCCGGCGCTGGAGGTCTTTCTGCGCCGCAACCAGCATTTTCAGGAAAGCATCCCCACGGCGGCGCTGCGTGCGGTGGATGTGGTCATTGGTTTTGATACGTCCTCGTGGATACTGGCCGAGCGGTGTCGTGACCTGGGCCGGCGGTTCATCCTTGACCAGAGCATTGCCCATCCCCTGTGGAAAAAACGGGTTTTTGAAACCGTCGCCGCACGGTATCCCGACTGGCGCGAAAGCCTTGTGCCGCCGCTGCCGGCAATGCTGGCCCACGAAGCGCAGGAACATGCCTTGGCGGATGCCATTGTGGTGGCGAGCAGCTTTACCACCCGGTCGCTTGTCGCTCATGGGGTTCCCGTGGAGCGGATTGTCTGTAACCCCTATGGGGTTGACTTGGAGGCCTTCACGCCGCGTCCGCCGCCGGAGGCCGGCCGCCCCTTTCGCTTTCTGTTTCTTGGTTCGGTGACGGCCCGCAAGGGGGTTCCGCTGCTGCTGGAAGTGTGGGAGAAGCTGGCTCCACGGCACGCCGAATTGTGGCTGGTGGGGCCGGTTGCACCGGAGGTGCAGCCGCATATTCCCGATTTGCCGGGGCTGAAGGTCATGGGCAAGCGTCCGCACCGCGACCTGCCGGACATCATCCGGTCTTGTGACGTGCTGGTGTTTCCAAGTTACTTCGAGGGCTTCGGGCTGGTCATCCTGGAGGCTATGGCCTGTGGCGTCCCGGTCATTGCCTCGGATGCCACGGTTGGGCCCGACCTGATTGAAGACGGTGTGGATGGCTGGCTGATGATGGCCGGCGATGCCGCGCGGTTACAGGCGCTGATGGAAACGGCGCTGTCCCGACCGGCCGAAACCTTCGATATGGGACGACTGGCGCGCCAGCGCATCGCGGCGTACACTTGGGATGCTTACGGCATCCGCTGGAAAACACTGCTCGAAACCGCCCGCTGACCGGGCCTCTTGCTGGTGGACATACCCTATGGATACGCTTTTCCCGCTCATCGTCCTCATCCAGACGGCGCTGCTGGTTTTCGCTGGCGTGTGGTTCTTCCGGCGGAACGATGAAGTTCCGCTCATCATTGCCGGGCTGACGATGTTTTTCAGCTCATACCGGTATTTTGCCGTGACCCAGGGGTGGGGGGAATGGATAGAGACGGTCTATACCTTTGGCTTACCGCCCATCACGGATGAGGATGCCCTGGAGGTCCTGCCGTTTATGGCCTTTGGGGAGTTCGTCCTGATGGCGACCTACTGCGTTCGGATGCGGCGGAAACTGCCGGTGGTGGCGGCGGAAGGTCTCCAGCGGCTGCCGCCACGTACGGTGTCATCCCTGCTTGCCCTGGGCATTGTATTTTTCCTCCTGAGCGAGTATGCCCGCAGTGCCGCCTTCAATCTGACGAGCAGCAGCTACGTCTATCTGTTTCCCCTCACTCTGATCGGGGTGGCAACCCTGCTGGTGGCGGCGTGGCGCTTTGGGGCGTTGTACACACCCTTTCAGAAGGGCGTCTGTCTGCTCATTGTAGCGGCTGCCGCTTACAACAACTTTGGGGCTTTCCTGCGGTTTCAGTTCGTCGGCCTGATCATCGGGATGGCCGTGACGCTTTCGGTGTTTTATGCCCCACGGAAACGGGCGGTCGCCCTGCTGCTGGGGACGATCATCGCCGTGCTGGCGTTTAGTCTGGGAGGGGGGCTCCGGCAGGCTGACAACGTCAACGACAAGGCGGCGGCTTTCCAGCGTTTTGACTCGTCGTGGGACCGGCTGGTCGCAGGGGAAGACGCCAACATGCTGGATGGATTTGCCATCGTCCGTTTCGTCTATCCCGAACTGATGGATTTCACGCTGGGCATGGAGCACCTCGAAGTGCTGACCCGTCCGATTCCACGGGAACTCTGGCCCGACAAGCCGGTGGGCGGATATGTCAACAAGCTTGGTCTGCGCGATGCATCGCAGGGGATACTGGGGATTTCCCAGTCCATCTACGGTTCATTCTATGGTGAAGGGGGCGTCATCGGGATTGCTGTCTTTGCGGTGCTCTACGGTTTGGGTCTGGCTGCCATAACGGAATGGATGACCACACTGCACCCGTTCGTGTACAGCGTGCTGCGTGGATTGTTTGTGGCGTGGATGATCCCGCTCCTGCGGGGCGGTGACCTGCCGGGCATCTATGCCTGGCTGGGAATGTCTTCCCTGACGGTGTTGATGTTTGCCTGGTCGAACCGCCGGCTGCTGAAACAGGGAAGCCAACCGGCGACGTGGTCCGGGCCACGGCCGATTCCCATCCGGGCCTGAAGCCGGACAACGCGCACCATGGCAACGATTCTGGTCACGGGCGGCAATGGCTTCATCGGCTCCCATCTGGTTGACCGCCTGGCCGGGCAGGCTTCGGTCATTGTCTTTGACCGCCGGGAGCGCCGCTATGACCCCCCGCCGCCGGGGGTGCGGGTTGTGACGGGAAGCCTCTCCGACCGCGACCTCGTGCGCAATGTCCTGACGGAGTTTGGCGTTGAGACGGTGTATCATCTCGCCTGGAGTTCGATTCACGAGACGGCGACCCGGCATCCGGTTGCCGACATCGAGGCAAATCTCCTGCCCACGGTGCAGCTTCTCGATGCCTGTCGGGAAGCCGGTGTACGGCGGGTGGTGTACGTCTCCTCCGGTGGCACAGTGTATGGAACGCCCTGCGCCGGAACCATTGCGGAAGACCATCCCACACAGCCCATCAATGCCTATGGGGTGACGAAGCTGACCGTTGAGAAATATCTTGGGGCCTACCACCACCTTTACGGTCTGGAATATGTCATCTTCCGTCCTTCGGTGCCCTATGGGCCGCGTCAGAACCCACTCGGTCGGCAGGGAGCCGTGACCGTCTTTCTGTATCGCGCCCTGCGGGGAGAACCGGTTGTCATCTTTGGTGATGGGCAAACCAGCCGCGACTTCTTTTTCGTCACGGATATGCTGGAACCGCTGGTGCAGGCCGGAAGCGGTACGGCCGGGGTCAATCGGGTGTTCAATCTGGGCGGCGGACACGCCTACAGCCTGAATGAACTCGTGGCCACGATTGAATCAGTCATCGGACGGTCGGTGACCGTCCGCTACGAGCCGGCACGCCGCATTGATGCGCCTTTCGTCTGCCTTGACTGTAAAGCCGCCCGGCGCACGTTTGGCTGGCATCCAGTGACCTCACTGGAAGCGGGCATTGCACGGACGGCTGCCTGGATGCAGGCGGCAAAGCTGTTGTCCTGAAGAGCTGGGAAACCGGGCATGCGGATTTTGTATGTCGTTCCTTATCTGGGTGCCAAATACGGTGGAATTGCGAAAGTGGTCACCGGGATTGCCCAGTCTGTCGGGCGCGCCGGTGCCCAGGCGGACATCATCACCACCGATGCCGACGGCGAGCAGCGGCGGATGGTTGTCCATCACACCTGGATTGCGGAAGATGGTTATCGCGTCATGTACTTCCCCTGCTGGCATCGCCAGGACTTCATCCTCAGTCAGTCGCTCGTCCGGTGGTTTGGGCAGCAGGGGCAGGCGTATGACCTCATTCACACGCATTCCATTTTTGCGCCGCTTATAGCAGCGGTACAGTGGCAGTGCCGGCAGCACGGGTGGCCATACGTCACCACGCCGCACGGCATGCTTGAGCCATGGGCGCTGGCCTACAAGGCCTGGAAAAAGCGTACCTACTATGCCCTGGTGGAACGTCCGGCGTTGCGCGGTGCCCGGCTCATTCAGGCCACGGCCTCACGCGAAGCCGCACACATTCAGGCGCTCGGCCTGGAGACACCGATTGAACTCATCCCCAACGGGTTACACCGTGCCGAGTTTGAGACGCTACCTGACCGCGAGGTGTTCTATGCGGCTTACCCGGCGCTGCGCCACAAACGGCTTCTGCTGTTTTTCGGGCGCATCGATCCCAAAAAGGGGCTTGATCTGCTGGCACCGGCCTTTGCCCGGATACACGCCAAATACCCGGACACCCACCTGTTGGTGGTGGGACAGGACAACATCGGCTTTCTGCCACGGGCAAAGGAGTTTTTTGCCGCAGCCGGGTGTCTGGAGTCCGTAACCTTTGCCGGCTGGATGAGCGGGCCGCTACTCTATGCCATGCTGCGCAGCGTTGAACTCCACATCGCGCCTTCCTACTCCGAGGGCTTCAGCATGGGCATTCTGATGTGTCTGGCTGCAGGCGCGCCGACCATCATGACGGATGGCTGCAACTTCCCGGAGGCTGGGGCGGCTGGCGCGGCCTGTATCGTTGAATGTTCCGTGGAAGCCATTGCACAGGCGCTCGACCGCTATCTGGGTGATCCGGCCGCCGCCCGGACAATGGGTGCCCGCGGAAGAGCCTTTATTCTTGACCACTACACTTGGGAACGGGTGGCGCAAAAACTGCTGGCAACGTATGAGCGCATCCTGGCGACATGACGAAGGTTGACCTCTCCCGTTTTGACAATGCCTGGTATCGGCCCGGCCCGGTGTTCAAGCGTGTGCTGTGGATGCTGGTCAATGCCTGGATTTTCAAGTCTGACCTGCCCTATCCCTCGGCACTCAAAGCGGCCCTGCTCCGGCTGTTCGGCGCGCGGGTGGGGCAGGGCGTGGTCATCAAACCGAACGTCAACATCAAGTACCCGTGGTTTCTCTCGATTGGCGACTTTACCTGGATTGGTGAAGGTGCGTGGATTGACAACCTGGCTCAGGTGACAATTGGTGCCCATGCCTGTATTTCACAGGGGGCGTACCTGCTGACTGGCAACCACGACTACACCTCGCCTTCCTTCGACCTGATGGTGGGGCCGATTGTCATCACGGATGGGGCCTGGATCGGCGCCAAAAGCATCGTGCTGCCGGGAACCGAGATTGCCAGTCACGTCGTCGTTGCGGCGGGCAGTGTCATTGGCGGCAAAACCGAGCCATACAGCATCTATCGCGGATGTCCGGCGCAGTGGGTGCGGCAGCGGGTGCTTCGCACGACAGAGCCATCTGTCGCCCAGGTGTCGCAACCGTCATGACGCGCCACCGGGAGACCGTCCCTTCCACTTCGGAAAGGTTGCCCACTTCAGCGCCGTCGGCCACACCGGTGCCGCGCCTGCTCATTCTGACCCACTATTTTTATCCCGAAACGGCTGCGGTGGCGCAGTTCACTACTGAAATTGCCCAGGACTTCGCCCGGCGTGGCAGTGAGGTGATGGTGGTGACGAGCCGCGCCCCCTACCAGCGGGATGCTCAGCCGTTACCGGCCTATGACCGGCTGGGGGCAATCCGCATCCGCCGGGTGCTGGGTACCCGTTTTGACAAGCGTCGTCTGTGGGGCCGGCTGCTCAACCTGGCGACCTTCGTCGCCGGGGCTGCCATCGAGACGACTGTGGGTTTTCGGGGATATGACGTACTGCTGGTGTGCAATGCGCCATTACTTGGCCTCGTCGGGTGGCTGGGGTGGATGGTGCAGCGCCGCCCTTATGTTTGTGTCGTAGAGGACATCTATCCTGATCTGGCCGTACGGTTCGGTGTCCTGAAGGAACATTCTCTGGTGCGGCGGTTGTGGGATGCCGTCAATGCCTTGGTCTATGACAGGGCAGCGGCGGTCATTACGCTGGGCAATCGCATGCGCGTGACGCTCGAAGCCACCCATGCCCGTTCCAGAGGGCGCTTCCTTCCGGTGCGTGTCATCCCCAGTTGGGCGGATGGAACGGCCATTCATCCCCGCCCAAAGGCGGAAAATCCCTTTGCGCTGGAACACGGCACTCATGACCGGCTCACCGTGCTGTATTCCGGGAACATGGGGCTGGCGCATGACCTGGAAACCGTTCTGGCTGCCGCTGACGCACTGCGCCACGATCCACGGTTTTTCTTCCTCTTCATTGGTGATGGAGGCAAGCGGACCCGCCTCGTGGAGATAGCCGCGGCCAAGCAGTTGCCCAACGTGAAGTTTTTGCCCTACCAGCCGGTGGAACGCCTGCCGCTGTCGCTGACCTGCGCCGATCTTTCAGTGGTGACGATGGAGCCGGCGGCCGAAGGTCTTATCATTCCCAGCAAAATCTATGGTTCGCTGGCCGCCGGGCAGGCCATTCTCGGACTGGTCGGTGAGCATACCGAGGTGGCTGACATCATTCAGGCGCATGCCTGTGGTGTTCGCATTGCACCAGGTGACGTGGCGGCACTGGTCGCTGCGCTGCGCCGGCTGGCCGACGAGCCGGAGTCTTTGACCGCCATGCAGCGCCGCGCCCGTGAATGCTTTGAGCAGCATTTTCGGCGCGAACTGGCACTTGATGCCTACTGGGAGGTCGTCACGTCCGCGATGCGTACCCGCCCAGCACACTGACGCCTTGCTGGAAAGCCAAAGAGACAAAGCCGAAAGCCAAAGAAAAAAGCGGCAGCGCTGCTGCGCTGCCGCCGGGAAAGCCAACTGTAGCTACCTGGTTTAGAACTGATACCGCACGCCAACCTGGAACTGGAACACCGAGTTCCCCAGCGTGTTGTTGAGCAGAAGCTGCCCAAGCCGCGGGCTGTTCAGGTTGCGCTCCCGGAGGGACAGGAAGTTCGGGTTGAGCGGCACATTCGCCTGCGGAATACCACAGTTGCGTTGCGCAGCGATCAGGGCATTGCCCGTCAATCCGGCAAAGTTGCACAGACTCGTCACCGCGGCGCCGCTGTATTGCAGTCCCATGAGGTTGAACAGGTTGAAGAATTCGCCCGAAATCACGATGTTTTGTGACTCAGTAATCTTGAAACGCTTTTGCAGGCGCAAGTCAACATTGTAAATCGGGCGGTTGCGGAACGAATTGCGCGGGTATGGATCGCCGGGTGCACGGTACGGCCGGTCAAGCTGCCCACCGCCACCAGCACCAAGTTGACCATCGCGATTGACATCAGCCAAGCCACCACCAATGTTGCCCACGATAGCATCAACCGGGAAGCCCGACTGCAAGCGGACTATGCTTGACACTTCAAATCCGTAGGGCAGAAAGATGACCGGGTTGACAACGAACAAGTGTCGCCGGTCAATGTTGGAATAGCCACGCTCAGCCCGCAGATCGAAGGAGTTGGCCGGAAACGAGCCGCCGGCTTCGCGTTCATTGTCATCGTCCGAGACGTTGTCTGAGAGGGTGTAGAAGGCCGAGAATTGGCCCCACTGCCGCTCAAACTTCATCCGTAGCACCATGGCACGGTAGCGTGAGCGGGCCGTGGACTCACGTACAGTCAACTGACCAATCGCAAGGTTGGGGCGAGGAGGAGTAAAGATCGGCCGGAGGGAGATGTCGCCTGGAATGTTGTCCGGGTTGATGCGCGGAGGAGGGAGGTTCAACTGCCGGTTCCGCTGCAAGTACACCGTGTTGATGAGTGAGAAGTCCGCGCCCACCGTCAAGCCACGGGCTAGTTGGTATTCGTACCCAAAGTTGGCTTGGACAGAACGTGGGTTGCGGAAGTCTTCAGCGATGAAGAGTGGTGATGCGGCAGCCGAAAGCGAAAACGGCGTAGCACCAGCCGGGAGGAACTGGTTGAGCACGTTGGCAATCTGGGTCAGTTGCGCTGGTGTGACCGTCGGCAGCGCCCCAAGCTGGAAGTTGTTGAGGTTGATGCCAGCCAGCAGGAACTGCCGGAACACCGTGTTCGGTGCCGCGCCCGTACCCATAATGGCCCGGTATCCAGCCGTTGCTGGCGAGGCGTCAAACGCCGCCTGGTTGAATCCGGCTGGCAGGGCAAAGGGAATCTGTGCCGACAGGTTACCCGGCGGAATGCGGAAGTTGTTGGTGGCATCGGCAAACAGCAGCAGTGGCGTCGTGGCGTAGTAGATACCGCCATTGGCGCGGAAAACCGACTTCCCGTTGTTGAACGGATCCCACGCAATACCCAGCCGTGGGGCGTACTGGTTGGTCACGTCTGGAATCTGGGTGGGATTGCGCCGCAGTCCGGGAACGTCAATCGGATACTGCACGCTGCGGACAATGTTGACGAGGTTCGTATTGTTGGCCGCCGGGGTGGGGTTGTATTGCCCTTCCCAGCGCAGCCCGTAGTTGAGCGTGAAGTTGGGGCGAATCCGCCACGAGTCCTGACCAAAGAAGGCCAACTGATGGACAGTGTATTCGGTGAACCGGTTGCCAATCTGCACCGTGTAGTTGGCGGCGACGTCAAACCGTCCACGCTGGGCTGTCGGCGGCGCGCCAGGTGGCACGACCGGCACTTGGACGCCGTTGATAACGGCCAAGGTCGTATTAGCCCCGATCAGCGAGTAGTTGCCAAACTGGTTGAAACCAAACAACTGGTTGGCAAACACGCGGCTGTACTCAAAGCCGAATTTCATTGTGTGGTTGCCGGCCAGCACTGTCAGGTTGTTGACGAACTGCGTCCGCGTGTCGTACTGCGTGGTTGGCAGGAAGGAGACGGCCCCAACATTACCAATGAAGCTGTTGAATGTTGGACGGCTGGAGTTGGAGCCACGTGGGCGGTCCTCACGTGCAAACTGGAAGCGGAACTCATTGAACAGGCTCGGTGTGAGCGTGCTGTAGAGCGACACCACGCCAATGTTGTTGCGGTTGCGCTCCGCACCGTTGTTTGCCAGGGAGCTGTTGGTTGTCGGGAAAATTTGCGGGCCGTTGGAGTTGGCATTCAGGGCGCGGTTATAACTGAAGTTATAACGCACCGTCAGAAGGTTCTTGCTGGTGATCTGCCAGTCCAACCGCAGGAGTGGGGCCCAGGCATCGTTGGTTTGTTCAAAATTCCCCTGCTCGCTGACATAGAAGTCATACACAGCCCGCTGTGAAGGCGTCAACGTGGCTGGATTGACCAGCGCCAGGTTGGGGAAGGCCGTGCTGCGCGTCTGGCGCAGCCGCTGCTGCTCGTAGGCAAAGAAGAAGAAAAACTTGTTCTTGACGATGGGGCCGCCAATGGAGCCGCCAAACTGCTGCTGCGTCGGCGCGGCATTGATTTTGCCCGTGATGCCCTGCGCGACAAACTGGGCTTCCTGTGCCCGGAAGAAGTCATTGGTACGGGCGGCTTCCTGCGGGCGGATCAGGTAAAACGCCGTGCCGTGGAATTCATTGGTGCCGCTCTTGGTGACGGCATTGACTGTTCCGCCTGTGGAGCGTCCGAACTCGGCTGAATAGCCGGCTGAAACCACCTGGAACTCCCGGATGGATTCCTGCGGGATGGTGAAGGCGGAATTCGAGCGTTCGCCGCCGCGGATGCCACCGAAGAACGGCTGGTTGTAGTCCATGCCGTCCACGTTGACGTTGGCGCCGTAAATCCCGCGCTGTCCCGAAAGGGAAATCTGCTGCCGACGCGGCTCAACCTGGGCATTGGGTGCCAGGGTGACGAAATCCTGGAAGCGCCGCCCGTTGATGGGCAGGTTTTGAATGGCCGTCGAGTTCTGGATGGCGTCGGCCTCGCTGCGGGTGGTTTGGATGCTGACACCACTGGCCGTCACCTCGATGACTTCACCGGTAACGGCTCCCACGCCGAGCGTCAGGTTGACGTTGAGCGTCCGCCCGACGATGACCGTGGCGTTTTCAACAGTGGTGGAGGCAAAGTTGGTCGCTTCCGCGGTCAGCTTGTAGCTCCCGACCGGTAACTGAACCAGCACATACTCACCGTTGGCTTTGGAGGTCGTCGTTTGTTTGAAACCGGTTTGCGGGTTTTCAGCGGTTATGGTTGCATTGGCGATGGCCGCCCCGGTTTGGTCAACAACGACGCCTGCAATCTGTCCAGTCGTGGCCTGTGCCTGGGCCCAGGCTGGTCCTGAAAAGCCAAAGCACAGTGCCACCGTAAGCAGCCAGAGCCGCTTCAGTCGCAAAACATCTCGCATGATGATTCTCCCTTTACACACAGAGGACAGAATGGAATCCCAGACGGAGAACGCCCCTCGCACAAAGTCGCTGGACTGCCCGGCAGACCACCGTTGCTCGAAACGCCTTCCGCCATGAGAACCCTTTTTCAAGTTTGTTTGGCGTCATGAGGCCACACGTAACGCCATTATTCGTACCTATGTGAACACAGTGTGAACGAATAGGAAAGTGTTTTGCAATCAATTTTCAGCGTTTCGTCGGTCTTCCTGGACAGGCTTTGGTTAGAAGTGAAAGCTGCCGTGAAGCACGGTGACGGCACGGCCGCCGAGATTGACCCGTGTCCCACGGTCTTCGACGTGGACGATGCCGCCACGCCTGGAAGCCTGGAAGCCGATGAGCCGGGTTTTGCCGAGCTTGGCGCTCCAGTAGGGGGCCAGGGAACAGTGCGCTGAACCCGTCACCGGGTCTTCTCCCACACCCTTGGCCGGGGCAAAGAAGCGTGAAACGAAGTCGTGGTCAGGGAGTCCATCCTGCGCTGTCGCCCGGCAGGTGACAATCGTGCCCCACTTGGGCAGGGTCGCCAGCAGGCGCATGTCTGGCTGGATGGAGCGCAGGATGTCTTCGTTCTCGACTTCGACGAGATAGTTCGACTCGCTGGCGCCGACGTAGGCCAGCGGCACGCCCAAGGCGGCAAACAACTCCATCGGTGCCACTGTGGGCGTGACAGGAATGGCGGGAAAATCCATCTCGATGTCGCCATCTGCGTGGCGAACGCAGGTGAGGACACCACTGGCTGTCTGAAAAAGCACCACGTCGTTGGCTGGAACGCGCCCCTGTTCGTAGAGCACGTGGGCGGCCGCCAGGGTCGCGTGGCCGCAGAGCTGGACTTCAGCTTCCGGGGTGAACCACCGTAGCTGCCACCGTCCGTCGGCGTCGGGCAGAACGAAGGCTGTTTCCGACAGGTTCATTTCCAGGGCAATGGACTGCATGAGCGTCCGGTCAAGGGCTTCATCGAGCAGACATACCGCCGCCGGATTGCCCCGGAAAGGTTTGTCCGTGAAAGCGTCCACTACCGTAAGCTGAATGGGCATGGATGATGACTCCCAGGTTGGGATGGGGGAAGCCTGGCTGCTGTCGCTCGGCGGACTAGAGACGGTTGAGCGTCATCAGCAGAAACAACATGGGAAGATACATCACGGAAGCCCGCAACACCCGTTTGGCAGCCAGGTTCGTTCGCGTGCGGGCCAGCGTCAGGCAGGACTGAAGGAAAAGCGCGCCGAGCACGAGCGCCCCAGCCAGGTATATCCAGCCCGAAAGCCCCAGCCAGAAGGGCAAAAGACTCAGCCCAACGGTAACAAGACCCGTGATGAGCGTCTGGCGGATGGTACGACGGCCATCGGCTTCAATCACCGGCAGCATCCCGATTCCGGCCCGGCGGTAGTCTTCACGGTACATCCAGGCAATGGCGTAGAAATGCGGGAACTGCCAGAAAAACATGATGGCAAACAGCACCCACGCTTCGAGCGACAGTGAACCGGCAGCCGCCGCCCACCCGACCAGCGGCGGCATGGCACCGGGAAAGGAACCAATCGCCGTCGAAAGCCAGGTGCGCGTTTTGAGCGGGGTGTAAATCCACACGTAGCCGATGGCAGTGGCCAACCCAAGAACAGCCGTCAGCGGATTGACCGTCGGGCAGAGGTAGGCTTCAGCGCCAATGGTCAGCACCAGACCAAAGAGCAGCGCCTGAAAGGGTGTCACCTTTCCACTGGGAATCGGGCGGGTCGCCGTGCGCCGCATCTGCCCGTCAGCCGGGTGTTCCATCCACTGATTGAGCGCCGCAATCCCGCCGGAGAGCAGGCCGATGCCAAGCATGGCGTGACAGAACCGGGCCCAGTCCACCGGCCCCGGCGTGCCCAGCAGAAAACCAAAGGCGGCAATCAGGACAACCTCGAAGGTAATCCGGGGTTTGGTCAGGGCCCAGTAAGCGGCCAGCCGGTCACGGAGACCCAGGGCCACAACCGGCGTCGGAGAGGCAAGTACAAGTGATTTCGGCATGACGACCTGTAACAACCGGGAGGGCAAAACGCCCGAAACACAGCCTACTGCTGTTTCAGTATGGGATCAGGTGAGTAGAGCGAAGGAATCTCATGCGTTTTTTCGCGCGTGAGATAGTCGGCAAAAGTCAGTCCGAACAGCACGATGAGAAAGAAAAACGAACCGATGACGACGGTTCGCGTCAGCCAGGTGCTGTACCGGATGTGCATGAAATACAGAATGATGAGCGTCGCCTTGCCGATGGCAATCGCCAGCGCCACCGGCGTATTGAACGCTCCCAGGTCCATGCTGGCTGTCCAGACCGTAACCACCGTGCCGATGACCAGCGCCGCCAGCACGAGAAGATAGGTTGCCGGGGAAATCGTGGGATGGGCATGGCTATGCCCGTTGGCATGGTGTGTGGCTGGCTGTTGTGTCGCCTGTCCCATGGCCGTTGCCTCCGATTCAGTGATGTCCGCCACCGCCCGGCGGCAGGTGTGCCCCAAGCAGGTAGAGCAGGGGGAAAAGGAAAATCCAGACCAAGTCCACGAAGTGCCAGTACAACCCGAACATCTCAACCGGGTTGTAGTACTCGGGGGAATACTTGCCCTGATAAGCCGTGATGAAAATCCAGATGAGCAGGCCCAACCCGACAACCATGTGCAGGGCGTGCAGACCTGTCATAAAGAAGTAGAGAAAGAAGAATATCTGCGCCCCGTTGGCGAGTTCGGGGGCTCCGGTCCACTGGAAGTTAAGGCCCGGGATGTCGTGGTCGAGGTAGTGGTGCTTGTACTCAAAATACTTGACGACGAGAAACAGCGTCCCAAAGAAGCCGGTCGCTGCCAGGAAACCCAGAAGACCACCCCGGCGCCCCTTTTCCGCCGAGGAAACGGCAAACACCATGGTCACGCTGCTCACGATGAGAAAGAGCGTGTTGAGACCGCCCATTTTCCAGTCCATGCGTGAGCTGGCCACCATGAAGGCCTCGGAAAACTTGTAACGATAGACCGCATACGCCGTAAACAGGGCACCGAACAGCAGGATTTCCGTCGCCAGAAACAGCCACATCCCAATGGTGGCCGATTCCTTCTGCTGCTCGATGGTGTAGAAGTGATGAGCGACAGGGCTGTGTGCGTTAGACAACTTCGGCCTCCCTTCCAGTTCCAGTTGCGGTTGCCGTGGGGGATGCAGGGGGATTCAGTCCACCAGTGAGCTTGCCAGTCTGCCTGGCAGGCAGCGCCGGACGTGTCGGGTAGTTGTAGGCTTCTTCGGTGACGATGGGCTGCTCGAGGAAGTTTTCCGGCGGCGGCGGTGAAGTCGTCTCCCATTCCAGTCCCTTGGCGCGCCAGGGATTCGACGCCACCTTGCCGTAGCGCAGCGACCAGATGAAGTACACCAGCGGCAACAGGTAGCCCACACCCAGAATGGATGATCCGGCGGTGGACATCACATTCAGCACCTGGAACTCCGGCGCATAGACGTGGTAGCGGCGCGGCATCCCCAGGTAGCCGATGATGAACTGCGGAAAGAACGACAGGTTGAAACCCACGAACACGATAAGCGCGCTCAGGCGCCCCCACCATTCAGGGTACATCCGCCCGAACATCTTGGGCCACCAGTAGTGCAGACCGCCGAAGTAGCCCATCACTGCGCCACCGACCATGATGAGGTGGAAGTGGGCAATGACGAAGTAGGTGTCGTGCAGGTGCCGGTCAAGACCCATTGAGGCCAGGAACAGGCCCGTCAAACCGCCAATCGTAAACAGCCCGATGAAGCCCAGGGCATACAGCATCGGGGTATCGTAGGAAACCGAGCCTTTGTACAGCGTAGCCGTCCAGTTGAAGACCTTGACTGCCGAAGGCACGGCCACCAGATAGCTGAGAATGGAAAACAGCATGCCGGCATAGATGGACATGCTGGAGACATACATGTGGTGTCCCCACACGATGAAGCTGAAGATGGCGATCATCAGCGAGGAGACGGCCACGAACTTGTAGCCAAACACCCGCTTCCACGTGAACGCAGAGATCAGTTCGCTGACCACACCCAGGCTCGGCAAAATCATGATGTACACCGCCGGGTGGGAATAGAACCAGAACATGTGCTGGAACAGTACCGGGTCGCCGCCCAGCGCCGGGTCAAAGATGCCCACTTTGGCGAAGCGTTCGGCGGCAATGAGCACCATGGTGATGCCCAGCACCGGCGTCGCCAGCACCTGAATGATGCTCGTGGCATACAGTGACCAGATGAAAAGCGGCAGGCGGAACCAGGTCAGTCCCGGCGCGCGCATCTTGTGAATCGTGACAATGAAGTTGAGACCGGTCAGGATCGAGGAAAACCCGGTGAAGAACACGCCCAGCGTCGCCGCAATGACATGCGTGTTGGCGAAGGTCGTGCTGTACGGCGTATAGAACGTCCACCCCGTATCAATCCCGCCCACGGCCACCACCCACAGGGTAAACAGCGAGCCGATGACGAAGATGTACCAGCTCAGCAGGTTGAGCTTGGGAAAGGCCACGTCCTTGGCGCCAATCATCAGCGGGATAAGGAAATTCCCCAGGGTGGCCGGAATCGAGGGCACGAGGAAGAAGAAAATGAGAATCACCCCGTGCAGCGTGAAGAACTTGTTGTACGTATCCGCTGTGAACATGTCCGCCTGGGGCGTCAGCAGTTCGAGCCGGATGAGCAGCGCGAAGAAGCCGCCAAGGAAGAACATCAGCGTGATGGAAACCATGTAGAGCAGACCAATCCGCTTGTGGTCGGTCGTGAAGAGCCACGATTTCCACCCGTAGTGGGAGTTCAGATAGTGAATGCGCGGTAGGGAGACGTTTTCTTCAATCATAGTGTCACTCGATTGTCACTCGATGCGGTCCGAGGGGCTGCCGACAGGCGGAATCAGATCAGTTGGGTTTCGGACGGGTTCCTTCTGACACCGGGGAGGGCGTGGGGGCCGCACCGGCCGGCGCAACCGTCGCCGGAGGTGATGTGCCCGGCGTCATACTTGGTTTGACGTTGCCGGTGGGGAGCGTCTGGTCGGGATTCTGACCGGCCGGGCGCGGGGCCGGCGCCGTCGGCGGCGCCACCGGCTCAAACTGCTCGTACTTCTTGCCCAGGTGTTTGATGTAGGCCACCAACTCGATGATTTGTTCCTCGGTCAGTTGCCCATCGTAGCCAGGCATGATGTTGTCGTAACCGGCAGCAATCTTGACACCGGGTTTGAGGATGGACTCGCGGATGTAGTTTTCGTCCGCGACAATAACCTCGCCGGTCGTGAGCTGGACATTGCGGCCGTACAGTCCGGGCAGGTAGGGCCCGCGGGCTTCGGCATCGCCGGTATGGCAGCCATTGCAGGCGAGTTTGTTGAACAGGGCCTCGCCGCGCAGTGCCAGCGAGCCGGTCGCCGCGCCGTTGAGCCAGGTTTGGTATTCATGGGGTTCGAGGGCGATGACTGAACCGATCATGTTGGCGTGTTCCGTGCCGCAATACTGCGAGCAGAACATGTGGTACGTCCCCGGCTTGGTCGCCTCAAACCAGACTTCCGTGTACCGCTTGGGAATCACGTCCATGTGAATCCGAAAGGCCGGCACGAACATACTGTGGATGACATCTTCCGACACCATGACCAGTTTGACAGGTTTCCCGACCGGGATGTGCAGCGTGTTGATCTCACGCTGTCCGTCCGGGTGCTGAAACTTCCACATCCACTGGCGGCCCGTGCAGGCAATTTCGAGGGCACCTTCGGGCGCTTTGGCGTCCTTGAAGTACACAAACGCCCCCCAGCCAAAAAACGACATGAAGAACAGCGAGGGAATGATGATCCACGCCCACTCCAGTGCGACAGGGACATGGGCCTCTTCAGCCAACTGGTCGGGCGTCCGCCGGCGGTATTTGACGGCAAAGTAAAAAATCAGCAGAACAATGGCGATCGAGACGCCGCCGCAGACCGCGAGCATGAAGAAGTACAGGGCATCCACGTTGGGCGCATTCGCCGATGCCTGTTCTGGAAACAGCGGCACCCGCCGCGCCGCTGCCGTCCAATTGAAGCATGTAGTCAATATGGTCAATGGCATCATGACAACATCCCTATCCGGCATTGGCCGTGGTTGAACCGGCGGCCAGTGCCTGCCGTTCCTTGCGTTCCTGCCACAGGAAATAACCAATCAGGCTGCCGAGCAGCAGCACCGTCAGAACTGCGAAAATCTTGACGGTCGTCAGAATCAGGGGCGTGTAGCGCCCGGTCACAGGGTCATAATGGAAGCAGTAGAGCAGAACCTGCTCGACCGGACTGCCGATCTTGCCCTGTGAGGACTGAATGAGTGCAAAGCGCAGGTCGTTGGGGCGGTATTCGACGCCGTAGAAGTAGTGTGAGAGCTGGCCCTGGGGGGTGGCGACCATGATGGCACTGGCGTGCGCATACTGCTGGGTGGCTTCATCCCAGGCGTAACGGAAGCCAAGCGCCGCTGCCAGCCGGGAGACTTCTTCTTCCCGTCCGGTCAGGAAGTGCCAGCCGCCTTCCGTGCCGGGACGGCCGTAACGTTTGAGGTAGCTCTGCTTCTTGCCAGCCGCCAGTTCCGCCGTCTCGCGCGGATCAATGCTCACAATCACCACTTCAAAGTCCTGTCCCGGTGTGTAGTGGACTTCGCGCAGGCCCTTGATGAGGCCGTTGATAATCTGGGTGCAGAGCATCGGGCAGGTGAAATAAACCGGCGCCAGGATGACTGGCTTATCGGTGAAGTAGGTGCGCAGGGGGCGCTCCTGGCCGGTTTCATCCCGCAACTGGACATCGAGAGGAAGCTGTGCGCCCAGGTTCTGCGTGACGCCAATCTGCTTGAGCAGCTCCGGCGACCCGGAGGGCATGCCGGTCTGGCTGGGCATCTCAACCTGCTGTCCGATGCCGTACTGGGCCAGGGCTGGCGGCGTGGCCAGCACGAGTCCCAACCAGATGAACCAAACCGTTGCAAAAACTTTCTTCATACAAAACCACTCAATCCTTTGAAAAACCCGCCGCGCCATACCCAGCTCCGGCCAGACCCGATCACCCCGGCCAGGTAGCGTCAGTGGGGTCCCCCGTGGGAGACATCTGTCTTACCGGGTGCGGCCGGTGGCCCGACCGTGCCGGGTGCGGCCGGTGGCCCGACCGTGGGGGCCGTTGTGGGCGGCACTGCCGGTGCTGTTGGCGTTGCAGCCGCCGCCGTCGCCGGGCGCGGCAGTGGCCGCCCGGAGTTGGAATCGCCCGAATGCCGCAGTACTTCTTCCTTGTCGAACAGCGGCATCCCCGTTCCGCCCGGACGATGAACACCCGTGGGCGCATTGAACGGCTGAACCCGGTTGCTGCTGGGCAGACCGCGTTCGAGCGTCAGCTTCATGGCCCGTTCAATGGGGATGTGAACGATGCCTTTTTCCTTTGAGACCCAGCCATAGCTTTTCAGGTGGGCTTCTTCCTTGGCGCGCCAAATCCGCATGTCAGCTTCCGGCGATTCCTGAAGCGGCGGTTCGTGATCGTTGATTACCCGTGGCTCCGTTTTGGGGCGTTCCGTCTTTGGCTGGACAACGCGGTGGCCGCGCTCATCCAGGTAGCTGTAGAGCACATTGATGACCACAGCGCAGCAGATCGTGAAGACCAGGACAGCAATGCCGACGCCGAACACCGCCTTGATGTTGGCGTCGCTTTGCTCAAAACCGACGCCGTTGGGTAACTCGTGGTGATTGGATTTGTCGGGCTTAGTGTCCGCCATGGGCAAACGCCTCCTTCATGTTCGGATCGTGCCGGGGAATGAGCGGCCGCTGTTGCAGGTTGCGCAGGTAGAACCACACCCAGATGCCGCCGATGGCCAGCGGGGTAACAATGTCCATCCAGGTCAGGCTGAAGTGCGACAGATGCTCGACGGCGTGGAATCCATGTCCGGCGTCATACGTCGGCTTGATCCACCAGAACAGGTCCACCATCCGCATGAAGATGATGAAGGCCCCGACGTAGATGAGCGGTTTGCCGGGGTCTTTGACCTGCCGCTGCAACAGGACGGCAAAGGGCAGCATGAAGTGGCCGACCAGCAGGCTGGCTGCCACATAGCCCCAGCCGCCGTTGAGCCGGTTCAGATACCAGGGCGTTTCTTCCGGCAGGTTGCCGGAGTAGGTGATGAGAAACTGGGACAGCGAGGTGTACGTCCACAGCATTGTGAATGCCAGCATGAGGTTGCCGAAGTCGCGGAAGTGCTTGGAGGCAATCAGCCCCTTGAACGGAGGCATATCCGACATCAGGGCCACCAGGGCCACCGTGAAGCAGATGGCGGAAAGCAGATTGCCCACCATATTGATGAGCGGATACATCGAGGAGAACCAGTACGGTTCGAGCGACATCAGCCAGTCAATGTTGGAGAACGTCATGGTGATGGCCATCACCAGCAGCCCCGGGCCGCTCAGGTTGCGCAGTTTCTGGGCCAGTTTCTTGTCGCCGCTCTGGTCCTGCTCCAGCGACCAGCGGCTCAGGAAGTACGCCCAGACGATCCACACCGTGAAGTAAAACGCCAGACGCCCCAGGAAAAACGGTACGTTGAGGTAGGTGGCTTTCTGGTGCAGGTGGTGATCGGCTTCCACGCGGGCGGTGTCCGTCCAGATGTAAAGTTTGTTGAGGAGCACCCCGGCAAGAATCGGCAGGAAAAACAGAGCCATCAGCCACATGTTGCGGACGGCGGCTTCCATCGTGCGCCGCCCCAGAATGCCCCAGCCGCCGCCCGTCAGGTACTGAATCATCAGGAGAACCATCGCCCCCAGCGTCACCCCATTCCAGAAGGTGAAGGCAAAAAGGTAGGCGTGCAGGAACTGCCGGAAGTCAAGAACCGCCGCCACAATAGCGAGCACGGCACCAAGGATGCCGATGATGAGCGCCGGCATCTGGAGCTGCCTGACAACCGCCGGCACGGGGGCGTCCCACTGCACTTGCGTCGCGTCGTAGCTCATCAGTGCGTTCCTCCCGAATGTGAGGCCGAAGGTGAAGCGGCCGGTTTGGAGGCCGCCGGAGGGGTCGGCTGGGCGTCGAGCTGCTGCCGCTGGTCGGCCGGTACGTCTTCAAGGCGGGCATTCTGGCTCAACTGCAGGGCCCGGACGTACGCCACGATGGCCCACCGGTCGGAAACCGGAATCTGATGGGCATGGCCCGGCATGGCGCCATAGCCGTTGGTGATGACGGAAAAGTAGTAACCCACTGATTTTTCACGGGTTTCCGGGTCGTGAAACGATGGCGGCGGAGAAAACCCGCGCTGGACGATCATGCCGTTCCCGTAACCCGAAAACCCGTGGCACATCGTGCAGTAGATGGTGAACCGTTCCTGCCCCCGCCTGAGAACTTCTTCGGTGATGGGGAAGGGAAAGGTCGTCACGTAGTCGCCGTTTTCCTTGCGCCCCAGAAACACTTCCGGGTCATCGCGCAGAAAGCCGCGGGCAACCGTCCCGGCCACCAGCGGCCGCGCCGAAGCCCGGTCGTTGAACGTTTCACTCCGCTCCAGGGGGTCATAGCGTGGCTGGTAGCTCATCTTCTGCTTGCAGCCAGCGCCGCCGGCCAGAAGCGTTGCCACGATGCCGGCCCAGACGAGGCGCTGCACAGGGCCACTAGTCGTCTTCAACATCGTGAATCTCCATTGGCTTCAGACCTTCGAGAAACCGGTGGACGGCATCGAGGTCAAACTTTGGATCGGCCGACTCAATGCAGAGGAAAAACCGGCTCTGCGTGGCCTGGGAAAAACTTGGCACGTTGAACAGCGGATGATGCGGCCGGGGCAGCCCGTTGAGCGCCAGCATCGCCAGCACGCCGGTAAACGCTGCGAACGCCACCGTGCACTCGAAGGTGATGGGGATGAACATCGGCCAGGCATAGAGCGGCCGGCCGGCAATGTTCATCGGGTAGTGCACCAGGTTGGCGTACGCCTGCATGCCAAATCCGACACACGCCCCGGTCAGCCCCGCGAAAAAGACAATCTTTGAAATGGGGTTTTTGTGGTCGTGCATCGCCTCGGCCAGTTCCTCGATAGGGAAGGGCGAATAGGCGTCATACTTGCGATAGCCAGCGTCATGCGTGGCGCGGGCCGCGGCAACCAGCGCCGCCGGCGACTCGAACTCGGCCAACACCCCGTAGTAACGCGGTCGGTTGCTTGGCTTCATGATTTCGCCGCTCCTTTCTCCGGCACGCCCGTAGCGCCCGGCAGAAGCATCTGCATTTCAGACATCGAAATCATCGGCAGTAGGCGGATGAACAGGAACAGCAGCGTCAGGAAGAAGCCCATCGTGCCGATGTACAGCGTCCAGTCCCAAAATGTCCCAGCGTAGGTTCCCCAGCCGGAGGGCAGGAAGGTCCGGTGGAGGCTGACGACGATGATGACGTACCGCTCCAGCCACATGCCGACGCTGACGAACATCGAAATCGCAAACAGCCACCAGGCATTGCGTCGAATCCGCTTCGACCACAGGAACTGCGGCGCAATGATGTTGCACACGATAAGCCCCACATACAGCGCCCAGTAGGGGCCGAAGACGCGGTTGTGCACCATGAACTGCTCGTACTCGTTGGCGCTGTACCAGCCGTAGAACAGTTCCATGATGTAGGCGTAGCCCACCATGTTCCCCGTCACCAGTGTAATCAGCCCCATGTTTTCAAGGTGCTTGTCGGTGATGAAATCTTCCAGCCCATAGACCCAGCGCACTGGGATGGCCAGCGTGAGCACCATGGCAAACCCGGCATAGATGGCGCCGGCGACGAAGTAGGGCGGGAAAAACGTCGCGTGCCATCCGGGAATGATGGATACTGCGAAGTCAAAGCTGACGATGGTGTGTACCGACAGCACCAGCGGCGTCGAAAGACCGGCCAGCAGCAGGTAGATGGATTCGTACCGGTGCCAGTGGCGGGCCGAGCCGCGCCAGCCCAGCGAGAAGAAGCCATAAACGGTTTTGGCAAACCAGCTCCGCGCCCGGTCGCGCATCGTGGCCAGGTCGGGAATCAGACCGACGTACCAGAACACGAGCGACACGCTGGCATAGGTCGAGACGGCGAACACGTCCCATTCGAGCGGGCTGCGAAACTGCGGGAAGTACATCCCCATCGTGTTCGGATAGGGAAAGAGAAAGTAGGCGTACCACGGCCGCCCCAGGTGCAGCACCGGAAACAGTGCCGCACAGGCTACGGCAAACAGCGTCATGGCTTCGGCAAAACGGTTGATCGAGGTGCGCCATTTCTGGTGCAGCAGCAGCAGGATGGCCGAGATGAGCGTTCCGGCGTGCCCGATACCGATCCACCAGACAAAGTTGATGATGTCAAACCCCCAGCCGACCCGGTTGTTGATGCCCCAGACGCCGACGCCTTTGTAGAGGAGGTAGCTGATCGAGCCGAGCATCATCATGAAAATCATGAAGGCAATGCCAAAACCGACCAGCCAGCCGAAGGTCGTTCCCCGCAGCAGGACGATGGCGCTGATCTTTTCGTTGATGCTGGCGTAGGTATGCCCCGGCCCGATGACGGGCAGGCGACTCGTGGGCGACTGAGAGTGTTCAAACGTGTTCGACTCGGACATAGGTCAAGGTCGCTCCTGTGCTTTCTCAGTGACCGGGCGCGTGACTTCCGGTGGGCTTGTCCGGCGTGCCGCTGCCGTGGGGTTCCGCGGCGTTGCCGCTGTGGTGTCCGCCGGAATGACCGCCGCCGTGACCGGTCGCCTGCTTGCGGGAAGGCGTCAGGTCGGGATGGACGTTGCGCACTTTCGCCAGGTAGGAAGTCCGCGGACGGACATTGAGTTCGGCCAGCAGCCCGTAGTTCGTCGGCTCCCTGCGCAACTGGGCAATCTGGCTGTCTGGATCGTTGATGTCACCGAAGATGAGGGCCTGCGTCGGACAGGCGGCCTGGCAGGCTGTGATGACTTCGCCATCCAGGATGCGCCGGTCTTCTTTTTCGGCCTCGATGCGCGCGGCATTGATGCGCTGGATGCAGTAGGTGCATTTTTCCATCACGCCGCGCGTCCGCACGGTCACATCCGGGTTGCGCCCCAGCTTCAGTACCGGCGTGTCATAGTCGGAGTAGTGCAGGAAGTTGAACCGGCGCACCTTGTAGGGGCAGTTGTTGGCGCAGTATTTCGTCCCAACGCAGCGGTTGTAGGTCATCTCGTTGATGCCTTCCGGGCTGTGGGTCGTTGCGGCCACCGGACAGACCAGCTCGCACGGTGCCATTTCGCAGTGCTGGCACATGACGGGTTGCAGGTGCAGGGCGAGGTTGGGGTCGTTCGGGTCGCCGGCATAGTACTGGTCAATCCGAATCCAGTGCATTTCGCGCTCGCGCAGCACTTCGGCCTTGCCCACGATGGGGATGTTGTTTTCAGCCGTGCAGGCCACAACACACGCCTGGCAGCCGGTGCACACGTTCATGTCCACGACCATGCCCCAGGCATAGCCCTTGGTGTAGTCGTCGGGCGGCTCGAACAGCGTCAATTTGCGGGCTTTCGGGTCATCGAACTCGGTACGCGCAAACTGCGGGTCGGAGAGGTATTCCGTCAGGGTGGCTTCCCGGACGAGTTGCCGGCGCTCAAAGGCCCCGGCGGCTTCGATTTCCCAGTGCATCTGGGTGCAGGCCAGGCGGGCGGTTTCGCCGGTTTTGGCGACCTTGGCCCCGCTGGCAGCCCACAGGTGGTCTGCTGCCCGCAGGACATTGGCATTGAAACCAGCGCCGTTGCCGACACTGCCAGCGCGCTCCCGCCCGTAGCCCAGGTGGAGCGTCAGCGTGTCGTCCGGGTGGCCGGGGACAATGAGTGCCGCGCCGCGTACCCGCCGCCCGCCGACTTCCACTTCGACAACCGCATAGGGGTCGGTGTCGTGCGTCCGTACAACACCCAGTTTGGCTCCGGTGCGGGGCGAGACAATGACGGCGTTGTCCCAGGTGAGTTTCGTGCGTGGTTTCGGTGTTTCCTGCAACCAGCCGTTGTTGGCAAAGCGTCCGTCGTAAATCATCGGGTCGGGGCGGAAAACCACTTCCAACCCGTCACCGGCTGGTTTGGGAAGCGTGGCGAGCACCTGGGAGGCGACACCGGTCAGTGTGACCTCGATGGGCGTAAAGGCCGAGCCGTCCAGGTAGCCGTCATGCAGTGTGCGTCGCCATTGCTTCTCGAAGTCGTCTTGTAGTCCGACAGCATTGCGTCCCACGCGCACCGGGCCAGTGGCATTCGGTGTGAAGGCTTTGCCGGACTTCAACTGCGCCAGGTGGCGCTGCCAGAAGTGGCGGACGATTTCATCGCTGTTCTGGTTGAACTCATCCAGAAAGGCCGCCAGAAGTTCCAGCGGTGATTTGGTTTCCCGGTAAAGCGGCGCAATGAGCGGCTGCTGCACGGAAACCGTGCCGTCGTGGGCGCGGGCATCACCCCAGCATTCGAGGAAGTGCGAGGCCGGGATGTGCCAATGGCAGCGGGCTGAGGTTTCGTCGAAGTAGAGACTGAGGTGGGCGGCCAGTTTGACCTTCTGCAACCCGCCGGCAAAGTCCACGTCCGCCGCCGCCGTATAGGCCGGGTTGCCTTCCAGGATGATGAGGGTTTCGACCGCGCCGGCATGCATGTCTGTCACGAGCTGCCGGAACTCAGCTTCCTGATCGGTTGGCGCGATTTCGGGCGAGTCGGTGTAAAACAGGGTTTTTCCGACGTTGCCCAGCCTGGCGTTGATGGCGTGGGCGAGGAAGTGCAGGGCCGCTGGCTGGTAGTCCCCGACGAGAAACAGGCTCTTGCCAGCGTGGGCCTGCAGGTCTTTGACGAGCGTTTCGACGAACTTCGCATGGGCTGCTGGCGGCTGCGCCGGGCGTCCGGTGTCAATTCCCAGCCCGACGGCGACAGCATTGGCAATTTCGATGAGTTCACTGGGGCGCACCGCAATCCGGTGGTCGGCCACGGTCCCGGTGGACGTGAGCGTGCACTCCACCATGTACAGCCGCGACATCTGTTTGGTCGTGTCCTGGCCGAAGCGGGCGCGACGCCGGCGGCTGAAATCCTGGGCATAGCGCACGTGGCCGGGGCCGGCCGCCAGGAAGTCGGCATCGAAGGCCGCCACCACATCGGCGGCCTCGAAGCGGTACTGCGTCGCCACAGCGCGTCCAAAGGCCAGCCTGGCCCCGGCGCGCACCTGGTCGCGGCCGCATGGCTCGTACTGCACCCATTTCGCTTTTGGAAAGGCAGCCAGAATGCGCTGAAGCTGGAAGCCAAGCGTCGGTGAGGTGACGGTTTCCGTCAGAATCCGCAGTCCGGCGCCCTGGTCAGCCCGGTGCTGGTCAAGCATCTTGCGCAGGTCGCGCAGAAACATGTCATAGGGCCGCGCATCGCCATAGTAGCGGGTGGTCTGGGAGCGGTCCGGGTCGTAGAGGGTCAGGATGGCCGCCTGGGTGAAGGCATCCGTCGCCCCCAGGCTGGCCGGGTGATCGGGGTTGCCTTCGATTTTGGTCGGGCGGCCCATGTGGCTTTCGACGAGTACGCCCGTCACCTGCCCGCCCATGCTGAAGGTCGAGGCGTAGAACAGCGGCTTGCCCGGAACAATCTCCTCCGGCGCTTTGACGTAGGGCACGATTTTGCCGTCGTCCGGGTAGGCACTGCAGGCGGTGAGTCCGGCCAGCCCGAAGGAGGCGCCCATGATTTTGAGGAAGTGCCGCCGGTCAAGGGCATCGCCGAGCAGTGACGCCTGGCGCGGAAAGGCCTCGGCGAGCGCCGCCTGCGCTTCCGGGTCGGCGAGCAGCCGTTCGATGCCGCGCCAGTGAGCCGGTTCCGGCTGGCGGGCGTTCGGCGGGGAAGGGACGGAGGAAGGTACAGAATGATCGGTCATGGCGTCGCGCTTCAGTGGTTCAGTGGTGACAGGTCGAGCAACTCGTGAGCTTCCGAGCCGGTTCGATGTTGTATTCCTTGACGAGACGCGCTCCCAAACTGGCTTGCGTTTCGCCAATGTCCTCTGGCTTCCACGTCATATTGAAGACCTGGTCGCGCGGCCGGATGTGCTGTGCCGGATTCCGGTGGCAGTTCAGGCACCATTCCATCGTGTGGGGTTGGTCCTTGTAGATGAGTTGCATTTGGTCCACCCGCCCATGGCAGGACACACACCCGATGCCTTTCTGCACATGGACGCCATGGTTGAAATAGACGTAATCGCCGAGGTTATGGACGCGGTTCCACTCCAGGGCCTGCCCGGATTTCCAACTGGCACGGACGGGTTCAAGCATCGGCGCCCCAAACCAGATTTGCTGGTGGCAGTTCATGCAGGTCGAAATCGGGGGCACGTTGGCAAAGGACGAGTGTTCGACCGAGGTGTGGCAGTAGCGGCACTCGATCCCAAGCCCGGCGACGTGGTGCTGGTGGCTGAACTGCACCGGCTGGGGCAGGGCAATCCCCACGTTGGTGACGTTCGACGAGCGGTTGATTTCAAGCAGCAGCCACGCACTGAACCCGATGATGAACACGGCCCCGAAAATGGACACCTTCGCAACCGTGTTCATACTGCGATGGAAATGTTGAGCCATAATCAAACCCCTCTGTTGCGCGCCACTCCCCGCCCGGCTGAAAACCAGGTGCTAGCCAGAGCACTGCCCGTCCATCCGGCAGGGGACGGGCGCGATGGGGAGGCAGGACACAGCTTTCCGATCTGGGACGTCGTCACTGTTGTTCAGGGTAGCCATCGAGTCGCCTCATCCCGCAGGTGCCTGGACGCAACAGTAGGTGGGGGGACAGCAACGGGACGGATACTCGAAACGTCGTTATCAAGCGTCTGGTTTCGTACGCTGGACAGCCGCGGCAGATGAACCGGGGAGGTGGTTCGCACTACCGCCGAAGCCTCGGGCTTCGTGTGCTGCCGTACGAAGTGCCGCTAATCTAGCGTGTTTTTCCGAACGTTCCAAGCCCTTTTTGCATGTTTTTTCACAAAACGGGGCCGCTGCCCGGGACCTGTGCCTGGAACCTGGCGGTGGCGGGCGGATGCGCCGGGCGGTGCCGGTTCAGCCACGCCGGGCGCGGAACTGCTCGATGACCCGCCGGTAGTAGGCTTCGTAGCGGGTCACGATGTCGTTGGCGTTGAAGTTTTCCACGGCAACACGCCGGCAGGCCTGACGCATGCGGTGGTGCAGGTCGGCGTCGGTCAGCAGCCGCTGCGCGTGGTCGGCCATGGCCTGGATGTCGCCGACTTCGGCCAGAAAGCCGGTTTCGCCGGGCGTGACAAGTTCCGGCAACCCCCCTGTGCAACTCGCAATCACCGGCACTTCACAGGCCATGGCTTCAAGCGCCGCCAGCCCGAAGGATTCCGACTCGGAAGGCAGGAGCAGTACATCGGCCAGCGACAGGTAGGCGGGAATGTCCGGCTGCTTGCCGACAAAGTGAACCCGCTTGGCAATGCCTTTCTGCCGGGCGAGCCACTGCGCCTGGGCGCGCTCCGGGCCGTCGCCGACCATGATCAACTGTACGGGGAGGTGGCGGCTGAGCCGCGCAGCAATACGAATGCAATCGGTTGTACGTTTGACGGCGCGGAAGTTGGAGACGTGAACCAGGATGGGTTCGTCGGGTTTGGCAAAGGTGGCGCGGAGCGCCGGGTTTTCCATCCGCCGGTAAACCTGGCTGTTGATGAAGTTGGGAATGACCTCGATGGGCGTGTCGGTACAGATGTCGAATTCGCGGCAGGTTTCGGCGCGCAGGTACTCCGAAACGGAGGTCACCCCGTCGCTTTGCCGGATGGCAAAGCGCGTGATGGGCAGGTAGGAGCGGTCAGTGCCGACCAGCGTGATGTCCGTGCCGTGCAGGGTGGTAATGAAGGGCACCGGGCGGGTGTCCTTGAGCATTTCCCGCGCCAGGAAGGCGCTGACCGAATGTGGAATGGCGTAGTGGACGTGCAGCAGGTCGAGTTCGTATTCGAGCGCCACTTCGGCCATGCGTACCGCCAGAGCCAGGGCGTAAGGCGCGGTGTCAAACAGGGCATAGTTGGTGGCTTCGACCTCGTGGAAGTGCATGTGGTCCGGCATGCGGCTGAGGCGCAGGGGCAGCGTGGCGCAGATGAAATGCACCTCGTGGCCGCGGGCGGCCAGTTCGAGACCGAGTTCGGAAGCGACGATGCCGCTTCCGCCATAGGACGAATAGCACGTGATACCGATTTTCACGGCGGGTGGGTTCCTCTCCAGAAGCTTCTCCGGGTGGCTTCTCAGGCGTCTGCCTTAGTCCGGGCCGTGGCGACGCAGCCGCGCCGCGAAAAAGCCATCCGTCCCGTCCTGGTCGGGCCACAGCCGCAGGAAGCCTTCGCTGGTCAGCGCGTCACCGGCATCAGGTGGGGGGACAACCTCAAAGTTGCGATGGTGTTTGAGAAAAATCCGTATGACCTCTTCCCCTTCGCGGGCTTCAAGGGAGCAGACCGCGTAGAGCAGAAAGCCGCCGGGCTTGACGGCCTGGGCCGCGTTCCAGAGCAGCCGGGTTTGAATCCCGGCCAGCTCGGACAGTTTGCGTGGCGTCAGCCGCCACTTGATTTCCGGGTGGCGGCGCAGCGTGCCGGTGCCAGAACAGGGGGCATCGAGCAGCACGGCATCGAAGGAATCCGGGAAGAGTGAAAAGGGCAGTTTTTTGCGGGAGCGGCGGTGGTCGGCCGGGGAGATCAGATGCGTCGAGGTGGCGTCGGCGACGTAGCACCGGGCGATGCGGACGCCCAGCCGGGCCAGGTTCTGCTCCATGGCGGCGACCCGGTGCGGATGGACATCCAGCGCCGTAATCGTGCCTTCGTTCTGCATCAGGGCTGCAAGCTGGGCCGTTTTGCCGCCCGGCGCGGCGCACATATCGAGCACCCGCTGTCCCGGCTGGACGCCCAGCCAGCGGGCGACCTGCTGCGAGCCGGCGTCCTGCACGTAAATCTTGCCGCTTGTCAGAAAGGGACCCAGAGCAGAGAGGTCGCCTTCGACCATACAGGTTTCCGGCAGCCCGGCGAAAGGTTGGAGTGTGAACCCGGCAGCGGTCAGTTCCTGCCAGGTGACTGGCGGGTCCTGGCGGAGCGGATTGAGCCAGATAAAGGTCGGCGCTGGCAGGTTGTTGGTGGCCGCAATGCAGGTGGCGCGGGTCTCTCCCAAGGCGCGCGCCCAGTGGCTCAGCAGCCAGGCCGGATGGGACAGCTCGGCTTCCCGGTCGGTGATGGTGGCCGGTGCAGGACGGTCCGGTGGCGGCGGAGGCGGCGCCTTGCGGCGGGTCCGTTTGGCCGGAACCGGCGGCGGCGGCGGTTTTTTCAGAATCCTTCGGACCGGAGCCAGCTTGTTCTCGTCCAGACCGCGCTGCCGCAGGATTTCACGCAGGATGGCGTTGACAAACCCGGCCGCATGGCTGCTTTCGGACGACTGTTTGACGAGTTCCACCGCGTCGTGGACGACCGCAAAGGGCGGCGTGCGCGTCAGGAAGGTGATTTGGTACAGCCCCATGCGCAGGGCGGTTCGTACGGCCGGATCGAGGGTGTTCAGTTCCCGTCCAGTGTGTTTCCTTAGCTCGGCGTCAAGCTTGCCGCGCCAGCGCAGCGTGCCCAGCACGATGTCTGTCGCCAGGCGGCGGTCGGCGGCCAGTTGTTCCGGGTCACCGGAAGGGGACAGCCGGGCGAAGGCCGCATCAAGGGCTTCATTGGACCAGGCTTCATCGGTCTCGACGCGCATCAGCGCCAGAAAGGCCGCCCGGCGCGCCCGGCTGATCTCCCGTGGCAGCGCAGGTGGTGTCGCAGTTGGTGGTGAGACATCGGATGTTTCTGGCATGGGATACAGGCGGAGTGCAGGCGTCTCCCGTGGGTGACAGGCGCCAGCTTACTTGCTTTCTGACGCTGCCGGACGGCGCAGCTTGTGGCTTTCCGGTTTGGTCTTGCTCACGGTTGACGGATGGCAGCTATCGCAGCTTCCCAGATTGAACACCGCAATGAAGTTGTGTTGCGCTGGCGCAAAGCCAGGCAGGGGGGTCAAACGCTGCACCCGTTCCTTGGTGTCCTTGTCGTTGATTTTCTCGATGCGCTCGAAGCCATGGCAACCGGCGCAGGACTGGTTGGCCGGATAGGTCGGGTTGCGCCGGAAGGTGGTTTGCACCAGCCAGTCCCATTCAAGCTTTTCTTTCGCAAACGCTTCCTTGCTTTTCTTGCCGCGTTTTGGACGGGCGTCCCGGAGTTCCTTGGTGAGCGTCAGCAGGTTGCCGTGACAACTCCGGCAGGAAAGAGCCGTTTGCCGGCTGGCGGCGTCAGGGTGCGTCATGGCCGCCAGGGGCGTCGCCTTGCCGAGTTTGTTGAGAAACTCGATGGTCTCAAACGGTTTGCCGGGATTCCACTGCCGGTTGAACACGGCATGGTGGCTGCCGTGCTGAAACTCTGAGGTGATGGTTGTATAGCGCGGCGCACGGAGCAGACGGCGGTCGGGCTGGCGCTCCAGTGGATGGCACCCGGCACAGTTGGTTGCATACGGCTCGGCGGCATCCCGGCCGGTAAGTGTCTTGGCGTTCTCGATGTGACACACGAAACATTCGCGGTGTTCGGGGCGCGACACATAGATGTTGCGCCGCGCCGCTTCCGGTGTACCGGTTGGCATCAGCGGTGTGGCCTGCACCTGATGGCAGCTTTCACAGCTTTCCTTGGCATGGGCCGAAATGGCGTGGGAGTACAGTGCCCCGAACTGGGTTTGCCGCGCCGGATTGGGGAACGGGTGGATGTCTTTGGCCGTCTGACCAACCGGAGGCCCGTTATGACAGACCGCGCACATCACCTGGAGTTTGGCCATACGCGCGCGGTTGCCGGGCGTCACCATAAAACTGTGGCAGGCAGTACAGGCGGAGTGTTTGACCGGGGCCTGCCGTCCGGCGTACTGCTGCAGGTAGGCCGGCGTTTCAAGCGGGTATTGCCCAAATCCGTCGGCGCGGACTTCTTCCGGCCGCACGAGGTGGCAGTAGTTACAGTCAAGCTGAATGGTGGGCTTGCCGCCGTTGAAGCGGATGAGTTCCTTGTCCACGATGGCCACGTCGCCCGTCGGGTGCTGGTCATGCCGGAACGCCCCTTCCGGCAGGTTGTCTTCCGGCGCGGGAGGGTAAATCGTCCCGGTCGGCGCTGGCGCGGAAGTGCCCGTCGCCGACCCGGCAGGTGCCTGGGCCGGCGAGGGCTTGCTTGGTGACTGGGCCAGGCTGAACCAGCCACTCCCTATGAGAGCAAGCCACAGGATGACCAGTTTGAAGTGTGTTGTCCTGACCACGTCCCACCTTACCTTGTTCACCTTGCTTTGCCGGCCCGCCTGGGTTCGCTCGCCGCCAGCCTTCACAGATTGGGATTGGGCGGGAATTTGACGAACGCCAGGCGGACGCCACGGACGAACACCTGGTCACTCCGTATGTTGGCCGGAGATTCAAAGCCGGCCGAGCCGAACGAGGCAATGATGTCATCCTGGTCAATCCCATCGCCGCTGATACCGATGGCCCCAACCAGGACGCCGTTTTTGTAGAGCGGCACCCCACCGGCAAAAATCTGAAGTCCGTTGCGGATATTTGCCGGTGGGCGCCGGATGACCGGTACGCTGCCGGGGTTGGAATAATTGGTAAGAATATCGGCCAGCGTACCGGCAATAAGATCAAGCTGGAGGCCCGTATTGAACGGACTCCACACGTTGGTACTGGTAAACAGCCGGCTTCCGGTGGAGAACGGTCCCGGCGCATTGGGCACACATGGCCCGGAGCCGGTGCAGTCAATCCCATCCGGGAAAAACGGACGATGAATATCGCCCAGACCCCGGCAACTGAAGGCAATTGCGCCGTTGAGCTGAATGCCATCGGCTGCGGCGCGACTGACGTAGCTGCCCAGCCCGGCCGCGGTGAGAATGGCACCGGCATTGGGATTGCTCATAAAGGCAGCCGAGCGGGCCTTCTGCACACAGACATCCACGCCGAAAACCGGGGCGTCGGGGGTCCCACGCAGTCCGAGCAGGTTGCCGTTGGCATCCACGACGGCCACGTTGACTTCAGCAAAGTTGTTGAGGGGAAGGCGAATCCCGGCGCGGGTGGCGTACGCCTGCTGGATGGCCTGGGACAGTATTCGCTCCACTTCGGCCACCGAAAGCTGGGCGCTGGGCGTGATGTTGGCCAGCGGCGTAAAGATACGTACCGGCCGCCCGCCGAGTGTGCCGCAGATAAACTGGCTGCCGGGGCCCAGGAACGGCACGCCGGCTCTGGGAGTGGCCTGAGTGCCAAAGGCCGGAATGACCATGAAACTTCCCTGGGTGGCGAGGTTGACCAGTGGTTCGGCGACAGGCGGTGGGGCATTGACGAACCGCAGGGCGACACCATCCACCAGAATCTGATTGCCCCGGATACCGGCTGGCGCTTCAAAACCCCGTGAGCCAGCGACGGCGATGATTTCCTCCGGCGACTGGTCATTGTCGGTCGGGTCAGGGTCGAGGCTATAGTTGCCGTCAAGTTCCACTCCGATGCCGCCTACCGGTGAGTCGCCGATGTAAAGCGGCACGCCGCCGGCATCGGCCGACAGCCCCAGCGGCAGCCGGGGGTTGATGTCACTGAAGAGCAGACTCGAAAACTGGACGCCAAACAGCGGCCCGCCCCGCGTAAAGGACACTCCCGGCGGAAAGTGCTCCTGGACAATAAAGCTCGCCGTCCGTGGGGTGAACGCATTGCCGGTTGTAGCAAAGAACGAGCAGGTGCCGGCTTTGGAAATGGCCGCCAGTTCGCTGGGGATCGGCCGTCCACCCAGTGGACCGCCCGAAATGAACGTGTTGGGATTGGCACCGGTCATGCGGAACACCGCCAGGACATTGGCTTCCCGGTCAGTCACGGCAATGGTGGCGCGCAGGTTCAGGGCGGCAGCACGGGTGACAGCCTGGGTGATGATCTGGGTGACATCACTGACGGACAGGGCGCGTTCGTTTGGGTTTGGGCACAACGGCTTGTTGAGCGCCTGAGTTTGGGGAGGCGGGGTCAGAACAGCGTTACTGCCGGAGATGTTCCGTGAACCGCAGGCCGAAAGCAGTGGAATACCTGTAATGAGCAACCCCAAAATCAGGTGTGGAAGTGAACGCAAGCAACGCATGGACATCTCCTCGTGGAAGCCAAAGAGGAACCCGTCTGCAAGGTGTGTATCCGTCGGGTCCGTTGTGTATGTGGCGGCTATCGCGCAGGTGAAGTGGCCCGAAAGTGTCCGCAAACATACCAAAACGCTTTGAGATTACAACCTGAAAAGCAAGCCGTGGCGCTGTTCCCGGAAGTTGGATGGGGGATGGCTGGCTAGTGACGCTCCGGCAGGGGATAGGGAAGCAGCCGTCCGTCGCCAGTCAGACGGTACATCTGCCCGCGCCAGGTGACGGTTCGCCCGCCAAAGCCGCCCATCCAGATGGCCATCTGGAGAAGGTCCCGCAGCGGAAGCCAGCCAAGGCGGCGGATTGTCTCGCGGTCTCCCAGAATGTTTGCCATCTGCCACGCCGCCAGAAACCGCAGGGTCAGGGCAACCAGAAAGAGGTGCCAGGCAAGCGGGACGGCGGGGAATGCCGCGACGAGCAGCGCCCCTAGCCAGAAGGTATGCGTAATGAACATTCCGGTGTAACCGCCGGGGCGGGCCGTCCGAATGGTGCGTGCCCAGCGCAGTTGATGACTGAGAAAGTCGCGCCAGGTCATGCGTGGCACAACCGTTTCCACGACACAGGAAGACAGACACACTTCGTAGCCAGCCCGGTGGGCGAGATGTCCGAGCAGGTAGTCATCGCCCAGATGGTCGGCCAGGCGGGACAGCCCGCCAAAATCCGCGATGACCGCCTTGCGGGTGGCAATCGTGGCGCCAAGGGCAAAGCTCATCCCTTCAGTCAGGCAGGCTGCCAGCACCCCGGCTATGAAGTCCGTGCTGATGCCCAGACATTCAAGATGGGCGGTCAGTCCGCCGTTTGCCGTTCCCCGGTAGGGACAGGTCACGACCCCCACCTGTGGATGTTGCAACGGGCGGACGACGGTGCGCAGGTAGTTGGGCGGAACACGAATGTCGGCGTCGCTCAGCACGACGGTTTCGTACTGTGCTGCATTGAAGGCATGGGCCAGGTTGGCGACTTTGGGGTTGATGCCCAGCGGCGGCGGCTGAAAAACGCAGGTGGTACGCACACCAGGATAGGTTTGGCGCAGGCGCTCGATGACGGCAACAGCGGCGTCTTCCGGGTCGTGGAGGGCAAAGACAATCTCATAGTGCGGGTAATCCTGGCGGAAAAAGGTTTCCAGGCAGGCTTCGAGGTCGTCATCGGCGCCACGGATGGGCTTGAGGACGCTGACCGGAGGGGTGAAGCTGGTGAGGCTGCGCTGTTCCCGGAAGCGGAGACGCCGGAACCAGAGCGTGCCCAGCAGAACGACGAACTGGTAAGCGCTCGATGCCACCACGAGTAACGCCAGACCGGCAAACAACCAGGGAGCGGCATGCATGGGACTAGTCTCCAGTCTCCGTGGCAGGGGATGAAATGAGAAGACCGTCAGCCGCCATGGCGATGCAGTGAGGGTTCAGAAAAACAACAGGTAAGCGCCGCCGGTGACGAGCAGCGTCCCGATCCAGCGGGTAGGGCTGACCCGTTCCTTGAGAAGGAACTGAGCGCCCAAGGTATTGAGGACAAAGCTCAGCGCCGTTGCCGGCTCCACCAGGCTCACCGGTGCAACGGAAAGGGCCGCCAGAAGCGAAGCAAACGCGCCGGCCATACAGGCCACACCAAGGTAAAACCCCGGTGCGCCGAGCGTACGTCCGGCAAGCCGCAGGGCATCACGCCAGGTACGAAGCTCGTCCTTGCCGACCTGCTTCATAGTCCGGCTCAGGATGAGATCGCCCACTGTGCCGAACACGACGATGCCGGCAATCAGGGCAATGACAACAGAGACCGAGGCCGTCATGACGCTGCCTCCAGATGTGATGTCTGCCGGTCGGCTTCGGCGCTGCGCGTCACCAGATACACCCCGGTGGCAATGGCAACAATGCCTGTCCAGCGCAGCGCCGAGACGGTTTCTCCGAGCAGCAGCGCACCCAGCAGCGCCGTAATGACGTAGCCCAGCGACGTGACCGGCAGGACATAACTCAGATCGAGCTTGGAGAGCAGCGTCAAAAACAGGATGAAGAACGCGATGAGCAGAGCCAGTCCGCCCAGAAAGGTCACGTCGGTGGCGAGGGTCAGAAGCACGGCACCCACGTCATAGGCTGCCAGGTGGGCTTCGAGGGTTGGGGCCAGACGCTTCATCGCCAGCGTCAGCAGAACATTGCCCAGCGAATTGACGATGACCGAAGCCGCCACAAAAGGATGGAGTTTCATGACAAGTCTGCGTAGGTCACAGGCTGGATGTGCCGTTGCCGGAGGCGGGCTTTGACCTGCGGACTCAACAGCGCCGCCAGTTCGTCGGGACCCTGGGCGTTGTGTGCCGGCAACATAGGCGATGCGACCTCCGGGTGGCAATACACTTCCTGGGGGGCGGCGCTCAGGCGGTCGAGCAGCGCCAGCCAGTAGTCTTCCGTGAAGCGCCCGGTCTCGTAGAGTCCGTGAACTTCGTCCACAGCACGCAGGTGGTGCCGCCGCAGGTGTCTGATGGCCAGCGCGGAAAGCCAGCCAAACACCAGCCGGTGTCCGACCTTGACGGGCCACCCCTGCCGCCGGATGGCCAGGTTGCGCCAGAGCCGCTCCCGTGGCAGGCGGACAAACCGGATGCCAAACGCGGCCGCACAGGCGGCAACAACGGGAAAAACCGCCGGATGCAGGTGAAAGTGCAGGTGGCCGTCCACATGGGAGCAGGGCAACCCCGTGGCCAGAAAACGCTCGAATTGGGCGCGGATTTCCCGGCGCAACTCCGCCCGGCAGCGTGGATCGAAAAAGTACCGTACTCCGGCAACGACCGGATTGGAAGCAAACTGCCGCTGGCCGTCAACGAGGTGTGGAATTTCCGTGGGGGGCAGGACGGATTTGCCGCACACCAGCGTCAGGTGCAGTCCGACGCTCAGGCGGGGACGGGCTTTGGCCAGCGCCACGGCCTCGTCGCAGGCATCGCCCCCGACCATGAGACTGCAACTCGTCAGGATGCCTTCGTCATGGGCCTTGACCACGGCCTGGTTGACCGTGGAGGAAACCCCGAAGTCGTCGGCATTGATGATGAGCTTGATGGACATCGCCCGCAAAGTGCCCGGCACAGGAAGCGCGTACCGGAAGTGGCGGTGCTACACCCCCTTGTGAGTCCCGGCCGTTTCCACCTGGCTGCGGTAATACGCCTGCCGCTTGGAGCGCAGCCGCAGAAAATCACGCGCTTCCCTGTAGAGGCGTTTCCGTTCCTGCCCGTCAAAGATGGCTTTCCCGACAATCCGGGCGATGATTCTGGGCCGGAAGTAGTAGCCGTCATAGAAGTCTTCGACGGCCTTCATAATCTGGCCCTTGGTCAGTCCGGGATATTCGATGTGCGGAAGCTGATGGCCTTCTTCGTCCGTCATCGCCCCTTCCGTCAGCCAGCCCTGCTCCACGAGATAGTCGTAGAGTTCCGTCCCCGGGTAGGCGTGGGCAATCGAAACCTGGATGGTCTCGCAGTCGAGTTCCTTGGCGAAGCGGATGGTTTTCTCGATGGTCTGGGGCGTCTCGCCGGGCAGACCCAGGATGAAATCGCCGTGAACGACCAGACCGAGCTTTTTGCAGTGCTTCATAAACTGCCGCGCCATGTCGGTCGTTGCGCCTTTCTTGATGTTTTTCAGGATTTGGTCGTCGCCGGACTCAAACCCGACAATCAGCAGGCGGCAACCGGCTTCCTTCATCGCTTTCAGGGCGTCGTAGGTTGTGGTGACGCGCGCCGTGCAGGACCAGGTTTTTTTGAGCGGCTTGAGTTTTTCGCAGACTTCAATGGTACGTGAAGGCTGGTAGGAAAATGTGTCGTCGTCGAAGAAGATTTCCTTCAGTTTGGGGAACAGTTCCCAGGCGTGGGCAAATTCATTCGCTACGTCTTGGGCTGACCGCTTGCGCCAGGGGTGCCCGGAAATCGTCTGCGGCCACATGCAGAAGGTACAGAGGGCCGGGCAGCCACGGGTGGAGTAAAACGCCACGTAGGGGTGCAGCAGAAACGGCACGTTGTATTTTGTGTAATCCAGGTCGCGGGCATAGACTTCGGTTGCCCAGGGCAGGGCGTCGAGGTCGTGGATGGGCGGCCGGTCGGGGGTGCAGATAAAGCGTCCGTTGGCGTCAAGGTAGGCAATGCCTTCAATGTCGGCAAGCGGCTTGCCCATGGCAAACTCCGTCACGCTGTAGTCAAATTCCTTGCGGGTGACGAAATCAATCGCCCCGTCGGCCAGCCGCAGCGTCTCTTCCGCCCGGACGGTCACGTGTGGGCCGACGAAAGCAATCTTGACGTGCGGGTTCTGCTCCTTGAACATCCGCGCCAGTTTGAGGTCGTTATGCAGTCCGGGTGCGCTCGTAAACAGCACGATGAATTCGTAATCCTGAGCAATCTTCAGGGTTTCCTGGAGGCTGATGCCATGAGGTGGGGCATCGAGCAGCCGCGCGCCGGGAATCATGCCGGCCGGGTAGGCCAGCCACACCGGATACCAGTAGGACGCAATTTCGCGCGTCGCCGGCCAGCGCGAACTGGCTCCGCCATCAAAGCCTTCGAAGGAAGGTGGATTGAGCAGCAAGGTTTTCATCGGCATAGTGTGTTTATGTTCTCCGTGATCCCGTGGGGAGGGCGCACTGCCTCCGCCCGGAGGTTGATTTCAAGGCTGTCCGTTGCCAGACGGTTGGTTCCCCGGCCCGAAGGAGGGCGGCGGGTTTCATGAGCAGACCGGTATTTCGTCGCAACTTGGTCGCCGTCGTGCTGGGGTTGCTGCTGATCGGGCTGCCCGGCCCGGCCGGGGCGGATGATCTGGCCCCCTCGGAACTGGTCGAACGCATGCGGGCCGCGTTTGAGCGCGTGCAGGACTACACCTGTCGTCTGATTGAGCGGAACTTCAGACGGCCCGATGAATTTTCCGAAAGCGACTATGCGTTCAAGAAGCCGCATTTCATTAAGCTGGTGGGACGTGTCGGCCGGTCGAAGGGATCGGTTGTCGTCCTGGGCCGGGACGGCAAAACCAGCCTGCGCAAAAATGGCTTTCCCATTCCAACCTTCCTGGTACGAGAGGAGTTGCGCGATTTTGCCCGCAGTGACTTTGGCAGCCTGATCGAAGAGATCGAGCAGATGTTGCAGGCTGGCGCGGAAGCCGCTGTGACGCTCCGGGGCGACGCCTACCTGCTGCGGCTGGCGCAGGGCAATCGGGTGCGTCTTTACGTGGTGGATGCCCAGGTCAACCTGCCCATCGAGTTGCTCGAAACCGTGGACGGCCAACGGGTCAGTCTGACCGAATGGCGTGATCTGCGGCTTGATGTCGGTTTGACTGAGGCTGCTTTTCAGCCGTGACTGGCGGCCTGGTGCTTGCCCGTCCTGCGCCGTGTTCATACGCCCATCCCTAGCGACCAGGCGGCGAGTTGCAGCTTGCCGCGCAGGGTTTTCATGGCTTCTTCGACGGCGCTGTGTTCCGAGCCGCTGTGCATCTTGCAGTTGACACAGCGCGGGTCCTGGCGGCTTTCCCAGTAGTTCCAGTCAACCGTGTTCCAGAAGGTCTCAAAGTCCTGAAAATAGCCTTCGCCCTCGATGAGGTAGCAGGGCGCTTTCCAGCCCTTCGGCGTGTAGTTGACCGTGGACCACGGCGCGCAGGGAAGCTCAATGAGGCCGGCAGCGAAGTCCAGAAACTTGGGCGTGGCGTTGATCTTGTATTTCTTCGCAAAGGCGCGGATGGCCCGGAATTTTTCGTGCGTCTGTTCGCGGTTGAGAAAAATGTCGTTTTTGACGCTCTGGTACTCGTAGCCCGGAGAAATCAAAATCCCGTTCGCGCCGAGTTCATCCACGAGTTGGCAAAGCTGCTCGACTTCCTCGATCCTGGTTTCGCGGAAGACCGTTGTGTTCAGATAGACGTTGTAGCCGAGTTTTTTGGCTTTTCGGATGGCATCAATGGCCTTGTCAAACACCCCGGCGCGGTTGGTGACGTAATCGTGGGTTTCGCGCATGCCATCGAGATGAATCATCAGCAGCAGCCGGTGGGTGGGCGGCACGACGCCGAAGAGTTTTTCTTCGAGCTTGAGCGCATTGGTGCAGAAGATCACGTGCTTGTCGCGGGCAAACAGCCCTTCGAGCAGTTCTTTGAGTTCCGGGTACAGGCATGGCTCGCCGCCACAGATGTTGACAATAGGCGCGCCACAGGCGTCCACGGCGGCAAAGCATTTTTCCGGTGGCAACCGGTCGGAGAGTTTGCCGGTGTAACGCTCGGTTGAGCAGCCCAGGCAGGCAAGGTTGCAGGTGTAGAGCGGTTCAAGCATGAGCACGGTCGGGTAACGTTTCCGACCAAGGCGTTCCATTCTGGCGCGGTGGCGCGCTTGCGCAAGCGTGAACTGGAGGGGGAAGCGCATGATGTTTGGGTCTCGGCGTAGGCGACTTGGGAAAACTCCGGTGGTGCCGGTGATTGTCCTTGCACTTGGCGTTTTCAAGGTTGCCGTTGGTATCACATCTGACAGTCAGCAACAATGACGGCTTCCGTTGCTGAGCCTCGCAGGTTTCCGGCGTCCGGTGTTGCGCGGAACATGTTTCCGGACCAGCGAAAGCGGCAATGCCGTGGGGATGACCCAACGGGTGCCCTGACAAGGAAACAGACAGGGCGCTGGCCCTTGTTTTGGAACGAAGGTGTGCCTAACGTAAGCCTCAGTTCTCACCTTGGCGAAAGGACGACCAATCCATGTCTGCTCCACACACCGCACCCGATACTCCGGCGACTGCGGACCTGCCGACCTACCAGATGCTCATTGACGGACAGCTCGTTGGGGCTGAAAACGGGCGTGTTTTTCACACGGTTTCGCCGGCCGATGGGATGCCGCTGGCGGCGGTTCCCCATGCTTCAGTCGCCGACGCCGAGCGGGCGGTACAGGCGGCGCGTGCAGCCTTTGAACTGGGCACCTGGCGCAATGCCGACGGCTCGATGCGGGCGAAGATTCTGAACCGGCTGGCTGACCTCATCGAAGCCAATCTCGATGTTCTGGCGCAGCTTGAAGCTATGGATCAGGGCAAGCCGGTTGGCTATGCCCGCGCCTTTGAAATCCCGGTGGTGGTGGACACGTTCCGGCACTTTGCCGGCTGGGCTGACAAAATCTACGGCGAAACCATCCCGGTGCCGGCATCGGGATTGGATTTTACGTTGCGGGAGCCGGTGGGCGTGTGTGTAGGGTTTGCGCCCAACAACTATCCGCTGGTGTTGGCGGCGTTCAAAATCGCTCCGGCACTGGCGGCTGGCAACAGTGTGGTGCTTAAGCCATCGCCGGCAACGCCGCTCACGGCGCTGAAACTGGGCGAGTTGTGTGTGTCCGCCGGACTGCCCGATGGGGTGCTCAATATCGTCACCGAACCGGGGCATGAAGTGGCGGCTTACCTGCTTGAACATCCTGAAGTGGATTTGGTGTCGCTGACCGGTGGGACGGAAACCGGCAAGCTGGTGAGCCGGGCCGCGGCCGGGACGCTCAAACGGGTGCTGCTCGAACTTGGCGGCAAGTCGCCGTTCATCATCTGTGCCGACGCCGACATGGAGCTGGCCGTGACGGGCGCGCTGATGGGGACGTTTTACAACTCCGGCCAGACCTGTACGGCGAGCACGCGGATTTTCGTCCACCGCGCTGTGTACGAGGAATTCCTGGAGCGCTTTGCTGCGGAAGCTGACCGGCTCGTAGTGGGTCCACCGCTCGATGAGGCGACCAACAACGGCCCACTCGTGACCCGCAGCCAATACGAGAAGGTGCTGGGTTACATCGAATTGGGGCAGGCAGAAGGCGCACGGCTCATCACGGGCGGCACGCATCCGGCCGGGCTGCCGGAAGCCGGCAACTATCTGCGCCCCACCATCTTTGCCGACGCGCACAATCGCATGCGCATTGCGCAGGAGGAAATCTTTGGGCCTGTGGCGTCGGTCATTCCTTTCGAGGATGAAGACGAGGTGATTGCCCAGGCCAACGATTCGGTTTATGGGCTGGCGGCTTCCGTCTGGACGCGCGACATCAAGCGCGGTCTCAGCATGATGAAAGCCCTGCGTGCCGGGCAGGTATGGATCAACAACCACAACATCTTTTTCCCGCACGCGCCCTTTGGGGGCTACAAGCAAAGCGGCAATGCCCGTGAGGGAGGCGCGGAGGCGCTGCGCCACTACACGCAGGTCAAAAATGTCTATGTCGAACTGGGGGATATGTTGCTGACCCCGTTCTAGGTTTCAGCCGGAGCGCCCGCTCACGATGTGCCATCGTGAGCGGGCCGTCGGTTGGACGAGGGCGTACTAACTGGTTTTTTCGTCATCCGGCAGAGCGATTTCATCCACATCGCTGAACGGCTCCGGCAGGGCGTGGCGTTTGAGGTCGGCAAGGGAGACCACTTCGAGCGCCTTTTCGTGGGTGGCTTCGAGAATGACCGGCGGCGCGACACCGGCTTCAAGGGCTTCCTTCCAGCGGGAAACACAGAGGCACCACTGGTCGCCGGGTTTGAGTCCGGGAAAGCGGAACCACGGGGCGGGGGTTGACAGGTCATTGCCCCGCGATTTGGTGAAGGCCAGAAACTCGGCCGTCATCCGGGCGCAGACGACGTGGGTACCGATGTCATCGGGGCCGGTTTCGCACTTGCCCGTCCGGTAAAAGCCGGTCATCGGGGAGGTGCAGCAGGTTTCGAGCGGGCCGCCAAGGACGTTGCGGGGTGTCTTGGTCTGGGACATAGGCTTGACCTTGAGTTGAATACTGGAATGATGCTTTTGGCATGAGGATTCCGGGAGTACTCCGGTGCGGAAATTCTGGTTTGAGTGACAAGTGACCGTCAAGCCAGCGGGTCACCGGCTGCCCGGCGTGTAGCTTTGGTGTTTTTCACAAAGGGGCACTGGGATGCTGAGTCCAATTTTTGAGTACACCGCGCCGGTTTCGCCCATTCTGCCGGGTGAAGCCGCGCAGCTTGCCAGAAACTTTGCCTGTGTTGATCCGCACCAGCGGACGTTTATCGGGTTGCCGCCGTCGGTCAAGGAAGCTCATGGGTTGCCTTCGGCGACCTGCGTTACCGTTACATTTGAGATCAACGGTGTCTTGGGCAGTGTAACGGCTTACATTGCCGGCGGGCGGGGTGGAATGCTACGGCTTTCGACGGATTTGATGGAGGCGTTGCACCTGACGCCGAACATGAAGGCGACGGTCCGGTTACTTTCCCGCGATGGGGACCGCCCGCAGATGGAGATCAGGGGCGTGAAAGCAGAGGATACCCTTGGGTAAGGTGGGTTTTTCATCAGACCCGTAGCTGGTCATCGCCGGCAGGCGGAAGGCCCATTCACCTTCGCTCAAAACCGAGACGACCAGGCGCGTCAGGGCATAAAACAGCGGCGGGTTTTGGTCGGGGCCGCGCTGGATGAGGTCCATCATCCCGGCCCAGTCCGGCATAGTGACGATGTAAAACGTAAACAATTCATCCAGCCAGAAAGAACGGGTCACTGCTGCATGCGCCACCTGAAGGATGTAAAGCACGGTGAAAAGGCCTACGGCGAAGGTATCACTGCGCGTCAGACGGCACTCTGCGGCTGGACTGGTATCGAACTCCATCTGGCTTGTCTCAGCGGCGACTTGGACGGATGACATGCAAACCTGAAATCCACCGGGCAAACGACAGAGGTTACTCGGTCGTTTCCAGACGCTCCGGCAAGTCCTGTTCAGTTGAAAAGGCAAGCGTCAGTGTAGCGCCCAGTCCCACCAGCGCAAAGAGCGACCACGCCGCAACCCCCAGGCGCAGCACACCTGGGACAACCTGGAAACCCGACCACGTACACACCCGAAGGCCACAAGCCACATCCGTGCCAGAGAATGGTTTTTCTGGCAGCGAAGCAGGATGGCAACCACCAGGGCCAATGTTGCAAAGTGCGCCACCCAACTGAGCTGACTGCCAAGGACGCCCCACGCGCTGGCCACGGCTGCCACCCGGTACACCGACGGCCCTACTCCCCGGCAATAGACCTGCCCAAGAAGGAAAAGCCCGCCGCTGCCAAGCAAGGCCACCGGCCAGTAGGGAAGCTGTTCCCCAACACCAGCCCACCGGATAACCCGCAAAAGCGCACCGTAGAGCGACTGGTTGCTGGCGACGGCAAAATCAAAATGCCACCCCTGAAGGATGATTTCCCGGTACCAGTCGTGCAGGATGGCCCACCTGTGGGGGCCCAGCCCCCAACAGGACAGCGCATTGCCCAGCCCCATCCACACGGCCCACCACGCCAGCAAACGCCACGCGCGCCGCCCGACGAAGTATGGAATCAGCAATACCGGCGAAATTTTGACGCTGACGGCTGCCGCCAGCGCCAGTCCGCCGGTTGCGGCGCACTGCCGTTGGGCATCTGCCAGCAAGGCAAAGGTCACGAGCGCGGCGATCCAGAGATTGACCTGCCCCAGCAGGAAGTTGCCAAGCAGAACGGGTCCCAGCACCAGCCACCACCCGGCATGCGGCAGGTTCTGGTCGGGCGTCGCCGGCAGAACCGGCTGTACCAGTCGCCACAGCCAGCCAACGGCCAGGATGTTACCCACAGCCCACAGGAATGCCGCCGCCGGCAGGGGGAGCCACGTCAGCGGTGTCAGAAGCTGGGCAAACAAGGGCGGATAGAGATAGGGTGTGGCGGCGCGGATGGGAATCTCGTAGGGATTCCCCGTCAGCCACACCTGCCGCGCGGCGGCATAAAACACGGTGAAATCGTTGCCGTAACGCTCCGGGGTTGTTCCGCTGCGCGCGGCGCTGAGCCAGCACAGCACGCCGATGCCGAAGCCCCATCCCACACGGGAAAGCCACCATGATGACTTTACGTTCGAGGCGATGGGCAAGGCTATGGCGTTGGCGGACGGCCAGGCTGACGTTGACCAGGGCGCTCCGGCGCACGGGGCTGGAATGTTCCCGGATCGGCGCGTAACTCATTGAGGATACGCACCTGGTCGGGCGTCAGGACCATTCGGATGCGATACTGCATCCGCGCCCGAAGCCGGGTCAGGTTGGCTTCGGCTTCGGCCAGCTCACGGGCGCACTGTTCAACCAATGACTCACTGGTTTCCACACTGTAGATGGCTTCCGTGAGGGCCTGACGACGCCGGAAGACCTCCCGCCGCGCCGCATTCAGGGTTGGTCCCTCCTGGCGGCGCACTTCCTGCATCTGCCGGCGCTGTTCCGGCGTCAGCCCCAACACCCGTACCAGCAGGCGCGATTCATAAAGGGCTGCCGGCAGTTCTGCCCCCTGGCGCAGGATGGCCCCATCGGCGTCCGGTTCCGGCATCGGGCGGGATGGCTGCTGGGCAACCAGCCATCCACCCGTGACGCCTAGCCACAGGCCGCCAAAAAGCAATTGGCAGAACATTCCGGCTGGCAACAAACGTGGCATCATGGCCTTGGTTCAGTTCATTTGGTGTGGGTTGGAAGCACCTGCCACTGTAGAGACCTAGCCGGGGGAAAAAGTCGGAAAATTCGCACCGTAACCTGCGCTGGAAACGGCACACCAAGCGACAACCATCGTTGACAGTCGGGTTGCATGCGCCTCACACTCGTTTGTCCTCCTCCCATTACCTATTCCTTCCCATCGGACGTGGCCCCTATGCAGATACGTCGCAAGTTGCTTGGTTTTGCGCTCCAGTCGGTGCTGGTTGTCTCTATCGGGTTTGCACTGGTCGTGAGCGGCTGGATGGTGCTCGCCCGGACCGCGCGCCCGGCGGCCCCCGATCTGTCAAAGCTCTCCATCGTGTCACACCGGGGAGAGCCGCTCAACGGCGTGGCGGCCGACCTTTCCACGGTTTTTCGGAAGATTGGCAAACTCGTCAAGCCGTCAGTGGTCAGCCTCCGGGTCGTCGAGACCATTTCCGCCGAATCGCTGGGGCTGGGACGGAATCATCCGCCGATTCCGGGAATGGAAGACGGCCTCAAACAGCGTGGCTCTGGTTCCGGGTTCATCATCAGCCCCGATGGATACATCGTCACCAACGAACACGTTGTTGGCAAAGCTGACAAAATCCGGGTGACGTTTGATGATGGCCGGCAGGCCCTGGCCAAACTGGTCGGCGTGGATGCAGCTACCGATCTGGCCGTGATTAAGGTTGACCTGACGGGACTGACGCCGGTGACACTTGGCGATCCGTCAGAAATGGAGCAGGGCGACTGGGTGATGGCGATTGGCGCGCCGTTCGGCCTTGAACAAACCCTGACCGTGGGCGTCATTAGCGCCACGGGCCGCAACCTGCCCAGTTCGCGCACCAACCGGTTTGCGCAGTACAACAACTATCTGCAAACCGATGCCTCCATCAATCCGGGCAATTCCGGGGGGCCGCTGCTCAACCTGCGGGGGGAAGTCATCGGCGTCAACACTATGATCCTTTCCGAGTCAGGCGGCAGTGAAGGCATCGGGTTTGCCATTCCTTCCGACCTCGTCGAACGCATCTGCCGCAAACTCATTCTGGAAGGGCGGGTACGCCGGGGCTGGCTCGGTGTGAGCCTGCCGGTGCAACCGCTGACCGAAGCCCAGGCCAAGTCGCTGGGCCTGCCCGGTACCGAAGGGGCGCTGGTTCAGGATACGGTCGGCCCCGACAGCCCGGCCGCGCGCGCCGGTTTGCGGAGCGGAGATTTCATCGTGCGTTTCGACGGCATGCCCATCCGCAATGAGCGCGAACTGACGACCAAAGTCGCTGAAACCGAAGTCGGAAAAACGGTGACGGTCGAGTTCATCCGGGATGGGCAGCGCCAGCAGACGCAGGTGACGATTGATGAGCGCCCAGCCGCCGAAACGGCGATGCGACCCACGCCCAAAACCGAGGCTGCCCAGGATGCCAACCTGCTGGGCCTGAAGGCGGTGCCGCTTCCGGCTGATCTGGTTTCCAAACTGCGTCGTCCGGAAGGTGTCCTCGTCGAGTCGGTGCGTCCTGCCAGCCCGGCCGACGAAGCCGGCCTGGTCAAGGGGATGGTGCTGCACAGCCTGAACCGGCGTCCGGTCAGGTCGCCCGAAGACCTAGCACAACTTACCCAGAACCTGCGCCTTGGTGAAACCGTGGTGCTCGAAGTCGAAGTGCAGCTCAACGGCCGCTGGGAGTTCCGTTTCATCTCGGTCAATATCGAGTAGCCGGAACACACGGCCGGCAAACCGGGCCACGCGAAGAATAAAAAGGGTGGGGAACGTGTCCTCCACCCCTTTTGATGTTGCCGGCCTTTGCCTGCCGGTGGCGGTCAGAAGCTGTACTTGAACGCAAACTGAATGAGCCGCGGCCCCGTCGAAGTCGAGAGAATGCGCCCGAAGTTGGGGTTCAACGGCGGGCCACCCGGCACAAGTGGCGCTCCGGTGCTGACCGGATTGGCGAAGTTCGTCTGGTTGAAGGCATTGAAGAATTCCGTGCGGAATTCAACCCGCTGCCGTTCACCAATCGGGAAGAACTTGACGATGGAAATGTCGCTGTTGGCCTGCGCCGGGCCGCGCAGGATGTTGCGGCCGGTGTTGCCAAAGTTGCCAACGCCTGTGGCGACAACAAACGCACCTGTGTTGAAGTAGTTGTCCAGCCGACGACGCACATCCCCGCTGCGCGCGGCACTACCCCGGAAGCCAGGGACAAAGTCCGCCCGTGAGGCATCGAACAGTCCGCGCCCCGAAATCACGTTGAAGGGCAGTCCTGACTGGACGATGGACACCACAGCAATCTGCCAGTCGTTGACCAGGTATTTCAGCGCGCCGTCGCCCTGATAGAACTTCGGCAGGTCATAGACGAAGCTGGCCACGACGCGGTGCCGCCGGTCAAAGTCTGCCGTCCCGCGCGTTCCGGCAAAGGTGGCCTGGTCGCCCACGTCGGCCGACACGTCGCTCGTCCCGGCGGAAGTGATCTGCCCGGAGTAGTTGTCAATCGTGTGTGACCACGTGTAGGCAAACAACCCCTGAAGCCCCTTGGCCAGCCGCCGCGTCACGCTGATTTGCAACGAGTTGTAGCTGGAGTTGGCGGTTGTTTCCTGGGCGTGGACGCCAAAACCGATGGTTGGAATCGTCGAAAACAGCGGGCTGAGGGTGAACGTCCCGACCGCATTCGGCGAGGTCGTCTGGTTGAGGTTGCGGAAGCGCGTCAGCTTGCGGCCGACCGAGCCGACGTAGGCTATTTCAAGCTGGGTGTCCTTGATGAACTCCCACTGCACGCCAAGGGAATACTGCTGGACGTAAGGCGTGCGCAGGTTGCGGTTGAGGTAAATGCCCTGCACCGGAATGACAATGTTCGGCTGGTTGGTCGGCCCTACCGGCAGCGAGGGGTTGAACAGGTCATTCGGCACGATGAAGGGGAAGCCGACCGGGTACTGCTGTGGAATCGGTACGAACGGGTTGGCGAAGGGTCGCGAAAACTGCGCCAGCGCCAGCGTGTAGTAGGGATAGGTCAGCCCCTGGTTGTTGACAACGCGCGAGTTCGGACGGTCATAGTAGATGCCGTAGCCGCCCCGGATGACGAACCGGTTGCTGTCGAGCGGCCGGAAGGCAAACCCAATCCGGGGTGCAACGTTGTTGCGGTCGGGCGGCACGAGTCCCCGCTCGACTTTAGGCACGTTGGGAATGCCAGGGCTGGCATTGCCGGCCTGCAGGAAGCCGTTGCCGGGGGCGTTGGCGCGGAAGCGGTCAGGATCGAAGGTCACGAAGCGGCCTTCGGTGTCGAAAAAAGGGCCGAAGTAGTCGTACCGGATGCCAAGGTTAAGGGTCAGGCGCGGATGGATTTTCCAGTCGTCCTGAAAGAACAACGCGAAGTCATGCGCCCGCACCTGCCGTTTGGCCGATCCGGGGCCGATAATCGAAAACACCGGATTGAAGCCCGGAAAGGCATCCGCCACGAGAAATTCCGTGAAGGCATCGCGCCGTCCCGGTGTAAAGAGCGGCGCCAGGGCCGCCAGATTGGTCAGTGCGCCGGTGAAGGTAATCGAACCACGGGCAAAAATGTCAAACTCCACCCGGACGCGGTTGTAGCGGTACTCACCGCCGAACTTCAGGGCGTGGTTGCCGGTCGTGTAGGTCACGGTATCGCCGGCCGTGAGGGTGTCGGCCTGGTTGTCGCTGGCCGAAAAACCGGAGGGCCCGGCGGTGAAGAAATTGGTCAGCCCGATGGCGGGCATGCCGGGGAAGCGGCTGCGATTGGGCGAGTTGATGCCAAACTGATTCGCCGTGAACGGTTCGGTCGGCGTCGCTTTTGCCGGAATGATGTTGAAGCCAAAGCGCGCTTCGTTGATGAAGCCACTGGCAAACACGTGGGTGTCGGTGACAGCAAGGAAGCGGTTGTTGGCTTCTGTCCGCACCGGATAGCCCGGCGTCTGAAGGGCGTTGGCCAACCCGAACTGGTTGAACAAACCCTGGTCAGTCCGGTTGTTGGCAAAGAAAAACTTGACGGCCAGCCGGTTGGCGTTGCCGAGCTGGGCATCCACGTTCGCATTGAACTGTTCTTCCCGGAATTTCGAGAGCGTCGGCAGGATGCGCGCAATCTGCCCGTTGCCCGACGGAATGAGGAAGGAGCCATCAGGATAACGCGCCTGAAGCAGACGGCGGGCCACGGGGTTGACAAAACCAAGCTGCCCAAACGCGGCCAGTCCGGGGGCGCGGGCGCGGGACAACGCCGCCAGCGCCGCATCCGAACGGTCATCGGTCAGGTCGGGCGGCGTGCCGACCACCGACAGGCTGTTGGTCAGCGACGTGCCGTTGGTTTCACGGGTGCCCTGGTAGGAGCCGAAAAACCAGAGCCGGTCCTTGATGATGGGACCGCCGAGCGTGCCGCCGTACTGGTAGCGTTCGTTGGTGGGACGATCAATGCCCTGGCGCTTGAGGAAGAAGTTGTTGGCGTTGAGCGAGGTGTCGCGCAGGAAAAAGTAGGCATTGCCGTGAAACTCGTTCGTGCCCGATTTCGTCACGGCCGTGACGATGCCGCCAGCGTTGCGCCCGGCTGAGGCATCGTACTGGCTGGTCAGGACGATGAATTCCTGGAGCGAGTCCGTGGCAGGAACGGCCAGATTAGGCGTTGAACCCGTCCCAATCGAGTTGGCGTCAATCCCGTTGATGAGCACCGAGTTGCTCGTTGTGCGCTGGCCGTTGACGTTGATGGCCGTGTCGCCGCGTCCGACTTCTGACGTGTTGGTGATGTTGGCCGAGGTGCCGGCGCTGAGCGTCAGAAGCTGCTGGAAGTTGCGGGTTGGAAGCGGCAACTGGCGCAGGCTGCGCTCCTCGATGACGCGCCCCTGGCTCGATGAGTCCGTCCGCACCAGCGGCCCTTCGGCCGTGACGACCACGACTTCGCCGCTGACATCGCCGACCTGCAAGGTGAGATCAACTGTGGTGTTTTCGGTAATCCGCACCGGAACATCGTCCAGAACGGTTTTGCGAAAGTTGGGTGCCGTGACCTCGACCCGGTAGGTGCCCGGTGGAAGCAGCGGCACGGTATAAGTGCCGGCGTCGCCCGTCGTCACCGTACGGGTTGTGCCCGTGCCTTTCTGAATGACGGTGACGGTCGCACCGGAAACAACGGCGCCCGATGGATCGGTCACGGTGCCGCTCAACTGTCCGGTCGAGACCTGCCCAAAGACGGGCGCCCCGGCCAGGCAGCCAATGAAAAGCGCCAGACAAAGGCGCAAAAGTCGGTTGCACATGGGGGTGAACTCCTTACTCCTGAGTGAACTGGTAGGGATTTTTTCCAGGATGATTTATCCGTTGGGTGAACCAAGCAGCCGCTCGCGCAGCTCACGCTTGAGCAGCTTGCCGGCAGCGCTGATGGGCAGGGCGTCGAAAAACCGTACCGCCTTGGGCACCTTGTAGCCCGCCAGACGGTCGCGCAAAAAGGCGATGAGTTCCGGCTCGGTGGCGGTCATCTCCGGTTTCAGCACGACGCACGCCACGCCGACCTCGCCCCACTTGGGGTCAGGAACGCCCACAACGGCGCACATGTCCACGGCCGGGTGGGCATACAGCGCCTGTTCGATTTCAGCCGGATAGACGTTTTCGCCGCCGGAAATGAACATGTCCTTCTTGCGGTCCACAATGAAGAAGTAGCCTTCGGCGTCCTGCCGCGCCATGTCGCCGGTATGGAACCACCCTTCAGCGTCGCGGCTGGCCGCCGTGGCTTCCGGGTTGCCAAAATAGCCGGATGAGCCGGACGGCCCCCGCAGTACCAGCTCGCCGGGGGTATCCGGCGGCAGTTTGTGACCTTGTTCGTCCACCACGGCGGCTTCGACAAAGAAGTTGGGCCGTCCGATGGAGCCGGCCTTGCGTTCGGCATCTTCCGGCGCCAGGGCAAAGACGCCGGGACCGAACTCGGTCATCCCAAAACCCTGCTTGAAACAAATACCCTTGGCCGTCCGGTAGGCTTCGATAACGGGCAACGGCAGCGGCGCGCCTCCGCTGGTACAGAAGCGCAGCGAAGACAGGTCAGCCGTGTCCCAGTTGGGCGCGGCCTGCATCATCTGGTACATCGTCGGAACGCCGGCAAAGACCGTCACCCGCTCGCGGGCGATGAGGTCAAGCGTCTGTGCGGCGTCAAATTGCCGCACCAGAATGGTCGTCCCGCCCAGAATGGCCAGCGGGACGGTATAGACAAACAACCCGCCGGTGTGAAACAGCGGAAACACATTCAGGTAGCGGTCGCCATGACGCAGGTCGTGGATGACCGTGTTGAGGGTGTTCCAGGCGATCTGCCGGTGCGAAATGGCTGCGGCCTTGGGAGTTCCGGTTGTCCCACCGGTAAAGATGAGCGCCGCGATGTCTTCCGGCTGTACCGGGGTTGGGACGAAATCCGGCGCTGGCGTTGCCAGCCAGTCGGCAAAGGCCAGACTGTCAGCCACCGGTTGGGGATCGAGATGAACGAGTTGTACCCCGTCCAGTTCCCCGGTTTCCTGCATGGCGCTGACCGTCGGGACGAAATCCGCGCCAAAGGCCAGTGCGCGCGGGCGAATCTGCCCCAGGATGGTCAGTTGTTCCCGCCAGTGAAGCCGCCAGTTGAACGGCACGTGCAGCGCGCCGAGCTTGGCGCAGGCAAAGAACAAGTCGAGATGCTCAATGCCATCGCGGGCAAGAATGGCCACCCGGTCGCCGGCGGTGACGCCCAGCCGGCGCAGAGCAGCAGCGACGCGCGTGGCCCGCTCATTGGCTTCGGCAAAGGTCAGGCGAAGCGGCTCCGGCTTTGAAGCATCCACGAAGGCCAACGCTTCAGGCGAATACACAGCGCGTCGCCCAAGGTAATCACCCAGCCCAATCATCCTTGCTGCCACCTCCAGACAGAAGCTGCCAGCGCAATGCCGCCGCCGCTGGCGCAGAAGACGACGAGTTGCCCCGGACGCAAACCGCGCCGCGTCACAACCAGGTCATCGAGCGCCATGGGCAGACAGGCCGAGCCGGTGTAGCCCCACTTGTCCATGACCCAGTGGGTCTTTGCGAGCGGTTGTCCGAGTTGCTGCATCACCATTTCGATGGTGCGCAGGTTGATTTGCGTAAACAGGAACCAATCCACGTCATCGAGGGCGTGGCCGGCTTTGGCAAGCGCTGCACGGATAAGTCCGGGCCAGTATTCCGTATTGAAGGTGCGTGGAAACTTGCGGACAAACTGCACTCTGGGCGGCCCGTACGTGGCGAGTGTCTCCGGCGTACATGGGCGGAAAGCGCCGCCGGTGTAAATACCCATGGCGTCGTGGAACGCGCCAAGGGCCTGAAGCTTGCCGGCGAGAAAGCCCGGACGTTCGGCGGCACCAAGGATGACGGCCCCGGCGCCGTCGGCAAACAACGTGGCGGTGTACTTATCGTTTGGGTCGAGAAAGCGGCTCATGGCATAGCCGCCGGCAACGAGAATGTAGCGGTAGTCAGTGTCACCCAGAAGCGTCAGTGCTCCCTGATTGAGCGCCGTGACCCAACCGGCGCAGGCGGCGTTGAGGTCAAACGTGCCGGCGCGCGATGCCCCCAGCTTCGCCTGAACGGCAGAAGCCGTTGCCGGCGAAAGGTAATCCGGCGTGTCGGTGGCAACGATGATGAGGTCCAGGTCGGTTGGATTCAGTTGCGCCCGTTCGAGCGCCTGGCGGGCTGCGGCCGTCACCATGTCGGAGGTGGTCTCACCTTCGCTCAGGTAGCGCCGTTCGTGAATGCCGACATTGGCCACCAGCCAGTCTCCGACCGGTTCGCCAAAGCGCTCGTCAAAGACCGCGTTGGGCACGACCTGGGCAGGGACGTAACAGCCGGTGGCAAGAATCTGTACGTGGCGCGACATGGGCGCACTCCTTCTGTGGCTGCCGTCAGGCGGGCACGCCTTCCAGGGGGCGGGCAAAAAAACTGGCCAGCGCAGCAGCGGTTTCCTGGGGTTTCTCGATAGGGAACAGATGTCCGGCGTCGGGGATGATGGCGGTTTCCGCGTGGGGCAGTTTGGCCTTGAGAAGCTCGACATTGCCGGGCGGCACCACCTGGTCGAGTTCCCCGGCCAGCAACAGGGTCGGGCAGGTAATGGCGCTGATGCGTTCCGCTGCGTCATGCGTCGCGCCAGCCACAAGCTGGCTCTGGAAAGCTTCGGGCGGCACGGGCGTCGTCAGCCGGTAGGCAATCAGGGCTTCGAGCATTGGCGGTTTGGCGGCGAGAAAGGCGGGTGCCACAGCGGTTTCCAGCCCCCGGCGGATGAGTTCCATCGGGTCGAGGTTCCGGTCGAGCATGAGAACGGCCATAGCCGCCGGCGTCGGCGGGATGGACTGCGGGCCGCCAAAACTCGTGCCGGCCAGAACGAGCTTCTGCACCCGCTCCGGCGCGGCCAGCGTCAATTCCTGCGCAATGAAGCCCCCCAGGGAATGGCCGACGACGATGACGCGGTCGAGCGCCAGGGCATCCAGGACGCCCAGCATGTCGGCAGCCATCTGGGCGGTGGTGTAGGGCCCGGCCGGTTTGTCGCTGCGCCCGGCGCCCCGGTTGGCTGGCATGATGAGCCGGTAATGGTCACGCAGGTAGGGTGCCACCGACTGCGCCCAGAACCATTCGTCATAGCCAAGGCCGGCAATGCACAGGACGGGCGGATACGGGCCGCCGGTGTCTTCGACATAGAGGTTGATCCCGTTGGTGGCCAGGTGGGGCATTGGCTGGTTCCTTTCCTGTGGTGTGTCAATGTGGTGCGTCCGGTCGGCTGAGTCGTGCCCGCAGCGTCACTTTGTCCACTTTGTGAGCGCCGGTTTTCGGCAGGGCTGGCAGGCGGATGAAGCGTTTGGGGACTTTGTAACCGGCCAGCCGGGCGCGGCAGAAGGCGGTCAGTTCGGCATCGGAGCGTTCTTCGGTCAGAACGACAAAGGCCACGCCGACTTCACCCCAGGTCGGATCAGGGACGCCCAGCACGGCGGCCTCGGCGACGGCCGGACATTCGTGCAGCACGCTTTCGACCTCGGCCGGATAGACGTTTTCGCCGCCGGAAATGAACATGTCCTTGAGCCGGCCGACGATGCGGAAGCAGCCGTCGCCATCACAGGTTGCCAAATCGCCTGTATGGAGCCAGCCTTCGGCGTCCAGTGCGGCGGCTGTAGCCATGGGATTGTTCCAGTAGCCTGAAAAAAGGTGCGGCCCGCGCAGGCACAACTCCCCCACTTCGTCGGCGGTGCAGGCGGTGCCGTCCGACCGCACAATACAGGCTTCGACGGACCAGAGCGGATACCCGACGGCGCCGGGTTTGCGGTGGACTTCGGCAGCCGGCAGCCAGAAGTTGTTGGGGCCGGCTTCGGTCAGGCCATAGCCGGTTCTGAAGGCGACGCCTTTGGCCCAGAACGCTTCAAACACGGGCATCGGGCAGGGGGCTCCGCCGCTGATGACAAAGCGGAGCCGGCTGAAGTCCGCCGTAGCCCAGCGGGGATGGCGCTGAAGCTCGATGAACATCGTGGGCACGCCAAAGAGGATCGTCACGCCGTGACGCTCGATGGCGTCAAAGGTTTGTTCCGGTGCAAACCCGCTGGCGACAATGCTCGTGCCGCCAATGGCGACGAGCGGTGCGGTGAGGACGTTCAGCCCGCCTGTGTGAAACAGCGGGGCGTCAAGCAGCGTCACGTCGTCGGGCCGTATGCCCCAGGACAGCACCGTATTGACGGCATTGGCAAAGATGGCGCGGTGGGAGAGGACGGCTCCTTTGGGTGTACCGGTGGAGCCACCGGTGTAGCAGACCACCCACGGGGCTTCGGGTGTGATGGGCGGCGGGGGCATTCGGGTCGTGGGACAGGCAGCACGTTCGCCAAAGGCAATGGACGTGGAATCGCGGTCATCGAGACTGACGCGCTGAAGCCGGTGCGCCTGGGCCAGTTCGGTGGCGGTTTCACCATGGGCGGCGTCGGCGAGGATGGCAACCGGGGCGGCGTCGGCCACAAGTGTGGCCAGTTCGCGCCGGCTCAGCCGCCAGTTGAGGTTTTGCAGGATGCCGCCGAGTTGTCCCAGGGCGAACCAGACATCGAGGTAGGCGATGCTGTTGCGCGCCAGGACGGCAACGCGGTCGCCGGGGCGGACGCCCAGCCGGTTGTGCAGAAAGTGTGCCGTTTGATTGACGCGCTCGAACCACTGGCGATACGTCACCGACGCATAGTCCTGCGCGGCATCCCGCAGCGCGATGCGGTCGGGGGAAAGCCGCGCACGAATGGCCAGCCAGTCAAATGTCGGAGCCGGGAGAACAGTCATGACGGGGAACGACGGCTTTTGCGCTCCGTCTGGCGCCTGGGTTGGTCTTTGGATTGGTTTTTGGACTGGCGTTTGGCCGGACGTTTGGCAGACAGCCGGGCCGGCAGTGGCGCTGGAGCGGGACTGGCCGCGTCCGCGTCCGGGCTGCTGAGGCCGGACATGGCCGCGCCGAGGTTGAGCCATTCCCGGAACCGTCGGTCAAATTCCTGGCGCGTCTTGATATAGGCTTCGAGACTGGCCGTGAGGTAGTTCTGAAAGAAGTCCTGGAGCATTTCCCCCTGCAGGCGGATGAGTTGCAGCAGGAAGGACACCGGCAGCAGGTTTTGGCGCAGTTTTTCTTCTTCGAGGATGATGTTGACGAGCACCGGCTTGGTGACATCTTCGCCGGTGCGCGAGTCCACGACGCGAATATCGTACCCTTGGCGGATGATGTCCACCACGTCCTGGCTGGTCAGATACCCCCCGGAGGCCGTGTCATAGAGCCGACGGTTGCCGTAGCGTTTGATGATACGTGTGTCAGGCATAAGCATGGGCGCGTCATGGGCTGTTTTACGCAATTGCTTGATGCGCGTCAATACCTGTCTTTGAAATTGCTGCAAAAAGACAGGTTGTTGTTTTGTGCTGATGCGAAAAACGGCCGTCTCCGGCAGTCTGCCAGCCATTGTCGCGGCAGAGGTTGGTGATGACCGTGGCAGTGTGTCGGTGGGTAAGCATGGGTTGGCCGGGGCTGGCAGGGCCATTCAGGCAGGGATAGCGAACTTGACCTGGCCGCAGGTGAACGGGGACAACGACCTCGCTCACCTCAAGTCCCGCAGTGACTCCTGGAAGGTGCGGCTTGGCAAGGAAGACTTTTTTCCCCTGATGTTCGGGGCGGAACCGGGAAGGCCATAGCAACGCAGCCGATGCTTTTGTCGCTTGTGTCATTGCATCGTGTGATTGCACATGATGCCATGATGCATTGAGACATGAAGCAGTCCGAAACACTGGTTGCGCCGGTAGCCAGGGACCAGGCGCAGCAGGATTTTGTAGCAGTGGGTGTGGTGGTGTAGCTTGGGGCTTACGATTTGGCTTTAGTTGCGGAACTCGAACACAGCCGGGTGGCCAGGGATGTGGGCGGACTGTGCTGCGCCGGGAGGTTTTCATTTGTGAAGAACCCCCCAGAAACTGGAACTTACAAGATTGAGGAGATAATAAAATTACCTGAGATGACATTTCGAGTATTGGGAACCCAAGATTCGGGCAGGATTGTAGAATAAAAAATACGGGTTAATTTACTAAAAGCAAATAACCCAGAATCTCGTCCTAAAAAGTGACCTATTTTTATGAAGATTAATATTTTCAAGATAAATCAATTCGTCTATTATAGAGCAGACTATACCAAGAAAGAGCTTGAGCATGTTTATTCAGGAGCTGAAGCACTCTGCAAGTCACTAAACCCAAAAGATACAAGTGGTAAAGTAAGAACACAGTCGGAGCAACTGGTAAAGAATTTCGGAGGACTAATTTCTGAAAAGCTTGTTTCTGATTTACTGGAAAAGGAAGCAGTAGAAAAAGGATTATCGTTTATCATAGACAACTCGGTATTATCGAAAAAAGATTCAGAGGACTATCAGATTGACCATATCGTCAGGTATAAGGACAAGGTGATCACCATAGAAACGAGGTCTTCCTTTGCGTACCGCACCAGTTCGCCTGACTCAGTCATTTCACGGGCGTTTTCAATTATTGGACCGTACACTACAAATCAAAAACACAGTGAGGATGTCAAGGATTTTTATGCATTTATTTTCTTCTTCTGTGAACCAGATACATTACTAGGCAGGTATAAAAATAATGGGGAAATCTCGGTTTACTTTGCCGGCGGGGCATCTCGTGAAATGATGTTCGATAGTCGAATTTCTTCTGTTACCAATCTTAATATGGAGGACGCATCTTATAGAGTCATAAAGCCAATTACCAGAGGTCTTGACGCCGAGAAATTTATGGAGAGTATTTTTTCCTGAGCCGTACATTTTCCTGGTCGCCTATGACTGAAAGTTTTTTAAATCAAGCAGATGACTGAATCCCGAAATGATGAAGATCAATTTCTGTGTTTGACACTCACTTTATGTCGTAAGGTTTTTTGTCCAAAGCTATCCCATACCTCTAGCAGGGCAAAGTACGTTTGCCGATAGTACGTCCAGGTTAGGTACAGCGAGATTTCAGATTTCTGGATAAATAGCAACCAGGTAGGGGTTACACGGGCAATGTGCAACAGGCAGTCGGTGGAAGCTTTTTCAGTATGGATTATTTTTCTTCTGGCAATGTCAGCCGGGCAGGTTTTTGGGCAGGCTGGGGCAGTGGATGGCACGTTCAATCCGGGAAGTGGTGTCAATGGCGCTGTCTATGCCGTGGCCGTGCAGGCTGATGGGAAGCTGGTCATTGGCGGGGAATTTACAGCCTTCAACGGCGTACCACGGAGCAACCTGGCGCGGCTCAATGCCGATGGTTCACTGGATACGACCTTCGCACCCGGTAGCATTACGGGAGAGGTGGAGGCGCTTGTTGTCCAGTCCGATGGCAAGGTGGTCATCGGGGGGGATTTTTCCAGTGTAGCTGGTGTGTCCCGCCGAAACCTGGCCCGGCTCAACCCCGACGGCTCTCTGGATACGGGGTTTGTGGCTGATGCCGATAACACTGTCTATGCCCTGGCACTTCGCAGCGATGGGAAGCTGCTCGTCGCCGGAGATTTTATTGCTTTGGCAGGCCAACGGCGGGAGCGGATCGCCCAGCTCGAACCCAACGGTACTCTGGATACCGGCTTCAACCCCAATGCGGCCGCTAACGGCACCATTTTTGCATTGGCTCTCCAGCCTAACGGGCGCATCTTAGTGGGTGGCGCCTTTACCCAGGTCAATGGAAGTCCCCGTAGCCGGTTGGCGCGCCTGACGCCAGATGGGGGGCTTGACATGACCTTTTCACAAAGCGGTCCGATGGATGGCACGGTGCTGGCGCTGGGGGTTCAGCCTGACGGGCGCATCGTTGTAGGTGGCGCCTTTCGTTTTGTCAGTGGCATCGAGCGCAACGGGATTGCCCGTCTGGAACCCGGTGGCGCGCTGGACACATCGTTTGGCGCATTGGGCGGTGTGGGGGGACGGTTGCTGCCGACGGTTCATGCGGTGGGCCTTCAGCCGAACGGGCGCATTCTTGTCGGCGGCGACTTCACAACCATCAATGGAACGCCGCGCAACTCTGTCGCCCGGCTCAACGGGCTGGATGGTTCGCTGGACACCGGCTTTGACATTGGCAGCGGGGCCAGCAGCGCCGTTCTGGCGTTGGCGTTGCAGGCCGATGGCCGGATCATCCTGGGCGGGACGTTTACGACCTTCAACGGCACGCCCCAGGCCGGTATTGTTCGTCTGCTTGGCGATGACCCTGGGTGCGCTTCATCGGTGTTGCCAGCGGTGACAAACGTTTCGGCACTGGGCGGGGAAGGGGTTGTGACAGTAACGGCTGCCGGAAGCTGTACCTGGCGTGCGGTCAGTGATGTGCCCTGGATCACGGTCCTGAGCGGGGCGACGGGCAGTGGGAACGGAACGGTGACGTACCGGGTGGCGGCCCACCGGGGACGTGCGCGGACGGGGACGCTGACCGTTGCGGGGCGGACTGTCACGGTCAATCAGGCCGTTTCAGCTTTCGAGACCGTGGGGCTGTTCCGCCGGTCGGATGGCTTTTTTTACCTGCGCAACAGCCTGACGAGCGGCTTCGCTGACCTGTCCTTTTTCTTCGGGCAGGGGAATGACATCCCGCTGTCCGGCGATTGGGACGGCGACGGCACCACGACGATTGGCGTGTTTCGGATCGTGAGCGGAGCGGCAACGTTCTTTCTCAGAAACAGCAACAGCGCCGGCTTTGCCGATGTGTCGTTTTCGTTTGGCGCGCCGGGAGACATCCCGGTGGTCGGGGACTGGAATGGGGACGGCCGGGATACGGTGGGCGTCTTTCGCAATGGCGTGTTCCTGCTGCGCAATACCAACAGCGCCGGCATGGCGGACAGCATCGTCAACTTTGGCCTCGGCACGGATGTACCCGTGGTGGGTGACTGGGATGGCAACGGCACGACGACGGTCGGCTGTTACCGCCGTGCGAACGGCTTTTTCTACTACCGCAATGATTTGCTGTCGGGCGTGGCCGAAGGGGCACTCTTTTACGGGCTGGCGGATGATCTGCCCTTTGCCGGCGACTGGGATGGCGACGGGCGGGATGGTATTGGCATCGTCCGTCTGACCGAGGGCAGTTGGCGGTTTTTCCTGAAAAACGAGCTGAGTCCCGGCTTTGCCGATGTGTCGTTCAACTATGGCAATGTGAATGACCTGCCGGTGGTCGGGAACTGGAACGGGCGGCCGTGAGCAACCGCCTGCGGGAGCTTGCCGGAAACCGGCTTTTGCCGTAGGGTTCAAATGTACCATTTCTCACTTTTCTTTCTGGGGCGGCCTTTCTGTGTACGTCAGCCAATTTCTCTCTCTGGCCCGGCAGCGCCGGACGGAACTGCAACAGGCGCTGGCGGCGCTGCCCACGGAACTCATGGGGCGGCACGAAGCACGTGGGAAAGCTCTGGAGCAGCTCCGGGAACAGACACTCGATGCGTTGGCCGAGGTCAACCTGCCGACTCTTGACCAGGCAACGCTCGACGCTGTGGAGCGGTTTACCGGTTACGGGCGGTTTCGCGGACTGAACCTGGCGGCCCATCTGGCGGCCGAGCAGGAGCGGCTGACACAGCGCATTGCGGCCATCACGGCGGATGAGCGGTTTATCCGGCGCGAGGAATTGCTCGATCCGACGGCCGGTGTGTTGACCCTGCGCGCCAAACAGGCGCGGGATGAACTGACGCTCATCGAAAGCGGCCTCCAACGCTACGAGCGGGAGCCGGGTTTTCTGGATTTGTACCGGCGCGGCTACCGGACGCCGAGCTACCGGCAGAGCGCTCTGACGTTGCAGTACTACAAGGACTGGAAGCGGGGCGACGAGATCACGGAAAAGTTCGGCTGCAAGGCGTTTTCCGAAGTGCGCGCGGCCTATGAGAACCTGCTGCGGGGGAAAGCCGTCTGTCAGCAGACACTGAACAGCATTGAAAAGAACATCCGGCAGGTGCGCGAGCTGATTACCGAACTCAACACAGCGCAGCAGCGGTTGAGCCATTTGCCACAGGCCGTTCTGGGGGACTTCCGCCGGATGCTGCGGGAGCATCTGGCGCTGGCCGACCGGAAGCAACTGTTTCAGTGGGCCGGCGGGGATCGCGTCCGCGAGTCGCTGATCAAACGGCTCGATGGGGTCGAGAAGCAGATGACTTATACCAAGTCCATGGCGGAACACCGTCTCCAGGAGGAGCGGCGTTACCTGTCCGGGCAGTTGACCAGGCTGGACCGGAAAATCACCAAGTATTCCCGTCCGAAGTATGCGAACGCCTGGATTCCTCCCAATGAGGCACAGGTTTGGTTGCGCGATCCACGGGAGCGCCTGGCCGCGCAACGGGCGCGCTTCTGGCGCCAGTATGACCGCGTGGCGACCTATGATCGCTACGACCGGTATGATTTCGCGGCGGACATGCTGTGGTGGGACGTGATGACAGACGGGCGGCTGGATGGAAACTTCATCCCGGAAGTCTATGAGTACCGGCAGGCGCATCCGGGCTATACGTATGTGCGTCCGCCGGAGCCACAATACAGCTACTACCAGGGAATGGATGTGTCATGACGCGGCCGCTCAAAGTCGTGGCCTATGCGGTCAACGGGGCCGGTGTGGGGCACCTGACGCGCGTGCTGGCGATATTGCGCTGGATGCGCCGGCTGGCGCTGTGCGCCGGGCGGCGGCTCGACGTATATGTGCTGACCACATCCGAGGCCGGGGCGTTGGCGTTGCGCGAAGGGGTGGCCGTTTTCAAGCTGCCAAGCAAGACGGCGGTGCGGGCGGCCGGGTTGCCGAAGGAGGATTATCTGCGGCTGGCGCGGCAGTGGGTGTGGCACAGTCTGGGGCTGCTCCAGCCGGACCTGCTGGTGGTGGATACGTTTCCCGGTGGGACGTTTGGCGAACTGGGTCCGGTGCTGGATGTGCCGGCGCGGAAGCTGTTTGTGTGCCGGGAAGTGAAGGCGGGCTTTGATGCGGCGGGTTTTGCGGCGTGGTTGCCGTTCTATGACCGGATTGTGGTGGTTGGGGAGGGCGGGGCGGTGCGACATTCGTCTGATAACGATTTTGATTTCTCTGCACCGGCCGACTCGTTTGCCGACTCGTTTCTGGAAGAACCACTGGAAGACCCGTTTCCGGGTGTGACGGTGGATGAAACCACGGACCGGAACCTGCCGGTCAAAGGCCGGGGAGCGCCGGCTGCGGGCGAAAGCGTGGCTGACGCCGGACAGGGCGGATGGCTTCCGTCCGGGCCAGTGGTGTCCAACGGGGTTGTCTTTCCGGCAGCCGTCCGGTCGCGGGTGCGGCGTGTTCCGCCCATCCTGCTACGCGAACCGGAAGAACTGCACGATCGCACAACCGCGCGCCAGCGGCTGGGGATTCCCGACGGGGCGCTGGCGCTGTGGCTGAGCGCTGGCGGTGGCGGGGATGCGCTGGCCGAGCGAACGCTGACGGCGCTGATTACGGCCCTGGAACCACTGGATGACCTTCACCTTGTCGTAGGGGCAGGGCCGCTGTTTACCGGTGCGCCCCGACGGGGAAGGGGCATCACCTGGCTGACGGAGCCGCTGGCGGTGGAGGATTTTGCCGGGCTGGACGCCGCCATTTCGGCCGCCGGTTTTAACGCCACGCACGAACTGCTGGCCGCCGGGGTGCCTACGGCGCTGTTTGCCCAGGAAAAGATTGCCGATGACCAGCCCGCGCGGGTGGCGCGGCTGGCTGCCGCCGGCGCCGTGCTGCCGCTGCTGCTCAATGCGGATGGAACGCCGGACGCCGCCGGGTTGGCCGCCATAATAGCCGATTTGCGACAGCCGGAAGTCCGGGCGCGGTTGCGGGCGCAGTCCCAGTCCGTCGTGGCGTTGGGGGGCGCGCGCCAGGCTGCCTGGTATGGGTTACAACTCGTTCTCGACACCGGCGAACTCCAGGCCGCAACGGCACGGGCAACTCCGCGTCTCTGCCGCTGGCTGGAGCAGCGGCGACCCGGTGCGGAATCCTGTGCGCAACTCTGGACATTGACGGCGGCCATCACGGATGGGGATGAGCTGGCCGAGTGGCTGGAAGCCATCCCGGAGGGGATGACACTGGATGATCTGCTCACCTTTCTGCGACGTTTACCGTGCCTGGGGGATGTGGCCGATTTCGACCGGGCCTTCGGGTTGTGGCGGCGTCTGGCGGGGGCGCTGGCGTCGGTGGGGGATGAGCGTGCCCGGACGGTGTTTCTGCGGCAGATGCCATGGTCGCGCCGGGCCACGGCCGAAGATCAGGTGCGGGTTCTGACGACGTTTCTGACAGCAGTTGATACGGCTGGGGAAAGTCTGTACCGGGGGTTAGCGGTGCTGGAGCGCCATACGGCCGGAGCCGAATCTGACCCATGGCAATGGCTGTCGGCCGTTTTGAAGGCGGCCGAGGAGGTGCGTCATGGACATAGCGCAGGCGCGTAAGCGGCGGTGGGCAGGTCTGGCAGTGGGGAAGACCGTGGTTGGGCCGCAGACGGTACATGTGGACCTCGCCAACGGCTGCAACACAAACTGCACAACCTGCTGGGACCATTCGCCGCTGCTGACCACACCGCGCCCGACGGCCTGGAAGCGGAAGCTGTTTGACTTGGAGCGATTTCGGGCCCTGGCGGCCGATCTGGCTGGGATGCAGTCCGTCGAGTCGGTCATTTTGTCAGGAATGGGTGATCCGTTTGTCCATCCGGGGATATACGACATCATTGCCGAGTGCAAACGCTACGGGTGGCACGTGACCATCCTGACCAATGCGCTGCTGGCCGATCCCGACCGGGTGGCGGCGCTGGGTGTGGATGCCATGCTGGTGTCGGTCAATGGCGTGAGTCCGGCATCCTATACCGCGTTTCATCCCAACCTGCGGGCGAGCGATTTCGCGCGTCTGGAATGGCTGCTGACCCGGTGGCGGCAGTTGGGGGTGGCGGTCAAGCACGTTCAGGTCATCAACCGGGATACGGCTGCTGAGCTGGTGGACATGGTGCATTTCGCGGCGCGGCATGGGGCGCGGCAGGTGACGTTCAAGCTGGCCAGCCTGGGGAATGGCACGGAAGCCTGTGCCATTACGGAAGCGCAGCGGGTGGAACTGCGGGAGCAACTCGTTCCGGCGGCGCGGGCGGCGGCAGCGGAATTGGGTGTAGTGACGAACCTGGAGGTTTTCGCCCAACAGCTTACGGCCGGAGGACTGGCGACGACGCCCATCGAGGAAGTGGGGTGTTTTATGGGCTGGCACTACGCGCGGATTACGGTTGAAGGGGCGCTGCTGTACTGCTGTGCGGCGACGTTGCAGGTCGGGCACCTGGACTGGGGGCCGTTTTCGGAGCAGTGGTTTGGGGCGGCGTGGGAGGCACTGCGGGCATCGCTGCGGGCCGGGCAGTATGCGCCGGCGTGTCGGCAGTGTGGGAAGTTCAACCAGAACGTCAAGCTGGCGGCGAAGGTTCGGGAGCGGTTTGGGATGGCAGTGTATGCGTCCCTGACCGGTCGTTCTGCAGGACAAGCGTCTGATAACGTTGAGGGAAGGAACGGCACGGCCGGTCATAGGTTAGGTTAGGTAACGCTGCTTAGGCGACACCATGGCTAAGGTGAACATCATGCCGCCGCGTCCAACCATCGAATGGCAAACCAACGGTGTGTGTAACTACGACTGTTCGTACTGCATACAGTCACGCCGCTATCGTCAGGGGCACCCGTCCGACGCCGACATCGAACGCTTCCTGGCATTTTTTGCGACGCTGCCGGGCGTGTGGGAAATCAAGATGTCGGGCGGGGAGCCGTTCGCCTTCCGGGGCTTTATGCAGCATATCGTTCCCGGTCTGGCGGCGTTGCCACACCGGGTTTCGGTACTGACCAATTTTTCAGCGCCGCTGACCGTGCTGCGGCGATTTGTGGACCTGGTGGGCGACAAACTGGAAGTTTTCTCGGCAAGCCTGCACCGGGAATATGTGGATGTCGCTGACTTCATTGCGAAAGCTGTCACGTTTCGGGGATGGCTGCGCCCGGAAACGGCATTTGTCGTCAACAACGTGCTCGTGCCGGGAACCGTCAGCGAACTGGCCGCAGTCAGGGCCGCCGTGGAAGCTGCGGGGCTTAGGTACTTTCCCCAGGTGATGAAAACCAAGCACGGCGTTTACGAGTATGACGCGGTGGAAGCCGCCCTGGTGCGCGCGCTGACCGGAGCACACCCGACGGCGCGGGAAGCCAACATAGCGCCTTCCTACCGTGGACGGCGCTGCTGGGCGGGGGCGGCCTACTTCGTCATTGACCAGTTTGGCTATGCCTTTTCCTGCCGTACGGCAAAGCGTTTCGGGGAAGGCTACCTGGGCAACGTGCTTGACGGCAGCTTTCGCCTGAAAGCCGGCCCGGAAGTGTGTCCGTACGATATTTGCCCCTGTACAGTCCCGGCCAACCGGGGCATGATTGAAGGGCTTGCAACGCCCGAAAGCGGAGGTGACGCGCATGGCGACCGACACACGGGATGATGCCGGATGGCCGGTACCGCCGCGTCCGCCGGAAGGCGTCGTGATGTGGAACATCAACACGACGTGCAACTACCGCTGCTCATACTGTACGCAGCGTTTTCTGGATGACCGGACCCGCTGGGCGCGCGATACGCCACGCTTTCTGGAGGGCTTCCGGCGGTTGCCGGGACGCTGGGAAGTCAAGCTTTCGGGCGGCGAGCCATTTCTGCACCCAACCCTGATGGACATCGTTGCCGGCCTGGCCGAAATGGGACATCACGTGAGCGTTGTGACGAACTTCTCGGCCGGCATTGAGAAGCTTGACCGGTTTCTGGAGGCGGCAGGAGCGGCGCTGCGGGTCTTCTCGGCCAGCCTGCACCGGGAGTACGTGGCGACGGAGCAGGAAGAAACAGCCTTCATTGAGAAGGCGCGTCATGTGATGACGCGGCTGCCGCCGGGGGCGAGCTTTCACGTCACCTGTGTGGCCACACGCGCCAACCTGCCCGTTCTGCCGGAACTGGTACAGCGTTTTGCCGCCGCCGGGATTCGCCTCAAGGTGCAGCCTGAAAAGCAGCAGCGGGATGTCATTGCCTATACAGCCGGGGAGCAGGCGCAGATTCTGGCGCTGGGCGGACACAACGGTCTGGGGATGATTGCGCCTTCGTTTCAGGGGCGGCCCTGCTGGGCAGGGGCCTATGCCTTCACGCTTGATGACCGGGGTGCGGCCTGGCGGTGCTATCCGGCGCGGCGGTACCGGCAGGAGTATCTGGGGAACTTTCTGGATGGCACGTTTGCGCTCCGTGAGACAGCCCAGCCGTGCCAGTATGCCTATTGCAACTGTACGGTCCCCATTGAGCGGGGGATGATGACGCGTTCGTGAACCGGTAACGTCCGCTTGGACAGAAAGGGCAGGGTGAGGGCATGAAGTTCAAAACGTTTCTGGCGCTGGTCATCACGGGCGGGCTGGTGTTGTCAGCCGTTATTATCGGGTCCTGCGTGTGGCTTCTCCGCCAACCGGCAAGACAGGAGGTTGTGTCGCGTCCGGTTGTGTCTCCACCGCCAGCGTCGCCGTCGCTGCCTGCGCCAACGAACACATTCGGGTTGCGTCCGGTGGATCGTGACCTGCTGGAGGCGCTGCGCCGGCCGGTGACGGGCGACCGCATCAAGGACGCCTTTCCCGGTCGGCCGTATAAAATCACCCTTTACTGCGACAATCCGGGAGCGGGCTGGAATCGCGCCAAGATTGACCTCAACCGCAACAACCGGTGGGATGAAAAGATCACCATCGTCAACGGCGAGCCGACAAAGCGCCAGGTGGCATCACGGGATGATGAAAACTACGACCTGGAGTACCGCTGGCGCGGCGGCCAGTGGGTGGCCAAATAGGGATGGCAACCGGCATTTACTGTAGGGGCAACTTCCGGAGTTGCCCCTACCATATTTCTGCATTTTGTGGGCAGCACGGATAGTTGGTAATCAGAAGCTCACTGATTTTCCCACGTTTTTCGCCATTGGAGTTGATGGCGCGGCCGGCCGAAACCCTGAAGACGTTATATCCCGGATAGATACGCTCAAAGAAGCTGTCGTCCGGGTTTTCATTCGTCGGGTCGGAATTGGAAAGCATCAGGCGGGCGTTTTTTTCCCGGTCCAGCCGGCGGAAAAATTGGGCCAGGCGGATTTGCTCAGCATCAGAAAAACCGCCGCCGGTGTAGGTGGTGAAACTGGCCGTCCGGCTGAGTGGACGATAGGGCGGATCAAAATAGACAAACGTGCTTTCGTTGGCCTTGGGCCAGCACTCCGTGTAGAGTCAGCCTGCCGTATTTCCGCCTTTTGCAGGGCGCGTGAGGCAGCCAGCAGGTTTGCGGCATCACAGATAACGGCGGTTTTGTATTTCCCAAACGGTACGTTGAAGGCTCCTTTCGAGTTGAGACGAAAAAGACCATTGAAGCAGGTCTTGTTCAAAAACATGAGCTGTGCCGCCCGCTGAACCCAATGAGCAGCGCACGTTGCATGGTTGATGTCAAACCGGCTTTGGTTGAAAGCATCGCGTACGGCCAGAAACATATCCCGGCGTTGTTCTTCCGGGGTTCGATCATATTCCTTTTGGTATCTTTCCAGAACCTCCAGCAATTCAGCCGGGCGCTGTTGCACCGCCTGATACGTCAGAACCAAATCCCGGTTGATGTCTGAAAGCCAGGCGCTTTTGATGGGGTAACGCCGGGCGATGGCAAAAAACACCGCCCCGCCGCCCAGGAAAGGCTCGACATCATGCCTGATGCGACCGGCTCGCAGGTCACTTGGGTAGTAGTTTTGATCCAAGAGTTGGCTTTTTCCGCCTGCCCATTTCAGAAAGGGCCGCGCTTTCAGCATGGCTTCGGTTACAAACGACGGGAAACGACCAATCTATAACTGTTGACGTCCTCCCCGCCCTAAAGGGCGGGGATCCTACCACAACTACGCACGGATCGCTCCACGCGCCGTCGTCTCGGCGGGTTCCTGCTTCCGACTGCCTATGCAGTTCGATCCACAGGCCATCCGGGCTGACACAGGCAGCCAGTCCACCTGCATCCCGACCAAAGCGTTGGCCGTGTCCTGCCCTTCGTCCCGCAATAGTTGTATCCCGCGAGAAAGGATGTTGATCGCACCAACAACGTCGGCGTTATTCTCATAGCCGCACGCCACGCATACGAACCGGGCTTGGGTCTGGCGGTTGTCCGCCGACACGTGGCCGCAGCCTGGGCAAGTGCGACTGGTGTTCTGCGGCGGCACGGCAATGAGATGGCCGCCTTTCCACGCCAGCTTGTAGTCCAGTTGGCGGCGGAACCCGTACCAGCCCTGGTCGAGAATGGATTTGTTCAGGCCGGACTTGGCCCGAACGTTTCTTCCCGGCGCATCTGCCGTGCCTGCCGCCGACTTGGACATATTACGCACCTGCAAGTCCTCGATACACACCATCGCGTGGTTTTTGCTGATCGCGGTCGAGGCCTTGTGCAGGAAATCGCGGCGGGCGTTGCCGATGCGGGAATGGATGCGCTGGACGCGGGCTTTCGCCTTCTTCCAGTTGTTGCTGAACTTGACCTTGCGGCTCATGGCTTGCTGCGCTTTGCGCAGGGCAACCTCATGCCGCTTGAAGCTGTTGAGGGGTGCGTAGAACGTGCCGTCCGAGAGCGTAGCGAACCGGGCAATACCCATGTCGATGCCGACCGCGCCACCCTGCGGGATGGCCTGCTCGACCTCTCGCTCGGTCTGAATGGAAACGAACCACTTGCCGCCGCTCAGGCTGACGGTGACGTTGCGCAGATCGCCCAGCACTTTCCGGCTGTTGCGATAGCGCAGCCAACCGAGCTTGGGCAAAAAGATACGGCTATGGCCCTGATCGAGTTTGATTTGCTTGGGGTCGGGATAGCGGAAGCTGTCCGACCGCCCCTTCTTCTTGAAGCGCGGAAAGTCGGCGCGTTTGGCGAAGAAGTTGCCGTAGGCGCGCTCCAAGTCCTTGAGTTTCTGTTGCAGCGGGTGAATCGGTGCATCGGCCAGCCAAGCCGTCTCTGCGCTATTGCGCCACTCAGTGAGCAGCTTGCACAGCCCGGCATAGCCGAGCTTCTTCTCGCCACGCTCGTAGCGCTCCTTCTGCAAGGCCAATGCCTTGTTGTAGATGAACCGGCAAGCGCCAGCGAAGCGGCGCATCTGCCGCTCCTGCTGGCCGTTTGGCATGAGTTCGAATCTGAAGGCCTGGAGGCGTTGCATAACCGCAATTATACTCTTGGTCTATGGGTGATGACAACGACATTCGACATGGGCGGCACTGTGTTTTCAAGTTGCACGTTCACGTGGTCTTTTTGGTGAAATACCATCGTGCGCCAGTACATCGAGCAGCAACAGACACCGCACTGAGATAAACCCAAAGGACGGCTCCGCCGTCTGCGCTATCCTTCCCCGCCCTGAACGGCGGGGCTTGCCGCGCATCCCGGTCACGGATGGCCAGCACCAAGTCACGGAATTCCTCGGCTGACTGCCCGGTGAAGGATTCCAGATTGGCGCGGGCCTGCTGCCGGAGACGTTCACGCTCGCGTCCGGCCGCCGACGTATATTGCGAGTACATCGCTGTTGCCAGAATGGCCAAGGATTCAGCCAGCAGTTGCCGCTCGCGGTCGCTCGAAGCCACAAAATCCTGATCTTCTGTCAGGATGCCCTGGAAAAGCTCATACAGCGCATAAGGTACGCCGGGCGGCATCGGCTGGCCGAAAACGACGGTGTAGTGGTTGTTGAGGTACACCGCAATCGCCGAGCCGACATCTTCAACGGGCCAGCCCTGCTCGACCAGACCACGGCGGTACTCCCGCAAGGCTTCCTCATAAAAGCGGCGTACCTGAAGCGGATCGCCATCGGCTTCCTGGGCCAGAATCTCCGGGGCAAGCATATCCGCCACGGGACGGTAACTCGTGACACTGCGGCGCGGGCCGCGCTGTGGGGCATTGGGGAGCGTCGTCCCGCGGCGTGTCACCGGGCGGTCGGAAAAAATTGCCCCGGCCCGCTCCTCGTAGGTGTGCATCTTCTCCCGGGCCGGGCGTCCGTTGATGGTCGGCCGGCGGCCGACCCGCTCGTAGTCATACCAGTCAGGGTTGGCCGGAGGGCGGGAAGCCGGCCGGCTCTGCCCTAGCACCCAGATAACGCCACCCAAAACCATCCACAACCCAAGAACAACACGGCATACATTCAGCATAGGCACCTCACCACAGGAAAAGCACGATTCCGGGCACAGCCAAATGCCACATGGCTTTGGCATCCCGGACACCCACCGGCGGCGGCACACCGTTGTCGCCGCCAGGCAGAGTGACAACCGCCGAATACGACTTACTGATAACGTTTATCCATAGTGTCTTGCGAAATGCCGATAACATGCTTTTTTTCTGCGCTTTTTTCACGCTGAATCTTGTTCTCAATGCTGAGAACATACTTCAACTATTTTGATGGGCAATCCGATAACGTGCATGGAGAGGGAGAGTGGGGCTACCAAGGCCAGCCTACTGGAAGTGGGAGAGGAGTCCAACTCAGCCGGGGAATACCGGAAAGGCGACTCAGGTCTGCAATTGTTCACTGAACAATTGGCATCATCGAATTGCGCGGGAAACCCCGGCGTTGAGGCCGGGGAGGGATGGCGCGGAGGCGCTGCCAGACGTCCTGGTCGAGTTCGGCGGTGGCGGTATCGGTCCAGTAGTCTCCGTGGCGGACGAGAGCGGGGATGGCGGCGAGCTGGGCGGCAATGGTTTCCGCCCGGTGGGGTGTGCCCGGCGCGGGTGCGCATCATCTGTCCGAGAGTGATCAGTTCGAGGTGGGGGGCTCCGGGGGTGCCACGCCACATGGTGAGCGTCTGGAGCCATTGTACTGGATCATCTTCCCGGAGGGCTTCCCGGGAGTGGTTTTCTTCCTGCTGGAAGGCGCCGCCCTGTCCATGTACAGCCCGCCACCTCACCTGCCAGCCCCTTCCCTCGACCAAGCTGAAATCCACCCGGTTGTCTTCGAGCGGTTCAAAATCCAGAACGCCATCGCCTTCCGCCCCGACGCCATCCTCCTCACAGGGGTGGTGACCGTTGACGATGGGCATTCTTACGGGGAAGCACATGACCAGGGACGATTCCTGCCATTGCACCCCGAACAGGGTAACGTCCTGAAAAAGCTGGACCGCCCGGATTTCTACCAGGCCCTGGGCCGGTACCTGAACGACTGGAACAGGCCATCCTGAAGCGGTGGTTTCCAGACGGGACATCCAGAACGTGTGCGGCGATGTGTCGGCACGTGTCACCCGCAGGACGAACTCACCCGCCTCGCAGCCCGGACGGTCACTTTATGTCGCGGACACCCGCCGACGTTGGCTTGATGACCCGGCCCAACTTCGCATAAAACCCGGCCACGAACCAGGCCCGCCCTGGTAAAGCCGACCCGGAAACCGGGAACCCTTCACAGTCTGACCTTTCAACATGGGGATTTACCACCCGACGAATCCCGGCGGGACGCCGCCCAAATCCAAATCGTCGCGGTACACCGTTGTCGCCGCCGGGCAAAGTGACAACCGCTGCCGTGAAGCGCACGACAACCCCTACCGGCTGCGGCCGGATGTCGTCTTCATCTCCGCCTCTGATACCGAGCTGACGGTACTGGAAGCCGCCCGGGCCCAACTGCCGGATGGCTTCCCACCGCTGCACATGCACCCCAGCTACGCCCTGCAAACACCGGCCGAAGTGGCGGCGTTTCTGTCCGACATCGCTCCCACCGCCCGCCTGGTGATTGTCCGCATCCTGGGCGGACGGGCATACTTTCGGGAAGGCTTGGAACAGTTGCGCGCCATGCACCACCGAACGGGCGTGGCACTGCTGGCGCTGCCGGGGGATGACCGGCCTGATGCTGACCTGGCCGACTACACGACGGTTGCGCCGGAGGTAGCCGCGAGATTCTTTGCCTACTGCGTCGCTGGCGGCAGCGCCAACTATGCCCAAGGGCTGCGGTACTTGTCCGATCAGGTGCTGGGCACCACCTTTGACGCCGCGCCGCCGGCCGCCATGCCGCTGTGTGGGTTGTACCACCCCGACGCGGCCGACCTGGAAGTGACCGCGACACTGGACATCGAAACCTTCGGCCGCCACCACTGGCGCGACCCAACCGCACCGTTGGTGGGTGTACTGTTTTACCGGGCCTACTGGCAGAGCCGCGATCTGGCCGTTGTGGATGCGCTCATACGCGCGCTCGAAGCCACTTCCTGCCGGGTGCTGCCGGTCTTTTGCTACAGCCTGCGGGAGCTGGCGCCGGAAACACTGGCCGCTTACTTCGGGCAGCCTGGTCAGGCCCGGGTGGAAGTCATCGTGAGTCTGGTCAGCTACGCCCTGGCTGAAATCGGCCACGGGCCGCGCGGCCCACAAGCTGCCGGAGCCACCCTGGAAGCCCTGGTCAATCTGGGGATTCCTGTCATCCAGGGCCTTACGGTACGCGAGACACTGGCCGCCTGGGAAGCCAACCCGGCCGGATTGTCGCCGCTCGATGCCGCCATGAAAGTCGTCATGGCGGAGTTCGACGGACGGATTATCTCGACCGTGGTCGGCGTTCAGGAGCCAACCCCTTCCGGTGCCGGCCGCCAGAAACCCATTCCGGGGCAGGTGGAGCGGCTGGCTGCCTTCGCCGCCCGGTGGGCGCGGCTGCGTCGCCTGCCCAACCACACGAAGCGGCTGGCGATTGTGCTGACGAACTTTGCCAACCGCAACGGACGGGTCGGCAGCGCCGTCGGGTTGGACACACCGGCTTCCGTCCTCAACCTTCTGCGGGCGCTGCGCGCACGGGGCTACCACGTCGGCGAACTGCCGCCGGACGGCGACACCCTTATGGCGGAACTGCTGGCCCGGGGCGGATACGAAGCGCCCATGCTTTCCGCAGAACAGAAACCATCGGCAGCGCACTACCGCACAGTGGACTACCAGGCGTGGTTTGCAACCCTGCCGGCGGTGTGCCAGGCGGAACTCCGGGCAACCTGGGGCGAGCCGCCGGGCCGCGTCATGGTGGAAGGCGATGTGGGCTACATTGCCGGACGGCGCTACGGAAACGTTCTGGTGCTCATTCAGCCGCCGCGTGGGTACGGGGAAAACCCAAGGGCGATCTACCACAGCGGGGAACTCGTCCCGCCGCACCATTACCTGGCCGTCTATCACTGGCTGCGGTCCGTGTTTGGTGTGGATGCGATCATCCACTGCGGCAAGCACGGCACGGTGGAATGGCTGCCGGGCAAGTCGCTGGGGCTGTCCGACCGGTGCTACCCCCAACTCGTCCTGCCGGATACGCCGGTGCTGTATCCCTTTCTGATTGGCGATCCGGGTGAGGGGCTACAGGCCAAACGGCGGTGGCAGTCCGTTCTGGTCAGCCACCTGCCGCCGCCCATGACGCAGGCCGAAGCCGACCAGGAAGGTGAACTGGCTCCACTTCAGGGGCTTCTGGCGGAACTGGCACGTGCCGACCAACTCGACCCTGACAAACGAAGCCTCATTGTGGACGCCATCTGGGAAGCCGTCGTAGCGGCCAACCTGCACCACGACCTGGGCTACACCGCCCGGCCGGACGAAGACGCCCTGCCGGCGTTTCTGAAAAAACTCGACGGCTATCTCTGTGACCTGGGGGAAATCCAGATTCGTCACGGACTGCACATTCTGGGGGAAGTCCCCGCTGGCGAACGGCTGGTGGACTTCCTCTGTGCGCTGGCACGGCAGGGAGGGACTTCCTGCCTGGGACTGCCGGCAGCGCTGGTGCGCGACCTCAACCTGCCGGCCGACCTCCTGACCCTTCCGGCCGAAACGCCGTGGTCCCCGGCGGCGACACCACCCTCCCTGGCGGTGCTCAGTGACACTCCCATCACCACGGTCGGAAGGCTGCGGCGGGCCATAGACGCCGCTGTACGGAACCTGGTCTGGCAGTTGGCTGAACGGAACTTTGCGCCGATGGCCGTGACCGACCTGACCGGAGAGAAACCGGAGACGCAACGCACACTGACGTATCTTGTAGAAGACATCCTGCCCCGGATACGGCAGGCGCCGGAGGAAATCCGCAACCTGCTGGATGCCCTCGAAGGGAAGTCCATTCCACCGGGTCCCAGCGGCGCGCCAACCCGTGGCCGGGTGGACGTGCTGCCCACCGGGCGGAACTTTTATGCCGTGGACATCCGCGCCGTTCCTTCCCGTTTTGCCTGGCAGGTGGGACGACAACTGGGGGACGCACTGCTGACGACATACGTCCGGCAGCAGGGACGTTTTCCCGAAGTCATCGGCCTGACGCTGTGGGGAACGGCCAACATGCGTACCCAGGGCGATGACCTTGCCCAGGTGCTCTGGCTGCTTGGCGTCGAGCCGGTATGGAATGTGACCAACCAGCGCCTGGCCGGTCTCCGGCTGCTGCCGGTCGAGCAGTTGCAACGCCCGCGCATTGATGTCGTCGTCCGGGTTTCCGGCTTTTTCCGCGATGCCTTTCCCAACCTGCTGGCGTTGCTCGATGACGCTGTCAACCTGGCCGCCGAAGCGGATGAACCGGACGAATGGAACTACGTCCGCAAGCATGTCCGGGTGGAGGAACAGCAGCGGATTGCCGCCGGTACACCGCCCGAAGTGGCCCGCCAGCAGGCGCGTTTCCGGGTTTTTTCCAACCGGCCCGGTGTCTATGGCGTGGGGATTCTGGCCGCCATCGCCGAAGGCGCTTGGACGAGCCGCGAAGACCTGGCGCAGATTTACCTGCGCTGGAGTGGCTACGCCTACACGGCGGGCGAGTATGGCACACCGGCCGAAACCATCCTGGCGGCGCGACTGGCGGCCTGCGAAGTCGTGGCCCAGAATCAGGACAACCGCGAGCATGACATTCTTGACAGCGATGACTACATGCAGTTTCACGGCGGCATGGCGGCCGCCGTCCACAACCTGCGCGGGGAACTGCCGCCGACTTTGCTGGGCGACTCGTCTGATCCGGCGCGGCCGCAAGTGCGCTCACTTGACGAAGAACTGCGCCGGGTCCTGCGCGCACGGGTGACGAATCCAAAGTGGCTGCGGGCCATTCAGGAACATGGCTACAAGGGCGCCCTCGAAATGGCCGCCACCGTGGATTACCTGTTTGGGTACAGCGCGCTGACCGGTCTCGTCGCGGACTGGATGTATGAGCGGGTTGCCGAGGCATACCTTTTTGATGAAGCGGCTGCCGCGTTTCTGCGCCGGAGCAATCCCTGGGCACAGCGGGACATCGCTGCGCGGCTTCTGGAAGCGGCCCGGCGGGGGCTGTGGGCGCAGCCGCCGCCAGCGGTACTACGTCGTCTGGCCGCCGTCCAGGCAACGGCTGAAGAAGCCATCCAGCAGGCGGAGGTGAACTGTGACCGGGAGACATAACGCGCAAGGGAACTGGTCACGGACGGCCACGGCCGTTGCGGCTGTGACAGCCGTCGTGTGGCTGGGCACTGCCTGCCAGTCCTTTCGTGCGCCGGCCGACAACCACCGGCCGGCTGCACACACAACCGCGCCCAAGCCACAACGCATCGCCTCACTTTCGGTTGGTACGGATGAAATCCTCTGCGCGCTCGTGCCGCCGGAACGGATCGTCGCGCTGTCAAAGTACGCTGCCGACCCCGAAGTGAGTTACGTGGCTGATACGGCCCGCCGGATTGGTGTCTTTGTCGAACGGGAGCCGGAGCGGATTCTTTCGCTGCGGGCCGATCTGGTGCTGCTGGCGCGCTACACCAAAGCGGAACTGCGGCAGGCCGTCGAGCAGACCGGAACGCCAACCGTGGTCGTCGAGGATTTCCGGTCACTGGCTGACATTGAAAACAACCTGCGCCGGATCGGGCAGACGGTGGGCGAACCGGAGCGCGCCGAGGCCGTGATTGCCGACATGCGGACAAAACTGGCTGAGGCGCGGGCCGGGCTGCGTCCCGACCGGGCCGGGTGGCGGGCGCTGTACCTGATGCCACCGCTGATGGTGGCCGGGCGCGATACCATGGCGGATGTGAAACTGACCGCAGCGGGCCTGCGCAATGCCGCTGCGGACCTGACCGGCCACGTGGCGCTTTCGGCCGAGGCCTTGCTGGCGCGTGACCCGGATGTCATCTTTGTGGCGACGGGACTGGCGGCCGACCGTGGCTTCCGGGAACAATTGCTGGCCGACAAGCGGTTGGCCAGCCTGAGTGCCATTCGGAAACGGCGCGTCGTGGCGCTGCCGTCACGGTCGCTGCGGACGGTATCGCACCACATTGCCGACGCCGTAGGTGATATTGTTCGTGCCGTCAATGCCTTGCCGTAGCCGGTGTGCTTGGCAGGGCCAAAGGGAAGGGGGCTGTCATGACAGACGAGGCACAGCACCGGGCGCAGATGGCGCGCAAAAAGGCCCTCCAGGACGCGCGCATCGCGCAGGCTACCCAGGAAAAAGGGCTGATCATCGTCCACACGGGCCCCGGAAAGGGAAAAACCACGGCGGCGTTGGGGATGGTGTTTCGGGCACTGGGGCACGGGATGCGGATTGGCATCGTCCAGTTTACGAAGGGGGCGCGGGAGAGCGGGGAAGCTGCCTTTGCCCGGGAACTCGCCGGCCGGGTGGATTTCTTTGCACTGGGCGAAGGTTTCACCTGGGAAACCCAGGATCGGGAACGCGACCGCGCCGCGGCTGAACGTGCCTGGGCCAAAGCCTGCGCCCTGATGGAAGACCCGCACTACGATCTGGTGGTGCTCGATGAACTCAACATTGTCCTGCGCGATGACACGCTGCCTCTGGAACCGGTCATGGAAAAGCTGCGGCAGAAACGTCCGGCGCTCCACGTCGTCATCACCGGGCGCAGCGCCCGCCCGGAGCTGGTCGAGCTGGCCGATCTCGTCACCGAAATGAAGCTTGTCAAACATCCGTTCCGCAGCGGCATCAAGGCGCAGCGGGGCATTGAATTCTAGCCGGTAGGCTTCGCTGATGATTTCTCTGGAAAGCCCATCTGCAACCCTCTCCACTCTGGCTCCGCGTGCCGTGGGCGCATCGCCATGCCAACTGTGCGGCAACCCTGAAAGCGTTGTCCTGGCTAACCGCGGCCGCCATGGGAAACCTCTCCGAACGGTGATCTGCCTTCAGTGCGGGCTGGTCTGGTCAGACCCGCTTCCCCATAACCCCCGTGAGTTCTACACACAACACTACCGCCTCCACTACAAAGGCACGTACACGCCCAAACCAAAGCATATTCTGCGCGCCGGCAGGTTGGCACTGGCACGCTGTCAGACCATCCGGCATCTGCTGCCGACCCCACAGACGATCCTGGATGTGGGTTCCGGGGGAGGGGAGTTCATCTATCTGCTTCACAAACTGGGTCACACCGTGCAGGGCATTGAGCCAAACCGGGGTTATGCGGAATATGCCGAAAGTGAGTATGGGCTTCAGGTCCATATCGGCTTTGCTCAGGATGTGGCCTTGCCGGAAGAACACTTTGACCTGATCACGATGTGGCACGTCCTGGAGCATACCGAACGACCGGCCGAAGTCCTGTTGAAACTGCACCGGCTGCTGAAGCCCAGCGGGATACTGGTTATCGAAGTGCCGAATGTTGAGGCGACCTGCCAGGCGCCCCAAAACACCTTTCACGAAGCCCACATCTTCAACTTCAACCTCTCAACGCTGCAAAAGCTTGCTGAAAAAACAGGCTTCACCGGGATTGGTCAACTGACCTCCGACGATGGCGGGAACATCACCCTTTTTGCCCGGAAAAACGCAGAAAAAAACGGCGCTCCGGCGGCGCTTGCGATTCCGGGAAATGCGGAAAGCATCATCCGCATTGTCCGGGGACACACGCCGTTGAAGCATTACACAACCGCACATCCCTATCGCCGGTTGTGGCATCGCCTCCGGCAGTATTTTGCCGAGCAGTACGGGACACGCGATTTCACCAGCGGCAAGGCCCTGCTTGACCAGCTTTATGCGCCCACCATCCGCCGGCACGTACACCACGGCACACCGCATCAGGAACCAGCATGTCAAACCCCGCCGATGACCCGGTTCAGGAACCAGGTCACAGCCTACATGAGACACCACATCAGCCGGCAGGTCTGACAACTCCGTCGAACCGGCCGTCGGGGCGTCTCCTGTTTCTCAACGCCAGCATTCTCACCGCCTATGGTGTTTATCGCTACGAGCCGGTGACACCGGAAGCGGCACGGCAGCTCATTGCCCGGTTTCGCCAGGCGGGACGGACGCTCTACTCGGCCGTCGGGCATCGCGCCACAGCAGCCTTGATGACCCGGCTGCTGGGCATTGACGTGCCGTTCAACCGGGTCACGGTTGAGCATCTGGCAGGCGAGTCGGCGATTGTGCTACGCCTCAATCAGCGTCCACCGGAAGGAGTGGTGCTTTCCATCGCCGACATCGAAGCCATCGGCTATGAACTCGGTCTGGTGACCCGTCTTGAATAACGTGCCGTGAACCCTCCCAGAATCATCATTGCCGCGCCGGCCAGCGGTCACGGCAAAAGCACTGTCGCCACGGGACTTATGGCCGCGCTGGCAGCAGACCGGCGCGTACAGGGGTTCAAAGTCGGCCCCGACTATATTGACCCGATGTACCACACGGCGGCCACGGGGCGGCCCTCACGCAACCTCGACGCCTGGATGCTGCCGCCGGCTGCGGTGCAACTGGTGTTTGCGCGGGCGGCCGCTACGGCCGACGTGAGCATCATCGAGGGCGTCATGGGCTTTTTTGACGGCGCCGGCAGCGATCCGCTCGCTGGCAGTACAGCGCAGATGGCGCTGTTGCTGGCGGCTCCGGTCATTCTGGTCGTGGATTGCAGCCACATGTCGGTCAGTGCGGCGGCGGTTGTCCACGGCTTTCACACGTTTATGCCAAAGGTCAATATCGCTGGCGTCATCTGCAACCGGGTTGGCGGGGAGCGCCATGCCGCATGGCTGCGGGAGGCCATCACGCAGTACGGCGTTCCAGTACTTGGCTGTCTTCCGTACCTGCCCGACCTTGCCATACCGGAGCGGCACCTTGGGCTGTTGACCGTCGAGGAACGGCCGCATGCGGTACAGACCTTCCTGGCCGGGGCGCGGGAAGCCATGGCGCGTTATGTTGACCTGGAAGCGGTCGTAGGCCTGGCTGAAGCCGCGCTGCCGCTACCGCTGCCGGACAGCGCCGGCCCACTGGCTGCGGCCCTGGCCGCGGCTTCGGATGGCGTGGTTCGGATAGGTGTCGCCCGTGACGAGGCGTTTTGTTTCTACTATGCGGACAATCTGGACGCGCTGCGGGCCGCGGGTGCGGAGGTCGTGTGGTTCAGTCCGTTGCGCGATGCCGTTCTGCCGCCCGGTATCAGCGGGCTGTATTTCGGCGGTGGCTATCCTGAAATTTATGCCGCCGCCCTCAGTGCCAACCGTCCGTTGCTGGCGGCCGTTCGGGAAGCCCACGCCCAGGAGATGCCGATCTACGCCGAGTGTGGCGGGTTGATGTATCTGACCGAGGCGTTGGAAGATGCCGAAGGGCAGCGCCATCCGATGGTTGGCCTTGTTCCCGGTGCCTGCCGGATGGAGCGCCGGCTGGTCATGGGCTACCGGGAAGTCAGGCTGGCTGCCGACGGACTTCTGGGCGCGGCCGGACAACGGCTGCGGGGGCACGAGTTTCACTACTCGACGTGGCAGCGCCCGGAAGGAGCGCCGCCGGCCTACGTCATTGAGCCGCGTCATCCGGCAGAACAACCACGCGCCGAAGGGTTTGCCAGCGGCTACCTGCATGCCAGCTACATTCACCTGCATTTCGGGCAGGATGCGCGGCTGGCCGCACAGATGGTGGCCCGTTGCCGCCTGTGGCAGGAAAGCCGGGGGCGGGCGCAGCGTTCATGAGAGCCGGGAACCGGGGCGCAGGCAGTCACTCGCCGATGACCTTGACGAGCACCCGCTTGGGCCGGTAGCCGTCAAACTCACCGTAAAAAATCTGCTCCCACGGGCCGAAATCCAGTCGTCCGTTGGTGATGGCGACGACAACCTCCCGTCCCATGATCTGGCGCTTGAGATGGGCATCGGCATTGTCTTCGCCGGTGCGGTTGTGGTGGTAGTGGTTCGGGTCCGGGTTGAAAGGCGCGAGCTGTTCCAGCCACACGCCGAAGTCGTGGTGCAGGCCGGCTTCGTCGTCGTTGATGAAGACGCTGGAGGTGATGTGCATGCTGTTGCACAGCACCAGCCCTTCCTTGACGCCGCTGCGCCGCACAATTGCCTCAACCTGGGGTGTGATGTTGACGAAGGCCATTTTGGAGGGAAGGTTGAAGGTCAGGTATTCCGTCAGGGATTTCATACGCAGTCGCACCCTTGTGTGAGTTTGTCCGGCATGATTGCTGATGTGCTGCCGGTGGCCATGATCCTGGGCCGTGTGACAGAAGCAAGGGACGGCGCGCCGTACAAAAATCTGAAAGTACGCGAAATTTTCTCAAAATCCCCGGCGCTGTATTGCGTTGACACAGTGAAGCACGTATCCTTGTGCCACACGACATTTTGTACCGGCCCCTTCCGATGCGTGCCGGTTGTGAAAGGAGTTGCGCAAGCGATGTTGAAGTGCAGGGCGCTGCGCCGGAGTTTTGTTTTTTTCTTCCTGTTTGCGTCGTGGCTTGCGGCTGCCTCTGGTGAGGCGCGCGCCCAGTTTACCGATCCGCTGAGCGGGATGCAGTTTGAGACCATGGCCATGGCGAACCTGAGTCTCATGCTGTCGTTGTCCCAGCGCAGTGTGTTTTACCAGTCGGTGCCGCTGCGCCTTTCCGGCGACCGGGGCCGGGCCGGCAGCAATGCCCAACGGCGTACGCCGGCGGCCGCACCGGAAAGCCGTCCGGTACAGGCACCGCGCCAGTATGCCGTGACGGATTTTCGTCCGCGCCGGCGGCAGTCCATTGCCGAGCAGTTTGCGTCGTTGTCCAACGACCCGCAGCAGCGGGCGACGCTGCTTTCGCTGGGCGACGCCATTTTCAAGGAAATTGAACGCAGCCCGGACTTCCGCAGAAACAATCTGACGTATGCTGTGGCTTTGGCGGTTGGCGTTGCCGTCGGGATTGAGCGTGGACGGGACCTGACCGATGAGGAGTCGGAGTTTCTTCTGGGTGCGGTTCACGAACTGTTGACCTCTGACCCGAAGCTGATGCAGCAACCAGCGGCGGAACTGACGGCTTTGTATGACACCTGCCTGTTGTTTGGCGGGCTGATGACGACGTTTCACCTTGACGCGCAGCAGAACGGAAACCGGGAGTCCGAACTGGCGGCAAAGCGGCTGGCCAAGGTCACGCTTCAGGCGCTGGGCTGGCCGACGGATTCAAAAAATTGACGGGAAGCCGTGTAGAGCTTATTTGCGGACCGGAAGCCCGCAGAGAACTGTTGGAAAGCCCGCAATGGCAACGTCTGCCTCGGATATTCCGGCTTGGAAGTGCCCACAAAGCGCTCGGCGTCCGGTAAATGCGTCCGGGACGTGCGGACTTGTCTGCGGGCTGGAAGCCCGCGCCCCCAAATATTTTTACTTTCCACCCTGGACCACAACTTTCTCCTGCTCGATGATTTCCCGGAAGGCCTGGCTGGTGGTGGCCCAGTCCACCACATCCACCTTCCATGGCAGGTCAGATTCCGAAAAGTCATCCCGCAAAGCAGCCCTGACATCCAGCGGTAATCCCCGGTCACTGATGATCACCAGATCGAGATCGGAGTACGGTTTGGCCGTCCACTTCGCACGGGAGCCAAAAGCCCATACTTCACACCCGGGCACGTGCTTCTGCAGGATACGTCGTACAATGGCCCATTGCCTTGGGTGAATGTCTATCGGGGGACAAGCCGTACTCATGTGAGCCTTGCCTTCAGTGCGTCGCGCAGATGGCGGGCTTCTTCCAGAAAGGCGGGAATCCCGGCCACGACTTCGAGCGCAACGCCCTCGTCATAGGTATGACTGGTTTTGCTGCGCATTTCACGGTAACGCCGCCAAGTCGGCCAATCACTGAGCAGAAGCCCCAGCTCATTACCGGAACGAATCAGGTCCTGAAAGGACATCTGGTCGTATTGGGCTGGATTTGGGGAAACGAACTCAAGAAAACGCTTCAGGGTCTTGTGGGCAAGCTCGTAGGTGAATTCAAAGCGTTGGATCACACCATCACGCAACAGCGTCCGTGTTGGGTCAGCCTGATATTCTGAAATGCCCTCTTCAAGACGGGCAACTGCATTCTCAAAGGGACGAATGTCCAACCGGTCTGTGGTCATGGATGCACCTCAGAATCCAGGGTATTTCCGAAGGCCGTTGGCAGGGAAATACACCACTGTTCGCCTGAGTATCCATTTTTGCCCCGGCGCTTTCAAAACCCAAGTAGCTTTGGATTGTCCTCAGTCTTCTGATCTGCGGGCTGGAAGCCCGCGCTCCCATGTACCCCAGCCGGCCCTGCCTCACGCGCCCGGGAGGCCGCCAGGACCGTCGTCCGCAGCGTCGTCAGCCCGCCCTTGAGTGTACTCAGCAGCTTTGACTGGGCAAACTTCTTCTTCAAAAACCCAAGCTGCCCACCCAGAAGATCGGTCTGAACACCAACGCTGTACACCACGATGGTTTGTGTCCGGCCGGCAGGATCAGTCACGGGAATGAGTTCAGCCAGAACAAAAGCCGCTTCCGTGTAGTGATTGGCGTAGATGAGCGTTGAGGCAACATAGTCACGCCCCGCTTCCTGCCCGATAAGCACATGAACAAGTGTGGTGACGGGTTTGAGATCGCCGTACTTCTGAACAGCCCAGTAGAGAAAAGACTCGCTTCGGGTGGTATCCAGGTGGGGGAAACGTTCGAGCGCCGCGTGTATTTGGGATGCCGGGTGGGTGGGACGAAAACACTCGGCCCACAGGGACGCCAGGGCCGCCTGCACATCGGTTGGCACCTTCTTGTCCGCGTAGGCCGGAAGCCCCCGTTGCCCGTGGGTTGCGTACGCCAGCGTGCGTTTCCAGAGCATCTGACGGTAGGCATCCGCCAGCGACGGGCGGAGCTGTGCCGCCGGGCAGGTCTGCCGGAGTTGCGTCAGGGTTTCAATTTCTGCCGCAGAAAGCTTGATTTTTGAGTCTCCCACGTGCGCCGTGGAAAGCTCCGTAAGGGTGTCAGGACTCACAGGAAGGTGCGCCACGTCTGCAAGCGTCGGGACGGGGCTGAATCGCCCACAGGTGGTGACGCTTCCGCCATGCCGGATGGCTTTCAGGGAGCGGCAGGCGTCCAGAAACGTTTCCGGCGGGCTTTTCACTATGGCCAGTCCCTGAGCGGCGATGGTTTTGGCGTGGCCGGCCGGGAGCGGACGGACGACAATGCCGCCGGTGTCGAGAAGCCGTTGTTCTTCCGGTCTCAGATTCAGCCCGGCCACGGAAACGGCTTCGTGGTTGGTTGGCGGGGGATGTCTGCCGGCAGTGACGTTGGCCTGACTGAGTGTGACAAGTCCTGCCAGCAGACTGACGAACCAGCTTTGGCGTCCTGTCCGTAGACGTTTTGTGGGCATGGCTCGATACCTTTCCAGTCGGGGTGAACCAGACAAAACCCGGCATTGAACTTTTGTTGTTTGTGGTTAGGCTTTTGGTGCTACGTCTGTTGAACATTCCGGCAACATTTCTGCATCCTTGCGGACGAACATGAAAACATAATCTGTATTATCAGACTCAAAATTCCTGCGACCAGCCCAAAGCTGAAAAAACTCCGTGCCCCGCCCCGGAAACAAGCAATGCGCCTGAGACCTGGAGGCACACACCACAGTGCGCCAGACCAATGCGCCACATGAAGCTGCGAAAAAAACTCAAGATGCTGGTGACGTCCTCTCCTGAGCCTACCGGCCGCACCAGGTGAGCAACACCGAAGTGTCCTCTCTCTAACGCCTGTGCCACAGCCAGATTAAGCAATGACCATTCTGTGCAGCCCAATGAAAAATGGGCGGTAGTTTGCCCTTAAAGCAAAGCGTCAAAGGCAAAACGATTCCGCCCATCAAACCTCTCAGCTTCTGGCCCCTGGTTCTACACAAAGAAATGTCAGAGGTTGAGAGCCGAAAGTTGACATACTCCCCTGCCTAAAGGCAGGGGATTCTTGTTCTTGGTTCTGCGAGCGCACTTACTTCATCAGGTTGCCCCTCTAAAGCAGCGGTGCATCTCTCCCCAAGCGTTCCCTCTTTCGAGGCAGTTCCCTTTTGCCCAAAGGTACTGTAGTGGCAAGTAGCGAATAGCGAACAGGGAGCGAGTAGCGAGCAGCGAGTAGCGAGTAGCGAATTACCTTCCGAACCACTCGCCACTCGCCACTCACCACTCGCCTCTGAACCACTCGCCACTCGCCACTTGCTTCCTTATTGAGGACAACTATGGGTTCTGGTGGATAGGGTTTTTACTACCATAATGCCCACAGTTACTACAGTCCTGTGTGGTGTACTGCGGCGGTACGCTGACGACTGCCTTGTCCCACACCTTGCCGTAGTAGTCCAGCCACGCAGTGAATTGAGACCAGCCAGCATCATGAATGGATTTGGCAAGATGATGATTTTTGACCAGGTTCTTCACCTGCAAGTCTTCATACGCCACGACATCGTGAGATGCCACCACGCACCGTGCCTGACTGCCCAGTCTTTACGCTGGCGTTGGACTTTCAGATGCACTTTGCCCAGTCGCTTTCTTTGCTTGTGGTAGTTCTTGGATTGGGATTTTGCCCTCTTCTTGAACTTCCGACTTAATCTGCGCTGGTGTTGCTTTAACCTCCTTTCACTACGCCTCAAAAACTTAGGATACTCTACAGGGTTGCCGTTCTGGTCGGTGTAGAAAGCCTTCAAGCCCAAGTCAATGCCAATCACATTGCCTGTGTATGCTCCCCGCTCTTTGCGCTCCACATCCAAGCAGAACTGGGCATAGTATCCATCTGCCCTGCGTATCACCCGCACCCGATTGATTTTGGATTCAAGAATCAACCGTCTTGCTTCACCATTGCAGTACAGAGCAAACGAGCCAGCATTGAAGCCATCGGTGAACGAGATAGTCATCCCATCCCCTGACAGCTTCCAGCCAGATACCTTGTATTCCACAGAACGGCAATGCTTCTTGAACTTGGGATACCCTTTCCTGACCGCCTTGTTTCTGCAGTTGGTATAGAACCGAGAAATGGAAGCCCAAGCTCGCTCTGCACTTGCCTGCCTTGCCGCTGAGTTTAACTTCCTGGCAAAGTCAAACTCTTTGGCCAGGTCTTTGCAGTGGGCATAGAGAACAGCTTTGTTGACGCCCTTGTTGTCCATCCAGTACCGCACACATTTGTTTCTGACAAACTGTGCGGTACGGATGGCTTCATCCAGAGCCTGATACTGCTCTGCTGTCCCGTTGAGTAGCTTGGCTTCCATGACTCTCATACTGCTATTTTATCACAGGTTTGGCTTGATAAAACAGCGTGCGCCTTATATCCCTGCCCTAAAGTGCAGGGCTTTACGGCGTTTTTTTCGGTAAACGGGCTGCGCGCTCCACTGGCGAATCACTTGGAATATCAACGCCCCACCGCACTTTGACCAGGTCAAACTGCCCTTGGGCAACTGCCTGATTGAAAGCAGCCAACTCATTCTGCCCGGCACTCTCCAACTTCTGCGCCTCCGCTTCCAGCGCCAGGATGCGCTCACGAATTGCATTTGAGGTCAACCCATCACCGTAACGCTTTGAGCGCCCCCGCCCCGAAACCTCCAGAATGAGCCCTTCCCGATCTGCCTGTATCGTTTTGTGGAGATCGTTCAGTTTGGCCTCCGTCCGGGCAGCAATCGCCTGCCGCGCCTGGTCAATGGCCAGGTTCTGGTCGCGGCGCAAGTCAGCCTCGATGTCGGCCCGAAATACAAACTGTGCCAGGTAGGGTGCCGTAAGCCACACCGAGAACCCAGTCAATGCCAACCGAACAACAATCAGGGAAATCTTTTTACCTCCCCCATGACCCGTCAGATTGCTGGTCATCAGTGATGCATCCAGCGCCCAAATGATCAGGAATGCCAGACCGCCAAGAGCAATCCCGATGACAACTCCCGGCCAGCCGCTTGCCACGCCTGACCCAAACCATCCCCAGGCGCAGCCTTCCAGCAGCGCCATCGCCATCACAAGAATCCAGGCCGCATACAGCCACATCTGGACGCCTGGCGTTAGCATTTCATCCCCAAAAGGTTGTAGTGAGAAAAACCGCCGCAGCCGTTCCCAACGGGACTTGGGCAGCATGGTTGATGACAACGTGGCGTGCGCTTCCTGTAGTGAACTCACAGTGACTTCCCTCCCTTGAAAAAACCTCTGCCTTGCCAGCAAACTGCTGGCATTGGAGCCGTATGCCGATAACCAACAAACAGAAGCGGCGAGCAAACTTGCCGGCCGCTTTGTCGTGCTCATCACCAGCCAAAGCAACTCAACCTACAGCGTGCATTGGTCCTTGGGTGTGGTGCTGACCAGCCCCGGTCCTGATTCAGCCCTGTCCAAATACCCAAAACCAAGGTACTTTGGGACAGAAGCCAAATCCTCCCAAACGGAGCAATGGTACGCTCCGAAGCCACTAAACCTTACAGCCAGATACCAACCAAGTTCTGTAATAAAACAGTCAATTCTTTGCGGATTATACTACCGATTGATTGATACACATATTCATTAAATTTCGGACAATTTGCATGTATTCATGATACAGAGATATTGACACTTAGTGCATGTACACATGTAGGTGTTACATGTACACATGATAGAATAGGTATTAAGAGTGCTGATGAAGCAGAAATGTAAACTTGAGGAATGTTAGTGCTGAATTTGATCGATCCCAATTGTCTCCGTTATGCTTTCATTTGCAGCTCAGATTGCGCAGCAGTTTGATCACCTCATGCATGAGCAATGCCTGGATCACTTCTTTTGCGTTCCGCCGCAGATGCAGTTCTTTATACTGCAGATGAAAAACCCCGACACCAAACAGGCCCGACTGGAATTACTGAAGCAAAAAACCCGGCAACGCTTCCCCGACCGGGAAGCCACCGTGCACAGCCTGTTTGCCAAAACGGCCGAACTCTGCCGTCTTCCCTTCCCGCTGAGTTGTTCCGGTCAATCTGCGGTTGGGCAACAGCCGGGTGGTATCACAACGTCTCGAACCAGGACTTGATCTTGAGCGCCATCAGCTTGCGCCGCTGCTCCAGAAACTCATCATAGTCTGGAATCTGCCCGTCGAGCAGCGAATCCGGGACGCAGTTGGTGCGCAGGTTGGCACGCAACTCGGTTTCATCGGTGATCCCGCCATATCGCTTCCTGCCACCGTGCACCTGTTCGGCCAGCTCGGCAAAGTATTGATCGGGCGGCTTGTCCCCGATGGCGATGTTGATCTCGCTCTGCGTCAGGACGAAGTTGGCGATCTGGTTGTAGCGTCCCCGCGCAAGCCCCTGTCTCTGAAGATGTTTTTTGGGGTAGATGTGGTGCACATCGCTGCGGTTCAGCAGGAGGTCCCGCACGGTGATGTCACGGGAGAGAAACCCTTTGTCGCCGAGCTTCACCTGTGCGGCCTGATAGGCCAGGAAGTAAGGGCTTTGTGCCGAAGAGGTGTTCATCAGTTGCGGCAGCGTACCAGTCCAGAAGCTGTCCGGCAGTTCACTTTTGATGATCTCGTCACAATAGGACACCAACCCGCGCGCCGCAATCTGCCGGATATCGTAGTCAAAGGCCGTTTCCGGGCTGCTGGTGTAGCGGCTCCTCAGGATGGACATGGCGTACCACCGCCGCACCAGCCGCTCAAGGTCCGCGGCAGGCACGCGCTCGGCCCGGCCGCGGAGATAGAGAACGTAAGCAAAATTCACCGCATTCCGGCCGCTGATGAGGTCACTGGTCACGAAACCGGCTGAACGCAGGATCATGGTGATGCGCTCAAAGTGGGTTTGGTTGATAAAAGCCAGGACGCCCTTTTTGAGCTTGTCGAATGACGCCTCAGAGATGGCTTCTTCAAACTGCCTGGTTTCAAAGTTCCGCCCCGAAAGCAATGCCACCAGGTCCTGCAGCTTGCCGCGCCCGAATTCCGACGTGAAAGCGACCCGCAGCATGTCGGTATAGGACGGGATATAGATATCGTTGTTGGCATTTTTGAGCCACCGCATGACGGAGAAGAACTCGGAGGCGACAAATGCCGGGTCACGCTTCTCAACGTGTACCACGAACTCCGGTGCCACGGACATGTGGCAGAAGTAATCAATCGCCTTGCGGAGCAAATCGCCACCGTAGGTTTCGTTCACGGCGATTTTGGACATGGCAAAGTCGGCCTGCGACAGCTCGGTACCGGCTGAGTTGACGCGGATGAAAATTTCAGTGACGGTCTCGATGTCGAGGTCGTGCGCCAACTCAATCACACCAACGTGGTTGTTGATAATCTTGCGCAGCTTTTCAAGCGTGGCGAATACGGCATCCTGCGAAACACCAGGGTTCTTCTGGCAATACCCTGTCACGAGTTGAAAAACACTCGTGGAGGGAGCGAATACTGCGGTCACGTCCTCGATCCAGGCAGCATCCTTGCGAATTGCCGGGTTGGCCACCTCGAAGCGTTCCTCCTGGGGATGGAAGGCGATGCGGATGTAAACCTTCTCGTAGTCCTTGGTCAGCACCTCATGCCCCAGGAGCGACGCCATGAGCGCGGTGACGCGCTGCTGCCCGTCAATGAGAATTCGCTTTCCAGCCGATGGAGTCCCGTCTTTCAGCCTTACCGTAGGATTGCGCCAGGTAATCAGATAGCCGACGGGATAGCCTTGGTACAGTGAGTCAAGCAGGTTGCGCACTTTCGTTGCTTCCCAGACAAACGGACGCTGAATCTCAGGAATGGCGATCTCACCTGACTTGACCCAGGCGAGGATGGTTTCAACCGGATGCGGCGTGACGGAGTAGCGCTGGGTCGCCATGGCTTCCCCCCTTCCATTTCAAACATTCAAACATGAGATGCTCTGGGGTGATTTCTCATGCGTTATCAGACGAAAGAATTTCCCAGAACGCCAACCTGCCTCACCCCGCACGCCGCTCCCGCACCCACGCCGCAATCCGCGGCCACACCACCTCCACGGCGCTCTTCCCAATGGATAACCCATGATGCCCACCATTGACCGCCAGCAGTTCCTTCTCCCGACTCCCAACCAGCCCCATTAACGCCTCCGAAGATACACGCGGCACAACGTCATCGTGGTTGGCCACCACGTTGAGCACCGGCACGGCAATCTGCTCCAGCTTCACCGTCCGCCGCCCCAGCCTGAGTTTCCCCTGCACGAGTTGATTTTCCTGATAACACCACTTTACAAACTGCCGAAACGTCTCCCCCGGCAGCGAAACAACATCGTTGACCCAGTAATCAAAGGCCAGAAAAGTCTCCACAAAATCCTCATTGTCGGCATGCTGGAGCAAATCCACATACTTGGTGATGTTTTTCGTCGGCTTCATCATCATAAAGGTGGATTGCAGAAGCTGCTCCGGCGGGTTGCCGAACGTATCCACGAGCTTGTCCACATCAAAATACTCCCGGCGCGTCCAGAGGTTGAGTATGGCGTCATTGGCAAAGTCCACTGGCGTGGCCAGCAACACCAGCCCGGCAACGCGCGCCGGATGCAGCGCCGTGTACATCAGCGACAGCGTCCCACCCATGCAGTAGCCCAGCAGGATGACCTGCTCTACGCCGGCGTCGGCGCAGACGGATTCCACCACCCGCCGCAGATAGTGATTGACGTGATACGCCAGGGTGAGGCGGGCATCGCCGGCATCCGGTACACCCCAGTCAATCATGTACACCGGGATGCCCTCTCCGGCGAGATACGCCACAAAGCTTTTGCCGGGCGTCAAATCCAGGATGTAGTACTTGTTGATGAGCGAATTGATGATAAGCACCGGTAAAGGACTATGCCCCCGTTGCTTCCCGGCAGGAGCGTAGCCAAGTACCCGCAACTTGTTTTCCTGATAGACCAGCCGCGACGGCGTTGGCGCAATGTTCGGTTTTTTCCCAAGCTTCGCCAGCAGGCGCGTGAGGTGTGCCAGTTGGGTCATAATCGTGCCTGAATGGAAAATGCAGTAGTAGCAAATGGCGAATAGTGAGTGGCGAGTGGCGAATAGCGGGTAGCCGGTAGGGGTGATTAGCGAACCGCCCCTCCCATTCACCATTCACTACTCGCCATTCCCCCTCACGGCACTGACACCGGCGGCAGCTTGACCTGCCCATCCCAGTTGCCAATGAGCGGCACGTCCCCCGGCGCACCGTAGTTCACACGTAGCTCCGGCGGCCCGGCCGTGTTCGAGGTCCGTAACTGAAACTGAATCGTTCCCCCGACGTTCACCACTACGCCCACCGCCGCAAAGCCCTGCCGCGTCCAGTCCCCGGCTACCGGCGCCACCGGCGTCCCCGTCGTTGTCATCACAAACGTTGCATCCGCCGGGCCGCTTACATTCGCGTTCTTCAGCAGAAACTGCCCATTACCCGGCCGGTACAGCCCCACCCCCGTCACCGGGCTTCCAGCCACCCACCGCCCGGCCACCGGCCGGTCACTCGCCTGCGCCCCGGTGATCACCACCGTCAGGTCAGGATTCCCTCCCGTATTCGCATTCCGCAAAAAGAACGTCTGATTCCCCGGACGATACACCCCGCACGTCACCGTCCCGTTGCCATCCCAATCGCCAGCAATCGGAATGTCCCCCGGCTGCCCAAAGGCAAACGACACGTCCGCAAATCCGCCCGTGTTGTTGTTGATGAGGAAAAAGGTCATCACGCCACCCACATTCCGGTAAATCCCCGGTGTGTCAATACCATCCCCGTCCCAGTCGCCCGCTATCGGCACATCTCCGGCTGTCCCGTAGAAAAAGTCCTGGTCCGCAAAGTCCGAAATCAGCCGGTTCTTCAGGTACATATACCCGTTCGACGGCCGGAACATTGCCATCGTCGCGCCCAGCGGCGCGCCCCCGCCACTGCCCCCAGCCTGCGTCACCGTCACCACCTGCCCGGCCACCAGCACCGTCCCCGTCCGCGCCGCCCCGCCCGGATTGCGCCCGACGGCCAAAGTCACCGTCGCGCTTCCCGTCCCCGTCAGCGCCAGCCGCCGGTTCACATCCCCAAGCTCGCCGACCATCCGGGGCGTTACCACCTGTCCACTGGCCAACTGTGCCGACACCAGCTTCACCCACGGCGCATCGGTGTTGCGTACCGTCGCTTCCCACGCGCAACTCGCACCCGTCGTCACCGTCACCGTCACACTGGGTACGGCATCCCCGCCCACGCTCAAGGTTGACGGGCTGACGGCGTACTCACACAAAACACACGGCCCACAGCCAAGCTGCGCTTCAAGCCGCAAGCCAGGTGTCACACTGGGCTGGTTGAATGAAAACTGCGTGAAGAGCGAGCCACTTCCCGTGGCCTGTACGCCCACCGTGGCACTGTTGCCATTTCCCGGGCCGGTCTGGGCATAGCGGTACTCAAAGCGGTTCGTGCCTTCCTGGAGCACTACCGCCACACGGATTTCCTCTGAGGTATCAAACCGTACCCCGCGCCACTCGATGATCCACTGCCGGTTGGGGGCGCTTCCCGTAACCTGGGTGAAGATGCCACTGGGTGGCCCCGACTGCTGAGCCCGGAGGTCAATGTCATCCCAAAACACGCAGAGCGCCGGCGCACTGCCAAAACCGGGAAATGGCAGCGATGTGTTCCCAAACGCACTTGCACCACCGCCAGCCAGGCGCAACACCCCGTTTGTGTCAGCAGTCACCGTAGCACCGGCGGCCACGTTCGTCCCGTAAATGGAAAAGGCAAATGGGGCCGTGAGTGGAATCAAGGCATCGTCCTGCTGGCTGCCAGCAACGAGCTGCCCACCGGCGGGAATCGTGGCCCCACCCGATGGCGTAAACACATAGTTGTTTCCCCCGGTTGGCACCTGCACCGTGGTGACAAACGGGCTGCCGCCGCCGGTGAAGTTCACCGTCAGTTGAAACTGCACAACCTGCCCACAGGGCACCGTTGGCCCCAGCAGAAAGCGAAAGGCCGGGGTAGGACCGGTCACACTCTGCCCCTGCCCAATGTTGGCAAAAGTTCCTGTGCCGCTGAGGATGGAGACACCCGGCGTCAGCGCCGTCAGTGTCGCCGAAAGTCCCGTGGCCGGCGTCCCATCGTTGCGCAACCCAAGCATCAGACTGCCCTGCTCGCAGGGTTCAAGCAAACCGTTGCCGTTGCCGCCGACCTCTGTTGCCATGACATTCGACACCGCAAGCAACGGCGTGGTTGGCGTGCTGGCCACGGCATTCCTGATGACCAGGGCAAAATGCTGGTCGGTCGTATCACTGTTGCCCGGAATCCCATCTCCGTTGAGTGCCGTCGCCGCCACCCGCACCACAACCGGCGTCCCCGCCGGCTGGGGCGGCAGAAAGACGTTCTCGACGTTGTTCCGGTTGTCGGCATTGCCACCTGGCGTGGAAAGACCGTTGGCAAAGACGTTCCCCCGGTAGGTCTGTCCCCCAACCGACACGCTGAGGTCAAGGTCATTGACCAGCGCCGGGTTGGCGCCGGGCGCACCCGGCACATCCGTATAGACCAACGTCACCCGCAAGGGCTGTCCGCCGTTGGCCACCTGCCCGGTAAACACGTACGTCTGCCCGTTGTCCAGCAGCGGCACGTTTTCGTTGACATACACCGTGGGGACGCCGCCGGGAATGGAGTTGCGCAGGTTGACGCGCCCCCACCCTTCCGCAATGTTGGGAATCGGCTCCGTCGAGCTGCTGCCCGGCACGCCCGGATGCTCGGCATTCATATCCACCGCGCCATTGATAAGGGCCGCCTTAATGAGCGCTGGTGCCGGAAACTGCCCCGCATTTGTCGCACGCCACCAGCCGGAAAACACGGCGGCCGCCCCGGAGACATGCGGCGCGGCAAAGGAAGTCCCGCTGCCACGAATGTGAACGCCATCACCCAATGTCCCAAAGCCAACCTGATTTGAGGCGGACTGCGGCCCGGTAATCTGCTGCCCCGGCGCGCAGACATCCGGCTTGATACGGCCATCCGCCGCCGGTCCCCGGCTCGAATAGTTGGAGATGAAGTCTATGTTGGTGTTGGGAACACCTTGGAAGGAAGGCAACTCCGGGCGCAGCCCCACCGATGAGCCAACGGTGATGACGTTTTTGGCCGCTTTCGGGCGTGTCAGGGTTTGTGAGCCTGGACCATTATTGCCGGAAGAGAACACAAACAGCAGCGGATCAATCCCATCGCCCTGTGAGGCGTCACGGGTGAAGGCGTCGTACTGCGCCTCACGGGTACCATAGTCGGTGGCAACGCCGGCGCCCCAACTGTTGTTGGAAATCGTCGCCCGGATGCCATTTGGCGGCAGTGTCGTGACAGTATCGTTGACTGCCGTTACGTCGCCCCCCTGAAAAGCTCCGCCCGTAATGAGCGGCACACTAACGATATGTGCGCCTGGCGCAACGCCCAGTCCGTAGTTGTAGCCGCGTGGGTCGAGAATGTTCGGAAAGGGCGTTGTGCCGGCAATGATGCTGGCACATAGATGCCCGTGACCGCCGCGAAACGACTGTGAACTGTCAGCGCCACGGGGCGGTCCCGCCACGGCATTCGCCGCCGTGATGTAAAAGCCTTGGGGGCTGGGAATCTCCACCCCGTCATCCACCACCCCGACCGTAATCCCGCTGCCGTTGCTGCCAAACTGCGCCTGTGGGTTGTAACCCGGCGCGGCCAGGTTATCTATGCCGGTTCCGGTGTAGTTCCCGGCCGTGACCTGCGCATTGCGCTCGTCTTCGGGCATCGGCGTGACATACGGCTCAATCGCCATGACTTCAGACGCCTGTGCTGCCTGGATGACAGCCGCTGGCGACAACCGCACCCGCAGCACATCAAACACCGCACCCGCCGGCATGGTCTCCACCGTGATGACCTTGCCCAGGCTTTCCAACCGCTCAGTCGCCGTTTCCAGTCCCGAACGCTTGAACGTGGCCACAAGGTACGTCCCATCTGCGGACGGCTTTCCGGCTTTTCCGGTCAGCAGCCACTGCAACGCCGGGCTGAGCTTGTAGGCCGGCTGGTACAGCCCCATCCACCGGACGTACTCCTTTTGCGCTACCGCCTCACGGACGCCAGCCGGGACATACGCCAGGTATGCCTGATGCGGAATGTACTGGAGCGGCTCGATGCCCGCCTGCCGCAGTTCTGCCAGCCAGGCATCCTGCGCCCGTCCGTTGAACTGGACAATCTGGTAGCTGTCACCGGCGGCTTCCGTGAGATACCCGCCCCGCGCCGCCAGCGCCCGCGCCGGGTCGTCCTTCCTGGGATCAAAACAAAAACCCCCAATGGAAATGGTGAAATCCGTCGGCATGGCCACCTCTGACATGGTTACGGAATAGCCCCGTCCGGCCGCCTGCTGCCGAACAGGCAGCCCAACGGCGACGAGCATGACAAGCAAACCAACCAGAAATCCAATCCACAAGCGACGGGGCGGCATCAACCGTGCCATGGGCAAGCCTCCAGAACCAGTGACAATAGGGAGATGTAATAAAAGCAGACGTTTATCGCCTTCGTATCCCACAGAGAGCAGGCGAATCAAGGCAAAGTCTGAAAAATCCTGGAATCAACTCTGGTTTGATGGCAGGACAGTGATAGCTGCTCGGAAATTCCCCTGCGAAGCGCGCGAGGAGCTTCTGTCCCGGATGCCTCGACACGTTCAGCGCCATGGCTGGCTCATGCCCGGCCCGCTTGCCCGCCTTGGCCTGAACCGGCGGCCAGACGGCGACTGGTTCGTACCCATTTCGGCTTGCCCCTGTTTTGTGGGCTGCTTTTTCCCTGGGCGGCGATATGCCCCGGCAACCCGCTGTGATACAAGTTCCAGAAACGCTGGAATTTTCTGCTGGAGTATCGTAACGCGCTCCTGGGTTGTGCTGGTGGGAGAGGGTGTCATGCCATTGCCGATTCAAGCCCCAATGGAAAAGATTGAGGCGTTCTGCCGTAGAAGGTGCAGCGCCTGTGGCTGTCTGGATCGGTTCTGCGGCAGGAACTGGGCGAGATTCTGGGACGTCCGGTGGACCTGGTTGAGCGGCAGTGCGTGGAACACAGCAACAACTGGATTCATCGCCGTCATATTCTGGAGAGTGCGCAGACGTTCTATGTGGCGCGATGGGCAACCTTACTGGACATCGCCCTTGCCACCCGCCGGATCGCCGCTTTCGTCAAGGAATCAGACGTTACCGTCTGAAGATTCCTGCCGGAGATGGTAATGTTGTCCATTGCCAATCAACTCCCGGAAAACCCTGCTGGAGACATAGCCATGGCCCTGCGCATTGAACTGTCACACGAAGCGATTGCCGATTTTTGTCGGCGCTGGCGCATCAGGGAATTCGCCATCTTCGGTTCAGCATTGCGCGAGGATTTCCGGCCCGATAGCGATGTGGATGTGTTGGTCACTTTTGAGCCGGGTGTCCACTGGGGGTTTCATGACCAGTCGGAGATGACCCGTGAACTGGAGTCTTTGTTCGGACGCAAGGTGGACTTGGTCGAACGGCGACTGGTTGAGCAGGGCAGGAACTATATCCGGCGCAAACATATCCTGAGTCACCTGGAGCACATCTATGTGGCGTGACTCGGCTCTTTTGCTCGACAGGCTCATTGCTGCCCGAGAATCCCGCGAGTTCTGTAAGGACCTGACCTGGGGGGTATTTCAACAGAGTTCCCTGCACCAGCACGCCATCGCCAAAGCCTTGGAGAACATTGGTGAGGCAGCGCGCAAGGTCTCCGACGAGACGAGAGCCGCGCATCCTGAGATTCCGTGGTTCCAGATCATTGGACTGCGCCACCGAATCGCCCACGATTACTTTCACCTTGACCTGACGAGAATGTGGGAGATTGTCCAACATGATGTGCCGGCGTTGATCGGGATGATTGAGCCACTGGTGCCCCCGGAGGAACCATGAAAGCACCAGAACTCGAACCACTGCCTGCGAAGCAGATGATCACGTGAAAAAGCTGTTCAAATAGCTTCCTTCCAGCAGCGTGACGCGCACCGGTCGTGCCGTACGCCCCCTTGTTCCCTAGCCTGCAATGCGCCCGCGGCACTCCCCAAAGCCAATCCGCCGGAAGCCGTCACGCTCACAAAAACCCCGCAGCGTCACTTCATCGCCGTCTTCCAGGAACCGCCGCGTTTCGCCGGACGGCAACGCCAGTGGTTCGCTGCCCCGCCAGGTCAGCTCCAGCAAACACCCCCGCGCGTCTTTCGTCGGGCCCGAAACCGTGCCACTCCCCAACAGGTCTCCCGGCTGAAGGTCACAGCCGTTGCTCGTGTGATGGGCAATCATCTGCGCCGGCGTCCAGTAGAGGTCGCGCAGCCGGCTCTGACTCAACCGTACCGGCGGCAATCCCTGCTCCCGCATCCGGGCCGTGGTCAAAAAAACTTCCAGCGTGACATCAAAGCCCCCGCCGGACTGATCAGCCTCATTCCACAGATAATCAAGCGGCGCCGGATCACCCTCCGGCCGCGCCATCGCCGGACAGCGGAACGGCGCCAGGGCATCCCGCGTCACCACCCACGGCGAAACACTCGTGGCAAAACTTTTGGAAAGAAACGGCCCCAGCGGCTGGTACTCCCAGGCCTGAATATCCCGCGCCGACCAGTCATTGAGCAGACACAGACCAAAGATATGTCCTTCCGCTTCGGCAATGGGAATCGGCTCGCCAAGCCGGTTGCCCCGTCCGACGAGAATACCAACCTCCAACTCATAGTCGAGCAGGCGTGAAGGGCCAAAAACCGGCGGCGCTTCCGGGTCGGGACGGGTCTGCCCCTGCGGCCGCCGGACGGGCGTCCCACTGACGACCACCGACGATGCCCGGCCGTGATAGCCAATTGGAATGTACTTGTAGTTCGGCAGCAGCGGATTGTCAGGACGGAACATCGCGCCGACGTTCGTCGCGTGAAAGACCGAGGCGTAAAAATCCGTGTAGTTTTTGAACTCCAGCGGCCGGTGCATGGTCACAGCCGCCTGCGGCAGCAACCACGGCGACAACCGCGCCTGCCGGGTTGTGACACCGGCCGCCCCTTCCCACAGGGCGTCGGACAACCACCGCCGCCCAGCCGTTACCGCCTCCGGCGGCAGGGCGCACACAGCCGCCAGGTCACCGGTCGCACAAGCCGCAAAAAACGCGGCGGCAGCGCCGGCTTCCACAGGCGAAAGCGTCGCCGCCAGGCGGGTCAGATCAAGCACCTGGTCGCCAATGGCGACACCCAGCCGGGGCGCTGGCTGAGCAGGTTCTGAAAAACGTCCCAAAGGCAGGTTCTGAAGGGGAAACTCCGTGTCAGCCGCATTGGCTGATGCGACCCAACTCTGGCGGCTGGCGTCGTGGGTGAAATCAAGCATCGGTTTTGTTCCGGTTGGATGGCCGGCCCCTTATGAAAGCAACAGTTCAAGGTCGGCGCGTTCGAGCTGGCGCAGAAGGCTATTGTCGGCCGTAATGATGGCGTCGGCAAGCTCCTGCTTGGTCGCCTGCAACTCCAGGACTTTTTCCTCGACGGTATCCCGGACGATGAGCCGGTAGGCAAATACCGGGCGCACCTGCCCAATCCGGTGCGCGCGGTCAATGGCCTGGGCCTCTACGGCCGGATTCCACCACGGATCGAGCAAAAACACATACTCCGCCGCTGTGAGATTGAGGCCCTGGCCTCCAGCCCGCAGGCTGATGAGAAAAAGCTGACAGTTCGGGTCCTGCTGGAAACGCTCCACCCGTTCCTGGCGATTGCGCGTGCGCCCATCGAGGTATTCGTAGGTGATGCCGTCGGCGTCGAGGCGCTTCCGAATCAGCGCCAGCAGGCTTGTAAACTGCGAGAAGACCAGTACCTTGGAGCCACTTTCGAGCACTTCCGCCAGGTGCATAAAAAACGTATCCAGCTTGGCGCTTGGTCCATCTGCCCGCGCCGGGTCGAGCAGTCCCGGATGACAGGCTGCCTGCCGCAGCCGCAGCAACGCTTCCAGAATCTGAAGGCGCGTGCGCTGAAGCCCTTTGGTATCCACCAGGCCCAGCAGGGTCCGGCGGTAGTGGTCACGGAGTTCGTTGTACGCCTGGCGCTGCTCAGGTTCCATTTCGCAGTAAATCGTCTGCTCGGTCTTGGGCGGCAGGTCACGCGCCACCTGCTCTTTCGTGCGGCGCAGGATGAAGGGCCGCAGCGCGCGGGCCAGCAGCGGTTGCAGCTCGGCATCCACCGTCCGCCCGCCGGACGCCGTGAGTTGAAACACCGAGGCCGCGCCGAGCATGCCCGGATTGAGAAACTCGAACAGACTCCACAACTCCCCCAGGTGGTTCTCTACCGGCGTCCCGCTCAGCGCCAACCGGTGGCGGCAGTTGAGCAGGCGGGCGGCCTTGGCCGATTCACTGCGGGCATTCTTGATGGCCTGGGCTTCGTCCAGGATGACGTAATCGAAAGCAAAGTCCTTGAGCAGCAGAATGTCGCGGCGCAGCGTGCCGTAGGTCGTCAGAATGAGATCGTAGTCAGCAAACTGCTCAATGGAGCGCGCCCGACCCACGCCGGTGTGTTCCAGCACCCGCATCCGGGGTGTGAACTTCCCGGCTTCCTGCCGCCAGTTGAACACCAGCGACCGGGGTGCCACCACGAGCGAGGGCGGCAGGCCTTCGGTCTGCCGCCGTACCCGCCGGGTTTCGAGCAGCGCCAGGGTCTGCGCCGTTTTCCCCAGTCCCATGGCATCGGCCAGACAGCCGCCAAACCCAAACCGCTGCAGAAACAGCAGCCAGCCCAGCCCTTCCCGCTGGTAGGGACGCAACTCGCCGACAAAACCGGGAGGTTCCAGTGCCGGCTCAACACCGCTGAAACGGTGCAGTTGTTCACGCAGCGCCTGAAAGCGGGCGTCCACCCGCACTTCCGGCTGTGCCGCCAGCAGGGTATCCAGCAGGCTGATCTGGGCGCTGGAAAACCGCAGATGACCGTCTTCCACTTCGCCCAGCGTCGCCAGAAAGCCATACCGCTCGAACCATTCCTCAGACAGTACACCCAGCGAGCCATCGGACAGCGGGACCACCGTCTCCCCCTGCCGCAACGCCCGGAGGAGTTCCGGCAGGTGGGCCGTCGCCGTTCCAAAATCACAGTTGCCGTGCAGCTCGAACCAGTCCACCCCGGAACGGACTTCCAGCGCAAAACTCTGAAGTGGACGAAACAAACGCCCTTCCGACTCAATCCGCCACCCCTGCAGCACCAGGTCGCGCACCAGCGCCGGCAGACGTTTGACCGGAACCCGGTATTCCGGCGTTCCCGCCTGACTGCGGTCCGGGCGCAGACCCAACGCTCGCAACTGCTCAGCCGCCGCCCGTTCCCGGACAAGATCGCGCCGGATGAAGCGCCGCCGGGGAGCATCAAAGATGCCCGGCTGGACGCTTGTGGCTTCCAGCCAGTGACCTTCGTACTCAAAACCCAACGTTGCCCCCAACCAGCCCTCACCGGGACGCCCTTCACCGGCCCGCAGCCGCAGCACCGGCAGGGGCTGCCCCTGGCAGGTTTCAAACCGCAGGTCTTCCGGCAGTGTCACCGGCGGCAGCGTCGGCAACCGCAACAGCTTTTCCACCAGGTCGGGGCCGTCTTCGAGCGGAATCCGCACGGCTTCTGACCTGCGCAGCAGACCAATCCAGTAGAAAGCACCTTCATCCTGGAGCGGCGCAACGGAGACCTCCGAGAACACCAGGCCGCCGGCCAGCAGCAGCCGGGGCGCTGACAGCGGCAGCCATTCCTCCCCCCGGCGCAGCCCGCCGACCAACACGTAGTGCGGCGGCGTTTCCACCCGCTGGACCTCAAGCTGCATCCGCCACCCTTCCGGCTCCCACCGCAGCGGTGGACGCTGCACGACCTGCGCCGGGGCGTCGGCCTCATCCGCCATCTGCAACCAGCACCGCCCGGTGGCGCACAGCAGCGGCATGACGACCGTCAACGCCGTGGTGGGAATTCGCACCGATGACGGCACCGGTGCTGCATCCATTGCCTGCTCCCAGTCCACATGCTCCCGAATGCCGCTCAACAGGGCGAGTGCCTGCCGGTCCCGCTCATCGGGCAGGGTCGCAATCTGGCCGACGGTCAGGCCTGACGCCCGCAGCCGGCCCCATTCGCCATCGAGTTTGCGTGTGCGCGAAAACACATCCACGACGAGCATGCCGTGGGCGAGTGTCCGCGCCATGTTGACGAGGTAGAGAATTTCCTGTTCGGCGACATCCGTAGCGGCCAGACGGGCCTGCTGTCCAAGTTGGGCAAACCAGCGCCGCCACCCGGTGGTGGAGATGGCAGCCGGGGCGCTGTCCCCCCTGGAAGACACCAGGCCACCACCCGTTTCCTCGTCCGACTCATCGCCTTCATCCGGGCGCTCCAGCTCGGCCATCAACAGCCGAAAGGGCCGGTTGACCGGTGGCGCAGGTAGCCGCTTCTGCTCCTCGGCCAAGCGTACCGTCGCCCAGATGTGCTTGCAAACCTGCCCTTCCTCGAAATAGGGGCAGGTACAGGACACGACGAGCACATCATCGTCGTGCAGCAGCTCGACCCGGTAGGTCATCCGCCCCCGAACGTTGGCCGTTATCGTGTCGCCCTGGGCTTCGACGGCTGTCACCCGGCCTTCACGCAGCAGTGCCTCGCCACGCTCGCGCACCTCCGGCGCAAAGGCTTCGGCAATCCGCTGCGAAACGGAATGGGCAGCCCCATCTCCCGGACGGGAAGAAACAGGCGCGACGGGCAAGGCGGACGGCGTGGAACGGTTCATTGCATCACCAGGGTGGGCCAACCGACATGACCGCCCACCAAAGCGTAGGAAGATAGTCGGGCCGGTTGCGAACGACAACCATCCGGCGAAGTTTCCAGACTGTCGTGGGTCGTCTGCGCCACCCACTGGCAGGTGTTTGGCAGAAGCCCCATCCATCTCAAGCCGGCTTTGTGCTAGCATCGCGCCACACTGTAACCACTCTGTATCCTGTTGTCTGACGACCTCAAATCCCATGACGGACACTACCTTTCCGGTCGCGGAACTGCTGCGTTACCCAACCCTTGATGCCCTGCTTCAGTCGCCGGACAACCTGGCGGCGCTCCGCCGGCAGCTCGATGCCACCCGGCATGCCCTTGACCGCGTCATCCGTCAGGGGGGCAAAGCCGAAGTGACGACGGCCTCGCAGGCGGCACAAGCCTGGCATATCGTAGGCAAGCTGCTGGATGATATGGCTGCCCTGTACCAGCAACAGAACCCGTCCTGACGGCAATCAGTTCGTCCGGCCATCACCTGCCGATCAGCCACCCTCCCGACACTGGACGCAACAACAGCCGGTTGCCGACGATAACCTTGGATGAGGCAAGCCTCTCAACACCTGCAAAATGTGCTCAGGAGACCTCGATTATGCCCGATGCCATCATCAGTGGACTGCAACCTCCTACCTCCTCACCGTACAACTATCAGCCGGGAGCCACTCCAGGACGTGAGCCGGGACGGTTTGGCCGCATTTTTGGCGGCATTCTCGGTGGGGCGCTGAATGTCGTCGCCCCCGGCGTGGGTTCCATCGTGGGTGGTATCCTGCGCGGCGGAAATCTGCCGGGCCTGGCTGATGCCGAAGTCATGCTGGCCCAGCAGTACCACCAGCAGATGCAGCTTTTCTCTATCCAAAACCGTGTCAACAGCCTGTCGCAGCAGTTCCAGATGCTTAGCAACCTGATGAAAGCGCGCCACGACAGTGAAATGGCTGCCATTCAGAACCTCAAGTAGCTCGGCAGCTTTACTGCCACTGGTCGGGGCCAGAGTCTGCAATGTCGGTTTTGCCCACACCTTCGGATGACGAACTGCGCGCTGTTCTGGAAGCCGGCTTTCTCCTGCGCGATGTCATGCGCTATGACGAGGCGGCCACGGTTTTTCAGGGCGTGGCCGCCCTTCGCCCTGATCTGGAACTGCCGGTGCTGGGACTGTCCAGCGTTCTGATACGGCAGGGAGAGCTGGCCCGCGCCCAGGAGTTGTGTGAGTCCGTTCTTGCCCGTTCTCCCAACAGTCTGCACGCCCAAGTGCAACTGGGTGAGATTCTGCTCTATCGTGGATCACGGGAGGAAGGCGAAGAGCGGCTACGTGCCGTTATTGCGGAAGGCGGCGATTCGCCGCACGCCGTGACGGCTCAAGCGTTACTCGATACTCTCGCGGCGCTGACCGAATGATATTTGTTCGTCCCCGGTGCTTTCAGCCACTTCGCACTTGCGCCCGGCTGTCTGCCAGACGAAAGGAGCTGCACCCATGAAAATCCGTCCGGGGTCGCCATTTGGTTCAGGTCCAACCTCATCTGAACCGGTCAAGAGCAAGAAGCGTGCCGGGGGACTCTTTGGAAATCTCATCGAGGGACTCGGCGAAACCGCTGAAACGGACGCATCCGCCGAAACATCCACAACCGGCAGCGTGGAGAACCCCGCCCGGTCGGCTCTGGCGGCTATTGCGGCGCAGTCGAACCTGGCCAACCCCGAAGAAGCAACAGCCGCCGTACGGCAATCGGCCCAATCCCTCCTGACGCTTAGTTTTTCGGAAACCATCCGGGAATCCCCACTCAGTGAACGGATGGCGGATGATCTGGCCAATCTGGCGGCCAATGACCCGCATTTCCGCCGCAAGATGCTTTCCATCCTGTCACGCCTGAAGACGGAGACGCCGTCCCATGTCGGAAAGTAGCGGAGAAAAGACCGAACAACCGACTCAAAAAAAGCTCGACGATGCGCGCAAAAAAGGACAGGTGGCCAAAAGCCAGGACTTGGTTTCAGCGGCGCTGCTTGTCGGGTCCATGGGCATTGTTTTTCTTCTCACCGGCAACTTCATCGGCGGGCAGATTGTCGGACTCACCCAAAAAAGCATTCAGCAGGCCGCAACCTTCAGGGGCGAGCTGGATATGGCCACGGCTGGTGATGTTCTGCTCGAAGGGCTGACTACCCTGGCCCTGACCTTGGCGCCGCTTTTTCTGGTGGTGTTCATTCTGGCAGCACTGGTTGGCTACATCCAGGTTGGAGCGCTGTTTTCAACCGAAGCACTCAAGCCGGACATGAACCGGCTCAATCCCTTCACGGCCTTCCAGCAAAAGTTTTTCAAGTCACGCACCTACATCGAGTTTGCCAAGACCATCCTCAAGCTCGTCATTGCCACGGGAATCGCCAGCTACACCATTCTTGGTTCGCGGCACATGCTTCCGTCGCTGGCCCGGGTCTCCCCGGCGGAAACCAGCCAGTTCATCCTGGCGCAGATCGTTGAACTGGGTCTGGCCGTGGCCATCTGTTTCGTGGCGTTGGGGGCGCTGGATTTCTTCCTTCAGAAGTTCCTCCACATCCAGGACCTGAAAATGACCAAGCAGGAAGTGAAGGAAGAGTGGAAGGAACAGGAAGGCGACCCGCACATCAAAGCCGAACGCCGGGCGCTGCACATGGAGTTGCTCAACGAAGCCAGCGCCCAGGCCGTCCGTGAGTCGGATGTCGTGTTGGTCAACCCGACGCACGTGGCTGTAGCCCTGCGCTATGACCGCAAAACGATGCAGGCGCCGCAGATTACGGCCAAGGGTGCGGACCTGATTGCCGCCCAGATTCGCAAGGTGGCCCAGGAAGCCGGCGTACCTATCAAACGGGATGTAGCCTTGGCACGCGCCCTCTACGAACTTGAAGTCAACAGCGAAATCCCTGAAAACCTCTACGAAGCCATCGCCATTGTCCTGCGCTGGGCTTACACCGTCGCGGAAACCCATCCCCGGTCGTAGAAAGTGCTTCAAAGGCTGTGGTCGTAGAAAGTGCTTCAAGGGTTATTCCTGACAACTTATCTTTTTCATTATCAGATGCAGGTAACTAACAGCGGAGGTCTTCTGCACGCCTGGTGGCCCCCACAACCGGCAACCCCCACCAGCCCACGAACAGCCACACCCTACAGGCGCGTTCCAGCCATACCGACAAAAGCCCTTTTCTCAGCCAGCCGGCTCGCTTACCATCCACCCCCAAACGGCCAAATTCACAGCATCCGGGCGGCGTCCAGCACGCCCCCCAACGACTTACCCACGACTTTCCCCATCCCGGAGGCACACATCCATGCCAGAAGTCGGCGGCGTCAATCAGCGGCAGCCCCTGCCTTCGACCAACTCAGCCGGCGGAAGCCACGAACGGGTCGGCGGTACACGGTTCAACCCCGTCCAGGGCACTATCGGTCAGCCGGGCGAAATCGGCCAGCCACGCGGACTCCCGGCCCCGGAAGTACCAGGACAGAAACACATTCTCCCCGATGCCCTGCTGGGACGTGACCCCTCGCAGGTGCTGGCCGCCGAACAGCTCCGGGCCACCGGCGGCGCTTCGGCCACGGAAGAACTGCTCGGTCTCAACCAGCAGCCAACCATGCCGGGGACGATTCTCCCCCCGCTCGGCAACGACGTGGCACTACGGCACCTCACCCCGACCATGCGCCGCGAGCTGCTGCGCAAACTCCTTGACCGCCAGCAACGCAATGCACGCCGTCTGCTGGCCGTCCTGCCGCGTGACGAGGAAGAACCCGACCCGGAACGCCGTCGGCGCCGCGCGCTGCCGGAAGACATCCCTGCGCCGGAAGCCTTGGCCCTACCGGAGCCGCAGCGTCAACGGGCAGCCCAGGAACTGCACCAGTCACTGCGGCTGCTGGAACTCATTGACCGCCTGATGGCCATGCAGGACGAAACCCTCGCCCAGATGAGCGCCAGCACCCAACGCTGAAACAGCCCGGGTGAACCCGGTTGAAAAAGCCCAGCGGCACTTCAGTCTTCGGGAGGCGTGTCCGCCAATGGTTCCGGGGCCGGAGTGGTTGTTGCCAGCGCTGCCAGAACCACAAAGTAGGCGGCATTGGAGGGAATCTGCCAGTTGAAGTCAAAACAGGCGTGCACCAGCCCGGCAACGCATCCACTGACCGTGCCCAGGTGAACGTATGTCCATTCGGTTGCCCGGCGCTCCCCTGACCGGCGGCGGAACCCCTGGCGCACCCGCCGGAAAAACCACCCCAGCCAGACCATGCCCAGCGCAAAACCGACGAGACCGGTTTCGGCCAGCAGTTGCAGGTAGTCGTTGTGCGCCTGCTCGACGCGATTCACCCCGTTGGACGTATCCACGCGGGTGTAGGCAATCTGGAAGGTTCCCAGCCCGCTTCCGGTCAGCGGACGCTCGCGCACAAGCGTCAGGGTGTTTTTCCAGATGACATTGCGTGCCACCTGGTCGGCCGTGGCCGGCAACTCACCGGGGGCTTGCAGGCGGCTGACAAGGGGATCAATGCCCATCCACCAGACGCCGACGAGAACCCCCAGCGGAATCAACGACAGACTGCCCAGAGCCGCCCGTCGCCAGCGCCGTTGCACCCGCGCGGCGAGCGCCACCGCGGTTAGTGTCCCGGCGGCCCCGGCAATCCAACCGCCGCGTGAAGCGCATAGCGCCAGGGACAACAGCATGACCACTGCTGCCACCACGTAGAGCCACCGCACATCGTCTTCAGTCCCACGCCGCCGCTGGGCCGCCAGGGCCACGGCCATAGGGGCCAGCAGTTCGATCATCCCGGCGTAGTGGTTGCGGTTGACAAAGGTGCCGAAGGGCATTCCCAGCAGCTTCCGCAATGCGGCGTAGCTTCCCTGTCCGATGAAGTGCTGCATGATGGCATAGAGCGCAAAGAGACCACCCCAGGCGACAAAGACGTAGGCAAACAGCACCGCCTGCTTTTCAGAAGCAAAGAAGTTGGCGCTGACGACGAACAGACAGACCATAGCCAGCAGATGAACCGTCGCCTGGCGGGTGTAGAAATCATCCACCGTCTGCACTCCGGGCACCGGCAGCCGTTGCACCAGAGCCAGTCCAATGACGCCCAAACCAATCACGGCCCCGGCCGTGAGGTTGACTTCCCGCTGTCCAAGCCAGGTCTGGATGCCCAGCACCAGCGTCAGCCCAAAAGCGCCGGCGTGCAGGATGAGGCGCGCCCAGCCCTCAACCGAACCAAACGGCATCGGCAGCCACACCAACCACAACAGGAAGCCGACAAAAAGCGCCGCGTTGAACCGGGAGGCGGGATACGGCTCGTCCGGGGAATCCAACCGTTGGCGGAAATGGTGCGGTGCGGAAGATGGCATCAGCGCGCTTTGGAAATCACTTCGAGGGCAAAACCACCAAACCAGACCGTTCCCGAAATGGGACAGGTCCCCGGCGTCAGACACTCCGACGGGCGCAGGATGACCAACTCAACAGCGCCAACTTCCGGCGGAACGGCAAATTCACACACCACGCGCTGCCATGGCTGGTTCTCACGCCAGGGCGGAAGGGAACGCACACGCCACTTCGGATTCCCCACCCCCTGCAATTCCACGACCGGCGGCGCAGCCGCCACCAGGTCACGGCTGCGCACGAAGTAGGTCAGCCGATACGCGCCCGGCGGCAGCGCCAGAAGCTGACGGGCGTGGTAAAAGGCCGGGCCCGGCGAGTCATAGGCAATTTGCAGGGCATTGCCCCCAACCGGGACATCGGCGGCCCGGTCGAGCGCCAGCCGCGCACCGGCTTCATTCTGCTGAAAGCGCCACTCAAAAATGGGCACCCTGGCCGCCGGTTCACGAAAACCGCCGTCGTAGATAGCCGTCCGCACGAGGCCGGCCGGTTGCCGTTCGGGCAGGGCAGCCCATACCTGCCAGGCGGCTTCATAGGCGCGGGCTGCGAGCAAATCCTGAATGAAGGCGGTACTGTATTTCCGCTCCGGGTCGGGCTGCTGCCCCAGTACCGCCTGCCAGCGTTGGACGGCCGCCGCCACGCGCTGCTGCTGCACGAGCAGCCGCAGGTACTGGTACTCCACGCCCGGCAGGCCCGGCGGCAGCAATGATTCGACATACGACTGGTTGCCGTTGGAAATTCGCCATCCCAGATCGAGCATCAGGATGGCCTGGGTTGGGTTTGAACGCAGTGCACCCCGCGCATAGGGGGCAGCTTCCTCCAGCTTCCCGACCCGAATCAGGGCATTGGCCAGTCGCCACTGCGTGATGAAATGGTTGGGGGCCAGGGACTGGGCCTGCCGCAGGGTGTGCTCGGCTTCGGCCACCTGCCCGCTGATAGCCAGCGTATCCCCCAACCAGCCCCACAGGCGCACGTCGTTGGGTGCCAGCGTCAAAGCATAGCGAAGGTGGCGTTCTGATTCCTGATAGTCGAGGTGCTGTGGGTCCAGCAGGCAGGACAGCCCCAAGGCGCCCCAGAGGCGTGGGTTCAGGGGAGCGCGCGTCGCCGCCTGAAGCAGGTCTTCATAGGACGCTGGCGGGCGACGTTGCTGCCAAACATCATCGGCGGCTTCGTTTTGCCAGGACAGCCAGAACCCGAAGCCGCCGATGAGCGTCAGAGACAAACCAAGAATGAGGCGCCGCGGCTTCATGCTGTCAGCGCCAGGCCGCCGAAGCATTCAGGCACAGGCATCAGGGACGCACGGGACTTACCGGCGCGTCATCCTGACCGGTCGTGATGATCGGAATGATGCCGCCAATGACCCCGGCCGCCACAACTGTCGCCAACACACCCGGATTGGCACCAATCACCGGAGCAACTGGTGGAATCACCGGCAGCGCTGGCGAGGCCGAAACGGCGCAGTCAAATACAGCGCACCGGAAATCATCCATGCCGGTTGAGTCAAAACGAATGTAGGCATTTTCCGGGTAATCCCGGGCCTGCGCTTCACCAATCGTCTCGATTGTTGGCGCTGAGGCTTCCGGTCCGCCGAACATCGCCACATTGCCTTTGATGACATCAATGTGGGTGCACCGGGTTGAAAAAACCTGGACTAATGAGCCGCTGCTTTTGATGCAACGGAGAATCCCAGCGACCAGTTCGATCCGTACCCGGTCGGCCAGGAAGTTGACAACGATTTCACTGTTGTCACCCATGTAGAACTGCCCGACATTGGCAATGCTCAGGATGGCGTAGCCGGTCTTGCCAGTGGTGATGCGGCTGCCGCTGGCGACAGCCATACTGCCGGCCGCCGGGTTGCCATTGATTTTGACGTCACCGCGCGGCATCAGTTGCGCCGCCTGCGCGCCCTGTGCGCTGACACGATGACCAGAGAGCGGGAACCACGCCGCCGTTGCCAACGCAACAGCCAGCGCAAAAGCACATGCGAGTTTCAGATGGCGCGTCATCGGATGGGTTCTCCAAAAAAAGAGTTGAAAGACCTGTAAAAAAAAACAATGCGATCAAACGGCCGGAGCTTCCGGCCTCACCGCGCCGACAGTGTAAACGGTATTTCAGGATTTGTGGACTCCCAGGTTGCCCGATAAAGCACACCAGGCATACTGAGACGGCGCTTGAAATACGCGCCAAAGGCTTTCCAGTCGTCATAGTTGACCACTTCACCGCCGGTTTGCCGGGCGACGAAGCGGAGCGTTACGTTCGGGATGTCCATGCGCCGCGACCCACTGCCGGTCACCAGAACGGCATTTTCTTCGTCCACCCGGGCGCTGAAGCTGCGGTAGGCCCAGTTGACATACGACACCACCATGTTTTCCTTGATGATGCGTGGAAGGTCAATGCGCTCGGCAAAACTGTCATTGCCATCGGTGACGACAATGCAGTGCGTCATCTTGTTACCAATAATCTCCTGTAACGCCGTCAGCACGCCATAAATGTTGGTCATCGACTTCATCGTATCGTCTTTGGCGCCACCGCCGGACCACAACTGCTGCTCCCTGGCCAACGCACTGTCAAGGGTGGCCCGGGAGGTCGTGAAGTCCTGCAACATCGTTTTCTGCATACTGAAGCGGGCAATGGCCGTAGGAACAGCCATCTGGGCCGGCAGTGCCTTGCGCAGTTCTTCCACGATCCGCGGGTAAATCGGCACCATGCTGCCCGAACCATCCAGAATGATGACCACCTGCTCAACAGGCTTAATCTGGGTCACGGTCGCCGGCACGCGCATCCCGCCTTCGAGGACGCTGTAGTTGGCGCCGGCCCGGTCGCCGAGAATGCGTTCCTCGCGCTTCATGGTGGGCATCTGTGCCCAGACGACATCGCTGGCCAGCCATCCGGTCAGCAACACCGTACCCAATCCCAACCCAAATCGAATCTGGCGTATCATGATTAGCTTCTCCCTATCTGAAATCTTGAGGCAGGTCAACCGGCGACAACTGATATGCTTGGTTGATGTTGGACAAAAGTGTATGGTGTACGACAAATTTGTTGCTTGGTAACACTACCGGCAAGGCATCGTCAAGCTCCGGGTAAACCATACCATTCCGGCGGCTTAGTCCCGCCGGCCATGACGCGCCGTGCCAAACTCGTCATTGGCCTTGTTTTCGCGGCGTTCAGCCTCCAGCTTGCGGGACTGCTGCCAGCTTTCCTTGTGCTTTTCAATGGCCTGCACCTCTTTGGAAGCCTCGATAAGACCCTGCAGGGCAGCTTCAACGGCGGCTTCGGCCTGCTGTATGACGGCGCGCTGCTGCTCGACGGCGGCGCGCAAACGCCGTTCTTCTTCTTTCAGGTCAGCCAGAAAGGTACGGTGCGCCAGCAGGACATGCGCCGCTGAGCCGGCCCGCAAAGCCGCAACCAGCTTCGCATCAGCCTCGGCCTGCCGCTGCCGGCAGGCATCCACAGCCGCCAGCCGCCGTGCCAGCTCGGCTTCGGCCTCCGCCAGCGCCTGGCGGGCCGTTGCCAGACGCTGCGCTGCCTCTTTCTTGACCTGCTCGCGTACTTCCAGAACGGGCTGAAGGCGGTAACGGGGCTTTTTCATAGGGCTTCTGGCAGGTAAAACCGGACACGTCCGGTTGGTTCAGGGTTCTACTGCCAAGCAAACGCTTCCCGGAGGGGGCTGTCAAGCCCGGCGGTCTCGCCAGACACACAGCCACGAGTCCAAGGCTGTCACACGTGCGCGTGGGAAGCCAGCCACCGGTCAATGGTCGGCCACACGGTCGTCAGCGCTCCGCGCCCAACAGCTAACGCCAGGTGGCCCAGCCGTACCCTGCATTCCCGGTAGCGGGCCGGTGAAAGCTGTTCTCCCAACGCGGCGGCGCTGGCCGGATTCACAATCTGATCCAGAAGACCGATGATGTTGAGCACCGGACAGTCCAGTTGCGCCAGGGCCGCGCGCTGCCCCTGGATGGTCAACGTGCCTTCCCACAGGGCGTTGGCGCGGTAGTAGGTCGTGACAAAATCAGCATAGAACTGTCCCGGCAGGGGAACGGCATCCGCCAGCCAGACTTCCGTCGCCAGATGTGTATCCCGCTCGGCTGTATCCAGCCACATCAGCCAGGGCTTGGTGGTGTAGGTTATGGGCTTGATGCCGCGAAAGGAAGCACTGACCAGCCAGCCTGGCAGGTTGCCAAAAACGGCCACCACGCACTGCGGGTCGAAAGCCGGGTCGGCCAGCCACGTCCGCAACGGCGTGTCACGGACGAAATCCGCCGGCGTCCCCAGCAGGATGAGACTTCGCACCGGCGCCGGATGGAGCGCCGTGTAGGTCGTTGCCAACACGCCCCCCATGGAGTATCCCAGCAGATGCACCTGGGCAGCACCGGTTTGAGACAGGACCGCCTCAACCGCGCGTCCGATGACGCCCTCCAGCACATCTTCCAGACGCCACCGGGATTCGTCCCTGCCGGGCGTTCCCCAGTCAAGAACAAACACCTGGTGTCCCTGCCCCGCCAGAAACGCCACGAGACTCCGCCCGGCGTAGAGGTCAAAGATGTAGTGCCGGTTGATGAGCGAGTTGACAATCAGCACCGGTAGCGCCGAAGTCCGGCGGCCGTTCTGAACCGGCGCATAGTGGCGCAACTGCGTCGGCCCAACGAGCGGCGTCACCAGGCAGGGCGTTGTGGCCACCGGCGGTGCCACGGACCGCACAGCCGCCAACTGCATCTGGCAGCGCGTTTCCTGGGCGATGGCAAAGGGATGCCACGGCTGGGCCGCACCGGTCCAGGACATCCAATCCAGCCACCGGTTCACGTGCCAGCCCGACCAACCAACCCACGGCTGGCGTTCGGTCTGGCGCAGCCACCAGCCGTCGAGCCGCCACTGCCACTGTTCGAGAAATTCACTCAAAGGCAACAAGGTCAGGAAGTTTCCACCGCATCGGAAGCCGCCGCCTCCGGTGCCGCCTCTGGAGCAGATTTCGGGGACGCCGCCCGTGCTGTCCGGCGGCGGGTGGTGGTCGTCCGGCGGGCTGTGGGCTTGCGCGCCGCCGCCGGTCTGGTCACTTTGGCCGCCGGTTCGCTCCGCACCAGGTGCGCGGTCAGCTCGTCGAGCTGCTCCTGAACGCTGTCCAGCTTGCGGTCAAGCGCGGCGATCTCTTCCCGCGTCGGCACGTTCATCAGCCGCAGCCCAAATCCAACCACCATGCGGCTGCGCTCAACCAGCGTCAGGACGCCCTGAAGGTAAAGCGACACCGGGCGCAAAAACCAGGGATGCCGCAACAGCCTGTCCCACTGCGCAGAGGAAGTTCGTGTCACCGTTTCATATAACACCTGCGGAAACGGCTTGGCGGACGGGTTCGGCTTGGTGCCCCGGTTGGATTTTGCTTCGGCTTGCGCCCTGGCCATCGTTTCGTTTGTCCTGTCGTCGGGTGATAATCTTCCTTTCCGGCAAAAGCCGGCTGTCCTGCGAAGCGGGCAACCCGTCAGTGCCCGACAGGCGCTGACGGGTCAGGAAAGAGCCGGCGCCGAACACGCCGCTCCCGCCGGTGAACGTTTTGGCGAGTTTACTTGACAGACTGGCTGACCGGAAAGGCCATCAACTCCATCTGCTTCCGCAGCCCTTCACTGACCAGCACATTCCACTGTTCAAGGGTGGCACGGGTGGCGTCCATCCCCGCCATCGCAATTTCACGGGCCGCCTCACCGGCGGCTATGGTCGCCCGCTCCATCCCGGTCAAAGCCACCGTGGCTGACTTCATCGCTTCCTCCTGCACCGACAATCCAGCCCGCAACGAGGCAAATGTCAACGCCCGGGAAGCTTTCGCCATGTCCAGCATGGCCTCGGTTGAAGACTGCATAGCCAGCGTCAGTGGGTCAGCCAGGGCAGGTTGGCGGTCAGAGGTCTCGGTCGCTTTTGGCTTCGGTTGTGTCATGGCAACAATCAACTCCTGTTCATCAGAAATACAGCCCCGTAGGCTGCTCCCAGACTAGCCCCCGATAACGCATTGTGTCAAGATTTTTTTTTCGCATCTGCACAAAAAAATCTGCAAACCTTGAAAAGTCTTCATTTAAGCTTGTTGTTTGTGCGGAAAAAGGCGTTGACGCGGCATCTTCCGGCGCAGTGTGTGTCTGAACAGTCACAGACGTACCCGGCCGGGCAAAGTTGTACACGTCCAGTTGCCAGAAAGGAGGGCGACGCCGGCGTGGCGAACAAACTTTGGTTCGCAAACAAACTTTGGTTCGTTGGTGTGCTTCTGTGGACAATCAGCGCCACCCTGTTCTTTGGGACAGCGACCGGAACGGCGGCACAACAGCAGACGAGTGTCGTGGCATTCGTCATCACGGACAGCACAACGCGGAAACCCCTGGCGGGGGCCACCATCACGCTGACGCCAAAATCCGGCTCGCCAACCGCGCCCGTGCTGACCAAAGTCACCGATGCCAACGGCAAGGCCGTGTTTACCGAGGCCCCTGGCGGAGACTACCGGCTCACCGTCACGGCCACCGGCTACACGCTTCTCACTGACGAAAACTACACCGTCGCACCGGGCGCTTTCCTCGAACAGCCCATTGAACTCAGCCCTGCCACTGGCGACATCGTCGAAGTACGCGGCGACGAGGAAGCTCCACTCATTGCCCGGGGGGCCACGGCAACCACCAGCCTGACGCCGGCCGAGATTCGCATCCTGCCCGCCCGCGGACGCGACATCCTGACGGCCTTTCCCCCGGTGCCGAACGTCATCCGCTCCAACGACGGCCGCACGAGCATCAAAGGCGCGCGTGAAGACCAGGCGGCCATTCTGGTCAACGGCAGCCTCAGCAACGACCCGGCCACCGGACGGTTCCAGGTCGAAATCCCGCTGGAAGCCCTCCAACGGGCGGAAATCTTCACCAATCCCTACCTGCCGGAATATGGCAAGTTCACCAGCGGCGTCAAACGACTGGAAACCAAGCCCGGCGGCCAGCAGTGGAAGTACAGCCTCTATGACTTTTTCCCGTCCGTCCGCGCGCGCTACGGCAAAATCTTCGGTCTGGCCAACGTCTCCCCCCGCGCCACCATCACGGGTCCACTCATCCGCGACCGGGTGTTTCTGGCCCAGGCGCTCGAAGGCATTGTGGACAAAGCCATCGTGCGCGGACTGGCCAGCCCGGACAACGAAATCCGCAAGTATGCCGCGCGGAGTTTCAGCCAGTTCGATGTCATTCTGTCGCCCCGCCAGAGCCTGACCGCGACGGTCAATCTGGCCTGGCAGCGGCTGCGCAATGTTGATCTGGATTTTTTCAACCCCGTGCCGGCTTCGGCGAATCGGCGCACCCGCGATGTCACCCTGGCCGGCATCCACCGCTTCGCCACCGCGGCCGGCTCGTTCAGTGAGACGCGCTTCAGCTACAAGCGCATTGGCGCCGGCGTCTTCGGCAAGGGGGACGCGCCCTTTGCCATCACGCCCTTTGGGCGCACCGGCAACTTTTTCAGTCAGACGGAACGCACGACGGAACGCTACCAGCTCCAGTTCTCCACGGCACTGGCGTCTTTCGAGGCCGGGGGCTGGCACCAGATCAAGTTCGGCGTGGACGGCAGCGCCGCCCGCAACCGGGGCTGGGTGCTCAACCGTCCGGTTGAAATCCGGCGCGCCGACGGAACGCTGGCCGAACGCATCGTGTACGCCAATCCCGGCAACCTGGCGGCCAGCAACGTCGAAGTCGCCGGCTACGCCCAGGATCAGTGGCTCATCCGCCCCAACCTGCAACTCGATTACGGGCTCCGGCTGGAATGGCAACAGGCAGCGGCCCAGCTCAACGTGGCGCCACGCATTGCCCTTTCCTATGCGCCCGGCAAAGAGCAAAACACCATTCTGCGCGCCGGATTCGGGCTGTTCTATGACAAAATCCTGCTCAACGCGCTGGCGTTCCGCCAGATGCCACGTCCGGTCAGCACCGGCTTTGCGCCGGATGGCACAACACCCGGCCCGGCGCGCCCGTTGACGCTCGCCCTGGCACGCCCGGACGGTCGGTATGACGTGCCCTACAACCGCTCCTTCCGGTTTGAACTGGCGCGCAAACTCCATCCGCGCGCGCTGCTCAAGCTGGCCTATCTCGACAGCCGTACGTTCCGGGATTTCTATGTGGAGCCGTCAGCCGATGCCATCCAGATGTTCAACACCGGACGCGCCAGCTACCGCGCCTTTGAAGTCACGGCCGATGTCAAGCTCACGCCACGTCACACGTTTGTTGTTTCCTACGTACGCAGCCGGGCCCGCGCCGAACTCAACGACTTCATTTCGTACTTCGGCGACACGCCAAACCCGGTGCTGCGTCCGAACCAGTTTGGCAATGCACCGATTGACGCGCCCAACCGGTTTTTTGCGCGCGGCGTCTTTGCCCTGCCGGGCGACCTGACGCTGGCGCCCATCTTCGAGTGGCGGGACGGCTTTCCCTACAGCGTCGTGGACGAAGCCCAGAACTTCATCGGCCGCCGCAATGCCGACACAACCCGCTACCCACGGTTTATGGCCGTTGATCTGGCCGTGACAAAGAAGATTCGCCTGCCGCAGTGGGTGCGCCGGGGCGCATTCGGGCGGAAAATTGACACCGAAGCCGTCAACGTCACGGTCAACATCTTCAACCTGACCAATCACTTCAACCCGCGCAACGTGTTTGCCAACACGGGCGCGCCCCAGTTTGGGACGTTCTTTGGCGTGTATCGGCGGTTCTTCAACATTGAAATGAACCTGTAGTTTCCTGTGGCGTTTCACCGGGATACTTTGCGTTTATCATCCCGGCGGCAGACGAAACGGCGGCGTTGTACCGTCTGCACGCCCAACCGGCCATGAGGCCAACCGACATGACTACCACCATCGCACACAGGCTCGGCATGGGGATGTTCTCCGTTGCCGTGCTGTTCGGCGTCGCCGGCAATCTGGCCTGCCAGCGTGATCTGGCCCGGGCGGCCCGGGGCGACGCGAGTCCGACACCTGAAGTCCGGCGCGTCAAAACGACGCCAGTAACCAGAACACAGGTCGAACATGTTGTCACGGCGCTGGGCACGCTGGCCCCCCTGGAGCAGGCCACCCTGCGCGTCAAGGTTCCCGGACGGCTCCAGTCCATTCCCGTTGATCTGGGAACCACCGTCCGACCGGGGCAGCTTGTGGCCCAGATCGAACCCGACGATTACCGTCTCCGCGTCCAGCAGGCGGCGGCGGCGCTCGCCCAGGCCCGCGCCCGGTTGGGGCTGCCGGCCGAGGGCAGCAGTGACCGGGTTGACCCGGAGCAGACCGGCCTGGTCCGCCAGGCCAGGGCCGTTCTCGAACAGGCGCAGGTGGAGCGCGACCGCTTCCACGCGCTGCTCGATCAGGGCATCATCTCGCGGTCACAGTTCGACGCCGCCGATGCGGCCTACAAGGTCGCGCTCAGCCGCTACCAGGACGCGCTGGAGGAAATCAACAACCGGCTGGGCATCCTGGCCCAGCGGCGGTCGGAACTGGCCATCGCCCAGCAGCAGTTGGATGACACCGCCGTGCTGGCCCCCTTTGGCGGGGTCGTGCAGGAACGCCTTGGCAACATCGGGGAGTTTCTGGCCGCCGGCTCGCCCGTGGCCACCATTCTCAAACTCAATCCCCTGCGGCTGCGGGTCGAAATTCCTGAACGTGAAGCCTATCAGATCAAACCCAACCAGAAGGTGCGCGTCACCGTCGAAGGCAGTGACAAAGCCTACACCGGCATCGTCAAACGGTTGAGTCCGGCGCTGCTGGAGCAGAACCGGATTCTCATCATCGAAGCGGAAGTCAGCCACGACGGGTCCCTCAAGCCGGGGTCCTTTGCCCGGGCCGAGATCGTCACCAACGACCGCGAAACGGCCGTGACCGTTTCTCCGCGCGCCATCGTGACCTTTGCCGGGATTGACAAGGTACTGACCATCCGGGACGGCAAGGCGCTGGAACGACCGGTCACGCTCGGACGCCGGACGGCGGAATGGGTCGAAATCGTGAAGGGCGTGCAGGTCGGCGATGAGGTCATCCTCGATCCGGGCAACCTGCAAACCGGACACCCGGTCGTTATCGCGGACTGAACTGGCGCCCCGGCTTCCCGGAACAGGCGCTTCTGGACGAAACATCATGCAGAAACTTGCCGAAATCTGTATTCGCCGCCCGGTTTTTGCGGCCATGCTCATCCTGTCGCTGGTCGTTGTCGGGCTGGCCGGCTACTTCCGGCTCGGTGTGGACCGCTTTCCTTCGGTTGACCTGCCGACCGTCACTATCCGCACGGCGCTGCCTGGCGCTTCGCCGGAAGAAGTCGAAACCGAGATTTCACAGAGGATTGAAGAGGCCGTCAACACGGTGGACGGTATTGACCAGCTCCGGTCGGTTTCCGGCCCCGGTATCTCACTGGTGCTGGTGACGTTCAAGCTCAACCGGGACATCGAAACCGCGACGCAGGATGTGCGGGACCGGATCAATGCCGTTCTGCGCGACCTGCCCGTGGATGCCCTGCCGCCCGTGGTGCAGAAGTTCGACAACGACAGCACACCGGTGCTCTCCATTGCCCTGTCGGCTGACCGTCCGCTTCGGGAACTGACCGAACTGGCGGACAAAATCGTGAAAATCCGCCTCGAACGCGCCGGGGGCGTCGGGGAGGTCCGCATCATTGGTGGTCTCAACCGCGCCATCAACGTCTGGGTTGAACCGGAACGTCTCGCCGCCTACCGGATTCCCATCACCCAGGTGCGCCAGGCCATCCAGCGCCAGAACGCGGACATTCCCGGCGGCAATGTGGATGCCGGCAAACGCGAAATGACGCTCCGCACGCTGGGGCGCTACACCGACCCGCGCGACTTCGAGAACCTGACCGTGGCCCTGCTCAACGGCCGGCCCATCTACGTTCACGACATCGGCTACGTCGAAGACGGAACGAAGGAACCGCGGTCACTGGCGCGGCTGAATGGCACGCCGACCGTCACGCTCGACATCCGGCGACAGTCCGGCGCCAACACGGTCGAGGTCATCAACAACGTCAAGCAGGAACTGGAGCGTGTGGCGGGGCAGCTTCCGGGGGATGTCCGGCTGGAAATCATCCGCGATCAGTCACGGTATATCGAAGCGGCGCTGCACGAGATTCAGACCCACCTGGTGCTGGGCAGTCTGCTGGCCTGTCTGGCCGTGCTGCTCTTTATGCGTTCGTGGCGCTCGACCATCATCGCCGGCGTCGCCATTCCGGCTTCGGTGATTTCAACCTACGGCATGATGTGGGCGCTGGGCTTTACCCTCAACGGCGTCACAATGCTGGCGCTGGTGCTCATGGTCGGGGTCGTCATTGACGATGCCATCGTGGTACTGGAAAACATCTTTCGCTTCATCGAGGAAAAGGGACTGCCGCCAATGGCTGCGGCCCGGGAAGCGACGGCCGAGATTGGACTGGCCGTGCTGGCCACCACGCTTTCACTGGTCGTCATCTTCCTGCCGGTGTCGTTTATGTCCTCGATTTCGGGCCGCTTCCTGTATCAGTTCGGCCTGACGGCGGCCGTTGCCATTCTCGTTTCGCTGCTGGTGTCCTTCACCCTGACGCCGATGATGAGTTCACGGCTGCTCCGGGCGGCGGACGCGGCGGCCCAGCACGGCTCGGCGCACCGGCCGGCGGCCTCCCGACGCGGTTTCTACGGCCTTATCGAGCGCGCCTACCTGGCGCTGCTGCGGCTCTCCCTGCGGCATCGCATGGCAGTTTCCCTGCTGGCCCTGCTCGTCATGGCTTCCGGGGTGCCGCTGTACCAGGCTGTCCGGCAGGAATACACGCCGTCGAATGTGGATGAGTCGGAGTTTGAAATGAACGTGAACGGCCCGGAAGGCACGAGTCTGGCGGCCATGGATGAGACCATGCGCGCCATCGAACAGGACGTGCGGACGACGCCGGGCGTGGCACTGGTGCTGGCCACGGCTGGCGGCTCGTTTCTGGGCGGGGTGAACCAAGGCAACCTGTACGTCCGCATGGTGCCACATGACGTGCGGACCTTTTCCCTGACGCGCCTGTGGCGGGAAACCTGGCGGGGACGCCCGCTCGATGCCTTCAAAGGCAACTTCACGCAGCGCGAGCTGATGCAGACCCTGCGCGCCAAAATGCGCAAGTACGCCCCCTTTCGCGTCAGCCTGCGCAATGCCACCTCATTCAATATCGGCGGCGGAAACTTTGAGATTGATTTCGTCCTGCGTGGCCCCGATCTGGTGGCGCTGGCGCGCTATGGCGAACAGCTCCGGGAAAAAGCCATACAGTTGGGAGGCATCGTGGATACCGACACGACGCTGAAGCTGGACAAGCCGGAACTGCGCGTGGTGATTGACCGCCAGCGGGCGGCTGACCTGGGCGTGGAGACAGCCGACATTGCCACGAGTCTGCGGCTCATGGTCGGGGGCGATGACCGGGTTTCCCGCTACCGGGATGTGGCGCTCAACGAGGATTACGACGTGCAAATCCGGCTGGTCAACGGCCAGCGCAACGACCGGGAAGCCATCCTGCGCCTGTACGTGCCCTCATCGCGGGGCGGACTTGTTCCCCTGAGCAACCTGGTCACGATTACGGAGGAAACCAGCCCGTCACGCATTGACCGTCTGGACCGGCAGCGGCAGGTATCGCTGCGGGGCGGCGTCGGCCCGGGCTATGCCCTTGCCGACCGGCTGGAGGCACTCAAGAAAGCCGTTGCAGAGATGAACTTGCCCACAGCTTACACCTATGCGGTTTCAGGGCGTGGGCGCGAACTCGAACGCACCTTCACCGAGTTCATCTTTGCCTTTCTGCTCTCGGTGGTGTTTATGTACATGATTCTGGCTTCCCAGTTTGAGAGCCTCATCCATCCGGTCACGATTCTGTTGAGTCTGCCGCTGTCGGCGCCCTTTGCCCTGCTCTCCCTGTGGCTGACCAACGACACGCTCAACCTGTATTCGGCGCTGGGGATTCTGGTGTTGTTTGGCGTCGTCAAGAAAAACTCCATCCTGCAGATTGACCAGATGAATGTGCTTCGGGCGCAGGGGTTGGAACGTCAGACGGCGATTGTGCAGGCGAATCAGAACCGGCTGCGTCCCATCCTGATGACGACCCTGGCGTTGGTGGCCGGGATGCTTCCGCTGGCCATCGGCACGGGGCCGGGGGCGGAAGAACGGCGCTCGATTGCCTTGGTGGTCATTGGCGGACAGAGTCTCTCCCTGCTGCTGACGCTGCTGGTCACGCCGGTGGCCTATTCCATCTTTGACGACCTCGCCGCCACCCGTTTCTGGCACGGCCTTGCCGGCCGGTGGAAAGCCCTGGGGCGGGTCTGGCGCGACCGGTCGCCCGCCAGAGACAAGGCCGACCCCACGGAACAACCGGCCAAAACCACCGGTGAAACCTGAGCCGGTTTTCTGTCGTTTGCGACAACCCCCTGGACGCTTCAGCCCGAAAGGCAACGTGGGATGTTTTTTGCCCACGCCCTTTCAATTTTGGGCTTGACCCCGAACGGTCGGCATCTTATCCAGACGATCAACCACACTCATATTCACAATTCCCGGAGAGCATACCCTGTGCCTGTCAAATCACTGCTTGGTCTGTTGTTGTTTTTCAGTCTGAGCATCACCACCCCGGCTTGGGCGCAAACGACACGGAACCCGGAACACGCGGCGGCTTCTGACCAAAACATTGAATACCGCCTCCTGGCCACGTCAAAAACCTCGACGATGGAACGGGAGATGAATGAAGCGGCCCGGGAGGGTTTTCGTTTCGAGGGCGTCATGGGCGGGGAGACTGCCTTTGGCGGCAACGAATGCGTCGTCATCATGTCGCGTACGGCCCCGCTGGGAACCGAATTCGAGTACAAACTGCTGGCCACCAACCGGACTTCAACCATGCAGAAGGAACTCCAGCAGGCCGGACGACGCGGATTTTACGTTCGTGGCAAAACCATCTTTGAGACGGCGTTCGGCGGCCGGGAAGTGGTGGTCATTCTGGAGCGTTCCTCCACCGCCGACGCGCCGCTGGAATACAAACTGCTGGCGACCAGCCGAACCTCGACCATGCAGAAGGAACTCGCGGAAGCCGGGCGTGAAGGATTCCGGTTTGCGGCAATGGCCGTGGCCGAGACAGCCTTCGGCGGGCGTGAAGTCGTCGTTATTCTCTACCGCCAAGGGTCTCGGCGGTGACGTGCCCCCCCATCTTTCCCTGACCTGTACTTGTCCTGCGAACCATTCTTCAAGGATTGGGGTTGCTGATAAGGGCACTGTGTGGTCGTCCTGCGCTCACATGCTGCTGGAGCGTGAGACGGCGCTGCGGTAACGGATGCAACGAGCAAGATCAGCGTGATGACAAGCGTTGCTGTGTGTCCGGGAAAATTCGCGCAATAAGATGACCCGTGCAACCGGCAAACCGGTTTGATAAAGCAAGGACACGCCGCTATCGCCACAACGCAGGCTGGATGTACTTATTGCACTGCACGCGCATGTCGTCATTCGTAGAGAGTAGATAATTGGAGATAAACAGCTCGGCTCCCTTCTCGGCTTTTCCCTGCTTTTGACATACTCCCCTGCCTAAAGGCAGGGGATTCTTGTTCCTGGTTCTGCGAGCGCACTTACTTCATCAGGTTGCCCCTCTAAAGCAGCGGTGCATCTCTCCCCAAGCGTTCCCTCTGTCGAGGCAGTTCCCTTTTGCCCAAAGGTACTGTTTTGCCACTCCATTCCCAAGATGCTTAGTCCCTTCTTGAGGATGTTCAAAGCCGCATTCTGGTCTCTGTCTGATTCAAATCCACATTGAGGACAACTATGGGTTCTGGTGGATAGGGTTTTTACTACCATAATGCCACAGTTACTACAGTCCTGTGTGGTGTACTGCGGCGGTACGCTGACGACTGCCTTGTCCCACACCTTGCCGTAGTAGTCCAGCCACGCAGTGAATTGAGACCAGCCAGCATCATGAATGGATTTGGCAAGATGATGATTTTTGACCAGGTTCTTCACCTGCAAGTCTTCATACGCCACGACATCGTGAGATGCCACCACGCACCGTGCCTGCTTAATTGCCCAGTCTTTACGCTGGCGTTGGACTTTCAGATGCACTTTGCCTAGTCGCTTTCTTTGCTTGTGGTAGTTCTTAGATTGGGATTTTGCCCTCTTCTTGAACTTCCGACTTAATCTGCGCTGGTGTTGCTTTAACCTCCTTTCACTACGCCTCAAAAACTTAGGATACTGTACAGGGTTGCCGTTCTGGTCGGTGTAGAAAGCCTTCAAGCCCAAGTCAATGCCAATCACATTGCCTGTGTATGCTCCCCGCTCTTTGCGCTCCACATCCAAGCAGAACTGGGCATAGTATCCATCTGCCCTGCGTATCACCCGCACCCGATTGATTTTGGATTCAAGAATCAACCGTCTTGCTTCACCATTGCAGTACAGAGCAAACGAGCCAGCATTGAAGCCATCAGTGAAGGTGATAGACATTCCATCTCCTGACAGCTTCCAGCCAGATACCTTGTATTCCACAGAACGGCAATGCTTCTTGAACTTGGGATACCCTTTCTTGACCGCCTTGTTTCTGCAGTTGGTATGGAACCGGGAAATGGAAGCCCAAGCTCGCTCTGCACTTGCCTGCCTTGCCGCTGAGTTTAACTTCCTGGCAAAGTCAAACTCTTTGGCCAGGTCTTTGCAGTGGGCATAGAGAACAGCTTTGTTTACACTCTTGTTGTCCATCCAGTACCGCACACATTTGTTTCTGACAAACTGTGCGGTACGGATGGCTTCATCCAGAGCCTGATACTGCTCTGCTGTCCCGTTGAGTAGCTTGGCTTCCATGACTCTCATACTGCTATTTTATCACAGGTTTGGCTTGATAAAACAGCGTGCGCCTTATATCCCTGCCCTAAAGTGCAGAGCTTTACGGCGTTTTTTCGGTAAATACCGTGCTGTCGCCGTCTTTCAACAACTCCTTATAGTCCATATTCGTAATCCTGATGCCTTCCAGGATTTTTCCGAGCCAAGCAACCCTTTCTATTGAAGACTTGGTAAATCTTCCAACGAATGCTCCTTCCGAATAACCTCCCGCTTCTGCCACCCCGGAAAACGTAATCCGGTTAAGAACAAAAAACCTTACTACCCGCTCAAAGTCATTTATTTTCGACGTGTCCATACTAAGCAAATCATGAAACAATTCTCTACCGTCTGCTCTCTCCAGCTTTAACCTCATAATCTCATCCGCCAATTTCACAGAGTCTTCCTGAGCGCACTTCCAGAAACAGAATAGTTCAGTATTGAGATCATTGATCCACATGCTGACTTCGGGATGTTTTTGTCTCAAATAAACAAAGAAAGATCCTCCGCCAACAAATGGTTCGCGATATTCATCAAATGTCTCTGGAACAAGAGTGAGCAGGCGCTGTACCGCGCGTGACTTTCCGCCGGGATAGCGTAACGGACTTTTGATCATTGCTCTGACCGGTTGCAAGTTATGTTTAGCTGAGTTCCTTTATTGTTTGGGACTGGTGATCTCAGCATCCCCAAAAGCGGGCAGCCGCCGGTTGAAGCAGACGCATTCTTCCGATAAGCTGCCCAGAAATCAGCCGCAACTTCACGTGGCGTGCGTTTTTCACCATCCACGGCGTAGTTCATCCGCTGCATCGTTGTCGTCGAAATGGCCCCCGCCAACGACGACACCACTTCGGCAAGCGCTGGCACTTCGGACCATGCCGCCTGACGTACGACATAGACGGCCTGGTAGGGCGGAAAATAGTGCCGGTCATCTTCCAGTGCGACCAGATCAAGCGCCGCGATGAGGCCATCCGTTGCATTGCCGGCAATGATGTCCAGCTCGCCGGCCGCCAGCGCCCGGTAGGTCAGCGCGAGGTCCATTTCCCGCGGCGACTGAAAATCAAAGCCATACGTTGCACAAAACCCCGCGTACCCATCAGCGCGCGACATAAAATCCTGCCCAAAGCCGGCCCGCCACCGCAGCGGCGCCCGCGCCGCATCAGAAATGGTCCGCAGACCGTACTCCACGGCCGTCTGGCGACGGACGAGAATGGCAAAGTCATTGCGAAAGCCCAGTGGCGGCCCGACCACCAACCCAAAACGCGCGGCATACGTCTGCCGGACTTCCGTATAGACGCGCTGTGGATCGGTCAGCGGACGTTGCCCCAGAATGGCCGTCCAGGCCGTGCCGGTGTATTCGGGATAGACATCCACCGCCCCTGCCAGCAGGGACGTATGCGCCAGGTTGCCACCCAGCTCATACCGGCGCTCCACAGCCACCCCCCGCGCCTCCAGCGCCTGCGCCAGCACTTCCGCCAGAATGACCGACTCGGTGAAGTCCTTTGAGCCGACGACCACCGGCCGTCCCACCGGCGTCACCGGCCCGGCGCCTACCCGGTAACTCCACAGCACCGGTAGCAACAGCACGACCAGTCCAGCCGCCGCCGCCAGACGGCGGACCCGTACCAGACGTGGAGCCGCCCGCGGTGCATGGCGCTCGAAAGCCGCAAAGATGACATCCACCAGCAGCGCCAGCAGCGCCGCCAGGGCCCCGCCGACCACCAGCAGGCGGTTGTCGTTTTGCCGCAGCCCGCGAAAAATGAGCGTCCCCAACCCACCAGCTCCAATGGCCGCCGCAATCGTGGCCGTGCCGACCGACAGCACGACGGACACCCGTACCCCGGCCAGAATGACGTTCGTCGCCAGCGGCAACTCCACGTAGCGCAGCCGCTGCCACGGCGTCAGCCCAAGGGCTGCAGCCGCCTCCCGTACGCTTGGTTCAATTCCCAGAATCCCCGTGGCCGTGTTGCGTACGATGGGCAGCAGCGCGTACAGCGTCAGGGCCACAATCGCCGTGCGCGCACCGATACCGCCCAGCCACGGCAACGGCAGCAGCAGCCCAAACAGGGCCAGGCTCGGCACCGTCTGCACGGCATTGACCACGGCAAACACCACCCCCCGCACACGCGGCAGATAGGCCGCCGCAATCCCCAGCGGCAGCCCGACGGCCAGCGCCAGCACCGTCGCCACCAGAACGAGCAGCACGTGCTCCCGCCAGGCGGCCAACCAGATGGCCCGCTCTTCCAGAATGAACTGTAGCCACGTCATGCGTGTGATGGACAACCCACCCGGCTTCAGAAGCGCGCCGCCTGTACGTATTCGCGCACCGCCGGGCAGTCCAGCTTCAGAAAGGTCTCTGGCGGCGCATCCGCCACCAGCCGCCCGCCGACCAGCAGCCCGATGCGCGTCCCCACCCGCAGCGCCTCCCGTAGATCGTGGGTGACGAACAACGCCGTTTTTCCCAGCCGGGCGACCAGTTCCGCAAACTCCTGTTGCAGCCGGGAACGCACAACCGGATCGAGCGCCCCAAACGGCTCATCCAGCAGCAGAAGGTCAGGATCGAGCGCCAGCGCCCGCGCCAGCCCCACCCGCTGCCGCTCGCCGCCCGACAGTTCGGACGGAAACCGGCCGGCATACGTCCCGGCCGGCAAACCGACGCTGTCCAGCAGTTCCACCACCCGCGCCCGTCGCCGCTCCGGCGTCCAACCGGACAACTCCAGCAGCAGCCCGACATTGCGCTCCACCGTCAGGTGCGGAAACAGCCCCGCATCCTGCATGACATACCCCATCCGACGGCGCAGTTGGATGACCTCCCACGCCGTTACCGCCTGCCCGGCCACCCGCACCTCGCCGGAGGTTGGCTCAAGCAGGCGGTTGACGAGCTTGAGCAGCGAGGTCTTTCCGCTCCCCGAAGCGCCGAGCAGCATGAACACCTCCCCCGACGCCACCGCCAGATCAATGCCGTCAAGCACCGGCACCCCGGCCCGTACCAGACCGACCCCACGCAACTCGACGACAGGAGCGGCCACCGGCTTCGGAACAGATACGTTGCTCATCGCCTCTCCCATGTCCCTTCCGGGAGCGTTGAGATTGGCCCGTACACCCCCGCGCCCGTCAGGCGCTTCCCCCGGCGGCATACTGCATCACGGTTTGCAGGTCCTTGTCGCCGCGCCCGCAGAGGTTGAGCAGGATGGTTGTCCCCGGCGGATAGTGACGCGCCTGACGCCGTACCCAGGCAACGGCATGGGCCGGCTCCAGCGCCGGAATGATCCCTTCACACCGTGACAGATGGTGAAAGGCGGCGATGGCTTCGTCGTCGGTGGCCACGTCGTACTGCACCCGCCCGATACTTTTCAGATAGGCATGCTCGGGCCCGACGGAAGGATAGTCCAGCCCGGCCGAGATACTGTGGGTTTCATAAATCTGGCCGTCTCCGTCCTGAAGCACGTAACTGCGCATGCCGTGCAGCGTGCCGGGTGTCCCCCGGGCCAGAACGGCCCCGTGGGCATCCGTATCCAGCCCCCGCCCCCCCGGCTCGACCCCCACGAGTTGCACCTCCGCATCCTCCAGAAAGGCCGTGAACATCCCGATGGCATTCGAGCCGCCACCGACACAGGCCACGACGACATCCGGCAGACGGCCGGTTTGTTCCAGCATCTGCGCCCGGGCCTCATCGCCAATGACCCGCTGGAAGTACTTGACCATGGTTGGAAAGGGATGCGGCCCGGCGGCCGTTCCCAGCACGTAATGCGTGGTGCGGACGTTGGTCATCCAGTCCCGCAGGGCATCGTTGATGGCGTCCTTGAGCGTACGCCCGCCGGTACGGACGGCATGAACCGTCGCCCCCAGCACCTGCATGCGAAAGACGTTCGGCTGCTGCCGGGCCATATCCACTTCGCCCATATAGACTTCGGTACGCAGCCCCAGCAGCGCCCCGGCCATGGCCGTGGCCACACCATGCTGCCCGGCGCCGGTCTCGGCAATCAGGCGCGTTTTGCCCATCTGCTTCGCCAGCAGTGCCTGGCCAAGGGCGTTGTTGGTCTTGTGCGCACCGCCGTGCAGCAGGTCTTCGCGTTTGAAGTACAGCCCGATACCCAGTTCACGGGAAAGATTCCGGGCGTAAAACAGCGGTGTCGGGCGCCCCAGAAAACCGGTTGCAAGGTCCCGGAACGTCTCTTGAAAAACATTATCAGACTGCGCGGCCAGAAAAGCGGCTTCCAGTTCTTCCAGCGCCGGCATAAGGGTTTCCGGCGCATAGACGCCACCAAACGGTCCAAAATAGCCGAAAGATTGCATGACAGGTTCGGGACTGCCCTGAGAACACCCGACATATCAATCCCGCAACACGGCTCTGGCGGTCAGGGCAGGCTGTGTTTCAAAGTTTTCACATCGTTCACGCAGCCGGCCGGCAAAGCAATGCCTTTTTCCGCTCCGGCCGGAAATGAAAAAACCGGACAGACTTCAGACGAAGCCTGCCCGGTTGGGATAAAACGGCCGGATTATTCGACCACCCAGGTGTCGCCGCTGTGAAGCAGCCGCTCCAGATTGCCTTTCCCCCGCGCCATGGCCATCTCGATTTGTTGCTGAGTCAGTTCCTCGAACGTGGGTCTGGATACGCTTCGGAACACACCCATCGGCACGGGAAATTCCGGGTAATTCATCTGAGTGAGCAGGTAGGCCAGCGTCGGGTCTTCCGCGTTTTCGTCATGGACGAGCAAATCGTCCACCGTCACGCCATGTTCCCCAATGGTGACGACTTCGGGCCGGATGCCGTTGAGCCGGATGCCCTTGTTGCGGTCCTTGCCAAAAATCATCGGCTTGCCATGCTCCAGGTAGAGCATGTTGTCCGCCCGCACTTCCTTGTCGCTGATGGGCTTGTAGGCCCCATCGTTGAAGATGTTGCAGTTCTGGTAAATCTCCACAAAGGACACGCCCCTGTGCCGCGCTGCCCGCTCAATGGTGGCCGCCAGGTGCTTGGTATCCACGTCTATCGAACGGGCGACAAATGTAGCCTCGGAAGCAATGGCAACACAGAGCGGATTGATGGGCCGCTCGATATTTCCCATGGGACTGGACTTGGTTTTTTTACCAAACTCTGACGTAGGCGAGTACTGACCTTTCGTCAATCCATAAATGCGGTTGTTGAACAACAGAATGTTGACATCCAGGTTGCGCCGCATGACATGGATGAAGTGGTTGCCGCCGATGGAGAGACCGTCGCCATCCCCCGTGATGACCCACACCGAAAGGTCCGGGTTCGCCAGCTTGATACCAGTGGCCACCGTGGGCGCGCGCCCATGAATGGTGTGGAAACCGTAGGTGTTCATGTAGTACGGAAACCGGCTCGAACAGCCGATACCTGAGACAAACACCAGGTTTTCGCGGGGAATGTTGAGCTTGGGAAGAACCGACTGCACCTGAAAGAGAATCGAGTAGTCGCCACAGCCCGGACACCAGCGGACTTCCTGATCGGAGATAAAGTCCGTACGTTGCAAGTTGAGTGGCGTCTCCGATGCGCCAGCGATCTTGAGCGGTTCGGTCATAGTGGTCTGCCCCTGCACAGGCGATGCCGGAGGATGCACCGCCGGTAAAGTCACGACTCACGTCACAGCAAGGCTTTGCAGCGCGTGATGAGTTCCGAGATTTTGAACGGTTTGCCGGCTACCTTGTTGATGCTCACGCTGTCCACCAGAAAGGTGCCCCGGATGAGCAGGTTGAGCTGTCCCAGGTTGAGTTCGGCAACGGCCACCCGTTTGAAACGCTTGAGCACGTCACCCAGATTGCGCGGGAAGGGATTGAGATAGCGCAGGTGGGCGTTGGACACGCGGTAGCCCTGACGGCGCAACTCCTCAGTGGCAGTGGCAATCGCCCCGTAGGTGCCGCCCCACCCCAGCACCAGCAAGTCCCCTTCCGGGTCGCCTTCCACAGCCAGGTCGGGAATGAAGTTGGCAATCCGGGCAATTTTTTCCGCCCGCAGCCGCACCATGAAGTCATGGTTGGCCGGGTCGTAGCTGACATTGCCCGTGCGATGCTGCTTCTCCAGACCGCCGATGCGATGTTCCAGTCCCGGCGTCCCTGGCACCGCCCAGGGCCGCGCCAACGTTTGCTCATCCCGGTCGTAAGGCAGGAAACCCGTCGGGTCCTGACGCAGCACGGCCCGAATGGCAGGCAGTTCGGAAAGGTCTGGAATCCGCCACGGCTCGGCACCGTTGGCAATGTAGCCGTCCGAAAGATAAAAGACCGGCGTCATGAAGGTGACGGCCAGGCGGACAGCCTCAACTGCCATGGTGAAACAATCACTCGGTGAAGCCGGCGCCACAGCCGCGACGGGACACTCTCCGTGCCGCCCGTACAGCGCCTGAAGCAGGTCTGCCTGTTCGGTTTTGGTCGGCAGACCCGTCGAAGGGCCACCGCGCTGGACGTTGATGATCACGACCGGCAGCTCCGTCATCACCGCCAGACCGATGGCTTCACTTTTGAGACACACTCCGGGCCCGCTGGTTCCGGTCAGCCCAATGTGCCCGGCAAAGGCCGCGCCAATGGCCGCCCCCATGGCCGCGATTTCGTCTTCGGCCTGAAAGGACTTGACGCCGAAATTCTTGAGCCGGGACAGCTCGTGCAGGATGTCCGAAGCCGGTGTAATCGGATAGCTGCCGTAAAACAGCGGTCGTCCGGCCAGCTCAGAAGCCGTGACAAACCCCAGCGCCGTTGCCTCGTTGCCGGTAATTTTGCGGTACTTCCCTGGCGGCAGATTAGCTTTCCGCACCCGGTAGTGCGTCGTGAAAATCTCGGTGGTGTCAGCGTAGTCAAAGCCAGCCTTCAGGGCCCGCCGGTTGGCTTCCGCAATTTCCGGCTTTGCCCCAAACTTCTCCTCAATCCACCGGTAGGTTGGCTCCAGCGGACGGTCAAACAGGGCAAACACAATGCCCAGCGCAAAGAAGTTCTTGCACCGCTCCTTGTTGCGCTTGGTCATCTCCATCTCGGCCAGCGCGTTGTAGGTCAGGTCGGTAATGGGAATCGAAATCAGCCGGTAGCCCTTCAGAGAGCCATCCGTCAGCGGGTTCGAGGTGTAGCCGGCCTTGTCAAGGTTGGACTTGATGAACTCGTTTTCGTTGACGATGAGAATTCCACCTTCGTGCAAATCCGGCAGGTTGACCTTCAGCGCCGCCGGATTCATGGCCACCAGCACGTCCGGCTCATCCCCCGGCGTACGGATGTCCATGCTCGAAAAGTTGACCTGAAAACCGGAAACCCCTGGGAGACTGCCCTGTGGCGCGCGAATTTCGGCCGGAAAATCCGGCAGCGTGCTGATGTCATTGCCGAGCAACGCTGCCGTGTTGGTGAACTGGGTTCCTGTCAACTGCATCCCATCCCCCGAATCGCCGGCAAAGCGAACGGTGACGGAAGTCACTTCCTGAACTTTTTCTTCAGTATTGCCGAGAATGGCCGTGGATGACATCGGAATCTACTCCGCCTTGAGCGTAAATCTTGAGCGTAAATGATGAGACCAGGACGGGCCGCTGGCGCTGCCCCGGCACAAGCGGCCACAGCCCTAACCGCCTTCAACGGTCAGGCTCTTCTGGTCGAGTTTGGGTGGAAGGTTGACCACATCGCGGGGAAAGTGCTCGACGATAAAGCTGATGATGTGGCGGGTCGAGATCACTCCCAGAATCCTACCTTCAGCGTCGAGCACCGGCAGATGCCGGTAGTTCCCGGCGTCCATCAGACGCATCGCTTCGACGATGGTGGCATCTTCCCGGATGGTCGTCGGATTGGGCGTCATGAAGTCTTTGACTGGTGCTGTGTACTCAACGCCCAGTCCTATCACCTTGAGCAGGTAATCACGTTCGGTCACGATGCCAAGCAGGGAGCCGTTTTCACAGACGAAAGCATAACCCGCCCGTTCGGCCATCATGGCCGTGATGGTTTCCGCCAACGACGTATCCGGGGCGACAATGACCGGGCGCGAAGGCTCCAGATGCCGCACTTTCCAGTCCTGAATGATGTGTTCGAGAGACATACTGACAACCTGCGGCGCCATGCACGGCCTGCGCCGTGCTCCAAAAGTGGGATGTCACAAGCCGTGGGCAACAACCGCCTTCTGGCCACTGTTGCCTTGGATGCTATGTGAGAAACCTTACTTTTGGCAATGCCACCGTTGAAAAAACCGGCCCGAACGGCCGGCTCAGAATGCGGCTTCCACCCGGCACAGCCGCAACGTCCTCGTCACGCGGGGTCCAGCCTGGCGCCTGGACTGGTGACAACGTGGAATTTCTCAGGCCTGGGCCGGCAGACGCGGCTCAGCCGCCAGAGCAGACTCTGTAGCCAACCCGGTCACATCCCCCAGCAACGTCGCGTTGAGGTGCGCCGCCAACGAGTCGGCCTCATCTGCATCGAGACCCTTCAGAAGCGGGATGTCCACCTCCCCCTGGCGGATGCCCACCACCCCCCACGCGCCAAAGAACCGTGCTGTGGACAGGTCATAGTCGGTGCCGAACACCGTCAGCCGGTCTCCCGACCGCTCCAGCACAAGTTCAGGCAACCCGGCAATGGCACCCATCGCCTGCCGGAAAAACAGCCACGTGGTGTACAACCCGGCACTGCCGGCGATGAGACACAGCACACCCAGCAGGGAAACCTGTTGCGCCAGCCCTGCAGCCGCGGCCATGGTCGTCACAAATGACACGACCGCAAAACCAACTGCCAGCAGCGACTTCAGTACGTCGGACAGCTCGCCATTGCGGGTCAGCCACAGCTTCCGGTCCGTAAAGACAATGCTCCGCCCGTTTGACAGCAGGTATGATTCACGTTTCATACTGATCCTCCGCTTCCCTTCCCGACCTTTGCCCTTCGGGTCACAGGTGAGTTGTGCCGCCCACCCCGCACAAAGTCAACGACTTTTGACGACAGCCTGCCGTCTGCGCCACACCGGTTCAGCGCCTGACCCGGCGCTAGCGCAGGGTCAGTGCCAGGTATTCAATATACGCCCGCGGCCCCGGCGTCACCCCGCGCGGACGGCGCAGGTTCTGAAGACAACCATCAAAGGCGCGCACGACAACGGCGGCTTCCATTTCACGCTCGACGTTCTCCCGGTGAATCTGCCGGCACAGCGCCAGTCCCTCGTCAATTGCCTGCAGGATGAAAGCCACGGAAGCGGAAGGATGCTCCAGCGGCGGGTCTTCTCCGGCTGCGGCAGCCGTTTGGGCCATCAGCAGCGCCTGTTCAACATCGGCATCAGTGATGAAGGGATTGGGCACGGCCGCATCGGCAATGTGCCGCTCGATGGAAAACACCGTTCCACGGACAAGGTCCTGGGTCAGCGCCAGCCCGACGGCATCCTCGATGCCTTCAAGCGGAATGGCGCGCACCGGCGTGTCCCACCCTTCGGGCCGCCAGGTCAGACGCTCTGACTCCAACATGGCCGTCCGGTAGCGGACGTGCTGCGGCAGCGCGTAGCGCGGATGGCGCGCGCCAAGCTGCTTGCGCTGGGCGCGGTCCGAAATGTAGTAGGCATCCACTCCACCCAGGGCATTTTTTTTGATCTGCTCAGCATAGACACCGGGCAGGGGATCATCGGACACCGGACAGAAAAAGACGCCCGGCGGCAGTGACACTTCCGGGAGTTCACCCAGCCGCGCCAGAAAGTCGGCAAAGTTGTCCGGGGGTGCTTTGCCAATGTAGTCATTGATGCGCTGCCCGTAAGCAATCACCCGCGCCGCCTGAAGCCGGTCGGCCGGCAACCAGGGGAAGGGGGCTTCGCGCATGCGCCGGTCGAGTTCTTCCACCGGCAGACGCTCAAAAAACACCTTGATGATGCCGTCCCGGAGTTCGTCAATGCACAGCAGGGCAACGTCCTGAAGCCCGGACGCTGCCGGTTGTTCGTCAGCACAGGACTCCCCGGCCTGGTTGCCGTCATCCCCGGTGTGATTGGCTTCAACCGGCGTGGCATGGAGCAAAAAACGCAGCCCCAGATAACGTCCCCAGGCCATACGGGGGCCCACCGGGGAAGTGCCTGTGCCACCAGTCGTCACCTGGCGTCCACCACTGCTTTGGCGCTGCTGCGCCCGCAGTTTTTGAGCTTTGGTTTTCTTGGGCATACAGTCAGACCCCAACCGAAGCCCGGCCGGGACATGGCACTCCACCCCTGCCACCCGGCAAGGTGTGTACCGTGTCACCAACGGGATTCGGGACAGTAATTTCAGACCACGGGCGGCGGGGACGGACGGTTGAGCACGGCGACAGTCAGGCGACTGACACACACCAGCCGCCCTTCCTCATCCCGGATTCGGATGTCCCAGACATGGGTACTCGACCCAATGTGCAGGGCCGTTACCGTCCCATAGACAAAGCCTTCCCGCACGGCACGGAGGTGATTGGCATTGATTTCCAGCCCAACCACCATCCGCTCCGGGGACACCAGATGCGAGGCGACACTGCCCATCGTCTCGGCCAGCGCCACAGAGGCACCCCCGTGCAGCAGGCCGTAGGGCTGCTTCGTCCGCTCATCCACGGGCATGCGCGCCCGCAGGTAGGTTGGTGTGGCTTCCACAAATTCAATTCCCAAGTGCGCTGCCAATCCAAACCGCGCCGAACTCAGCGCAGCAGGTGAGGCGTCCGGCGGGAACACGGCCAGTTGTGATTCACTCATAGGCGGTGACTGTCGTTTCAGGGAAAATGGCAGGTCACAGAGCCGGCGCCCACCCGTGCCAGACAGATTCAGCCGCTACAGCGCGTGGCGACCGGCCCGGACCTGCACCTTAGCAAGGTTCAGCGGTTGCGCCCATACTGTTCATGACTCGATACCCAGTCGTGCGAACTGATGGCCGAGGCTAGCGAAAGCTCACCGGCCAGGACGACCGCCGCCACAATTTCGGCGAGTTTGTTGACCTTACCCGGCCCATCACAGCCCAGCAACTTCAGGCACTCCCGCTGGGTTGGCAGCCCCGTTCCCCCGCCGTAAGTGGCGACAATGAGCGACGGAATCGTGATGGAGAGATAAAGAGCATCATCCGGCGTACGCTCGCAGTAGAGAATGCCCGCCGAGGACTCGGCCACATTGGCAACATCCTGCCCGGTGGCGATGAACATCGCCGTCACGCCGTTGGCCGAATGCGCGCCGTTGTTGTTGACGCCCGACAGGAATCCGCCGATGGACTGAACCTGAAAATGGTAGTGGAGAGCTTCGGGAGAAGTGCGCATCACCTGCCGGAGCAGATCGCCGGGGATGGTCGCTTCCGCCGTGACGCGCTTGCCGCGCGTCATGATGCTGTTGATCTGCGAAGCTTTCTTGTCCGTAGCAAAGTTGGATTCCAGAAACCACCGCACGACTTTGCTGTTGTTCTGCACAATCCACTGACAGGCAACGTACGTTGCCCGCCCGACCATGTTCTGCCCGGCGGCATCCCCGGTCGAGTAGTTGAAGCGCGTGTAGAGAAACTTGTTCGCCTGGTAAAACTCGATATTGAGCAGCTTCCCGACGCGGGTCGTGGATTCGGCGGCCGCCTTGACCTGACTGAAATGTTCCCGCAGCCAGTCGGCAAAATCACGGGCATCGCGGGCATTCTGGAAAATGAAGACCGGTGCGCGCTGCATCTGGTCGGCTGTCACCGTACAGAGGACGCCCCCCGCCATGGTCAGGGCCTTCATGCCCCGGTTGTAGCTTGCCACGAGCGTCCCTTCGGACGTAGCCAGTGGGATCAAAAACTCCCCCTGGGCATGCTCCCCGTGGATGAGAATCGGCCCGGCCAGACCAATCGGCACCTGCGCCACACCGATGAAACTTTCGATGTTGCCACGGCAAACATGCGGGTCGAACGAATAGCGGTTGACATGCTGGAACGGCTCACCCAGGTACTGCTCGGCCAGTTCCTGCCGTTGCCGAATGATTTCATCGGCATAGTCATCTTCTTTACTGTACGGAACGCGCACAGAAGCCATAGTCTGGATTCTCCTTCGGAAAGAATTTCGATGTGTGGGAGCGCATACGTGATTAGCGCGCGTTATACCTTACCGCCTCGGTGCGTCAACCCTGAAGTACGCACGGACGGCCGTCAGCAGTCACCACTTTCCCACGTTCGTCCCCGTTTGACAAACCCAAGCAGGCTTGTCAGCATCACTGCTTCGGCTGGATTACCGGTTTCGTTCAACCCACGAGTTTGACCCCAGAGACGAGAAAAACGCAACGTGTCTGATCGCCGGAACCAGCCCGTGCCTGCCCGTTCGGGCTGCCATCCCAAACACTTACCGAACCACTTCAAGGAGAGCCTACTTGCCATGAAGACCGTTTCGATTGCCGTCCTCAGCCTCGCACTTGCCGCCGGGGCAACAAGTACCACCACCCTGGCTTACACCGCTGCCGGGGTGTCTGCCCAGGACAATGCTGCCAAGCAGCGCAAGGAATATGACGACTACAAGAAAATTGAGGCGGAGCCGGACCCGGTCAAGAAACTTGAACTGGCGCGCGCCTTCTTTGAGTCCGACCCGACTCCAACGTATGTCAAGTACGTTCAGGGACAAGTCAATGCCGCCCGCTATGCCCTGTTTACCCGCTACAAAGAGGCCGGCGACATGGCCAATGCCGTCAAAATTGCCGATGAATACGTGGCTTCCGTCCCCGAAACCGATCTGTTCTTTGCCTTTCAGTTGACGACGTTGGCTGAAACCAAGGCCCTCAAACAGGGCGTGAAGCCGGAGGCCGCCGGGGCGTGGGCGGAAGCCGCCAAATATGCCACCAAAGCCCGCAAACTCATCGTTGAGGACAACCGGAGCGAAGCGTTGCTCTACGACTCCAAGACGACAACCTGGGACAAGGTCAAGCCGGGGTTTGTGGCCTATCTCCACCGGATTGAAGCCTTTGCCCACTTCACTGCCAAGCAATATGACCAAGCGGAAAAATCCCTGCTGGCGGTCATCGAAGCCAAGTGCGACGCCTATCCCGATGTCTATTTCCTGCTCGGCCAAATCCACAACGCGCGGTATGACGACAAAGCCAACGCCTTCAACAAGCTCTCGGCCGAAGTACAAAGCGGTGAACAAGGACAGAAGCTTCTGCAGGAAGCCAAGGAAGAATCCAAAAAGGCAGCCGAGTTTTTCGCCCGTGGCATTCTCGTGGCCGAAGCTTCCCCGAACAAAGACACCTACAAGGCTATCGTCGCCAACGCCCGCAAGGAAATGGAAGAGGCTTACGAGATTTGGAACGACGGCAAAAAGGACGGAATGGAGGAGTTCATGGCTGGCTTCAAATCCGCCTGCCAGCCGTGAAAGGCTTTGGCCTGGACGCACCAGCAGGCCCCGTTCAGCGACGGGCGCTTCTGAGTGCCACCCTGAACCCGTATCCGCCGCATGCCAAAACGTGGCAACCAGACTTTTGAACACCTCATGGCCCAGCTTGAAACCCGGCTGGGCCACCGGTTTGCCCGCCGCGAATGGCTTGCCGAGGCACTGACCCACCGCTCCTACGCCTTGGAGCACCCACCCACGCCCCACAACGAGCGCCTCGAATTCCTTGGCGATGCCGTGCTCGGTTTCATCATCTGTGCCTGGCTTGTCGAGCAGTTCCCCACCGCCAGCGAAGGTGATCTGGCCAGGGCCAAGGGGCACCTCGTGGCTTCCGCCCAACTGGCCCAGGCGGCGGAGCGCATTGGGTTGGGTGAAGCCCTGCGCCTCGGCCGCAACGAGGAACAACAGGGCGGACGCCACAAGACGACGCTCCTGGAAAACGCCTTCGAGGCCGTTGTGGCCGCCCTGTACCTCGATGGCGGCATCGCCGTCGCCACCGATGCCGTACGGCGCATTTTCGCCGATGAGGTTGCCGCGCTCGACTTTGCCCACATTGCCGCACTCGACGCCAAAACGGCACTTCAGGATTGGCTCCGTCTGCACCGCCGACCGCTCCCCTGCTACGAAACCATTGCCGTCGAAGGTCAATCCCACCAACCGACGTTTCACGTCGTCGTCACGATTGAGGGCCACTGTCTGGGCGAAGGGCGCGGGCCAAGTCGCAAGGCCGCCGAGCAGGCAGCCGCGGCTATGGCGCTTCAGCAGTTGAAAGCCGAGGTTGAAACGTCATGACCACGGCCAGGGAAAACGCCCCCGCTTCATCCCTGCGGCGCCGATGGCCACTTCTGCTCGGGACCGCGGCCGCAGCCGCGGCTGTTCTCCTGCTACTCCTTTTCGTTGCACCGCACCTTATCCCGTCTGGCTGGCTCATTCCCCAACTGGAGCAACTTCTGAGCCGGGCGCTCGGCACACCGGTTCAGGTAGCCAGCGCCAGGGCCACCTCGTTTCTGCCGCTGACGATTGTCGTTGAAAACGTCACTCTGGGTCAGAACCGCCCGGAGGCCCGGCTGACAGGAACCATCCGGCAGGGTGAGTTTGGTATTGGCTGGCTCAACCTGTTCCGTCGCCGCCCGACCTTTACCCACCTGCACCTGGTCGAAGCGGACTTGCAGCTTTCAACCGGTACGGCTGCCGGGCCGTCCGGCCAGTGGCGGCTGTTGCCCGTACCATCCGCACCCCATCTGCCCGCAAGCCTGTCCGCACCGTCACGCCGGGCTTTTCATCACCCGGAACTGATGCTGCGCCCTGCCGCCGATACTCCAACTGACACCAATGCAGAACCGTTCAGCATTGAGCAGTTGGCCGTTCAGAACAGCCGCCTGTCCTGGCCCGACACGCCCTTCCGGTTCGAGCGCCTGAACACCGAAGGACGTGTGCAGGGACGTGACGTGACCCTGCGCCAGACCACGGCCAACTGGCTCAACGGGACACTCGAAGCCAGTGCCGTACGCCTGACCTTTGCCCCGGAACACCTTGGCTTTGCCATCACCGGCCGCCTGACCAACATTGCAACTGAAAAGCTGGCTTCCCCCCCGGAAACAGCGGCTGTGACCGGTCAGGGGACATTCCGGCTCGACATCGCAGGACAGTACCGCTACGAGACACGAAACTTCGAGGGACTGTCCGGCTCCGGCGATGGCGATCTGCGTGAAGGGTGCTTCCCCCGCCTCCGGCCGGGAGCCATTGGACGGACACTCGCCCCCCCTGCGCTGCCCATGCGTCTGGGCGATTTCGACCTGGGCCCCCTGCAGGAACGCCTGCTGGGAACGGAATCCGGGCTGCCCTCAACCAGCGAAGGGCTGTCCTTCCGGGAACTCGTCTTCCGCTTTGCCTTGGAAGGCACAACCGTCAGGCTTGACGGACTCACCTGCACCATCGCCGAAAACCGCCAGATTTTTGGCCAAGGTGTGATTTCCCTGGCCGAGCGCCCGGCGCAGATTAACTTCGACCTGCGCTTCCCGCTGAACTTCGTTACGGGACGCAGCGCCAGCCGGCTCCCCTTCTTTGGAACATTGAGTGAGCGGCAGATGATTCCGGTCCGTGTCACCGGTACGTTCGAGCGGCCGGTCGTCGAAATCATCAGCCTTTCGCTGTAACCTCAGCTTATGAGCCATCTCAACCTGCCGCCCGAGGCCTTCCGACGTTGGGATGAAACGCCGGATGCCCGGTTCTACAGCCTGCCGCGCTTCGTCACCCACATTGACGCCGGAGCCATCGCTGCTGTCACGCAGCTTTACCGTGAGTATTTTCCTCCCGGCGGCGACATCCTCGATGTCTGTTCAAGCTGGGTCAGCCACCTGCCGGAAGATGTGACCTACCGGCAGGTCACTGGCATTGGGATGAATGCCGCCGAGCTGGCGGCCAATCCCCGGCTGACGGACTGGGTCGTTCACGATCTGAATACCAAGCCGGTTCTGCCTCTCGCCGATGCCAGTTTCGATGCCGCCGGTCTGTGCGTTTCCATTGACTATCTCACCGATCCGGTAGCCGTACTGCGCGACATCGGGCGGGTCCTGCGTCCGGGCGGGCCGCTGGTCGTCACCTTTTCCAACCGCTGTTTTCCCACCAAGGCGATTGCCATCTGGCTGATGCTCGACGATGCCGGGCGCTGTCGGCTGGTCGAGAATTTCTTTCGGGCGGCTGGCGTCTGGGACGACATTCACACCCTTGACCGTAGCCCCGGCACTGGTGATCCCCTCTATGCTGTCATCGGGAGGCGGCGATGAGCATCCGCTGTCTCGTCACCGGCGGCGCCGGCTTCATCGGCAGCCATCTGGTCGAACGGCTCGTCCGGGACGGCCATCGCGTCCGGGTCGTGGACAACCTCATCACCGGCTTTCGGCACAATCTGGCGGCTGTCGCGGCCGAGGTTGAGTTCATCGAAGGCGCGCTGGAAGACCCGGCAACGGCGCAGCAGGCTGTAGCCGGCGTGGAAGTCATTTTCCACGAGGCAGCGCTGCCCAGTGTGCCCCGCTCCGTCCAGGACCCGTTCACCTCCCAACGCTGCGGCGAAGTCGCCACCCTGACGCTGCTCGCTGCCGCAGCCCGGGCCGGCAGCGTCAGGCGCGTCATTTACGCCTCTTCATCGAGCATCTACGGCGACACACCAACTCTTCCCAAGGTGGAGACCATGCCGCCACGGCCGCTGAGTCCCTACGCGGCAACCAAGCTGGCCGGAGAAGGCTACATGTCCGCCTACGCAGCCTTGAGCGGCATGGATACGCTGTGCCTGCGGTACTTCAACGTCTTTGGGCCGCGCCAGGACCCAAACAATCAGTACGCCGGCGTCATTGCCAGGTTTGTCCAGGTGATGGCACGCGGCGAGCGGCCGACCATCTACGGCGACGGAACGGCCACCCGGGACTTCACCCCCGTTGCCAACGTCGTACAGGCCAACCTGCTGGCTATGAACGCTCCGGGGCGCTTCCAGGGCGAAGTGTTCAACATCGCCTGCGGACGGCAGATTTCCCTTCAGAGGCTTGTGCAGCAGCTCAATGCGCTGTTTGGGACCGACCTCAACCCTGTCCACGCTGCACCGCGGCCCGGCGACATCGCCCACTCCTGCGCCGACATCGCCAAAGCGGGGCGCCTGCTGGGTTATGCGCCCCAGGTGGATTTTGAAACCGGGCTGCGCGAACTGGTTCACCAGACACCCCGCCTTTAGCTGCCCGGTTCGCGGCCAGCCACAGACGGCGCGACCTCTTGCCTGACTGCGTATAAAATCGTATTTTTCCTGAACACAAAACACACCCGTACTCTGGATGCACGCTCATGAAAGTTGCCTACGTCTTTGCCACCAACATGGCCAGCACCTTCAAACTGGCGACGATGATCCTGCCGCAGCTCGAAGACGGAGAACACGGCGCACAGGTCGTCGGAATGATGTTTTTTGATGACAACTTGTTCTGCCTCCGGCAGGGTGACCCCGTGGGTGAGCGGCTGGCGCGCCTCGCCAAGGAACAGGGCATCCTGCTGATGGTGTGTGACCAGTGCGCGGTGCGCCGCAACCTGGCTGAAGGCAACTTCGAGCAGTGCGGCAAGGGACAGGTCAAAGCCAAGGGGCTGGTTGAAGGCGTCGTAGCCGGGTGTTTTCCGCAGCTCTATGCGGCTTTGGCCGGAAATCCACCCGACTACGTCATCACGCTGTAAGCCCGGCCCCCACCCCATCAACGGCCGATGTGGCTGAGACTGTGGTGTGGAAGGTTCACACGGTGTCTTCCAGAAGGTCGGCGGCCGTGAGTTCCGTCGCCGGACGTTCGTGCTCAAAGGCCAGCAGTCCCAGTTGTGCGTAGTGCGGACGAATGCGGTCGCTGAGCAGCCCAATCCGTTTGAGATTGGGAATGATGCGGCGAAACATCGTCCGCCGGAACATGGCCATCATGTCCGAGTGGAGCACCAGCCGGTTCCACTGCGCACGGCGCAGGCGATGGGCAAAGTGCTCATCGTAGATTTCGTGCAGAAGGAACCGGTTGCGCAGCAGCACGGCCATTTCAAACGCCCAGTCTTCACGGTCCCGGCGCTCACGTTCACTGACCTCCCGAAGGTAGAACTCGCCCAGCGCGAGTACGCCGAAGTGGACGTGGCGGGCTTCATCCGTGATGACCATTTTGAGCAGGTCGCGCAGCAGCGGCTCGCCCGACAACTGGCGCAACGTGGTGAAAGCCCCCAGGGCCAGCCCCTCGATCATGATTTGCATCCCCAGGAATTTCACGTCCCAGCGCGAATCCGTCATCAGGGCATCAATGACGACGTAGAGGTTGTCGTTGATGTCATAGAGCTTTTCCAGCTTCGTCGTCAGATAGGTGTGAAACGCCTCGACATGACGGCTTTCATCCATCACCTGCGTGCCGCCATAGAGCTTGGCATCGAGCCATGGCACGGCCGTTGTGGTCAGCGCCGCCGCGTAGAGCGCCCCCTGTTCGCCGTGCAGAAACTGACTGAGCAGCCAGCTTGTCAGCGCGTGGAGCTGCACCCGGCGCTCGTGTTCGGTCAGCTTTGACCAGAGCGGAAGCCAGTAGGCTGGGTGAAACTTCTCCGGCAGCAGCACAGTGTCGGGATGAAACGGATCGACAAGACGCTGCCAGTCCAAATCGGTGGTGGCATTCCACTGGGCGGTTTTGGCGGCTTCGGTCAGACGACGAATTTCGGGCTGATTGCGTTCGTAACGCCAGTCGAAGTTGGCCGGATACCCCACCGGCAACGCCGTGGTGTCTTCCCGTTTGCCGCGTTTTTGAATCAGACCACGGTAGGCCGGGCCGAGCAGCCCCGCCAGTACCCGAACATTGCCATTGGCCGTAGCCTGGTACAGTAAAGCGCCCTGTTGCATGAGCGCATCCAGCTCAGACAGGACAGCCTCGCGCGTAGGCAGACGCAACATAAGCGACGTGCCTCCCTTGTGACGGACGGTCGTGACGGGGGCCATCACAGGCGTGAAGGTTACGGCCCCACGCCCACAAGAGCAAACGCTTTCACCTGTGCACGTGTGCCAAAAAGGTTTCCACCTGGCGCTGAACCTCTCCGCTGGCGAGAAGTTCGGCCGCGCAGGCGGCACCGTCAGCCAGCGTTTCCGTCCGTCCGGCGGCCACAAACCCAAGGCCGGCATTGAGCCGTACGCTGTGGTAATCGGCCGAAACGGTATCCCGTCCCGTCACGATGTCCTGGAACTGCCGCAGATTGGCCTCTGGTGTGTAGGGCTGAGCTTCTACATCGCACGGCAGGTCGAGCGGTGTCCAGGAGCGTTTGTCAATCCGCCGGGGCGTCACTTCATACAGGACGGAGGTTCCGACCGGCGTCAGTTCGTCCCGGTTTTCGTGGCCGCGCACCACGACCGCCCGGTGTGTTCGTGGGTCGGTCGCTAGCCACTGGGCAATGAACGCCTGCATGCGTGGGTGCGACACCCCCATGACGCGCCGGCCGGGATGCAGAGGATGCAGCAGCGGGCCGATGTAGTTGAAAAGGGTCGGACGCCCGAACCGCCGCCGCGCCGCCGCCACAGCCTTGAGCGCCGGGTAACACTGAGGTGCGTAGAGAAACGCCAGGTTGGTGGCATCGAGCAGGCGCGGGAGCCGCTCCGGCGGATACTCGACCGGGACGCCGAGCTGTTCGAGCAGGTCAAAGCTCCCGCTCGTACTGGTGGCAGCGCGGTTGCCGAACTTGACCACGCGCACGCCCCCGGCTGCCAGAACGAAAGCCACCGTGGTTGAGACATTGAAGTGCGGCCGACCGCTGCCGCCCGTGCCGCAGCAGTCAAAGACCGGCTCAGCCAGCTCCGGCAGGGGGCAGGCCGTGGCGCGGACGGCTGCAATGAGCGTGGTGAATTGCTCAAACGTTGCGGTGTCGGGCGTCAACGATGCCAGCAGCGCATCGGTTTCCGCTTCACTCAGGCGACCAGCAAGCAGCGCGGCCAGATGGTTGGCCAGGGTCTCATCCATCATCTTCTTCTGTTGACTCCAGCCTGCCCGGCGGTCCGGCATCGGGCTGGCAACTGGAGACAGGCAAACTACGAAGCATCTGACACAAAACAATTTTTTTCGGCTGCTCGGTGGTCACACGTTATTCGTGCGATCACCGCTCATATACTACCCGCTGTAACACTGACCACTGTGCCACTGACCGCTATGAACTCCACGCAGCGCACACACCTTCGCCAACTCGAACGTCTGACTTGGATTCACCGTGAAATCCAGGCGGGCCGGTTTCCGAACACCAGGCGCATTGCCGAGCATTTCGGGGTTTCGCGCAAGACAGCCCAGGAAACCATAGATTTTATGCGCGACCGCTTCCAGTTGCCACTGGAGTACTGCGCGCAGCAGCGGGGATTTCACTACACCGAGCCGGTTCACTCGCTCCCGTGGATGACGCTGACCGAAGGTGAAATTGCAGCCATCCTGATGGCTGAGCGGCTGGCCCAGGCCTACGGCGGACAGGCCGCCGCTGGCATCACCGAAGCGCTCACCAAGGTCATACAGACGCTGACCGAAACGGTCTCCGTGGACCTGAACCATCTGATGGCCCTCCAGTCGGTCGAAGCACTTCCTACCAGCCCCATTGATCAAGCGCACTTCGCACTGTTTGCCAAGGCTATTGCCCACCGTCACCCGGTACGGATGGTCTATTTCACCCAGTCTTCGGGTGAGACCAAAACGCGCACGGTCAATCCCCTGCGCCTGCACAGCGCCAAAGCTGAGTGGTATGTCATCGCCTTCGATCACCTGCGTCAAAAAGTGCTCGACTTTCACCTGGGACGTGTCCGTGCGGCCGAACTGCTCGATGACACCTTCGAGCCGCCGACCGGCTTTGACATCGAAACCTATCTGAACCGTGGCTTCGGTATGATTCGTGGGGAAGATCAAACCTACGAAGTCATCGTGGAGTTTGACGCCTATCAGGCGCGCTGGATTCGCCAGCAGAGCAAGGTTCACAAAACGGCGCACTACACCGACCTGCCCGATGGCGGCTTGCGGGTGACGATGCAGGTCGGGGCGCTGGAAGGCGTCCGGCAGTGGGTTTTGCAGTATGGCGCACGGGTGCGCGTCATTGCCCCGGAGCAGCTTCGCACCATGCTGCGTACGGAAGCCGAAGCTCTTTTGAAACTGTATGCCTGAGTTCAGGTCAGACAGGTTTTCTGTCCCGGCCTGGAGGTGATGCCTCTGAACCATTGTCCAAGGAGTACGTCATGACCGACAGCCCCATCGTTGAAATGCGTTTTTACCTGTCCGGCGAACGCCTGCCGGTGGATCACGGCTACCTGCTCTATGCCGCCCTGTCCCATCTTCTGCCGTGGCTTCACGATGATACCGCCGTCCGGCTGGCACCCATCCGGGGACTCTATGCCAGCGGCAACAACCTGCTGCTCCAGAACTGGAGTCGGCTGGTGATACGTACCCCGGCTGACCGACTCGCCGGTTTTCTGGCGCTGGCCGGACGTACGCTCGACGTAGGCGGCTGCCGTCTGCGCCTCGGTGTGCCCAGCATCCACACACTCCGGCCGGCATCCACGCTCTATGCCCATCTGGTGACGACCAGAAATGGGCAGGATGAAGCCCGCTTTGATGTCGAAATTGCTCGGCAGCTTGCGGTACTCGGCATCAACGGACAGGTTGCACGTGGCGCCCGCCGTACGTTCACGGTTCACGGACGGCATCTCGTCGGCTATGCCCTGTCCATTTCGGGTCTTGACCCGGAGGCTTCGGTGACGTTGCAGGCGGCCGGCCTCGGCGGTCGCCGCAAGATGGGCTGTGGCTTTTTTGTTCCGCGAAAGGAGGGACAGCCGTGAGCACCGCACTTCCCAAGTACCTACTGGCAAAGTCGTACCCACAAACGAAGTTTCCGCAGCAACCGCCGGACTACGCCCTGCTCCTTCAGCACAACCGCGACGTGGCGCAAGCCTGCACGGCGCTGGTGGAAGTCATTGGCCGACTTGTCCTGGAGCGCGCCGGACTTACCGAAACCGACATTGAAGCCTTCAAAAAGGCCATGGCTGCCGTGGGTTGGTTTGAAGACCTTGGCAAAGCCAACAGCCATTTTCAGGCAATGGTGACGAAAGCGCCGCAACTCATCCAGCTCCTGCGCCACGAGACCCTTTCCGGTCTGCTGCTCTGGCAAAACAAAGCACTGCGCGAATGTCTCGAACCGGCTCTGGGTGAGTGGTTCATACCTGCCCTCTGGGCCGCCATGGGCCATCACCGCAAGTTTGATTGCGACACCCAGGCTTCCGAAGCGCCAGCGTTGACAGTCTGGCTGAACCATCCCGACTTCCGGCAGATGCTCGTTGAGCTTGGCGAACGTCTGGAGCTGAAGACGGCTCCGCCAGCGTTTTCTGAGCCGCTCATCGTTGCCCCCGACAACCGGAACCGGGACAACCGCAACCCAAATGCGGTTTCAGCACGGCGCGCCCTGCAGGACTTGAAAGAAGATTTTGACGACCTCCGGGAGCAGCTTGCCCCGGAATGGTCAAAGCGCTTGGCCGTGATGAAGGCGCTTGGTATTGCGGCGGACGTTGCCGCCAGCGCCATTGCCGCCCGGGGACAAAGCGCCGCCAGTTACTCGCTGGATACCTTTGTCCGTGAAACCCTCGGACATGTCGGACTCGATGCGGCGGATTTTGATCGGCTCATCGGTGAATGGGCGTGGAAGGCCACCGGGCAGCCGCGCCCTTCCGACGCACCCCAACTTCCGCCCGGCTTTGCTTTTCGTCCCTTTCAGTGCGAGGTGGCCGCTTCGGAACGTTTTGTCACACTGGCCTGCGCCGGCTGTGGTTCCGGCAAGAGTCTGGCGGCCTACCTGTGGGCGCAGGCGTGGCAACGGCGCACCGGGCAAACCAACTTCCGGCTCTTTTTCTGCCTGCCGACCACTGGGACGACGACCGAGCACTTCAAGGACTACGCCCTCGAAGCGGGACTTTCGGCCGCGCTGACCCACTCACGTTCGACCGTTGACCTGAAAGCTCTGGCGGAAACGGCCGACCAGGAATCCGATGTGGACGCCAGCAACGCCGAGCGTGCCGCCCAGCGCGCCCTCGACGACCTGCGGGACAAAATCGAGGCGTTGTCCCTGTGGGACACCCCGCTGGTCGTCACCACGGCCGACACCGTGCTTGGACTGATGGCCAACGCCCGCCGGCCACTCTATGCCTTTCCGGCCATAGCTCTGAGCGCCATTGTCTTCGATGAAATCCATGCCTTCGACGACCGGCTGTTTGGGCATCTGCTGGCATTCCTGCAGTTCTTTCCGAAGCAGCCAGTGTTGTTGATGACGGCTTCCCTGCCCCAGCACCGGCTGGCGGCGCTGCAAAAGGTTCGCCCGGATTTGCGGGTCATTGCCGGCCCGCCTGCATACGAACAGCTTCCCCGCTATAAACTCCGTTATCCCAGCAGTCCAGAAGAAGTCTGGCAGGCCGTTGCGGACTGTATCGCGCAGGGCGGCAAGGTGCTCTGGGTGCGGAACCGCGTCGAATGGGCCAATGAAACCTATGCGGCCTGCCGGGAACGTTTTCCAAAGGTTGAAGTGAACGTCTATCACTCCCGGTTTCGCTACAGGGACCGGAGCAAGCTGCACCACTATGTCATCGGGAAGTTCAAAGGGAGGGATGCGCAGATTCTGGTCACAACCCAGGTGGCTGAAATGTCCCTTGACCTGTCGGCTGATCTGCTCATCACCGACATTGCCTCCGTCCCGGCGCTCATCCAGCGCATGGGGCGGGCCAATCGCCGGTCAACGCCGGAGTGTCCCCAGCCACCCAAGCCTGTCCTCGTCTGCCCCCTTCCGCCAAAGGCAGACGAAAGGGATAACCCGGCACTGCCTTATGACGCGGAAGATATTACCGCTGCTGAACTTTGGATCGAGCGCCTTCTTTCCCTTGAAAAACCGCTCAGTCAACGCGACCTGGCTGACGCCTTTGGAAGCCTCTCACCGGGAAAAGACTTCGATGTTGAGCAGGCCTGGAAAGCGGCGTGTTTTGTTTCGGGGGGGTGGGAAACCCGTCCCGGCATGACGCGCGGCGAAGGCTACACGGTCAACGTCATCCTCGAAGCTGACTGGAAAGCGTACGGCCAGTCGGAGCCAGGCCGCGACTGGCTCATCGAGCACGAGGTTGCCATCCCGTTTCGGCCCGAAGTTCTGCGGTGGGGAACGGTGGGAAGCCGTCGCCTCGCGCCGGCCGAACGGGTGGCGTACGACTTCAACCCAGAGACAAAGAAAGGAACCGGAGCAAGATGGGTCAGCGCACAACCGGCTACCAACTGCCAAATCCTCTAGTCTATGAACTCGGAAACCCGAACTTCACGGTCTATCACCGGGCGGCACTGGGCGGTCTGGCCGCGACCATAGAAGCCTGGAAGAAGAATCCCCGCCTGAAGCCGGAAGGGATCGCGGCCGAAGTTGATGCGGGCAAAGTCGAAATCCGGTGGGACAAAAAGTTGTCCGACCGGCAGTTCATTCGCCGCCTGCTGGAAGCTTCATTCCGGCTGACACCGGACAAGCTCATTGACCTGCCCGGACATGGCATCGAGACCGACCGGGATGGCCTGCGGCTGGCCATCCATACGGGACTGTGCGGGACTTTCCTGCAACACAACAAGATGCGCCCAGGTGAAAAAACACCCCGGACACTGAAGGTGCAAGTGGAAGGTGAAGAACAGGAGTATCTGCTTACCTACAAGGCAGTTAACTCCTATGCCCACCAGAAAGCTCAGGGAACACGTCTTTTGGGCGGCGACGATCAAGCCCCGTTGCCACCTGTGGCCTTGATTCCCCAGTCGGTTGTGCCGGGGGCGATGACGGGCGCCAGTGAGCTTGAAGGTCCCCCCGAAGAAGTGCTGCTTCTGCTTTACCTGATGGTCGGTTCAGCAGTCTTTCTGCTGCGCTCGTACCGCCACGAAAGCAGGGCGCAGTATTGTCTTGTCATTCCCGATGTCAAAAACCTGAAAAGTTTCGCCCGCAACCTGCGCCAGATAGCGGCCCGGGGTGCCAACTTTCTGACGAATGGTTATCCCGGCCGCATCGCCGGAGGCACCGAGGAAGCAGCGCTGCGCTTCCTTCTTGCCCTTGAAGCCGGCAATCTCACGGAGGAATTCGGGCGCAGTGTGTCCGGCTGCCTGGCCGTGGCGATGGGCAAAGCGCCCTGGGACAGGAAACAAAACTATCGCACCCTTGTCGTGCGGTTGGGCGCCGAGTACCCCGAACTCGAGGTCTTCCGCGCAGCGCTTCAGCATTTCGGTAAGGGGCGGCTGTTGACCTCGGCCAGGGGCGAAGCCTTTCCTGCTTCGCCCAACCCGCTGCCGGAACTCATTGCCGCCAACCTTGCCGCAGAACGGCACTGGTGCGCTGACTTCATCCAGCGTTGCCAGGAAAAAAAGGATTTTGAACAACTCACTTTCCAAAAAGGAGGACTGGCCGCCATGACCAAGGCCATCAAAGACGAGGACGACCAGGCCATCATCGCCATCTTTCACGAAGCCTGGCGGATGACCATGGGCGCCCTCAGCGAACGCGCGCAACGGGAAGGCAGTGACTTCACCGCCCTTGTCGAGCGCGAGCGCGAACGTACCCGCAACGCCATCCTGCGGGCCAAGACCGCTGAAGCCCTGGCCGGATGGTTTCTCCGCTTCTGCGCCGATGCCACCAAAGGTGCGGCGCTGGCTGGCATGAAGCGCAACGCAGCGCGCGTGCGCGAATTCATCTTCAACCCCCGCAACTTCGAGCGATTCCAAAACCTGCTTCTATTTGCCCTCGTCAGCTATATGGGCAGGGAAGACAACCTTAGTGAAGGAGGCATTGACGCATGACGACCCACTACCTCTACGCCACGATCCTCACCGGCGAGGCCGTTGCCGCCAACAATCGCGGCGACAATCTCGGCAACACGACAACCCTTCAAAAGGTGTTTCATCAGGATGACGTACACACCAGCATTTCGGCCGAAGCCATCCGCTTTGCGCTGCGCTATCGCTTTCAGCTCGCCGGGCTTCCCGTCAACCGGCGCTATGACGGCGACAGGCTGATCTATGCCGACGAAAAGCGGACGTACTGGGGCAGCCGAACGCCCTTCATTGACGACGATCTGATGGGCTTTATGGATGCTGCCGCCGCCCAGGCTGAACGTGATGATGAAGAAGCCGAGCCGGGATCAACAGCAAAGTCTGGCAAGAAGAAAAAAGGGACGGTAACGAAGCGCACCAGCCCACTGGCCGTCGGGCGCGCCGTGTCGCTGCGCCCATACCGGGGTGAGCTGTCCTTCAACTGCGTCAGTGGGGTGAAGGAAAAGGGCAAGCTGTCGCTCTACAACGCCGAGATGCACACGACGGAGTACCAGTACAGCATTGCCCTCAACCTCAATGATGTCCTTGACAAGCAGAACATTGGCCACCTCATTGACGCGCTCATCGAACCGCCTCCGGTCGCCGGCAATCACGCGCGGTTTTACTACGACTTTTCGCCGGCCTCGATTATCTTCCGCGTCACTTCCGCCCATGCCTCCAGAATCCAGAACTGCTTTGAGCACGATGAAGAAGGGCGGACGTACACCGTCGCCCGGCTCATCCGGCGCGTCGCAAGCGGGGACATCCCGGCAGAAGAACTCATCATCGGGGGCGAGTTGTCACATACCGATGAGGGGAAAAAGCTGAAGGAACTGGGTGTGACGGTACTCGATGGTGTCCGCAAAGCGGCGGATGAGGCCCGGCGGCGCATCGCCCGGCGGGACAAAGCCTTTGCCGTTCTTGCCGAAGGGAGGTGAGCGCCCATGCTCACACTTCACGTTGAAGTGCCCTATGGAAGCTTTCGCAAGTCCTACGCACGGTCGCTGGCCGAAACCTATCCGTTGCCGCCGCCAGCCACGGTGTACGGCATGCTGCTGTCGCTTGTGGGCGAAGGTTTCCGGCGCCGGCACGTAGGTGTCCGCCTGGCCTTGGCCTTTAGCGGAACCTACGGCAACGGAAGCCAGCGGCATTCGCCTTTTCCCCGTGTAGCCCAGACGTTGCGCAAGCTGAGCCGTTACAAGTACGGCGAAGCACCAAAACAGTCTGAACAGGGGAATAGACCGGACTACATTGAAACCCTGTGCGACATCGCGTTTCTGTGCTGGGTGGACTCGGCGCAGGAAACCAACCCGGAGCCAAGGCTTGAAATGCGTCTGCGGGAAGCCCTGGAAACACCGGAGAAGATCACCCGCTACGGCGTTCTGAGCCTTGGACTCAGCGATGATGCCGTCAACGACATCTGTCTTGTCCAAAAGCCAACCGGGGACTGGCACCGGCTGAAGCCAAGCCAGGAAGGATCGCTGGAGTTGCCGGTGTGGGTTGATCACGTCGGATCGCGTCATACCCGATGGCAACGCTACGAACTGGAGCGTGAGCCTGTCACTCCAACCGAGCCGCCTCTGGAAGCGTACTGGACGGTCATCCGGCCGCCTGCGTAAACGCGGAAGCAAACACATCTGTGATGCCGCAAGGCGCTGAAAACCGGCTTACGACCTGGGAGGACAGTATGGGAACACCGGACGATGTCGTGCCACTGACGCGCGTCATGGCACTGCATGCACTGGCCTATTGTGAGCGTCTTTTCTACCTGGAAGAAGTCGAGGAGATTCGTCTTGCCAATGATCGTGTCTATGAAGGCCGCCGTGTCCACCTGCAGGACATCAGTGAAGGGATTGAAACCCTGACCTACGAAATGGAAAGCGAGCGGTGGGGCATTCGCGGCAAGGTGGATGCCGTGCGCTACCGGGATGGGTCACTCGTTGCCTACGAGCACAAGAAGGGGAAATCCAACCGGCGCGCGGCCTGGCCGTCAGATCGGCTTCAGGTCATTGCCTATTGCGCCCTGCTGGAGGAAGCCACCGGGAAGACCATTCTGGAAGGGCGCATCCGGTATCACGCCGACAATGTAACAGTGCGTGTCCCCTTTGATGATGCCGCCCGCCAGGAGCTTCGCGCGGCGGTTGCGCGTGCCGCCGAACTCCGTCAGCACATTGAACGTCCGCCGGTCACATCCGACGTGCGTCTGTGCCGCCACTGTGCCTTGGCGCCGGTCTGTCTGCCGGAAGAGGATCGGCTGGCCGTCATAACAGCCGATGCACCTGAAAGTGAGGCTGAGCCAGCCGATGCCAAAGTCAGACGCCTGTTTCCTGAACGGGATGAGCGGCGCATCCTGCATATCACCGAACCGGGTACGCGCGTTGAACGTGCTGCCGAAGAGCTGGTTGTTGAGATTCCCGGACGGGTTCCCGTCAGGTTTCCCGGCAGAGACGTTGGCGCGGTCGTCCTCCACGGAGCGGTACAGATAACGACCCAGGCAATTCACTACTGCGCCGCCAATGACGTTGCCATCCACTGGTTGACCGGAGGCGGGAATGTCGTCGGCAGTTTTCGTGGCGGGACACCCGGCGTACAGCGGCGGCACCGGCAGTATGCGGCCCTGTCTGACCCCGACTTTTGCCTTGCACTGGCTCGCCGTCTGGCAATGGCAAAAGTCGAGAACCAGATTCGTTACATCCTGCGGGCGACACGCCCGATGCTGACCGAAGCTGGGCGCGATCCAGCATTGGAACAACACCTGACGCAGATGCGCCATGCCTTGGCACAGATTTCCAGAGCGGTGGGACCGGATGAGATTCGGGGCTACGAAGGGTCGGCCGGGCAGGCCTACTTTGCAGCTTTTGCATCGCTCATCCGCACTTCCCCTAGTGAACCGGGTAGCCCGGCAGGTTTTGAGTTTGTGGGACGCAATCGGCGTCCGCCACGCGACCGGGTCAATGCGCTGCTGAGCTTTTTCTACGCACTCGTTTACAAGGATTGCCTGGCAGCCTTGATCGCCGTCGGGCTGGAACCATCGTTTGGCTTTTTGCACACGCCCCGGAGTGCCGCGCATCCACTCGCGCTCGACCTGATGGAGCTGTTTCGCGTACCGCTGGCGGATATGCCGGTTGTTGCGTCAATCAACCGCAAACAGTGGGACGCCACGGAAGACTTCGTTGTTACGCCACACAAGGTTTGGCTTTCGCTGGAAGGAAAGCGCAAAGCCATTGCCTTGTACGAGGAACGGAAGCAGGAAAGCTGGCAGCATCCGGTCTTGCGTTACTCGCTTTCGTACCAGCGCGCGATTGAACTTGAAGCCCGTCTGCTTGAAAAGGAGTGGACTGGGGCGCCGGGCTTGTTTGCCAGAATGCGGTTGCGCTGAGACCGCCTCAAGAGGGGGGCAGAGTTATGGGAGAAAGGCGGTGGTATCTCGTCAGCTATGACGTACGCGATCCAAAGCGGTGGCGCAAAGTTTATGAGCGCGTCAAGGGGAATGCGGAAAGGGTACAATTTTCCGTCTTCCGCATGTATTGCACCAAAACTGACCTTGAGCAGTTGCGTTTTGATTTGGCAAAGCTGATGACGAGTGAAGATGATTTACTGGTCATTCATTTGTGTCCCGGCTGCGCAAGGCGTGTGGTTGACACCTCAACCAAAACTTCCTGGGATGAAGAACGCAAGCGGATTGAAATCCTGTAGGCGGGCGGATTCACGCATGTCGGTGTGGACAGGATGCTTTGCCGGTGAGTGTCTGGTAAGTCCTTTGAAGCGAACGCTTTTCCTGCCTGAATGTGGGGAAGACTTGCTTGAATGGGCCAGCGTGCTTTATTTTGCAGGAGTTACGGGCATTACCCGGCAGACGGGAGGCGGCTTGCCGCCTTTCCGGTTCAGGTGCTTGAGCAAGAAGCAGTTTTATGTGGCCAGTGCTTACCGTTTGGGGGCGCGGTGCAAAAATCTTTGATGCCGAAAGGCGTTGATCACTGAAAAAGACGAACACTCCGGAGGACGGGAAGCCTGTGCAAAAATCTTTGATGCCGAAAGGCGTTGATCACAAAGTAAAAGCTTACGTTCCAACCCTGGAGTACACGCGGGTGCAAAAATCTTTGATGCCGAAAGGCGTTGATCACTGAAAGGTTTTGTGCCGGGGTGTGCCCGTTTTCCGGCGGGTGCAAAAATCTTTGATGCCGAAAGGCGTTGATCACCTTCTGCGCCGGGATTGAGCACGCCGTCCACATCACTGTGCAAAAATCTTTGATGCCGAAAGGCGTTGATCACCTCCCGCCATTCACTTCCACTTGCACCGATTGCCGCCAGTGCAAAAATCTTTGATGCCGAAAGGCGTTGATCACGACTGCACAACCGACAACGCAAACTGCTTGAACGGTGCAAAAATCTTTGATGCCGAAAGGCGTTGATCACCGGCGTCAGGACGACTTCACGCTGGGCGTGCGCGAGTGCAAAAATCTTTGATGCCGAAAGGCGTTGATCACCTCTCAGCGCCCACCATCGTTGATTACACCCGCAGTGCAAAAATCTTTGATGCCGAAAGGCGTTGATCACGCGATAATGACGGCGATCAGCGGGAACGGCATCAGATGTGCAAAAATCTTTGATGCCGAAAGGCGTTGATCACTCGTAGTGATTGCCGGCCATCTCGTAGACGGCTTTCAGTGCAAAAATCTTTGATGCCGAAAGGCGTTGATCACTGTGGCTATAGTACACGTGCGCATTGAGCTTGACAGTGCAAAAATCTTTGATGCCGAAAGGCGTTGATCACTCCATTACGTTTATCGCGTGCCGCAATCCCGTCAAGCCGTGCAAAAATCTTTGATGCCGAAAGGCGTTGATCACAACCACGCTTCGCCGCGCATATCGGTAAGCGTCGGCGCGTGCAAAAATCTTTGATGCCGAAAGGCGTTGATCACAGCTTGCGGCGTTGCGTTACTCGTACCAGCGGGGGTGCAAAAATCTTTGATGCCGAAAGGCGTTGATCACGCAATCAGCGGGAAAGGCATCAGATTATCCCCCCCGTGCAAAAATCTTTGATGCCGAAAGGCGTTGATCACCAGGGGTTGCCCTTGTGTTGCACAAACCAGTCGTGTGCAAAAATCTTTGATGCCGAAAGGCGTTGATCACGCAGGCTTACCGCCGCCCAACTCTGTCAAGTGCTTGAACGTGCAAAAATCTTTGATGCCGAAAGGCGTTGATCACCCTTGCCGTCTCCCCTTTATTCCTGCCTTGCCAGGGTGCAAAAATCTTTGATGCCGAAAGGCGTTGATCACTTCGGCGCACGCTGAAGGTCTGTCCCCCAGACGAGTGCAAAAATCTTTGATGCCGAAAGGCGTTGATCACCGGTTTTTGTGAATTCGACGGTTGGCGGCTGAAAGGTGCAAAAATCTTTGATGCCGAAAGGCGTTGATCACGCCAAGCCGGCGCAGGGAAAACGTCGCTCATCCCGGTGCAAAAATCTTTGATGCCGAAAGGCGTTGATCACTTAGGAAACCGCACCAAGACGCGAACAAGCCCGGCGTGCAAAAATCTTTGATGCCGAAAGGCGTTGATCACACAATGGCGATCAAGGGAAACGGCATTAGATTACCCCTGTGCAAAAATCTTTGATGCCGAAAGGCGTTGATCACACCACGTCGCCGGGCCACGTGATACCAAATAAGCAGTGCAAAAATCTTTGATGCCGAAAGGCGTTGATCACTACGCGCGGCGTTGCGCGTCATTCAAATGCGACAGAGTGCAAAAATCTTTGATGCCGAAAGGCGTTGATCACACGGCCTTGATTTCGTCTTCGATATTCCGGCGTCGAGTGCAAAAATCTTTGATGCCGAAAGGCGTTGATCACATACCGCTCCGCCGGAATTGTGGTTGGAGCTGGACGGCAGTGCAAAAATCTTTGATGCCGAAAGGCGTTGATCACCAGACGAGTGGCAGATACAGCTACCGTCTGCCCTTTGTGCAAAAATCTTTGATGCCGAAAGGCGTTGATCACTCAATCAGGAAAAACCAGCCACGCACCGTCGCGGCGTGCAAAAATCTTTGATGCCGAAAGGCGTTGATCACTACCAGCCGGACTTGTCACGCTTTTCGCCCGTATTGTGTGCAAAAATCTTTGATGCCGAAAGGCGTTGATCACGCGCTTGTTACGCCGTATTGGGCAAGGAATCGAGGTGCAAAAATCTTTGATGCCGAAAGGCGTTGATCACTTTGGGAAGCGGGTGGTGGGATTACCCGTCATTCTGGTGCAAAAATCTTTGATGCCGAAAGGCGTTGATCACGTTCGCTCTTATTACTTCAGCGGCAAGTACTACGGTGCAAAAATCTTTGATGCCGAAAGGCGTTGATCACTCCACGATGGGCCGGTAGTCCAGTCGCGCGCACTCTTGGTGCAAAAATCTTTGATGCCGAAAGGCGTTGATCACACCATGTACACAAAGTACACACCGGATAACCTAACCCAGTGCAAAAATCTTTGATGCCGAAAGGCGTTGATCACGTGGTATTGCCGCCTGCTGCACGACTGGGCATGGGTGCAAAAATCTTTGATGCCGAAAGGCGTTGATCACCCCTTTTTGTGGCGCCTTGAAGCCGATCTTGTTCTTTGTGCAAAAATCTTTGATGCCGAAAGGCGTTGATCACGCAAATCTGGACGCAACTTTGATTGGCGCTGCGCCGGGTGCAAAAATCTTTGATGCCGAAAGGCGTTGATCACAAGCGGCACGGGAGAAACCAGGAACTCGCCAGTATGTGCAAAAATCTTTGATGCCGAAAGGCGTTGATCACTGGTGCTCCGCCTGACGCGGTATCTCACGGCTGTCGTGCAAAAATCTTTGATGCCGAAAGGCGTTGATCACAACGTTTTGTCAAGGGGAAAGTTCCGATTTTTTTGTGCAAAAATCTTTGATGCCGAAAGGCGTTGATCACGCCGGCAATCACTACGACATCTGGGTTGGGTACGTGTGCAAAAATCTTTGATGCCGAAAGGCGTTGATCACGCTGGCTGGCGTGGGCTGTGCAAGGGGAACTTTTGGTGCAAAAATCTTTGATGCCGAAAGGCGTTGATCACTCCACGATTGGTCGGTAGTTCACTCGCATGCACTCGTGCAAAAATCTTTGATGCCGAAAGGCGTTGATCACTTGTCGACCGCCGGGAAAGCAGCCGGCGGAGTGTCGGTGCAAAAATCTTTGATGCCGAAAGGCGTTGATCACGTGGCAGGCGCGGTTTCTGAAGGCCCTACCCGCTATGTGCAAAAATCTTTGATGCCGAAAGGCGTTGATCACGTGTGGGTTTGAGATTCGCAACCGGGCCTTCAAAGGTGCAAAAATCTTTGATGCCGAAAGGCGTTGATCACCGCACCTGAGGAAGTGGATAGAACGACTGTCGAAAGAGTGCAAAAATCTTTGATGCCGAAAGGCGTTGATCACGACTCGTTACTTGACGAGTCCACGCCAGATTAAGGTGCAAAAATCTTTGATGCCGAAAGGCGTTGATCACCGCTGAACTACGTTTTGGCTAAGGTCAATCAACTGGGGTGCAAAAATCTTTGATGCCGAAAGGCGTTGATCACAAAAACTCAAGCTCTTGCGCAAGCGCATGGGCGGCAGTGCAAAAATCTTTGATGCCGAAAGGCGTTGATCACGATTTCGCCTATGCGAAGACGCTTGCGCGGAGATAGTGCAAAAATCTTTGATGCCGAAAGGCGTTGATCACAAGAAGCCCAAGCGCAGGCGCGGATTATTGACCTGACCAGTGCAAAAATCTTTGATGCCGAAAGGCGTTGATCACGCGGTAATCGTGATTATAACGCCTGAAGCGCGGGGGTGCAAAAATCTTTGATGCCGAAAGGCGTTGATCACCGGACAAGTGGCAGATACAGCTACCGTCCGCCTTTGTGCAAAAATCTTTGATGCCGAAAGGCGTTGATCACACCGCGCCGGTTTTTCCGTTTGAGCCAAACTGGGGTGCAAAAATCTTTGATGCCGAAAGGCGTTGATCACCCCGTCGCTGGTCAAGGAGCGGGTCAAGGGGCGTCCGTGCAAAAATCTTTGATGCCGAAAGGCGTTGATCACACGGCGTGCACTGGGTACTTTGCTTTCCCGTCGAAGTGCAAAAATCTTTGATGCCGAAAGGCGTTGATCACACCGGGTCTGACCCATATATTGCATCACGAGTGCGTGCAAAAATCTTTGATGCCGAAAGGCGTTGATCACTGTTCTCAACCGAAATCACCGTATCCGACGGGTTGGTGCAAAAATCTTTGATGCCGAAAGGCGTTGATCACACGGTTGGCTTCAACATGGCGTTTCAATCCTGGGTGGTGCAAAAATCTTTGATGCCGAAAGGCGTTGATCACGACGCGGTGATTCGTGAGGCAATCAAAGACAGGATTGTGCAAAAATCTTTGATGCCGAAAGGCGTTGATCACCACGCTGCCGTTGCTGCTGGCGGGCTGGACAAGCTGGTGCAAAAATCTTTGATGCCGAAAGGCGTTGATCACGGCCGCTATCTGCACCTGCAGGGGAAGGTGTATTACGCGTGCAAAAATCTTTGATGCCGAAAGGCGTTGATCACCGGTGTGCTATGCAGTGTGGGGCTGGCGTCCACGGTGCAAAAATCTTTGATGCCGAAAGGCGTTGATCACTACGGGAGACGGCGCAGAAGCTCCCCTAAAGCGTGTGCAAAAATCTTTGATGCCGAAAGGCGTTGATCACTCACACGCTTCTACGCGAATTCACAGACCGGGAATGGGTGCAAAAATCTTTGATGCCGAAAGGCGTTGATCACACCGGCGAGAGACCGTTTCTATCCTGCCTTGGGATAGTGCAAAAATCTTTGATGCCGAAAGGCATTGATCACATTTCAGCCGAGCGACCGCCGCTTGGATTTGTTCACGAGTGCAAAAATCTTTGATGCCGAAAGGCGTTGATCACGCCATCGCAGTCAAGAGCACTCGCTCGCTCTCGCAACAGTGCAAAAATCTTTGATGCCGAAAGGCGTTGATCACTTATCACAGCGCGCCTCGACCGCAAAGTTGACGCAAAGGTGCAAAAATCTTTGATGCCGAAAGGCGTTGATCACCTGTCACACGTGCTGGGAGTACACACCAGAGGGGGTGCAAAAATCTTTGATGCCGAAAGGCGTTGATCACTGGTTTCTCCTTTCCCGCATAAAACGGCTTCGAGTGGTGCAAAAATCTTTGATGCCGAAAGGCGTTGATCACCGATTGCGTCAGCGTCACGCACCTTGTCTTTGACAGGTGCAAAAATCTTTGATGCCGAAAGGCGTTGATCACGCGAACTCGTCTTGGTGCGTGTCGTTATCCGGGAGACAGTGCAAAAATCTTTGATGCCGAAAGGCGTTGATCACTTGACCGGAGACTGCTGCGAACCAACCTTGTTGGCGGTGCAAAAATCTTTGATGCCGAAAGGCGTTGATCACATCTCTGGGTCGGATACGTCCGACCCAACACAGCCGGTGCAAAAATCTTTGATGCCGAAAGGCGTTGATCACGCAGTTGCACCGCCGCCGAGAAAACTTGCGGCTTGTGCAAAAATCTTTGATGCCGAAAGGCGTTGATCACCACACCATAGTACTGCTTCCACGCAAGAGCGCGTCGGGTGCAAAAATCTTTGATGCCGAAAGGCGTTGATCACAGCAGGCTGTAGTGTTTTCCATCCAGTCTTGCGACTGGTGCAAAAATCTTTGATGCCGAAAGGCGTTGATCACATCGCCCCTAAGTCTGGCGGCTCCCAAGTGTCCAGTGCAAAAATCTTTGATGCCGAAAGGCGTTGATCACTAGACTTTTGCGAGTTTCAGCGACATAAGGCGGGTCAGTGCAAAAATCTTTGATGCCGAAAGGCGTTGATCACAATCGCTGCTCGCACGGGTGCTTTTACTGTTTCGCGTGCAAAAATCTTTGATGCCGAAAGGCGTTGATCACCTTCAGTTAGAGGCCCTTCAAGACTTGCTCAATCAGGTGCAAAAATCTTTGATGCCGAAAGGCGTTGATCACGGCCGCATCCTGTACTCGCCGTCAATGCCGGGCCGTGCAAAAATCTTTGATGCCGAAAGGCGTTGATCACGACGGCGGCCAAGATCAGTCCGAAACACGCCGTCGGGTGCAAAAATCTTTGATGCCGAAAGGCGTTGATCACGCCCATGAGGTTTCGTTTCTTTTTTCGATCTGCGAGTGCAAAAATCTTTGATGCCGAAAGGCGTTGATCACCTCCCTTTTTTTCTGCTTGTAGAGAAGGCGCCTAGTGCAAAAATCTTTGATGCCGAAAGGCGTTGATCACTCAACGAAACCCGTAAAACCCTGAACGCCTACGCAGTGCAAAAATCTTTGATGCCGAAAGGCGTTGATCACAGACGGGACTGACTACGGCTTACCCAGCCTGGTTGTGCAAAAATCTTTGATGCCGAAAGGCGTTGATCACCTTGCCAAACTTCTACCGCTACTTCCAGCGCATAAGGTGCAAAAATCTTTGATGCCGAAAGGCGTTGATCACGCCAGCCGGTAAGAATCAAGCTGGTCTAGTTCTAACGTGCAAAAATCTTTGATGCCGAAAGGCGTTGATCACTCCGACAAGCCAATTGGCGCGGTCAAACGCAGGTCAGTGCAAAAATCTTTGATGCCGAAAGGCGTTGATCACGCCGGGCGGGGGCTACGCCCGAAATCTCACACCGGTGCAAAAATCTTTGATGCCGAAAGGCGTTGATCACATACCAAGTATAATAGACTTCTGTGCGAAGTTGTAGTGCAAAAATCTTTGATGCCGAAAGGCGTTGATCACTGCTGACGGTTGTGGACGACAGCGAGGATGATTCGGTGCAAAAATCTTTGATGCCGAAAGGCGTTGATCACCACCCGTCACGCGGGTGCGAGTGCCGGAAGGCACTGGTGCAAAAATCTTTGATGCCGAAAGGCGTTGATCACTTTGATTCGGTCTCAATCGAGCACGAACGCGCGTTTGTGCAAAAATCTTTGATGCCGAAAGGCGTTGATCACCGGCCGAAATACCGGCCATATTTCCGCGCTGGCTTGTGCAAAAATCTTTGATGCCGAAAGGCGTTGATCACTTAAAACCGGCGAATGGCGAATGGTAGATGTATGAAACTCTCTGATGCTGAGAAATGTTGATCACCCACAAGGCGTTGTCAGGCAAAAGCAATCTTGAGAGATTGCTTTTGCCTGACAACACCACATCGCCAAACAAATTGACCGACCAGCAGTTCCCCTCCCCTGTCCCTAACCGGCGAAACCCGGCGGGCCAGGCAATCCACCAGTACCGCAGCGTGCTGGACAGGACAAGAACAACCGGTAGATTATTCAATGCCACCATCACACGCCCCGCCACCCCGGCCCTCATCGCACCACCCAACGTATGCCCCGCTGGCTGTTCTGCCTCATCATCCTGCTGTGCAACACCCCCGGAGCCTACGCCCTCGACCCAAACAAAGTCCTGACGCAATACGTCCGCCAAGTCTGGCTCGCCAGTGACGGACTCCCCCTCAACGCCATCTTCACCATCACGCAAACCCGCGACGGCTACATCTGGGTCGGCACCCACGAAGGTCTGGCACGTTTCGACGGCATCCACTTCACCACCTTCAATCGCCAGAACACTCCCATCCTCAACAACAACCGCATCACCGTACTGTGCGAAGCCCCGTCCGGCGCCCTCTGGATCGGCACCGGAGGTGACCGCTTCTTCAGCAGCGGCGGCGTCCGTGGCGGCGGACTGTTCCGGTATGACCAGGGACGCTGGCAACGCTTCGGAATGGATGACGGTCTTCCCGATGACATCATCAATGCCCTCACCATAGACCCACCCGGGACACTCTGGGCCGGCACCATGAATGGACTGGTGGCGTTCGACGGGCAGCGATTTACCCACTACACCGCCGGACTGCCCAGTACCAAAATCGCCGCCCTGCGCTTTGACCGCCAGGGCATACTCTGGATCGGCACGACCAGCGGGCTGGCTCGCTTCCAGCAGGGACGGATCGAAACCACAGAACTGACTGACCACAGTATCCAGGCGCTGTACGAAGACCAGGCCGGATGCCTCTGGATTGGCACCCAGACCGGACTGCTCTACCGCCCCCCATCATCCACCCGCTGCATCCCCACCAAAGTCACCAGCCCGTTGACATACTCCCCTGCCTAAAGGCAGGGGATTCTTGTTCTTGGTTCTGCGAGCGCACTTACTTCATCAGGTTGCCCCTCTAAAGCAGCGGTGCATCTCTCCCCAAGCGTTCCCTCTTTCGAGGCAGTTCCCTTTTGCCCAAAGGTACTGTTTTGCCACTCCATTCCCAAGATGCTTAGTCCCTTCTTGAGGATGTTCAAAGCCGCATTCTGGTCTCTGTCTGATTCAAATCCACATTGAGGACAACTATGGGTTCTGGTGGATAGGGTTTTTACTACCCTATGCCCACAGTTACTACAGTCCTGTGTGGTGTACTGCGGCGGTACGCTGACGACTGCCTTGTCCCACACCTTGCCGTAGTAGTCCAGCCACGCAGTGAATTGAGACCAGCCAGCATCATGAATGGATTTGGCAAGATGATGATTTTTGACCAGGTTCTTCACCTGCAAGTCTTCATACGCCACGACATCGTGAGATGCCACCACGCACCGTGCCTGCTTAATTGCCCAGTCTTTACGCTGGCGTTGGACTTTCAGATGCACTTTGCCCAGTCGCTTTCTTTGCTTGTGGTAGTTCCTGGATTGGGATTTTGCCCCCTTCTTGAACTTCCGACTTAATCTGCGCTGGTGTTGCTTTAACCTTCTTTCACTACGCCTCAAAAACTTAGGATACTCTACAGGGTTGCCGTTCTGGTCGGTGTAGAAAGCCTTTAAGCCCAAGTCAATGCCAATAACATTGCCTGTGTATGCTCCCTGCTCTTTGCGCTCCACATCCAGGCAGAACTGAGCATAGTACCCATCTGCCCTGCGTATCACCCGCACCCGATTGATTTTGGAGTTTAGGATATGGTGTCTTGCCTCACCATTGCAGTACAGAGCAAAAGCACCAGCATTGAAGCCATCAGTGAAGATGATAGACATTCCATCTCCTGACAGCTTCCAGCCAGATACCTTGTATTCCACAGAACGGCAATGCTTCTTGAACTTGGGATACCCTTTCCTGACCGCCTTGTTTCTGCAGTTGGTATAGAACCGAGAAATGGAAGCCCAGGCTCGCTCTGCACTTGCCTGCCTTGCCGCTGAGTTTAACTTCCTGGCAAAGTCAAACTCTTTGGCCAGGTCTTGGCAGTAGGCATAGAGAACAGCTTTGTTTACGCTCTTGTTGTCCATCCAGTACCGCACACATTTGTTTCTGACAAACTGTGCGGTACGGATGGCTTCATCCAGAGCCTGATACTGCTCTGCTGTCCCGTTGAGTAGCTTGGCTTCCATGACTCTCATACTGCTATTTTATCACAGGTTTGGCTTGATAAAACAGCGTGCGCCTTATATCCCTGCCCTAAAGTGCAGGGCTTTACGGCGTTTTTTCGGTAACGGACATCTGCGAAGACCCCGACGGCAACCTCCGGGTAAGCACCTACACCCAGGGACTGATCCGCTGCCGTGGCGAAACCATTGACGTGTTCACACCACCCCCCCATCCCGGAACGGACACTGTGACCTTCGGCGTCCACGAAATGTCCCTCTGTCTCCTGACCGGACGCGAAGGCGAACTCTGGGTGGGAACGGGACGCGGGTTGTACTGCTTTCACGACGGGGCCGTGACCCCTCTGGGCGAACCCGAAGGACTTTTGGGAACCTATACCTACCCCATCCTGCAGGACCGGGCGGGAGTGATCTGGGTCGGCACGAGCGAAGGCGGGCTGTCACGTATCGAACAGGGCAAAGTGACGGCTACCTGGGGCCAGCGTCCGGGAAAGTCGGGCCGGCCGGGGCTGCCGGGTGACGACGTCCTGGCGCTGTGTGAAGACCATACCGGCGCGCTGTGGCTCGGCTCCTCCACCGGACTGACCCGCAAGGAAGGCAACCGTTTCACCACCTACCGACCAGCCAACGGACTGAGCGGACTCCCCGTGCGCGTCATCCACGAGGAACCCGACGGCAGCCTGCTGATTGGCGCCGGCACGACACTCTGCCGCTTTGCCGGAGGCAAGTTCACCCGGATGGGAACAAACGAAGGCTACCCCGTTCCCGACGCCCAGGTACTGTTCATCGGACGTGACCGGGATGGCAACCTGTGGATCGGCACCAATCGCGGGCTGGTCTGCCAGCGGCAGGGACGCTTCACCCTTTACGGTGTGGCGGACGGACTGCCCAACCCCAACGTCAAATACCTCTACCACGACTCACAGGGCATTCTCTGGTTTGGCACGGCCGGCGGACTGGTTCACTTCGCCAACCACCGGTTCACCGCCATCACGACCCGGCAGGGACTGTTCGACGACAACATTCACGTCATTCTGGTGGACGATCAGGATCGCTTCTGGATGTCCAGCAATCTGGGAATTTTCACCGTCCCACGGGCTGAACTCACTGCCTGCGCCGAAAAACGGCAACCCCGCGTCACATGTCGCGTGTTTGGCCCGTCCGACGGCATGCGCGACCAGGAAGGCAACGGCAGCCGCCAGCCCGCCGGCTGCCGGGCCGCCGATGGAAGCCTGTGGTTTCCCACGACCAACGGGATCGCCATCCTCAACCCAGTCACACTGCCTTACAACGCTTCGCCGCCACCCGTGACCATCGAACGGCTGCTGGCCGATGGGCAATCCTTGGAAAACCTGTCTCCGGTGCTGCCCGTGCACACCCAAACCGTTGAAATCCACTACACGGGTCTCAGTTTTATCCTGCCCAAGCAGGTGACCTTTGCCTATCAGCTCAGCGGTCTCAGTCAGGACTGGCAAGCCGCCGGCTCACGGCGGACGGCTTATTTCAGCGGTCTGCCCCCCGGCACGTACACCTTCCGCGTGCGCGCTTTCAACCGCGACGGTGTGGCCAGCGCGAATGTGGCTGAAGTCAGGTTTTCCATTCCCGCGCCCTGGTACCGTACCCGCCTCGCCTATGCCGGCTACCTCCTGCTGGCGCTCAGTCTCATTGCCGAAGGCGTTCGGTGGCGGCTCGCGGCGCTGCGCCGGCTGGCCCTCCGCCTCGAACAGACCGTGGCGGCGCGTACGGCTGAAATTTACCAACAACAGGAAGCACTACGCGGCCAGCGCGATGAAATCGAACGCAAAAACGCCGAGATGCTTGAGAGCATCCGCTACGCCGAGCGCATCCAACGGGCGCTGCTGCCACGTGCCGGACAACTCACCACAACACTCACCGATGCCTTCGTGGTGTATCTGCCGCGCGATATTGTCTCGGGAGACTTTTACCGAAAAAACGCCGTAAAGCCCTGCACTTTAGGGCAGGGATATAAGGCGCACGCTGTTTTATCAAGCCAAACCTGTGATAAAATAGCAGTATGAGAGTCATGGAAGCCAAGCTACTCAACGGGACAGTAGAGCAGTATCAGGCTCTGGATGAAGCCATCCGTACCGCACAGTTTGTCAGAAACAAATGTGTGCGGTACTGGATGGACAACAAGAGCGTCAACAAAGCTGTTCTCTATGCCCACTGCAAAGACCTGGCCAAAGAGTTTGACTTTGTCAGGAAGTTAAACTCAGCGGCAAGGCAGGCAAGTGCAGAGCGAGCCTGGGCTTCCATTTCCCGGTTCCATACCAACTGCAGAAACAAGGCGGTCAAGAAAGGGTATCCCAAGTTCAAGAAGCATTGCCGTTCTGTGGAATACAAGGTATCTGGCTGGAAGCTGTCAGGAGATGGAATGTCTATCACCTTCACTGATGGCTTCAATGCTGGTGCTTTTGCTCTGTACTGCAATGGTGAGGCAAGACACCATATCCTAAACTCCAAAATCAATCGGGTGCGGGTGATACGCAGGGCAGATGGGTACTATGCTCAGTTCTGCCTGGATGTGGAGCGCAAAGAGCGGGGAGAATACACAGGCAATGTGATTGGCATTGACTTGGGCTTAAAGGCTTTCTACACCGACCAGAACGGCAACCCTGTAGAGTATCCTAAGTTTTTGAGGCGTAGTGAAAGGAAGTTAAAGCAACACCAGCGCAGATTAAGTCGGAAGTTCAAGAAGGGGGCAAAATCCCAATCCAAGAACTACCACAAGCAAAGAAAGCGACTGGGCAAAGTGCATCTGAAAGTCCAACGCCAGCGTAAAGACTGGGCAATTAAGCAGGCACGGTGCGTGGTGGCATCTCACGATGTCGTGGCGTATGAAGACTTGCAGGTGAAGAACCTGGTCAAAAATCATCATCTTGCCAAATCCATTCATGATGCTGGCTGGTCTCAATTCACTGCGTGGCTGGACTACTACGGCAAGGTGTGGGACAAGGCAGTCGTCAGCGTACCGCCGCAGTACACCACACAGGACTGTAGTCACTGTGGGCATAGGGTAGTAAAAACCCTATCCACCAGAACCCATAGTTGTCCTCAATGTGGATTTGAACTAGACAGAGACCAGAATGCGGCTTTGAACATCCTCAAGAAGGGACTAAGCATCTTGGGAATGGAGTGGCAAAACAGTACCTTTGGGCAAAAGGGAACTGCCTCGAAAGAGGGAACGCTTGGGGAGAGATGCACCGCTGCTTTAGAGGGGCAACCTGATGAAGTAAGTGCGCTCGCAGAACCAAGAACAAGAATCCCCTGCCTTTAGGCAGGGGAGTATGTCAATGGTTGCGTAACCTCGACGCCGATACGGTGCTTCTGGCCGTCGGCGACTGCACCGGGCACGGCGTACCGGGCGCGCTGATGTCCATGATCGGCATCACACTGCTCGATCGACTCATTCAGGAAGGTGTGACTGAACCGGCTCTCATTCTGGAACAGCTCCACCTTGGCATTCGCCGCGCCCTGCAGCAGGACGGTGACACCAAAACCGCCAGGACGGCATGGACATCGGACTGTGCCGCATCGAACGCGCGACTGGCCGGCTCTGCTTTTCCGGCGCGGCCCTTCGCGCTTACCTCGTGACGCCGGCCGGTGAACTCACCACCATCAAAGGCGATACGAAATCCATCGGCGGACGCCAACGCGAGGCATACCGGACCTTCACCCACCACGAGGTTGACTACGCTGACGGAACCATGCTGTACCTGCTGACCGATGGTTTCACCGACCAGAAAAACCCCACCGGTGAACGCTATGGTTCGCGCCGAACCGGGCAGAAGCTGCAGCAAATAGCCAGCCTGCCAGCCGCCAGGCAGGCCGAAGCCCTCTCACGGGAAATCCATCTCTTTCGCGGCACAGAAGCCCAACTCGATGACATTGCCATTGTTGGTGTCCGCCTCAAGGTGAAACATGGCGAGTAGCGAGTAGCGAGTAGCGAGTAGCGAGTGGCGAATAGCGAATGGGGAATGGAAAATGGAGACTGAGAAATGGAAAGTGAAAAAAGGATAGAAACATACGAACGAACCAGCCAGCTCTCCGTTATCTGCTCGCATCGTTCCTTTCCCCATCAGCTATTCGCTATTCGCTATTCGCCACCCCCCACTCGCCACTCGCTACTTACCACTCACTACTCGCCACTCGCCACTCGCTACTCTCCACTCGCTACTCTCCACTCGCCACTCGCCCCCCTCACTCACGCTCCCGGATCGTCACCTGCAACGTTTCCCCTTCTGTCACAACAGCCACCCGCACCCGTAGCCGGGCGGCACAAGCGGAGACCTGCCCGGCCGGTACAGTCACAACCACCTGTTCACCATCGAGCCGTACGCTCCCACCAAACTCACGCACTACCGTCGCCACCTGAGTCAGCGCCGCGCGCCGGTTCGCCACCACCAGGCGTAAGGTCAGCGCCGTAACCGGGGCGGCTGCCCCCTGCGCATTGGCCGCCGAACCCGGTTTTGCCTTGGGGGCTTCCTTCGTTTCATCGCGTGCGCTGTCAGCAGTTCCAGTACCGGACGCTCGCCCGGCCACAGGCGGTGGAGCCCCCGCCTCCAGCGGCGGGGCCGCGGCCAAGGGACGGGCTTCCCGCCGTTCCGCCGACATCGCTTCTGCCTTGTGCGCCGTTTCATCTCCGGCTGACGGCACGGGCGCAGCGGGTACCCGCCCGGCCGGTGGCCCTGCCGGGGCGGCCAGTGGCGACGGCGCAGAGGCCACCTCAGCCCGTTGCGAGTCTTCCGCCACCCTGGCCGAACCGGCTGAGGGCCCCGACCGCTTTGATTTCCCCTCCGGCGACGCCGCTTCCGATGCCGATGCTGCCGGGTCTTTTTTCCGTGGTGCAGCACCAGCCGGTGTGGCTTCGGCGGGCAGTGCCGGACGGGCGGCATCCTCCGGCCGGGCCGGCGCCAACTCCGGCCGCGCCAGCGGCTCTGAATTTTCAGACACCTTTGACTGTGCCAGTTCATCCGGCGCCGACGGGCTGAGAACCCACCACCACAAACCGCCCCCAACCAGCAAGAACACACCTGCCGCAGCCCCCAGCGCCCAGACCGGCGAACGAACATTCCATTGCCAGGGCATCCACCCGGACAGCCACCCGGCAAATCTTCCGGTTGACCGGTCAGGCTTGGCCGCCGGCAACGACGCCGCAGGGCGCCAGCCGGCACGGGCCAGAATTTCCCCCGCCGACGGCCACCCGCTTGGCTCCGGCACGTCCCAGTGCGTTCCCTCCAACCACTTGCGCGCCGTTCGCAGCTCTTCCAGCCTTTCCCGCGCCGCCGCGGAACGCGCCAGCAAGTCGGCAACTTCCCGGTGGCGCGCCGGCGGCAGCTTGCCGTCGAGGTAATCCTCGAAGTCGCCATACAGCGGATTGTCGAGTTCCTCGGACGCAGATGACATAGCCAGTCCTTCAGTTGTGGGTACAGTTGGCAAGCTGGTAGTCGCTGCCGACAGAAAAAGGTTCCGGCTGGCAGGTTATACGGCACTCAAAAATTTCAGTGTGACAACCCAAGCATGTTACAAAGCACGAACAACCGCCGTTCATTCAGCCAGTGGTGAACAACCGCCTTTATCAGCCTTAGCCTTTTATACCACGATGTCTGAACTCGATGTGCTTCTGATGGCGCTGCGCCGTTTCACCTCCCCGGCTCCATGCCACTTGGCGCTCGCCACCGTGGTGAGTGTTACCGGCTCGTTCTACCGGCGGCCCGGGGCGCGCATGCTCATCGCTGAAACAGGCGAGACGGTTGGCAACATCAGTGGCGGCTGCCTTGAACCGGACCTCATCGAGCGGGCGCAGGCGATTCTGGCCAGCGGCAAAGCGCAACTGGTGAGCTATGACCTGCACGATGTCGCTACGGATACGACGTGGGGGCCGGCGCTGGGCTGTGAAGGCGAAACCCTCATCTACATCGAGCCTTTCCACGCCAACCAGAGCCATCACCCTCTCGACCTGCTGGCCCTGACCCGCGCAACCGGCGAAGATGCTGCCTTGGCACATGTTTTCCAGGCAGAAGGTGAGTTTGCCGGGCGCGCCGGCTTTCGGCTGCTGCATACCGCCGACACCCCCGAAGCCAACGGTGCGCCGATTGAACAGGCAGGCTGGATACGGCAGCTCCACTTCGAACTGCGCACCTGCCTGTCTGAACGCCGCTCCCGGCAGATGACCTACACCACTGCGCGGGGCAGCCTCAGAGCCTTTGTCGAATTCCTGCCCGCGCCGCTCCAACTGACCATTCTGGGCGCTGGCGATGATGCACTTCCCCTGGCACAACTCGCCGACCGGCTCGGCTGGCATGTCACTGTGGCCGACTGGCGTCCCGCGCTGGCCACGCCGGAACGCTTCCCCACCGCCCGGCAGGTACTCGTGGTGCCCACGGTCAATGACCTCCCGCTGCGGGCGCAGGATCATGTCGTCGTCATGACCCATCACTACCCCAGCGACAAAGCCATCGTACGCCGTTTGGCCGCCGTCCAACCGCGCTACGTCGGCCTGCTGGGTCCCCGGCGGCGCACCGAACGCATGCTGGCCGAACTGGCGGACGAAGGCTGTCGTGTTGCTCCAGAAATTGTTGAAGCCTGGCACTTTCCGGTTGGTCTCGACCTCGGCGCGGAAACGCCCGTGGAAGTGGCGGTCTCCATCGTGGCTGAAATTCTGGCCGTTGCCAACCGGCGCAACGGCCAGTTTCTGCGCCAACGCGAAGCACCCATTCACACGCCCCTGCCAGTCTCCTCCTCCCTGTCGCCATGAGCGTCGCGCCCGGACGGTTTCCCAGTGCCGCCATCCTGCTGGCCGGTGGCGCGGCGCGGCGGATGGGCGGACGCCCCAAGCTTCTGCTGTCCATTGACGGCGAATCCCTCCTGCAACGCGCCATCCGCTTGGCGCGCGCGGTTCAAGCTGCGCCCATCCTCGTTGTGCTTGGCGGCCATGCCGAAAGCTACCGCGCCCACCTCGCCGACGCCGACAGCGGCCCCGATGTCCAACTCATTGACAACCCACAGTGGGCGGAAGGGTTGGGCGCGTCGTTGCGCTGTGGCGTCGCAGCACTTCCCCCGAACCGGCCGCCGGAAGCCACCTTCTTCGTCCTCGCCCCGGACCAACCGCTGGTGTCGGTCACACAGCTTCACCGGCTTCAGGACGCTCTCCGCGACCATCCCGAAGCCACGGCGGCCGCCTGCGACTATGCCGGGACGCCCGGCGTGCCGGTACTCTTCCGGTACGTCTGGCGTCACCGGCTGCTGGAAGCGCATGGCGACATCGGCGCCCGACGCTACCTGCAGGAATACCGCCACGAGGTGACGACGTTGCCCTTCCCTGAAGGCGCATGCGACATTGACACCGACGAAGACTACGCCGCCTTTCTGCGTCGGTAACATTCCAGGCGCCCCATGCCGCACCCCGCCGCCAATGTGCCTCCTTTGCGCCCCGGTCTGGTCATCGGTGAGTACCGCCTCGATGCCTCGCTGACGGCCGATGTGGGCGATGCCGCGTGGCGCGGGCAAAGCCTGTTGGATCAGGCTATCGTCCGGCTTGATGTGTTTCAGGACACACCGGCGACGAGTCCGTTGACCCGCGTGGCCTTCGAGCTGGCCAAGCTACCCCCGCACCCCAACCTGCTTCCGGTGCTGGATGTCGTGACCATGGACGCACTGACGTTCGTCGTCAGCCCCTACTTGCCCACATCGCTGGCCGAGCGTCCACGTCCGCTCACGCCGGAAGCAGCCGTCCACACCATCCGGCAGCTTCTGGAGGCGCTTCAGGTGTTGCACGAACACGGGCAGGTACACGGACGACTTGCCCCGGATTACGTGGCGCTCGACGGTGAACATGTGCGCCTGCGCGGCTACGGCTTCAGCCAGGTCCGCCCGCGTCCGGCGGAAATCCTGCCGTATGTCTCTCCCCATGCGCTCGACGCGCCGCCGACGCCCCAGGACGACATCTGGGCAGCCGGCGTGCTGCTGTTCGAGTTGCTGAGCGGAGACCTGCCGTTTCCGCACCAGAACCAAGACGATCTGCTGCTGGCGATTCGGACGCTCTATCCTGACCCACTTCCACATACGCTTCCGGCGCGACTGCGGCATATCGTCGCGCGTGCGCTCGAACGCGACCGCCGCCGGCAGTACGCCACTGCGCAGCAGATGGCCGAAGAACTGACCGCCTGCGCCGCAGAACTCGCCCAGGAAACCACGGCACGTACGTCGTCACCGTCCCTCCGTCCGTTTGCCGTGGCGTCCATCGCTTCCCCGCCCGGACGCCACACGGGACGCCTGGCGCTACTGGTTATCGGACTCATCAGTTTTCTGATGCTGGCCGGCATCTGGCTAACCGTTCGGTATTTTGAAGGCAAAGACATGTGGCGAATGCTGCCGAACGAGACGATTGTGGCCCCGGCAGGCGGCGACTTTGCAACAATTTCAGAAGCCATCCGGTCAGCCCGGACCGGCGCGCGCATTCTCATTCGTCCCGGCGTGTACCGCGAAACTGTCCTCCTGACAAAAAACATCGAACTCGTCGCCGATGGTCCGGCTGGCAGCGTCATTATTGCTTCACATGATGCGCCCTGCCTGCGCCAGAGCCTCGGCGCGCAGGTTGTGCGCGGCCTGACGCTGCAAAGCCATCAGGCTCCGGCCATACAACTCAATGGGGGCGCGCTTACTATCGAGGACAGTCAGATGACGGCTGTGGCGGGCGAGGGGGTTGCCGTGAAAGGGACGGAGACGCGGCTTGTCATGCGCCGCAGCCGCCTGCACGACGGACCGGGCCATGGTCTTGCCGCCACCGATGGCGCCCGGCTGGAACTCGTTGAATGTGACATTATCGGACACGGCGGAGATGGCATCCGGCTTACCGGGCAGGCCCAGCTCCGGGCCTATGACAGCCGCATTGCAGACAACCGGCAGGCGGGCGTCCGGGCGCTGGAGCGCGCTGCCGCCCGGCTCGAACGGTGCACGCTGGAGCGTAACGGCAAGGCAACGGACGGCAATGTGACCCTGGGGCAATTACCGGGAGCGCAGGCTTCCAAGCCGGCATTGAAAGAGGGACTTCCAGCCCGCAGCCAGCATTGCGCTTCACACGTGTTCCCGGCAAACTGGCGACATTCCACTCCACACACAGGTTTGACGCACCATGGCCCTGAATGACATCTCACTTGCCGGCAAGGTTGCCATCGTCACCGGCGGCGGCCGCGGCATCGGTAAATCCATCACGAAGCATTTCGTCGCGGCTGGCGCCAATGTCGTCATTGCCAGCCGCAAGCTGGAAGTGCTTCAGGCGACAGCCGCCGAGCTGTCCGACATGCCCGGACGCATCCACTGCGTCGGCTGCCATGTCGGACGCAAGGAAGACATCGAAAACCTCGTGGCCGAAACAGAAAGGGTTTTCGGCCCGGTGGATATTCTCGTCAACAACAGCGTGACGAACATTGGCCAAGGGCCGTCGCTCGATGTGACCGACGAAATGCTCGACAAAATGGTGGATGTCAACGTGAAGTCTGTGCTGCGGCTCATCCGGCTGACTGTGCCCAAGATGATCGAGCGCGGCACCGGCGGCTCCATCATCAACGTCGTGTCCATTTCCGGCATTCAGCCGCAGTATCAGGGACTGCTGTACAGCTTCACCAAAGCCGGACTTATCATGATGACGCGCAACTGGGCGCAGGAATTCAGCCCCCACGGCGTTCGGGTCAACGCGCTGGCACCGGGTCTTGTTCGCACCGACTTCAGCGAGTTCTATTGGAAGAACGAAGACCTGATGCGCCGCCTCAAAGCCACCCAGCCCATTCCACGCATTGGCGAACCGGATGACATCGGCTTTGCCGCGCTGTTTCTGGCCTCCGACAAGGCATCCTACATGACCGGCCAGGTGTTAACCGTGGACGGTGGGGCGCTCATCCAGCGGGTACTGTGAATGGCAACCCCGGCGGAAACCTTCCGGCAGCAGTTTGGCGTCGGCGGCCGGTGTTTTTCAGCTCCCGGACGGGTCAACCTCATCGGCGAACACGTGGATTACAACGCGGGCATCGTACTGCCGATGGCAATCGGGTTGCGCCTGTGGGTCTGGGCCAGTCCCCGTTCTGACCGGCAACTGCACGTCATCGCCCACGACCTGGGGGAAACAGACGTTCTTGACCTCGATGCCCCCGGCCGGCGTACCGGCACGTGGCGTGATTACCTTGCCGGAACGGCCTTTCACCTCGAAGCTGCCGGTTTTCGCCTGACCGGCGCGAACCTGCTTATCACGAGCGACATTCCGACCGGAGCGGGACTGTCTTCCTCGGCCGCGTTGGAAGTCGCCGTCGGCTTTGCCCTGCTCACTCTGGCCGGACACACAGTTGACCGTCTGGCACTCGCCCGCGCCGGACAGGCGGCCGAGCACGATTTCGTCGGAACGCGCTGCGGACTGATGGACCAGTTCGTGGTGGCGCACGGGCGCGCCGGGCATGCCGTCTGGCTGGACTGCCGTTCCCTGGCTTTTGACTTCATTCCGCTCGACACAAACCAGTGCGCCGTCGTGGTGGTCGACAGCGGCGTGAAGCACCAGTTGGCGGCTTCGGAATACAACACACGCCGGCAGGAATGCGAAGCTGCACTCAGTGTTCTCCAACGCCTGTTTCCCGACCGGACAACATTGCGGGATGTCACCGAAGCCGAACTGGCGCAGGCGGCCGGGATGCTTTCGGATTCACTCTTGCAACGGGCGCGGCATGTCGTGACCGAGATCGGCCGGGTCACGGCATTTGCCCAAGCGCTGCGCGCCAGCGACTGGACCCAGGCCGGGGCGTTGCTGACGGCTTCCCACCGGTCACTTTCGGAAGACTATGCCGTGAGTTGCCCGGAACTCGATGCGCTGGTGGCGGCCGCCCGGCAGATTCCCGGCTGTTACGGTGCGCGGCTGACCGGCGGCGGGTTTGGTGGCTGTACGGTCAACCTCGTCGCGCCGGAAGCCCTGGATGCCTTTTTGCGTGAAGTCCCACGGGCCTATGCCCAACACACCGGCGGCACGGCCCGGATGTGGGTCGTCCAACCGGCCGCTGGCGTCGGCGAAATGGACTGACCGGACAGCCTTGGTCGGGAAAAGACAGGCTGTTTGTTTAGCCACGTCAATTGTTCGTCTTCCACGATAACTTAGCTCATCCTGCGGGGACACCAACCCCACCCTTCTGGAGTACAAAGCTGTCCATGCCTGGTGTTCGGATGCACGTATGGTGTGTCACCGTTCTGGCCCTGCTGTGGCTGACCGTTGGCGCTTCGGCCCAGACGCCCAACCCGATGGCGATCACCGTCGAACAGGCCGTCGCCGAAGCCCTGCAACGCAACCTCAGCATTCTGGCTGAACGCTACGAAATTCCACGGGCCGAAGCCGAAGTCATCGCGGCCCGGCTGCGTCCCAATCCGGTGCTGAGTCTGGGTGGAGACCACCTGGATGTACTCGGCACGGGCTACGACGCCATCAACAATGCCGGCCCGCCAGAATATGCGGCACGTGTGGACTGGCCGCTGGAACGCCCAAGCAAGCGCCGCGCCCGGATCGCCGTCGCTGAACAGGCCCGGGCAGCAGCCGAATTTCGCCTGCAAGACGCTTTGCGCCAGCTCACACTTGAAGTCCAGCAGGCGTTTGTCGAACTTCAGGCCGCCAAAGAAAGCCTGCAACTGGCGCGCGCCAACCAGCAGACCTTTGAAGAACTCGTCGCCATCAATGCCGCCCGGGTGCGGGCCGGCGATCTGGCCCCGATTGAACTGGTACGGACGCGCGTTTCCGCCATCCAGCTCAACCAGGCGGTCATTCAGGCGGAAACCCGCTGGCGCGTGGCGCAAAACCGGCTTCAGGCCCTGATGGGGCGAGCCGAGGCGCTGGATACCTTCGAGGCCGTCGGGGACATGCGCCGGGATGACCTTCCGCCGGGGCTTTCCCCGCTGCTGTCCCGCGCGCTTGATCTGCGCCCCGACCTGCGTGCGCTGCGCGCCGAGCAGGCGCGGACGCTGGCCGATCTCAAACTCCAGATTGCCCAGGGCAAAATCGAGTACACCGTCGGCGTGGAATACCGCCGCCAGCAGGGTCTGGCCGGAACGGGCAACTCGCTGGGACTGTTCCTGTCCCTGCCGCTGACCATCTATGACCGCAATCAGGGCGGGATTGCCCGGGCGCAGGCCGAAATCCGCCAGTCCGAACTGCGCATTGCGGCCCTCGAACGGGAAATCCGCGCCCAACTTGAAGCCACGTATGCCCAGTGCCGGGCCGCCAACACCGTCCTGCTGAGCTTCGAGAGCGGCCTGCTCGAACAGGCCCGCGATGTTCTCAACGTGACCGAATACGCCTACCGCCGGGGTGAAGCCAGTTTCGTTGAATTTCTGGACGCCCAGCGGACCTACAACGAAACGATGCAGGGCTACATTGATGCCCGCGCCGAATATGCGCGGCTGCGTTTTACGCTGGACAACCTGACCGCTCAGGGAACGCCATGAGAGATGTCTTGAAAACCCACGCCGGTCGACTGGCCTTAGCTGGCTTTGTCATGAGTCTGGCCATCGGGTGCCAGAAACCGACGGAAGCGCCGGTCAATCCGGCCCGGAAAGACGACTGGAAACAGGAAATCCGGGTTGAACCCGTGACCGTCGAACGTGTGCCGCGCGATGAAGTCGTCGCACCCGGCAAGGTCGAACTCGATCCCAACCGCATTGCGCGCATCATGCTGCCACTGCCCGGACGCATTACGGAAGTGCGTGTCCGGGTAGGCGATGCTGTCCGGGCCGGCCAACCGCTGGTGACGCTGGAAAGCCCGGACGTGGCAGAAGCCATCGGGGCGCTGCGGCAGGCTGAAGCCAATCTCGTGCAGGCCCGGGCTGGTCTGGCGCAGGCCGAAGCGGCGCTGGCCAAAGCCGAGCAGGATGCCGAACGCGCCAAAGACCTCTACGAACACCGGGCCATTGCCCAGAAGGAAGTTCTGGCGGCGGACAACGTTGTGGTGCAGTCCCGCGCAGCGGTTGAGCAGGCCCGCGCCGTCGTGGCGCAGGCCGAAGCCGGCCGGGAACAGGTGCGCCGGCGGCTCGAAACCCTTGGGCTGGATGACAGCGGACGCGAACAGCGCATTACCGTCCGCGCCCCGCTCAACGGCAAGGTCCTTGAACTCGCCGTGGTTCCCGGCGAGTACCGTACCGATACGTCCGTGTCGCTGATGACCATCGCCGACCTGAGTCGGCTGGTCGTCACGGCCAACGTCCCGGAAGCCAACCTCTACCTTGTGGAGGTGGGTGAAAACGTCGAAGTCGAACTGACGGCTTTTCCCAACGAACGTTTCACCGGGCGGGTCATCCGCATTGCCGACACCATTGACCCCCAGACCCGGACGGCGCGGGTCATTGTGGAACTCACTTCCGGCGTACAGCGGCTGCGCCCGGACATGTTCGCCCGTCTCCGCCTCTCTGACGCCCCGACGCCGCTGCCGGTGATTCCGAAAGCGGCAGTCGTGGAACGGGAAGGTGTCACCGGTGTCTTTGTTGAACGGGAAGCGGGCAGGTTTGACTGGCGTCCCGTGCGGGTGGGCGTGGCGCTTGGCGAGCGGGTCGCCGTGCTCGAAGGTCTCCGGCCGGAGGAACGGGTGGTGGTCGGGGGAACGATGCTGCTGTACCGCAATTGAAGCGAGGGCAACCATGATTGAACTTCCAAATCTGGCGCTGCGCTACCGCGCCGCTGTCCTGGCCGCAGCCCTGCTGCTCATCGGCGCCGGCGTCTGGGCGTTTCAGAACCTCAAGGTCGAGGCATACCCGGACATTTCCGATACGGGTGTCGTCGTCATCACCCAGTTTCCCGGCAATGCCGCCGAAGAAGTCGAGCAGCAGGTCACTATCCCCATCGAACGCGCCCTGAACAACACGCCCAAGGTCATCGGCCGCCGTTCCCGGACGATCTTCGGGCTGTCCGTCGTCGAGCTGACCTTTGACGACGGCGTGGATGATTACTTCGCCCGGCAGCTTGTGCTCGAACGGCTGCGGGATGCCGAACTGCCGGAAGGCGTACAGCCGGGACTGGGGCCGCTGACGTCGGGCATTGGCGAAATGTACCGCTACCGGCTCGACGGCGACGGCATCCCGGAAATGAAGCTGCGCGAGCTTCAGGACTGGGTGGTGCTGCCGCGTCTGCTCCAGGTGCCGGGCGTGGCGGATGTGGCCACCTTTGGCGGGCTGGTCAAGACCTACCGCGTGGAACTTGACCCGCTGAAGCTGGAAAAATTCGCCCTCACGGCCAAGCAGGTGGCCGACGCCATCAGCGCCAACAACCGCAATGCCGGCGGTGGCATCGTGGACAATCAGCAGCAGAGCCTGGTCGTGCGTGGCGTCGGGCTGGTTCGCTCCCGGCAGGACATTGAACGCATTGTCATCGGGGCCTTTGATGGTGTCCCCCTGTTTGTCCGGGATGTGGCGCAGGTGAGCATCGCCCCGGCGCTGCAAACCGGTATTTTCGGCTATGACGACGTATCCGGCGGCGTCGAGGGCATTGTGCTGTTGCGCCGGTGGGAAAATCCAAGCGACACGCTGGCCGCGCTCAAGGAAGCCATTGCCGAACTCAACACCCAGCTTGCCCCGCAGGGTGTCCGCCTCGTGACCGTCTATGACCGGGGGGAACTGGTTTCCAACACCCTGCGTACCGTCTCGCGGACACTCATTGAAGGGCTTATCGTCGTTACGCTCGTGCTGTTTTTCTTCCTGGGCGACGTGCGGGCGGCGCTGCTGACGGCTATCACCATCCCGCTGTCGCTGCTGTTTGCCTTTGTCTGTCTGAAGCTGGCCGGCATTCCTGCCAATCTGTTGAGTCTGGGGGCGCTCGATTTCGGCATCATCGTGGACGGCACGCTGGTCATGGTGGAGCACATCGTGCACCGGCTGGCGGATGACCGGCATTCCCGGCGAAGTGTGTTTGAAACCGTCCGGCGGGCGGCGCTCGACATCGAGCGGCCGGTGTTTTTTTCCATGGTCATTCTGATTTCCGCCTACCTGCCGCTGTTCACCATGGAGCGGGTCGAGTACCGGTTGTTTGGCCCTATGGCGTTTACCGTGTGCAGTGCGCTGCTGGGGTCACTCGTGCTGTCCCTGACGCTGACGCCGGTGCTGGCCAGCTACTGGCTGACGCGCAGTGTGCGGACGTGGGAAAACCCGGTTGTCCGGTGGCTGCGGCAGGGCTATGCCGCTGCGCTGGAAGTGACCCTGGCGCGCCCCTGGCTCACCGTGGGGGCTGCCGGCGCCATCGTGCTGGTTGGACTTGGCATCGGGCTGCGCCTTGGGACGGAGTTCCTGCCGCAGCTCGATGAAGGCGTCATCTGGATTCGCGCCAACCTGCCGCCTGGCATTTCCCTGACGGAATCGGCTCGCACGGCCAATCGCATCCGTGCGCTGATTCGGGAATTTCCAGAGGTTTCCGGCGTCATCTCCCAGAGTGGGCGCAATGACGACGGCACCGACCCCTTCGGTCCCAACCGCAACGAACTGCTGGTCAACCTGCACCCTTACGAAAGCTGGACGACCGGCCGCACCAAGGCCCAACTCGTGGCCGAGATGTCACGCCGGTTGGAAGCCAGCATTCCCGGAGCGACCTTCAACTTCACCCAGCCCATCATTGACACCTCGACCGAAATGGCCACCGGATCGAGTGCCGACCTGGCCATCATTCTGCGCGGCCCCGATCTGAAGCAGTTGCGGGAGCTGGCCAAACAAACCCTGGCCATTGTCCGGCAGATTCCGGGCGCGGCTGACAGCTCCATTGAACAGGAAGCCGACCAGCCGCAACTGCGGCTGCGCGTCAACCGGGAAGAAGTGGCGCGCTACGGCATCAACGTGGCTGATGTACAGGACCTCATCGAGCTGGCCATCGGCGGCCGGCCGGTGGGCGTGGTGTTTGAGGGCGAGCGGCGGTTTGACATCGTCGTCCGCTACACACCGGAAGCCCGCGCCAGCACGGCCACGATTGGCAAGCTTCTGGTGCCGACGGCCGATGGCGGGCGCATTCCCCTGTCGCAACTTGCTGAAATTGCCGTCGTGGAAGGGGCCAGCATCATTGCCCGGCGTGAAAACCAGCGCCAGGTGACGGTGCGCACCAACATCCGGGGACGTGACCAGGGCGGCTTTGTCCGCGAAGCCCAGCAGGCTGTAGCCGCCCAGGTCAACCTGCCTGAAGGCTACGCCGTCGAGTGGGGCGGACAGTTCGAGAACCTCACCCGCGCGCGGGCGCGGCTGACCATCGTGCTGCCGGTGACGCTGGCCATCATTTTCGGGCTGCTGTTTATGACGTTCGGCCGGGCGCGGGATGCTGGCATCGTGCTCGCCAGCGTTCCCTTTGCGCTCGTCGGCGGGCTGGTGGCCCTGTGGCTGCGCAATATCAACCTGAGCGTTTCGGCCGCCGTTGGTTTCATTTCCCTGTTTGGCGTCGCGGTGATGAGCGGCGTGCTCATCGTGTCGGAAATCAACCGCCTGCGTGAAGTTGAGGGGCTGTCCGTACGGGACGCCATTTTCACCGGCGCCTGTCAGCAGATGCGGCCGGTGCTGATGATGCTCATCGTGGCACTGCTGGGGATGATTCCGGCAGCGCGCGCCGTCGGAATCGGCTCGGATGTCCAGCGTCCGCTGGCGACCGTCGTCGTGGGCGGTCTCTTTTCGGCCCTGATTCTGACGCTGCTGGCTCTGCCCAGCCTGTATGCTGTTCTCGTCGCCGAGGAGAAGCCGCCACTTCCCGAAACCACAGTGCCGCCCGCCTGATGTCCGGCAAGCGCCGCTGGAGCGGCAACCCGCCGTCTTGCCGCCTAGGCCTTGGGCAGAGCGTGCTGGCAGAGGTACTTGAAAATGCCCTTCGAGGAAAGGAAACCGATGGGCTTGTCCTCGTCGTCCACAATCGGCACGTGGCGGTACTTGTGCATCGCCATGAGATTGAGCGTCTTGGCCAGGGTATCGCCGTGCCGCACAACGCCGGGGTTGGGCGTCATGATGGTATCCACCGGCGTGGCGTCCAGCTCGGTGATGCGGTTGGCAACCTTGTAGAGCATGTCGCGCTCGGTCACGATGCCGACCAGCTTCCCGCCACGGACGATCATCGCGCAGCCAAACCGCTTTTCCTGCATGGCGCGCAGGGTGGCCCCAATCGAAGTGCCCACCTCGACCGTAATGGCCGGATAGGGAAAGAGACGGTCAATGGTGTCTTCGGCCAGGGGCTGCTGAATCGGAAGCTCCGGCTCATCCATCTCCACGGCTGTGAGGTCAGAGCCACAGGCCTCACAGGTTTCTGCGCCAGGCAGGTTTTCAAAGCCACAAGCCGGACACTTCATGACGGCCTTTCCTCCACGGTGGGAATGGCACGCACCGAACAGACCAGGTTGGCAACGTGCAGGAGACAGCAGACTAACACGGCGCACGGTGTGGCGTCACCCTCTGAAATGGCCTCACCACTGAAACTGCTCAATCGTGCCCAGGGCCAAAGCCCAGTTGACGCGCGTCATGACGTGCTGCGCCAATGCCTGAATCCGCGCAGTGCGGGCCTGACTGAGCGCCGACTGCGCCCGGATGACCTCCAGGTTGTCGGCCACACCGGCGGCAAAGCGTTCTTCGGCAAGTTCGACTTCACGCTGCGCCAGTGTCACAGCCTGCTCGGCTGCGGCAACCTGCTCCGCTGCGGCCGACAGCAGGACCACGGCCAGCCGTACCTCCTGCTCGACCTGCCGCTGGACATCGGCAACCTCCAACTCACGCTGGCGGGCCCGGCTCTTTTCGGCCACCAGCCGGCCAAACGAAGCGCCACCGTTGAACACCGGAACGTTGACCCGCACCCCGAACGTGCGCGTCGGCAGGGCAAAGCGGTTCGGGCGCACGCCGTTCAGGCCATAGTCAGCGAAAACTTCAACCGAGGGGAGATGTTCGGCCGCCACGGCCGCCTGTTCCCGGGTGGCCGCTTCGTACTGAAGCCGGGCCAGGACGACTTCAAGCCGTTGCCGCAGCGCTGCCGACTGGGCGGTGGCCACGTCCGGCGTGGATACGGGGACGAACCGCAGCTCGCCGGTCAGGGTCAGTTCGGCGTCGGCCGGTACGGCCATGAGCCGCCGCAACCGCGCCTGGGCCTGCTCCAGCTCAACCTGCGCCTGCGCCCGGCGGGCATCTTCCTCGGCCAGGCGGACGCCGGCCCGAACAACATCGAGCTGGGTGGCCAGTCCGGCCGCGCGCTGTTCCTGCGCCAGATGCACCAGAGCGCGCGCCGTCACGATTTCGCGCTCAGCGGCGCTGACCAGCGATTGTGCGCGCAGCACATCCAGATAGGCCAGCAGGACTTCGCCGGTGATCTGTTGCCGCACGAGCTGCGCTTCCACTTCAGCGGCCTGGCGGGCCGTCTGCGTGGCGCGATGGCGCTGCACGGCCGACCAGTCAAACAACTGCTGCGCAAGCTGCAAGCGGGCGTCAAACGTGTCAAAGACGATGATGGAACTGATGCCCGGCAGGAAACCGCCCAATCCCTGTGCGGCCAGGTTGATGGCGGAATTGGCGCGTGTCACCACGCCACTGAGGTTGGGCAGCAGCGCCGCACGGGCTTCGAGGGCGCGTCCCCTGGCTTCCTCCCGGCGCTCGGCGGCAAGGCGCACCGAAGTTTCGCCGGCCAGCGCCATTTCCACGGCGCGCGCCGGGGACAGTGGACGTGGGGCGTGACCGCCAGCCGGCGGATACACGACGCCCGGCACCGGCAGACGGCGTACCGGCGGCAGGTGCTGCGCCGGGGCGCTGTTGCCGGACAGGGCCACCCCAATGATGACAGGCAGCCAGACGTGTCGGGACAGGAACATGGCCGTTTCTTGCCTCCACATGTTTACCTCCTCAGTCGTGGGCAGCCGATTTCACGGACGGCTCACTGCCCAGGCTTCGGCGTGGCCGGAACCAGCGGCGGCGGGCGAGCCAGGCCGCCAGATCGTCAAACAGGGCATAGAAGGCCGGCACGGCCAGCAGCGTCAGCAGCAGACACAGCGATTGGCCGCCAATGACGAGAACGGAAATCGAACGGTTGCTGCTTGCGCCGGGCCCGCGTGAAAGCGCCAGCGGGAACATGCCGGCGACAAAAGCCAGCGTGGTCATCAGGATGGGGCGCAGCCGGTCACAGTTCGCCTGAATGATGGCCGCATCGCGCGCCCAGCCGGCCCGCCGCAGGCCGTTCATGTGGTCAATCTGCAGGATGGCGTTCTTTTTGACGACGGCAAACAGCACGAGGACCCCCAGCCCGACGAAGAGATTGACGTTCTGCCCAACAGCCAGCAGGGAGACGAGGCCAAACGGGAGCGCCAGCGGGAGCGTCAGCAGAATGGTCACGGGATGGATGAACGACTCGAACTGGGCGGCCAGAACGACATACATCAGGACGAAAGTCAGCCCGAAAGCGATGGCAAAGTAGTAGGCGGATTCCGCCATGTCTTTGGCATCCCCGGCAAAGACCCGCTCGTAGCCGGGGGCCAGTTCGAGCGCCTGGAACGCGGCATCAATTTGTTCGGTGGCCGCCGAAAGTGAATACCCGGCGGCGACATTCGCCAGAACGGTGACATAGCGCTGGCGGTTGAGGCGCTCGATGGCCACCGGCCCCGTCCCTTCAACAAGGCGCACCAGGCCGGACAGTGGCACGGGCGCGCCCTTGGCCGTCGGCACGGCAATTGCCCCCAGACGTTCCGGCAGGCTGCGAAAGGCATCCGTTGCGCGCAGCCGGATGCGCGGCCGGTCAGCGGCCGCTCCGGCGTCGGCCGCCAGCGTACCGACTTCCACCCCGGCCACCAGCAGGTTGAGCGTGGTGGCCACGTCTTCGACGGCGACACCGAGATCAGCCGCCCGCGCCCGGTCAACGACCAGGCGCAGTTCCGGCGCGCCCAGCACGAGCGTCGAGTTGACATCCACCACCCCCGGCATCCGGCGCATGGCTTCCATGAGACGTTCGGCGTACAGCGCCAGCGGCTCCAGTTCGGGGCCGCGCAACACATACTGGATCGTCGCGTTTTCATAGCCCCCGCCGGCAAAAGGCGTAATCGGCTGCACACTGGTACGCACCTGTGCGGCATAGGGCCGCAGACGTTCGCGTGCCAGCCCGATGAGTTCCCTCTGCGAGGCGGTGCGTTCCGCCAGAGGTCTCAGCTTGACGTAGATGTAGCCACGGGAAGCCACGGGTGGATCGCCGCTTCCGGCCGTCGTCAGGGTGTGGGCGACGCCGGGCAGGGTACGCAGATCGGCCGCGATGCGCTCGACCAGCAGGCTCATGGCAGCGAGGGACGTTCCTTCCGGGGCGCGGAGCGTCACCTCGAACTCCGATTCATCATCCTGGGGGATGAAGTCCTTGCCGATGACGATAAACAGCGGAACAACGGAAGCCGCCACGCCCAGACACATCAGGGCCACCCATCCGCGCCGGCGAACCGACCAGTCCACCAGCGGCCCGTAATAGCGCGCCGTCCAACCGGCAGCGGCGGGCCGGTCCGGGTGCGAAACCGCCATGCGGGCGCACAGCATGGGCGTCAGTGTGAAGGAAACGAACATGGAAATGGCGACGGCGGCCGCGGCCGTGATGCCAAACGGCGCGAGGAAGCGTCCGACGATGCCGCCCATAAAGGCTGTCGGCAGGAAGACGGCCAGCAGCGACAGGGTTGTGGCCAACACAGCCAGTCCGATTTCCCGCGTCGCAGCGACTGCGGCTTCAAACGGCGGCAGTCCTTTTTCACGGATGAACCGCTCGATGTTTTCGAGCACGATGATGGCATCGTCAATGACAACGCCCACCATGAGCGTCAGTGCCAGCAGTGTGATGGTGTCCAGCGTGTAGCCAAACGTGGCCATGACGCCAAACGCGCCAATGATGGACGTTGGGATGGCAAGGGCGGCAATGAGTGTCAGCCCCAGGCGCCGGAGAAACACCAGCACCACAAGACATGCCAACAGGCTCCCTTCAAGCAGGTGGGTTTTGACATCGTTGACAGCGGCTTCGATGAAGATGGACTTGTCGCCGACTTCGGTCACGGTGACTTCCGGGGGCAGACTGGCACGGATTTCGGTCAGCCTGGCCTTGACGGCGGCAGCCAGCGCCACGGCATTGCCACCGGCCCGTTTGGAGACCTGCACGATGACAGCCGAACGTCCGTCCAGCGCCGTGATGGTACGGGGCAGCGGCGTGGTTTCCTCGACGTGGGCGACCTCCTCCAGGCAGACGGGATAGGTCTGGCGGTAGGCCAGCGGCAACCGGCGCAGGGTGGCCGCATCCGGGACTTTGCCTGGGGCGCGCAGGGCCGTTTCGCGCGCGCCCTGCTCCAGCGTCCCGGCCGGGGCGTCACGGTTCTGGCGTTCGATGGCGGCAACGGCGTCGAGTGGCGTCAGGTCGTAAGCGCGCAGACGCAGCGGATCAAGTGTGACACGCACTTCGGGCTGCACCCCACCGAGCAGCGCCACTCGCCCGACGCCATCGAGGGTTTCCAGTTGTTCCTTGATCTGGCGTCGTGCTAGACGTGTCGTTTCAACCAGCGGATAGGGAGCGGACACGGCCAGCCGGATGACCGGCGAGGCATTGGTTTCAAACTTCTGAACCGTAGGCGGTTCAATGGTTTTGGGCAGTTCGGGGATGACAAGGTTGACCTTGTCGCGGACTTCCTGGGCCGCCACGTCGAAGTCCTTGTTGAGTGAAAACTGGATATTGACCTGCGAGATGCCTTCAACTGAAGTGGAGCGGATTTCTTTGACGCCGCTGATGGCATTGACGGCCGACTCGACTTTTTCCGTGATGTCGCGCTCGATTTCGACGGCCGAAGCACCGGGATTGGCGATGACAACAGTGACAACCGGGAAATCAACATTGGGGAATCTATCCACACCGAGCGTTCCATAGCCGACCAGCCCAAAGACGGCAATGGCCACGATGAGCATGGTTGTGAAAACCGGACGCTGAATACAGATTTCAGCCAGCCACTGCATTTTCTAGTCTGAATATTCCAGGTTGAGGAATAAAATGTTTGTCTGTCTCATTGTGTGGTTTTTTATTTCCATTCTCAGTGTATTTTCAGCTTTTTCATTACTTTCCATTTTTCTCGAAAAGAAAGAAATAATAAAATTGCTTGGTATTCAGCCGTTTTTGACATCATTCATTGGGACATTGGCTTTGTCCAACTTGTTCATGATTCTTGCTTTCTTTTCTTCATTGAGAACAACACATCTTGTTGTTGTCTCAATCGCAGTACTATCCTACGCTTTTTTTTCACTCACAAGGCAGGATGTTCAAACTTTGGCAGACATCCTCAGAGAAAATTTTCTGACAATGCTAATCTCATCAGCATTGTCATTTTTTCTCATCAGCATTCCTCACCACGAAGCCTCAGATATTGTTGGTTATCATATTCAAATGGCGAAATATCTTCATGAATATGGATTGGTTACAGGTCTTGCACTTATCCATCCGCAACTCGGACATCAATCTATATGGTTTGCATTACCCGCACCTTTTGAAGATTTTCTGGGAATTTACTCCAGTTTGATAGTAGGCGGATTTTCGCTTTTTATTTCATTTTGCCAATTTTTCAGAAGCCTGTCTCGAATCAATAAAGACATTTACGAATTTTTTTTGGTGTGCTTTTTTCTTTTAAGTTTTGTCGCCTTTTATGCACGGGTCTACGTTACTTCTGTAGAAGTGCCACTTAATATCATCATTGGCATGACTGTCTTCTGCTCACTCAGGTATTTTTCATCAGAGGATGAAACACCGGATTCTGAAGTAAAACACCTTTTTTTCTGGCCAGCAGTTATTTTTCCTTCATTCGGCTTTGCGCTCAAACTTACCGGCATCCCTGTCTTTCTGTTTGGTATCTATCTCTTCATCCATAGATTTGGGTTCAAACTGAACAAAAGTCATCTGAGGTGGGGTATCATAACTACTATTTTGGTGTTGACCAAGTTAACTGCTTCGGCTTTAACTTCCGGGTGTCCTCTGTATCCTTCCAGCCTTTTTCATCTTCAAGCTCCGTGGTTTATTGGTGAAAACTCTTCAAAGGAGGTAATTGAACTTATCACTACGTTCGCACGCCTGGAGGTGACAAAAGCTCCAGAGAATATCAATCACCTGAATTGGATTTTTCCTTGGTCTAAAACCTTGGGCGGAAAAGGTGTGATTTATTTATTCATTTTCCTGATGATACTGATTCTTTCCTGCATCCTGGTTTTGAAGAAGGATTTTTTGATTTTTTGCAAAAAATATACCAGCGTGTTACTTTTTGCCGCTGTCGGCGTTTTATACGTCTTCATCAATGCACCTAGGATCAAGTTTATGGGACCTTACATAATCACAATGGTATCCATGTTTCTCCTTGCAACTTTTCAAAAAGACGCTATCCTCTCTTCTCTTTCTCTCGTGGCATCTTTTTCCATTTCAGAGATAATGGTTGCCAATCGCAAGCTCGGACTGATACAGGCATTGCTGCTGTTGTTACTGGTCATCTCCAGCACTCTTTACAGAGAAAAGTATAAACAATTTATTTTCCTTACAGCCTACACGCATAAACTTGTCCTACATTTGGCATACTTTACTGCGCTTACCTTTTACTCTTCTACAAACACAAATCTCCTGTTGCTCCCGGAAGTTTCTTCATTGAAACGCCAGTTTACGAGCCAAGACATCAATGGAGTCAAGTTCTTCTTTCCCAAAAATTCCATTTCCTGTGGTTACTCACCTTTACCCTGTTCTTTGGGTAAAGTATGGTCAGAGTTTTCACTTGAAGACATCGAGCTTATTGACAAAGAAAAAGGTATTGCCGGTGGCTTCAAAAGAAAAAACTACAGCCCGGAGTAGCCTTCATCTATCTGTACTGGAAACAGCTTTCCCGTCCTCCAGCTTCTCCAGCCCGGTCACAACGACACGTTCGCCGGCTTCCAGACCGGACCGGATTTCGACTTCCCCCCCGACGCCTTCCCCCACCTGAACCACTCGCAGCCGCGCCCGATCCCCCTCAACGACATACGCCACCTGCGCGCCCAGACCCGGATGCCACCGGACAGCCGCGCGCGGGGCCATCACCCACGGCGTACGCTCCGCCAGCAGCAGCCGCGCCGTGACGAACATCCCCGGACGCAACCGCTGCTCCCCATTCGACACGATGACCTCAACGCGCAGACGGCGCGCATCAGCTTCCACCAGCGGGCGAATCGTCGTGACCTCGCCACGAATGACCCAGTCGGGATAGGCGTCGGTTGTGGCCTCGACCGCCTGCCCGCGCCGGACCCGCCCGGCTTCCCCGGCTGGTACCTGAAGCTCCAGCTTCAACCGTTCCAGTACCACCAACTCCATCAGGGGCTTCTCCGGCGTGACATACTCGCCCACATTGGCAAACCGCTCGGCCACATACCCGGCAAAAGGCGCCCGTACGGTGGTGTCTTCCACGGCTTTCTGCGCCAGTGCCACGGCCGCCCGCGCTTCGGCAATGCGCGCCTGTGCCGCCCGTAAACCGGCATATTCGGCCCGCAACCCGTCCAGGATGGCCGCGTAGCGGCGGCGCGCCGCCTGAACCTGCGCCTGCGCGGCTTCCAGCCGGGTGCGGGCTTCGTCGAGCACCGCGCGGGTGATGTTGTCATGGCGGGCCAGCCGCTCGTAGCGTTCCAGGGTGGCCCCGGCCAGCCGCGCCTCGGCTTCCGCTGCGGTCAATGCCGCCTGGGCCGCCTCGGCCTCTGGCGTCTGACGTGGGTCAAACACCTCGCCGGTGAGTCCCAGCCGGGCCCGGAGCTGGGCTTCGGCCGCCTCAGCCTGTGCCAGAGCCGCTTCGGCCTGTGCCAGCCGCTGCCGCGCTTCGCGGTCATCGAGTCGCGCCAGCACCTGCCCTTCCCGTACCACAGCGCCCACATCCACCGGGATGTCCACCACCTTCCCCATTGCCGCCGAAGCCACTGCCGACTGCCGCCACGGGACAACGTTTCCCGTCGCCAGGATGGACTGCGGGCGCATCCGCACCTGCACGCGCGCCACCGTCACGGGCGTTGGCGCCTCCGTTGCGGCCGACGCCTGGTTTTGGGCTGGACGCTGACACCCAACCCCCAGAACCAACGCCACCAGACACAGCCCGCCCACGCCCCAGGCCGCCAGGCCATTGCTACCGCATCGGCGCACTGAAAGCTGCTCCCCTTCCCGGTGCCCCATGTCACGCCCCTGCCATTTCCGTACCGGTGCGGCCGGGCGCTGCACTCCAGGCCAGGATCAGGTCACACACCTGCTGCCGTTGGCGGCCGACCGGCGGCGCCAGGCCGAAGCCTTCGGCAAAGTAGATGCCATCGGCGGCAAACCGGACAGCCGTGGCTGTCACTTCATCCACACCATCGGACACCAGCAGCCGATGCCAGCGGTCATAGGCCGTTTGAATCAGTCCCAGCAGTTCGGGGTTGACGGCCAGCGCCGCCAGGAAACTCGCCAGATCGCCCTGCCCCAGGCCCAAGGTCAACGACTCGTTCGGATCGACCTCGGCAAAGGAAGCCCGTACGTAAGCCCGCAACCAGCGCCCCGGCTTTTCCGGCTCTGGATCACGGGCATACTCCCGCGCCATGGCGCGGTCCCACTCAGCAATGAACGTCTCAATCAGCGCCCGGATGAGCGCCTCCTTGGTTGGGAAGTGGTACAGCAGTCCCCCCTTGCTGACGCCGGCCGCGCGGGCGACGGCGTCAAGGGTCAGCCGAGGCAACCCCTCTTCAGCGACGACCCGCACCGTCGCGCGGAGCAGTTCATCCCGTGTCACCTGGGCTGGAGTTGCGGATTTGGTTGAAGGACGACGCATGGCGCGTACTGTACCGTCCAGACGGTACAGTGTCAACCCGGACAACCACTGGCACAACCCCTGGTTGCAGTTGCGCCTGTGAAAACCCGCTTTTACCGGGAACGTGGCGTCGAAGTCGGGGTAATCCGTGCCAGCGCCAGCTCGGCCGTCTCCCGGACGCTGAAATGCTCGTCCTCGATGGCCGCCCGCTCCAGTGTCGGCCGCACGTCGGTTTCACCGACGCCCACAAGCAGCCCCAGACCCCGCGCCGCCGCCGCCCGCACACGCCATTCCTTGTCGTGTGTTGCTTCAATCAACGGCACAACCGCCTTCGGATGGCGCGTCGCCGCCAGCGCGTGAACGTAGCGCCAGCGCATTGGCAGGGCCGTGTTCTTGAGGTTGGAGGTGAGCATGTCAAGCGACTGCATCTCCACCCGGACCGGAGAAACCGCTGGCATGGCCTCCGGCGGTGGCAGCGAGCGAATCGTCCGCTCACGGACAATGGTGAAGTTTTTGAGGCTGTGCCGGGCGGCAGCGCGCACCAGGGCATTTTCGTCCCGCACGGCCAGACGTTCGAGAATGCGCTGGGCCTGCTGATACGGCTCGATGCGCCGCATCTCCATCGTGCCCAGCATGGCAATGGCCTGAAAGCGCAGGTTGGGATGTTCTTCTTCCGTCGAGGCGACCAGATTTTCCACCAGCCGGGCTTCTTCGTCCGGGATGTAACCGAAGCTCGCCAGCGCCAGCATGGCCTCAACCCGGATGCCCATTTCCTTGGCCTTGCGCATCTCGATGAGCAAGGGCGAGACCGCCCGTTCGTCCACGACGCGGGGTGCGCTGTCGCAAAGCCGCAGGTGTGCGCGCCAGACTTCCCGGTTGCGCGCCGCCAACAGGGTTTCCAGCGCCTCCTCACGACCCAGCCGGACCATCTCCGAAGCCGTCCAGGCGCGAATCGTCCAGTCTTCGTCGTCAAGCAGGCGGATGATTTCCGGCAGCGCCGCAAAATCTCTGAGGCTCACCAGCGCCGAAACCGTCAATCCGCGCACTTCGGTCGAGTCGTCATGCAGGCGTTCCCGCAGCGGTTCACTGGCCCGTGGGTCTTCGAGTTTGCCCAGCGTATCCACGACAACGGCCCGAACCTCCGGCTCCGGGTCAGACAGCCGCCGCAACAGCGCATCCACGGCTTCCCTGGCTTCCGCTCCGGTACGCTCAGACAACTCACCGGCCGCCCGTACCCGACGTGTCGGGCGGGCATGCTCCAGGTTCGCCAGAATCTCACGTAAGGGACGCCGGCGTGGTTGTGCTGCCCGTCGGTAGAGCCACCGTATGGTCAGAACAATTGCCGCCGCCGTGCAAAACGAAGCAAACAGGACCCAGAGGACGGGAAGACCTTTCATGTGCGCTTTTCCTCGCCAGCGAGAATGCCAGAGCGACCTGCCTGTGGTCGTGGAAGTGTCTCTAATCTACGATAAAATCGCTATCATTCACAGTGGCCACAGCAACATCAGCATTTTCCCTCACCTTGCCGGGATGCATTACCCTGGCTTGAGCTGAAATTTGATTTGGCTTGCATCCAGAGCAACCTCCGCCGCCTCTGGCAACTCTGGCATGATGCTGACCTGACATATCCGCCAACCAGCCATGACATCACTCCGGTATATATCCCGACGCTTTGCCTTTCCACACACCATTCACAAACGCCGTAGTATCGCCGTTCCTCTCGCTTTGGGTGGCGTTTTGACTGTCGTGCTGAGCCTTGCCACGCCGGTCGGATGGACGGCCCCCAGCCAGGAAATCAGTACGCGGGTGGGCAACACGCAGCCTGTGCGCGTCGTGCGGGTCACACCAAAGCGGGTGGCAACCGTCATACGGCTTTCGGAAGAAGACCGGGAGTGGAACGCCATCCGCAACAGCAACGATCCACAGGCGTTCAAAACGTTCCTGGCCAAGTACGGCTCTGGCAGCAAGTACGGCCGCCTCGCCGAACAACTGGCCGAAAATGCTGAAATCGAGCGCCTGCGCGGCCGGGACAGGCGATACACAGATGCTCCACTCATCATGCGCGAACTGGCCTTTGATGAGTTTCAGACCGTGGACCTCACGCCCGAAGGCAACATCGTCAACCCGCGTATTCTCAAGTCAGAGGTCGTCGCCATTGAACTCGACCGGGAGAAAGGCATTGCCCTGGAGCTGGTACGCATTCCCGGTGGAGAGTTCCGCATGGGATCGCCGGAATCCGAAGCCGGACGCCTGCCCAACGAAAAACTCCACGAGGTGGCTGTGCCGGAGTTCTACATGGGACGCTATGAAGTCACCCGCCGGCAGTGGGCCTTTGTGGCGGCTTTGCCCAAGGTCAGGGATGACCTGCCGCCGAATCCCTCCCAGCCGGAAGCGCCGCGTGGACGACGCTCGCCCCGCGCGCCCCAGAACAATGACAATACGGACATGCTCCCGGTGGAAAACGTCACCTGGTCGCAGGCGGTGGAGTTCTGCCGCCGCCTCGAAAAGATCACCGGCAAACGGTTCCGGCTGCCGACCGAAGCGGAATGGGAATATGCCTGCCGGGCCGGCTCCACAAAGCCCTTTGCGTTTGGCGACACCCTCACGACGCGCGTCGCCAACATCAATGGCGAAGTGCCCTACGGTGCCGCCAAAGTGACGCCCACGGCCGGACGCCTGCTGCCCGTCGGCTCACTGGGCATTGCCAACGCCTTCGGACTGTTTGACATGCACGGCAACGTCTGGGAATGGTGCCAGGATGCCTTTGTCGAGGATTACGATAATGCGCCGACGGATGGCAGCGCCTACGATGTCGTCAATCCAATCTATCGCGTACGGCGCGGCGGCAGCGCCACATACAAGGCCGAGCTGTGCCGCTGCGCCATGCGCGGACGGGCCGAACCCGAACGCACCGGCCCCTGCATCACCTGCACCGGCGGCACCGGACTGCGGGTTGCCATTCTGGCGGAAGACCTGAAACTCACGGATGATGACGCAGAATGACGCACTGGCTTACCCACTTCCTCCCCGGCCGGCTTTGGGCGCATCTCCGCGAACATCCACGTGAATGCGCTTGTGGCGTCCTGTTGCGCCGTGCTGGATGGTGATCGCTGACTTGGGACAGTGGAAATGCTCCCGGCCGGCAATGCAATCCGTTCGGCATTCGCCCGTCCCTCGTGGGGCGGCGACATGACACAGGCGCGCCAGGTCCCATCAGACAGGCGTTCCAGCCGCCGCTGGCGCGCGTTGGGCTTGACGGTAACTTGCAGTATCATCGTTGAACTCCAGCGTCCATTGGCGTCAGTATCAGAATGCCTCTGTCAACCGGACGCCACATATCAGTTATGATTCCCTACCCACGACACAGGTCAGAAACGCCTCATGCCCATTCTGGAGTTTCCACCGGTCGAAGAAGCCGATGAACATGGACTGTTGGCGGTGGGGGGCGACCTTCACGTGTCTTCCCTGCTGCTGGCCTACAGCAACGGCATTTTCCCCTGGCCACACGAAGGCTACCCCATGCTCTGGTTTGCGCCGGCAGAACGGGCCATTCTGGATTTTGACGACTTTCACATCCCCTCCCGCCTGGCGCGTTACCTGAAAAAGGTCAACTATACCTTCCACATCAACACGGACTTCGCGGCGGTCATCCACGCCTGCCGCACCAGCGTGCGCAAGCGCCAGCAGGGAACCTGGATTACACCGGAAATCGAAGCCGCCTACACGGCGCTCCATGAAGCCGGCCACGCCCACAGCTTTGAGGCGCGTACCCCGGATGGAGAACTTGTTGGCGGCATGTATGGCGTCATGATCGGGCGGGCCTTTTCCGGTGAGAGTATGTTCTTCCGCGCACCGCATGCGTCAAAGTTCGTCATTGTGGAAACCGTCGCCTACTTCCGCCAGCACGGAATGACCTGGTTTGACATCGAAGTGATGACCCCCCACATGGCGTTGTTCGGCGCAAAGGAAATCCCACGGGCCGAATTCATGCGGCGGCTCAAACAGGCCATTGCCCAACCGCCCATCCCGTTGCCGCCGCCCAGACGGCGGCGCATACCCCATTCAGCCCTGTTTTCCTGAGCCATCCACGGCCACGGCTTCCGGCTTTTCCGGCACAGTCGCGTCACTTCTGAAAGGCAGCCGGAGTCGGCGATCTTTATAACTTGCAAAGACTGTAAAACCTGCGCCATACCTTTGTGAAAAGGGACAGGCTTCCATTGCCCATACCGGACGGTTTTTCGTAGGGGGAGCAACGTGCTGAAAGCGCCTAAACTGAAATCCGTGCTGTTGACTGCACTTATCACTGGATGGCTTCCCCTGGCGATTCTTGCCCAGAAACCGCCAGCCCCACCGGCAGCCCCCGGCACGCCCCCGGCGGATGCCCCCAAGGCAGCGGGGCAGGAACCGGCGCCAGGTCAGGGAGAAGACGAAGAAGACGTTATTACTCTTGGCACGGAGCTGCTTCAGCTCTACGTCAGTGTCACCGACAAACAGGGCCGCCCGGTCAACAATCTCCAGCGGGAACACTTTGTGCTTCGGGAGGATGGTAAGCCACAGGACATCGCCTTTTTTTCGGCGGTCGCCAATGGCGTGCTTGCTGATGACCCGGAGGCCAGCACTGAACCGGAAAACCGGTTGCGACCGCCGGCCGTGACACCGGAAGGGCGCTATTTTGCGCTCGTTGTAGATGATCTGCACATTGCGCCGGGCAACTTTTTGCCGTTGCGCAACGCCCTGCTCAACTTTGTCGAAAAAAACATCGTGGAAGGTGATCACCTGCTTGTGTTGTCCACGAGCGGAACCTTGGGCTTTCTCCAGCAGATGACCGACGACAGGCGCATCATGCGGCTCGCCATCGAGCGGCTGACGCCACGCAATGAGGCCGTTGACCAGGGCAGCTTCGGCTTTGGATTCACCATGACGGACTACGAGGCGTTTCTGGTTGAGCGCAATGACCGTCAGACCATTGACTTTCTGACGCAACTGTACATCCGCTCTTCTCCGGGCACCCCGCCAAACCAGGCTGAAACCCTCGTGCGCGCTTCGGCGCGCAGCCTTGCCCAGCGGACGGAATACCTGACGACCAGCACCCTTGAGACCATCCGCGCAGCGGCACTGGCACTCGGCAACTATCCGGGGCGGAAAACGCTTCTCCTTGCCACGGATGGCTTCATCAACGACGAATTCAACCGCAACGGACGCTTTCGCATCCAGCGGGTACTCGATGCCGCAACCCGTGCTGGTGTTACGGTGTACTCCATCCACAGCGCCGGTCTGGAAGTCGCGGCGGGCTTTGACGCCAGCCAACCCGGCCGCTTTGATCCGACCGGAATTGGGCTGAGTCTTGCCTCGCAGGCACAACAGGCCCGCCAAGACGCCTTCCGTGAACTGGCCGCAGCCACCGGTGGGCTGACCTTTGTCAACACGAATGATCTGTCCGGCGCTTTCAGCAAGGCGGTGGCCGATGCCTCCACCTACTACGCGCTCGCCTACTACCCGGACAAAAAGCCGGATGGCCGCTTTCACAAAATCGAAGTCAAACTCAACCTCCCTGGAAGCTTCACCATCCGCACGCAGCAGGGCTTTTTCTCGCCAAGCGAAAAGTCCATCCAGAAAGCCGCCGAGAAAAAGAAAAAGCAGGACGCCAAACTCAGCCCCGAAGCCCTGGCGGCGCGTGAAGTCAAAGCGGCGCTCGGCGCGCCGGTGCCACCGCGCGACATCCCTCTGCGGCTGGCCTCGACCTTCGTTTCCAACGATCTCGAAACGAGCTTCTCCCTGGCGTTTCCCCTGAAAAACATTGCCTTCCGGGATGTCAAGGGGCGGAAGTCCAATACCCTGACGATGGGCTTTGTCGTTTTTGACCTCAACGGCAAGGCGCTGATGGCGCAGGAAGACACTATCGCGTTGAACATCCTGCCGGAGCGGTTGGCGCTGGCGCAGGCCGGGTGGGGATCGCAGACCAAGTCGCTCAAACTCGCGCCCGGGATGTACAACGTCCGCGCCGCCATCTATGACCCCATCACGGAGCACCGGGGCGCTGTCAACCGGTGGATTGAGATTCCGAATGTGTCAAAGGCCGGGATGATGCTTTCCGACATCATCTTTCTGCAGGTTGCCCAACCGACGGCAACCGAGCCGGGCGACTCCCAGCCGGTGGCGGGACAGGCCCTGCCCCCCAATCTGGCACCCATCAATCAGGCGGTGCGCCGCTATCCGGCCGGGGCGCAACTCGTGTTCGTCGTCACGGCCCACAACGTGCCCAAGGGAAAACCAACGGCCGGAAAGTCCAATCTGGCCTTTCAGATTCAGATTTTCCGTGACAAGGAAGCCGTTTATGTCAGTCCTCTGCAACGTACACAGTCTCCGCCCAACGCGGACGGCACCCTGACCTATGCCGGACAGGTCTCCCTTGAAGGGCTGGCCGCTGGTCAATACCGGCTGAAACTGGTAGCGTACGAGGAAACAACCAAAAAAACAGCAGTCCAGTCGCAAGACTTCACTATTCACTGAGTCGTGGGGGCCGACCGGCTGTGGAGGCCGGCTGTGTCAGGGCAGGGCCTGCGGCACATCCACCGGCTGCGCCGCAGGCGTGCGGTTTTCATCGTTTCCCATTCACGAAAGGAGCCTGTATCCATGGGCAAAGTATTCCGGCCATCACTTGCCGTGCTGTTCACCTGGGCCGTGATCCCGGGGCTGCCGTGGGTGATCACGGCGCAGACGGCAAAGAAAGAGAAACCTCCGGCAGCCGCGTCATCGGCTCCGGCGGATCCCCTCGTCAACCTGGAACAGCCAAGGACCTCGATACCACCCGAAATGCTTTCGGCTCCACCATCCGGGGTTCGCGTCATCCTCAGTCAATTCGCGCTGGCCCTGGACACACTCCCGCCAACCGAACAGCTTCCGATGTTTTTGGCCGCCCCCAGTCCCCTTCGCTACTGGACGTTTTCCCTCCTCGATCCGAATGTCCGGCGTCGGTTGCTTGAACTCATGGAAGCCGAGGCCATTCGCCAGTGGCCGGCTCAGGAAAAGGTCATCAGGAGCTTTCTCACCAAGACTCAGGCCGCCTACGACCGCCAGCGGATGCCGGAAGACACCCCTGAACAGTTCAAACTGAAAAACGAAGTCGGGTTGCGCTACCTTGCCGAGCTTTCGCCAGAAGAGAGAGCCATTGGCCGTCAGATGCACACCTATTTCTTTGGGCCCAGCATTCTTCTCCGCTATCAGGGAAGAGTGTGGATTCGGCCGGAGGCGGTGCCGCAAATCGAAGCCTTTCTGAAACGTGTTCCCGCACTGCGCGAATACAAAACGGACGAACTCTTTGTCGTATTTTCCGGGAAAACTTCCTCGCCCGTGTTCTTTCAGGACTACGAAACCGATGGTCTTTTCGTGGGTGTGCGTGGGCCAACCTGCAACTGCGCCCTGGATGTGGATTGTGTTCCGGGAACCTTCTGCCAGACGACCAAGCCACCCTACCCGACTGACTTTGGCACCACCTGTCACATGTTTGGCGTACGGCTTCCCTGTTCCGGCTTTTGCACACCAGGGAAGCCACGCCGCTGACATCCCCGGAAGGATGTGCCCGAAAGGACGGCTGGACTCCGGGTTGCATAGTGACGCCCAGGATCAGCCACGCTTATTCAGCAGCGGCGAAGGGCTGACGGTATTCATCGGGTTCGAGAAAAGGACAGGGAGCAAACCTGATGAGCCAGGGTTCGCAACCCCAGAAAATCTCCACGGCAAAGCTGCCGGCCGACACGCGCTCGTACCTGACGCCGCTCCGCCTGCCCTTCGCGGCGCGCGGAGCTTCAGTCCGTTGGTTGTACGCTCAGATCGCTACCGATGGCAGCGAGAGCGGTGCGTATCGCTCGTCCTGCGTAACCGGTAAGGTCTGTGCCAGACCTGATTTCATTGTCCACGAATATCCATACCCGTCTGCACGCTGGAGCAGTGTGCAACATCGGTGATGGATGCCTTGTACCAGCCCGGTTGCGGACTGGATGTTGAAACTGCCGCTGGCTCGAATGGCGACACGACCCAGGTAGTTGCCTGCCTTTTTGCCGGTCGTCACGACCACACGCACCAGGTCCCCGGCCCAAACCCAGCCGAACATCAGGCGGACTTTAATTCAAGGGGTCTTTTTCAAGACCCATGACGCGTTGGTCAGGGCACGCAGCGTGCCGCGCTTGAACTCGTCCTTTAATTCAAGGGGTCTTTTTCAAGACCCATGACCAGAGGGAGCGGAGAAGGCCAACCGTGAACGGAGTTCCTTTAATTCAAGGGGTCTTTTTCAAGACCCATGACGGGCACAGCCGCTAAAATCCTGTCTCTGATGGCCTCTCCCTTTAATTCAATTCAAGGGGTCTTTTTCAAGACCCATGACGTAATTCGTTTCTACACTATTCTATACGCCCTGTCAAGTAACCTTTAATTCAAGGGGTCTTTTTCAAGACCCATGACGATGCGGATACAGTTTCAGATAACCAACCACCGACTGCCTTTAATTCAAGGGGTCTTTTTCAAGACCCATGACCGGGCTGTCAAGGTAAATGAAGTCGCTGAATGTCCACTTTAATTCAATTCAAGGGGTCTTTTTCAAGACCCATGACTCCGGCCGCGAGGGCGGTTTCAATTTCACTTGACATACTCCCCTGCCTAAAGGCAGGGGATTCTTGTTCTTGGTTCTGCGAGCGCACTTACTTCATCAGGTTGCCCCTCCAAAGCAGCGGTGCATCTCTCCCCAAGCGTTCCCTCTTTCGAGGCAGTTCCCTTTTGCCCAAAGGTACTGTTTTGCCACTCCATTCCCAAGATGCTTAGTCCCTTCTTGAGGATGTTCAAAGCCGCATTCCGGTCTCTGTCTGATTCAAATCCACATTGAGGACAACTATGGGTTCTGGTGGCCAGGGTTTTTACTACCATACGCCCACAGTTACTACAGTCCTGTGTGGTGTACTGCGGCGGTACGCTGACGACTGCCTTGTCCCACACCTTGCCGTAGTAGTCCAGCCACGCAGTGAATTGAGACCAGCCAGCATCATGAATGGATTTGGCAAGATGATGATTTTTGACCAGGTTCTTCACCTGCAAGTCTTCGTACACCACGACATCGTGAGATGCCACCACGCACCGGGCTAACTTAATCACCCAGTCTTTACGCTGGCGTTGGACTTTCAGATGTGCTTTGCCCAGTCTTTTCTTTTGCTTGTGGTAGTTCCTGGATTGAGGTTTGCCCCCTTTTCCTGAACTTCCTGCTCAACCTGCGCTGGTGGCCGCTTTAGCCGCTTCTCTGCTTTCCGCAGATACTTGGGACACTCCACAGGGTTGCCGTTCTGGTCGGTGTAGAAAGCTTTCAAGCCCAAGTCAATGCCAATCACATTGCCTGTGTATTCTCCCTGCTCCTTGCGCTCCACACCCAAACAGAACTGGGCATAGTACCCATCTGCCCTGCGTATCACCCGCACCCGATTGATTTTGGATTCAAGAATCAACCGTCTTGCTTCACCATTGCAGTACAGAGCAAACGAGCCAGCATTGAAGCCATCGGTGAACGAGATAGTCATCCCATCTTCTGACAGCTTCCAGCCCGATACCTTGTATTCCACAGAACGGCAATGCTTCTTAAATTTGGGATACCCTTTCTTGACCGCCTTGTTTTTGCAGTTGGTATAGAAACGGGAGATGGAAGCCCAAGCCCGTTCTGCACTTGCCTGCCTTGCCGCTGAGTTTAACTTCCTGACAAAGTCAAACTCTTTGGCCAGGTCTTTGCAGTGGGCATAGAGAACAGCTTTGTTTACGCCCTTGTTGTCCATCCAGTACCGCACACATTTGTTTCTGACAAACTGTGCGGTACGGATGGCTTCATCCAGAGCCTGATACTGCTCTGCTGTCCCGTTGAGTAGCTTGGCTTCCATGACTCTCATACTGCTATTTTATCACAGGTTTGGCTTGATAAAACAGCGTGCGCCTTATATCCCTGCCCTAAAGTGCAGGGCTTTACGGCGTTTTTTCGGTAAACACGCCTGATGTTGGGGATGTCAACCATGTTGGCTGCGTCCCACAATAAAGCCTTCGACTTCAGTCGAGGGCTGTTTACATCAGGCGGCACTGCACGTTTTCCAGACGCCGAACCACAGCACAGACAGTAACCGCCACGTCCTTCCTTCCTGCACGGCGTTTTTTCAGCCGTTCACCCGGCGGCAGAGGCTATCGCCGCCGCCGCAGGGCAAACGGGGTGATAACGGCAAACAGCGCCAGCCATCCCAGCGGCCACCACGAAACCGACTTCGAGGGTGGCGGCTGGGCTTCAGCGTACCAGCCTTTGGTCGGGCCTTTCGGAACCTCGTTGGACACCGTGTAGATCGTCCCGTCAGGCTTGAGGTAAAGCCGCCGCATTTCTTCGAGATTGAAGGGCCGCGCCCCCCGCCGTCCGAAGACGACGAGCTGGTGACCGCTTTCATCCACGCCCCGGTCACGGTCCAGCCCCTTCGACACCGCCAGCGATTCACCCTTGGTGGGATGCGTCGCAATCAGCCGTGGCTCCGGCCGCGGGCTGAAACCACCGTTGGTCGCCATGGTCTCCGGTGAGGTGAGCTGTACGACGCGCAGGCCGTTCTTACCGTCGGCAACGTAGGCAAAGGCGCTGGCATTCGTCATCCCCACCTTCACATCGCGGGCATCGTTGATGACGCCGCCAGCCGTAAAGATTTGGTCAATTTTCGGCTGTTCGGGCCGTTCCACATCCACAATGACCAACCCCTGCTTGCCGCCCGCAATGTAGGCGTAGGTGCGCGCCACATAAACCTGATGGGCGTCCTCCAGCGGTATCGTCGCGCCCGGCACGAGACGGGCTTTTTCCGGCAGCGTGATGTCCACGACGTGCATGCCAACGGCATCCGTGACGAAGGCATACCGGAACTGAATGGCAATCCCCTTGGGCTTCCTGAAGCCTTCGACAATCGAGACCACCTTCGGCGCAGCGGCATTGGCCACATTGACGATGACCAGTCCCCGGTCACACAGAATGTAGGCATGGTCGCCAGCCACGGTGAGATTTTCCGCTCCGTTGAGCAGACCGTTCGGGTTGAAGGTGTAGTCCTTCTTGAGAAAGTTGTTCGTCGGGTCGCCATCGAGCAGGGTGGCGGCGTTGATCATGACCAGCCCTTCTTCCCGGTCGCTGACGTAGAGATACGCATAGACCGGGCTGATGGGCTGTTCCTCATTTTCGGGAAACCGCTGCCGGGTCGGGTCAACGCCCAACGTCGTGGGCGAAGCAATAGCTGTCGCGTATTTCGTCTTGACATAAAACCGCTGCCCCAGCGGTGACACCGGCGCGGTCGTGATGCGCTCGGAGAAGTCCTTGTTGTCAATGTTGGCGATGTCATAGATGTGGACGCCATGCTCGCCTTCAGCCACATAGAGATACTCGCCCCGCATTTGCAGGCTCAGGGCATGGCCGTGGTGGTGGTAATGCTCGTGCAGCTTGTCGCCACCCGCCTTGTGCTTTTTGTATTCCTTCGGGTAGGCAATTTCGTGCAGCGTGCTGCCGATGACGGCCTGTGGCTCGCTGCGTTCCGTTGCCACTACAGCCGAGATGCCGTGTTTGCCTTCAGCAACGTAGATGTAGCGCCCCATGAAGTTGACATAGTTCGTCCCCAGCAGCAGCAACTGCGCCATGATGGCGTTGTTGTCGTTATCCTTGGAAATGTGACAATCAGTGCAGCCTTTGGTCTCCCGCGCGCGTACCGTGTGAGGAACGTGCGTGTTCATGGCTTGTCCTGAATAGCCCTCGGAGGAAATCGTCTGCTGCTGCGAGTACAGCCACAGCCGGTTGGCATTCTGGGAACCGACGATGACAGCTGAAGATGAACGCACTGGCGCAATGCGGTTGCCGGTGGCGGTGCCGTCAATACCGAGCATAAACACATCATCCCGCAGCACCTGGAAGTTGTAGGAAGTCCAGTTGCGCGTCTCCGGGCCGCCTTCGTTGTGATTCATCGGGCGCTTCCGGTTGGCTGTCATCGGCAGGTGACAGCCAAAACAGCTCGTCATCCAGGCCGAATGACATGCGTAGCACGTCATTCGCTGGTCGCTGTGGGCAAGCTGGCTGTCCTTGCCTTCATCGGGCTTGGCCGCCGGGTCCCACACATTGCCTTTCATAAGCAGCTTGGCGTAGTGCGACTTTTCGCTGTAGTGCTCGTGGCCGGGCGTGACCGTATCTTTGGTCTGCACTACCACCCAGAATTTCTCCGGGTCCACCATCGAGTACTGAATAACCTTGCCTTTGTAGGGGCCGGCTGTCGGGATTTCGAGCACCGATGCCTGCCGGAAACCACGCGCGCGGCGTTTTGAGGGGTCGCGCTCATAAACGGTACGGGTTTTGTAGCCATCCAGCGAGTTGCTGCCGCCCGGCGCTTCCGCATCCGTCTTGTTACGCGCCGTGAACTTGCCTGTCACCAGTGCGTCATCGGCGCTCTTTTTGCGTGCGCCCCCGGCAAAGCCAGTCGTCAGCGACTTTGGATTGGCATAGGCGTAAATCGAGCCGTGGCAATCCTGGCAACTGATCTCAATGGCAGCGCGTGGCTCGCCATAAAGGAGCCGGTCGCCATGACCATCCTGCGAAAAGTGGCAGTCCACACAGTGCATGCCCTTCTCCAGATGGATGTCCTTCAGGTGAACCGGCACGCCGCTGCGCACAGTGGTTTTGTTGACCTCAACGCCTTCGGACGTGTATGCCACGGCTTGGCGCAAGGCCTCCGGCGTCACATTCGGCACAGGCTGGTCATTTTCATCCAGGTAGCGACCCTTGCGGTCCTGCTTGAAAACGGCCCGGTAAATCCAGCCGTGACCGTGGAAATCGGCAAATTGGGTGCGCTTGGCTTTGGGGTTGACCTCAGTCCAGACTTCACCCAGAAAAGCCCGGTCGCCCCACTTGCCGCGCTGGGCTGAGCCTTCCGGGTTGTGGCGGGCAATGTTTTCCAGTTCTTCGTCGCTGCGCTTGAGCGGCGTTTCCGGGTACATCGGGCGGCCATCGGTTTCGTTATCCCACCACATAAAGCCCTGGTAGGTCGTGAGCATGTTCGTCCCCGGATGCATGTGGCAGACCATGCACTGGCTGGTCGGGATGGCGTTGGTCAGGACGTGGCGCACCGGATGGCCCGGCTCATCCTTCGGAATCGTGGGATCGGCGGTTTTCGTCGTGCCGCGATTCGTATGGGCATAGTCAAATTTGGTCGAGGAATGCACCGTCGAGCGGTCGTTGGCGTAGGGGGTGTGACACGCCGTGCAGCCGCTGGAACGGTAGTCGCCGGGATGGTCGTTGGTGCCCATCAGGGAGGTCAGCGGATCGAGCAGGCGCGTCTTTTGCAGTCCCAGGAACACCGGGTCAGTACGCAGCCCCGTCCCAAACCCGCGTGGGCTGAGCTTGACTTCGGGCAACCCGGCCAGGTCGGCCTCCGGGTTCGGATTCCCCACTTCGGATTGCTTCCGGCCGCCGCGCTCAAAGACGCGCAGGATGTTGCCCGGCTGCGTGACTTCCCACCGGGGCAGCGGCGTGATGAACGGGATGATGCCGCGATACTTCCGTTCGGAAGGCGTTGGCGGCTTGAGGGACATCAGCGCCTGGGGCGCGCCGTCCTGGTTGTAGCTTTCACCCCACCGGGTGTCCTTGTAGGGGTACGCCCCGTTGTTGTAGAGCGCCGCTCCCCACAGCATCGCCCCGTGGGTCATCATGCTGGTCTTGACCTTGTCCACGATGAACGCCTGCCCGTCCAGCCGCGCCTCCTTGTTGTGACATTCGCCGCAGGTGATGTCCGCCACCCGCAGGTCGCCCGGATTGACGAACCGCACGAAGTCCAGATTTTCCTTGAGCAGGGCCGTGTAGGACAGCTCCGGGTTGGCGGAGTTGGCCGAGCCGTCCTTGCGCTTCCACAGCTTCGGGTTGGTGGGCTGCGGATGGGCTTCGTTCTGGGCTTTGATGTACGCCGGCTGGCCCTTCTCACTCCCGGCAGGCTTCATGACATCGCCGTTTCCGCCGTGGCAGTACACACAGGTGATGTTGCGTCCGATGTTGAGGGCGCTGCCGTCGGGCGCAATGTGGGCCGTTTTGTAACCGCCTTCGTAGCCGGTGTGGCAGCTTATACAACCGCTGTCGTTGCCGTTCTGAAGCCGCCAGTCATCCTCGGTCTTGTCTTTCGCTGCCCGGTAAATGCGCGCGCGTGCCGTAGCCGGGTCAACCGGCGCGGAAGGTTTGGATGCGCCTGCCCCCGCGGCCGGCCCATCCTGCGCGGAAGTCTCCACAAACGGAGCGGCGGTATCGCTGCCGGCCACCGGACGAAACGCCGGCAGGAGACTGAAACCAATGAAGGCCGTACTGACGGCGGCACAAAGGGTCACAACTTTGATTCTGAAGGCAATCGCCATGGTCACATACCCTTCCGTCCGGGAGACAGGCTTGGGGAGGGCCTGTCACACAGACGCATCGCATCAGAACGTAAAGATGGCTTTGGCGTAGAGCGAAAACAGGAAGCGTGACTGTGCACCACAGTTCAGCCCTGAACAGTTTGACGTGAAAATGTCCTTGAAACCATCGAGCGGATTCATGACCGAAAAGCCGCCCTTGACGATCATGTTTTCACTCAGCAGCGGGCGGTACACGATGCCCACCCCGTAATCAATCCCGACGTTGTTGCGGATGCGACGCTGGAACGTCAGCAACTGCAACGATTCCGTGTGGTGGAAACGGAGGTAGTTCAGATTCGCCAGCAGCTTGAGCTTGGGCGTCAGATTGGCTTCGTACCCCAGGTTGGCCACGATGATGCCCGGATTGACGAAATTCGCCTGCCCCTGCAGCTTGCTGCTCCGCAGACTCGGAATGAGGCTGCCCTGGGTCACGAGCGCCACGCCCGCCCGCGTCAAACGGATTTCCTGGCTGTTCCAGAAGCTGTTTTCGCCGCCGGCAAAAAACTGATTGTCGAGAATCGAGTCGAAGCCGCGCGCCACCCGGTCGGTCGGGTTTGCGTCGCCGGAGGAAAAGAAGCCCGACACCTGAAACCGCTGCCAGTCGCGGTCATAGGACAACTCCAGCGCCGCCAACTGGGCATTGATGCGCGTCGGACGCCCGGCAATCGGTTGCAGCGAGTCGCGCCCCAGCACCTGGTAAAACGCATGGTTGATGTTGAGGCGGCGGAAGTGACCGTTGCCGGTCCAGCCGATATAGCCTGCCTTGACGCTGTGCGGCGTGACGGGACCAACCTGTGCCGGGCGCACCAGAAAGCGGTTCTGGTCGAATTTGATGCTCGGCTGATCGTCGTTGTAGTGGACGCTCAACTGCATCGTGTAGCCGGGCTTGATGAAATCCTGCCGGTAGAGATTGGCCACCCACACCCGCTGATTTCGCTGGTCAAAGGTGTTGATGCCGCTGTTGGTGTCTTTTTCCAGCATGTAGAAAAACGCCGCGTTGAACTGCCACTTGTTGTCGCGGAAATTCCCGAACAGGCGCGCGCCCAGGTTGAAGTCATCAAAAATCAACCCGCGGAAGTCGCTGTTGAACTGTTGGACGCCCACCCGCAGCGAGGTGGAATCAAAAAACGGACTGTGCCCGCCACGGCTGCCGCGCCCCCGCAGAAACGGAAACAGCCTGGGGGTGTCACCCAGCCGGACTTCGGCAAAGGCTTCCTGGAAGCCGATGTGCGTGTCAAACCGCGTCGTCCCCTTGCGGACATCCCGGTTGACAATGCCGTTTTCCCGTACGGCCAGATAGTTCAGATTGAACACCGGCGTGAACTTGATGCGCCAGTCAGGTGGCTTGAAGGCTGTATCGCCGTGGAACAGCTCAACCGAGGTGACAAAGTTCTGCTGGTTGAGGAACTGTCCGCCGCGTCCGAAAAACTCGGCTGCGCCGGGCCGGCGGGCGTTGATGTCCTGCGGCAGAGGCGTCCGCCGTCCATCCACGAAGGTGATGCTCTCGAAGGTCAGGACGAGAAAGGTGTGCTGCCCCAGGATGGGATAGTCGCCTTTGAGGACATTGAGCCGGTACGGATTGAGAATACTGCCCTTTTCGTAGCGGTTCCATTCCGGGAAGCCAATCCGCCACCGGTCCTCGATGGGCACGCCCACGTCGCTGTCGCGGCGCTCACTGCGGGGCTCGACGCTGCTGGGCCCTTCCGCGCCGGGCACGGTCAACTCGCGCAGTTCGGGAATGGCGTCGGCTGTGCGCGGCACACGCGCCCCATCCTGCCGGGACTGGGCTTCCTGGACGACAGGAGCCAGCGCCGCCTCGGAAACCGTTGTCAGATTTTGGGCCGGAACGGAACAGCCCAGCCACATCCCCCACCCAACGATGAGCGCGACCAAACGGCGAGTCTGGTTCATGCCAAAACTCCTGTCAGCCTGGTGAAGTGCAGCGACCCCTTGGGCGCCGGGAGTCGCAACTGGGACATCAAGTGGCACGGGCGATGTCTCGTTTGTGTTTGTAAGCAATCATACCTTTCACAGGGTGTCAAACAGTAGTTTGGAACAACCGACACACGTCCAGAATCGTGCTTTTCAAACTGATAAAAGGTCTGTGACGACCGGAGAAAAACCGACTAGGATGGCACTGTGCTGCCGCCAACAATCCTGGCTGGCACGCCTGCTGCGCGCGGCACAGACATCCCTTTCAGACAAGGACGCACCATGGACACCACACCGGAACTGTCACGCGAGGGACTTCGGGAGCGGTTGACGCACAGCCTTGAAGCCGCCATTCGTGAACTCACGGCCCTTTCCGACGCCCAACGTACCTGCCCGCTCAAACCCAGCCGTGCCAATCCTGACATCGTCTGGACGCCCTGTGACCACTTCGCCCACCTCATCGGCACGAAGCGGTACTTTCAACGGGAGATTGAAAAAGCCCTGACTGAGAACCCGGAAGCCCGTCCCCAGCCCTATGCCAACGCGCTGAACCGCCCCAGTGAAGACACCATGGCTGCCGTGCACGCTTTCAACGACCAGTGGATTCTGAAGCACCGCGACAAATCCTTTGCCGAACTCGTGGTCATGGCGCGCGAAACGCGCGCTCACACGCTGGATCTGCTCGACCGCACGAGTGATGACCAGCTTGCCTGCTCCATGCCGGTGCCGTGGGGATTGGCCACAATTGGCGAGGTCTTTGACCTTCAGACGCGCCACATGGCCATGCACCTGGGCTTCATCCGGGAGGGTCTGGCCGCAAAAGCATGACGTCCGTGCCAACCCCGGCTTTGGCGGCTGTCCTGCTTGGCAACGCGCTGATGCGGATTGCCGGGGCCACGGGCGGCGTGCTCATCGGCCTGTACCTGGCGGCGCTCGTCGCCCAAGGACGGACGTTCGATGCCGGGCTGGTCGGGGCGCTGACAGCCGTGGCCTTTGGCGTTGAACTCGTCGGGTCCCTGCCCATGGGACTGCTTGCCGACGCCCGGACGCCCCGGACGATGATGGTGTTCGGGGCGCTGCTGGGGGCAGCCGCCGTCCAGATGTTCGGACTGAGCAGCTTTGTGGCCGTGTTTTTTCTGGCGCGCGCTGGCGAAGGTCTGGCTGTAGCCGCCACCACGCCCTCTGTGCTCGCCTTTCTCACTGAAGCTACGGCGACGGATGCCGTCCGGCGCGGCAAGGTCATGAGCTTTTTCGAGATGTCCCTGCTGGGCGGGCTGGCCTTTGGCGGTCTTCTGGCCAGCCTGCTGTGGCAATCCATCGGCGTCTGGGGCTTTTCGGCAGTAGCGGGCTTGTATGTCGCCGCCGCCGGACTGTTCCTCTCCGGCGCACAGGGACGCGGAACAGCGACCAACGCCTGGGCAGGTCTGCGTGCAGCGTTGGCCGCCCCCATGCTGCGCCGTCTGGCTCCGGCCTGGATTTGCATCAACGCCATGGTCGGCGTCTGGCTCGGCTCAACCCTGCCGTTTCTGCTGACCCTGCCGGAACGCCGGGGTCAGTTCCTGACCGGCATTTTTGCCGACCGGCCGGAGGGTGTCGGCTGGGCGCTCTTGGGCTACGCCGTCATTTTTGGTACTGGCGTCACCGGATGGAGTTTCATCCTGCACCGGTTTCGCCGCATCACGGTTCTGCGCCTGGCGCTGGGCGGGCTGTTTGTTGCCTGCCTTGGTTTCTATGCGCTCAATCACGCCGGGGGGCAGCCGTCCAGCATCCGCTGGCTCATTGGCGGCGGCACGGCACTGGCCATTATGGTCGAAAGCGGCTTTACGCCGACGGCGCTGGCGCTGCTGGCCGAAGCCGTCGGCGAACAGGCCGGACGGGGTGCCACGATGGGGGTGTATTCGGTGCTGCTCGGCGTCGGAGCCGTAACCGGGGCCCTGCTGGGTGGACTGGGAGCGCAGTGGGCCGCCATGGACGGCCTCATCGCCGTCACCGTCCTGCTCGCCCTGGGGGCCGCGGCCGGCGTCGAATGGCTCGCACGGCACACACCCGGCTAGCGGCGGCTATCCGTCAGGCGACGCAGGCCAGACTGGCGGACGCCAGACTGGCGGACTACGTGGCCTTGGACGCGAGCTGGTCGAGTTGCGCCCGTACGCTCCGCAACCGCTGCGCCGTCCGGTTCCAGACGTAGGCAATCACCTTGTCCGTCGGATAGCGCCCATTCTGGTTGTACTCCGTGGCGCGCAGGTCAGGATACATGCGGAGGATGGGGATGAGTTCCGGCGCCGACTCCGTCAGCGAGATACGCCGGTCAGCCCCCTGCATCGTGGCCCACAGCGGCCGGACGAGTTCGTAACTGCGCAGCACGCTGCGGAGGCTGTCGAAAAAGTCCGTCTGTTCCTCATAGTCGTTGTACTTGGCCAGGAACGACTCCACCGCCACCCGCGCATCTACGACCAACCCGTCATACTGGCTGAACGTCGGGTTGCCATTGACCAGCGTGTTGATGCGGCTCAGGGCGTCCACCGCCTGGCGGGCATCGCTGACGAAACGCTGGTCAATGCGCTTGACGGGTTCGCCCAAGGTCAGCACGGCCACGTTTTCAAGGGCAATCGTGGCCTGCTCGCCGCCGGCATTGATGTAGGTGATGCCCTGCAAATCGAGCTTGACCAGCTTGCCGACAATTTCGAGGCCGTCCATGCGCTTGATGCGGATGTCTTTGCCCACCATCGGGCTGACCGGCGGTGGCGGCGTCCGGCGGGAGGGCTTCCGCCGCTGGGCAGCGACTTCCACCGAAGCCACCAGCGATAACGACAGAACAAAAGCAAGCCCCCACCACAGCCACCGCCCGGCCGGGTGGCCGGGCGCCTGTCCGGCCGGTCTTCGTCGCCAAGCGTACGTCATAGGGAAGAACCACTTACAAAACGGTGAAATCGGCGTCATCGAACGGAACGTTGAAAGCCAGATAAAGGATGTCGTCTTCGTGGACGAGTTGCCCGGCCTGCCAGCACTGTTCCCGCCGTGCCGTGAGAATACCATCCGTGGCGACATAATCACTGTAGGTGATCCGCTCGCCTGTTTCGCGGTCTTCGAGGAAGCGGCACTGGAAATGGGCCGCGTCAAAGCCGTAACTCACGTCCTCGGAAGGCAGGTCAAGTCGCCAGATGGGATCGCCATCGGTGTCTCGGTCGGCCACCGGCGGCGCGTAATCATATTCCTCGGCATGGGCCAGGAAATTGCGCGGATACAGCCGGATGCGCCGCTTGATGGCTTCAAGCTGGAGTGCTGGCAACGGCGCCAGCCGCCCCTGCATCATCACCTGGCCGGCAAAACCGTTGATCACAATCACCCTGGGTTCACAGCCGGGACGGCGTTCAATGAGACGGATGCGCCCACCGAAGGCGCGGAGGATTTCCAGTTCGATGGTTTCCGGCGGCTGCATCACCGTCCGGCGGACGTGCATCAGCAAGGTGCGTACGCCGTAGAGCGCGGTTCGTCCACCGATGGCTAATATGCAGCGTTCGATGAAGGCATCGGGGGCAGTTGTCCAATCCATACACACAGAGGCGGGCCGGTCCGGGCCGCCGGGGCCAACAGCTTGCTTCTGCTGGCAGCATCCACAACATCACACGGGCAGACGGTCGTGGGTGTATTCAATCGCGCGGGCGTGCCGGTGTCCACTACTTTTCAGGTTACATTCAAAGTGACCCAGGATTTCAGGCCGGGGGTTGACGGCGCAAGTGCGCCAGCCCGCTGGAGAGCACAACTGGAGAGCACAACAGGATGTGATGGCTTGACTTGCACGCACAAGTCCATTACCAACATGAACACGTCGGGGCGTGGCTCAGCCTGGTAGAGCATTCGCTTTGGGAGCGAAGGGTCGCAAGTTCAAATCTTGCCGCCCCGACCACCTTCGCTGCCGTGGCTCCCTTCCCAGTACTCCCGATGACCTTGGCTGGTTTCTCTGCGCCGTTCTGGAAAGCCCTGCTGGGCAAGCTCCAACTGTTCGGCATGTGGCTGGCCGGCTTTGGTGTGTTCGGGGTTCTGCTTTTGGCCTACGTGGATTCGGTCATTCCCCTGACGCCCATCCCTGATGCCACGCTCGCACTGGTCTGTGCCCAGGGTACGCTGTGGTGGTGGGCGGCAGTATTGGCGGCGCTGGGTTCATCGCTCGGCTGCATGACGGTGTACTGGCTTGTCCGCCGCCTGCGGCAGCGTTTTCTGGGGAGAAGCCTACTGGCGCGGCGGCTTTCCCCGGAGCGGCAGGCGCGGATTGAGCAGCTCATCCGGCAGTATGACATCGTGGCGCTCGCGGCCGCGGCCGTTATGCCGCCGCCGTTTCCCTTCAAGCCCTTCGTCATCTGCGCCGGACTGCTGGAGTTTCACCAGGGACGCCTGTTTGTCGGACTGTTTATCGGGCGGGCGATCCGCTACGGCACGCTGGCCTACCTGAGCATGCGTTACGGCAGTGAAGCCATGAGCCTGCTTCAGCAGCATACCGGCTGGTTTTTCCTTGGCGTTGGGGTCATCGTTGCCCTCCTTGGCATCTATTTCCTTGTGCGGTGGTATGTCTTCCGTCGTCCGGCACTGACAGCCACCAGCCTGTCGCCGGACATTCAGCCCTGAGCCACCCGGACGACCATGAACTTCCTGCGGTATGGATGTTCATCGTTTCTCGCCCTGGGCGGGCTGGTGGTCGCCTTTCTGGCGCTCTATGACGCTTTCCAACCCAACCGCCACTGGGGACTCATCGCCGGTATGTTCATCGGCGGGGTGGCGGCTTTTCTGGGAGGCACGGCCGTTATCGAGATGGCCAACGCCAGCCGTCGCCGCCGAGGTGAAGCGGAAGCCGCCGCCTGGCTGCCCCGGCTGGCGGCGGAACACGGGGTCATCACCGTTCAGATGATTGAAGACCGCACCCCCCTCAGCGCCACGCAAACGCGCCGCTGGCTTGAACGCGAAGTTGCGGCCGGACGGCTCGAACGTCTCGGCCCTGAACGCTACGCCCTCGTGAACGCCAAACCATCTTCCGAATCATCACCGTCAGACCGGGCATAATTTCCACGAACTCTTGCCAGTTGATACACTGGACGTGGGGTGATTCATCATGTCCAGTCTGCCGCACATCCGTCTGACGCCGGACGAATACTTGGCCGCCGAACGCTGGGCGACGCACAAAAGCGAGTACGTCGCCGGCGAGGTATTTGCCATGTCGGGCGCAACCCTCCGGCACTCGCTCATCGCCACCAACATTGCGGCAGAGCTGCGGCAACGCCTCAAGGGGCGCGACTGTACAGTTCACGCTTCGGATTTACGGGTCGGGACTCCGGCCGGCAACTACTTCTACCCGGATGTGGTCGTGGTGTGTGGCGAACCTGTTTACGCGGATGACCACCGGGACACGATTCTCAACCCCATCCTCATCGTTGAAGTGCTTTCGGATTCGACGCAGGACTACGACCGGGGCGGCAAGTTTGCCGAGTACCGCCGGCTCGCGTCGTTGCAGGAATACCTCGTGGTGGCCCAGACCGCGCCCTGTGTCGAACACCACACGCGCCAGGCCGACGGGTGCTGGCTGCTTCACGAGACAAGCGACCTGACCGCCGTGCTGACACTGGCTTCCATTGGCTGCCAGTTGCCGCTGGCGGAGATATACGACAAAGTTACCTTCGCTGTCGCCAATCCAGTCGAAGGGGCAACCCCATGAAACACCTCGTTACGCTTATTCCGGGGGATGGCATCGGCCCGGAAGTCACGGCTGCGACGCTGCGCGTGTTGAGCGCGGCCGGCGTGGACATCACCTGGGAACGCTTCCCGGCCGGCGCACAGGCCCTGGCCGAACACGGAACGACCCTCCCCGACGCCCTGCTTTCTTCCATTCGCCGCACACGGGTGGCGCTCAAGGGGCCGGTGACGACACCGGTCGGCGGCGGTTTTACCAGCGTCAACGTCGGGCTGCGCAAGGCGCTCGACCTCTATGCCAACGTCCGGCCGGTCAAAAGCATCCCCGGCGTCAGAACGCGCTATGAGAACGTTGATCTGGTCGTTGTGCGCGAAAACACTGAAGACCTGTACTCCGGGCTGGAACACGTTGTCGTCCCCGGCGTTGTGGAAAGCCTCAAGGTCATCACCGAGCGCGCCTCGACCCGCATTGCCCGGTTTGCCTGCGATTACGCCCGCAAGCACGGCCGCCGGAAAGTCACTGTCGTCCACAAGGCCAACATCATGAAACTTTCGGACGGGCTGTTTCTGGACTGCTTCCGCAAGGTCGTCCAGCACTACCCGGAAGTGCAGCCCGAAGAAAAAATTGTGGACAACATGTGCATGCAGCTTGTGATGCACCCGGAACGCTATGACGTTCTGCTGATGGAAAACCTCTACGGCGACATTCTCTCCGACCTGGCCACGGGACTGGTCGGCGGATTGGGTGTGGTGCCGGGCGCCAACATCGGGGACGGCATGGCGGTCTTTGAGGCCGTCCACGGCAGCGCCCCGGACATTGCCGGTCGCGGGCTGGCCAACCCGACGGCCATGATCCTGAGCGCCACCATGATGCTGCGCTACATCGAGGAAAACCAGGCGGCTGACCGCATCGAGGCGGCCCTGTTTGCGGTTTTGGGTGAAGACGGCATCAAAACACCCGATCTGGGCGGTACGGCGACCACCACCGAGTTTACCGAAGCCATTGCCACCCGCCTGACGGACAACCCGGACAACTGAAGCTGGGGGCTCACAACTGTAACATCACCTTGCTAAAAACATCGCCGACCAGACAGGTACGCTTGACCTGCGTCCCACTTCACCTTTTGCTGCTGTCGGCTTCCGACGGCAGACCCTGAAAGGAGCTTGTCATGCCGCGACAACATTTCCGCTGGGTCATCCCTGGCATCTGTATGCTGGCCGGCGCGCTGTTTTTGGGCTTGTCGCCCCGGCCGGCGGCCACCCAGTCAGCCACTGTCCCGTCACCGCCGGCGATCCAGCTTCCGGTTGCCAACCGGGGGGAAAACCATCTTCGTCCAGCCGCCCCGCCCAGCCTGCGCCTGCTCGGCGAACGCCTTTCTGCGGCAACCTGTGCGGCGCTGGCCCGCCAACTGCCACCCTTTACCACTGAAGGTTTGTCCATTGCCCCAAATCAAATTGGCGCCAACCGTTCCGTGCGGGAGGACTGGCTGGCACAACCACGCCAGTTGGGCACCGTGCGCTCCAAAACCGGCGGCGACATGCTGACCGGCTATGCCGCTGCCCTGACTTCGCCCCGTGCCGCAGCCCTGCGTCTGCACTTCGAGGGCGTTGACCTGCCACCGGGCGCTGAACTCTACGTGTATGGCGCTGCTGACAATACCGTTTCAGGACCCTACACCGGCAGGGGACCGTTCGGCAGTGGCGAGTTCTGGACGGATGTCCTGGCCGGAGAGACCGCTGTGGTCGAATGGCTTGCACCGGCCGGGCGGACAGCGCCTTTCCGGGTGACGGAAGTGGCGCACATCTGGGACAGTCCCCTGCCCCCGACGGTCAAGACAACCGGCAAGGTGGAGGGCAGCGGGCCCGAAGCCGGGGCCTGCAATCTCGACGCCATGTGCGGACCTGAACCGGAAAAAGACAGCGTGGCGCGCATTGTCTTTCAGACCAGTGGCGGCACATCCGTCTGTACCGGGACAGTCCTTGCCACGCGCAGCAACGACTTTGCACCCTTCTTTTTGACGGCCAACCACTGTGTCAGTACAGCAGCCGAAGCCCAGAGCGTGCAGGCATTCTGGTTCTACCGCACCACGGCCTGCAACAGCGGCGTTGTCAGCAGCAACTTTTTCCGTTCCCCGACCGGAGCGACGCTGCTCCAAACCAACGCGCCGAGCGACCACACGCTGCTTGAAATTCTCGGCGTCATTCCGCGCAACCTGTTCCACGCCGGATGGGATACCAATCCACGCCCGGATGGTACAAACGTGTTTGCCCTGCACCACCCGGATGGGGGGACGCCCATTTCCCAGCCCCAACTCTCTTTCCTGCGGCGGTCGCTGGGCACACTCGCCGGGCAAAACACCAACTGTGGCGGCAGTACCGGATTGCAGGGCGGCTACCGGGTTAACTGGAATCAGGGCGTTACGGAACCCGGTTCGAGCGGCTCCGGCATCTGGTACTCAACCAGCCAGGGCAGCTTTCTCATCGGCGTGCTGAGCTGCGGGCCGGCCGCCTGCGGTGTGCCACCCAGCCAACTGTTTGACAACTACGGCAAGTTTTCCGTCTTTGCCCCCAGCATCAACAGCTTCCTTGACGGCGGCTCGGATGATGCCTTTGAGCCAAACAACTCCCGGGCCGAGGCGCGCTTCGTCACCCTGCCCGTCAACGCCAATAACCTCGTCGTCAAGGAAGTTTCCGAAGACTGGTATGCCATTCAGGCCACAACCGGCGCACGCATCCTCGCAACGATCAACTTCACGCACAACTTCGGCGATATTGACATGCAGCTTTACCGCAACCAGGAATCCCAGCCTATTGCTATCTCCAACTCGACCAGCAACAGTGAAACCATTGATTTCACCAACACTGGCCCGGCCAACCTCTTTTTCCTGCGGGTCTTCCTGTTCAACGACACGCGCAACACCTATCAGATGTCACTCAATGTCACTGGTGGTGCGCCACCACCGCCGCCTTCCACGGTCGGCTGCTTCCGTCCTTCGGATGGCTTTGTCTATCAGCGCTTCAGCAACACGCCGGGCTTTGCCGACAACAGCTTCTTCTATGGCCAGGCGGGCGACCGCCCGATTGCCGGTGACTGGAACGGGGATGGCATTGACACGGTCGGCATTTTCCGCAACGGCACCTTTTTCCTCAAAAACAGCAATTCCCCGGGCTTTGCCGACCTGTCGTTCGCGTACGGCAGCGCAGGGGACATTCCCCTGGCCGGCGACTGGGATGGCGATGGGGTGGATACCATCGGCGTCTATCGCAACGGGACGTTTTTCCTGCGCAATGCCAACAGCGCCGGGAGTCCCGACATCGTGGTGAACTACGGCAACCCGAATGACCTGCCGATTGTCGGCGACTGGGATGGCGACCGCACGACAACCGTCGGCTGTTTCCGCCCCTCGAACGGCTTCTGCTACATCCGCAACAGCAACACCTCCGGCTTTGCCGACAGCGACTTTTTCTATGGTCAGGCCGGGGACATCCCCGTAGCTGGCGACTGGACAGGCAAAGGTTTTGACAGCATTGGGATTTACCGCCAGGGCGTCTTTTTCCTGCGCAACGCCAACAGCGGCGGCTTTGCCCATATTCAGGTCAACTACGGCAGTCCGGGCGACATTCCCATCGTGGGGCGGTGGCGATGAGCGAGCTGCGGCTGGAAGCGGAAGTGACCGTTCCACCAACGGCACACTGGCAACGCCTGGATGAGTTCGTACGGGCCCAACTCGGCGAATGGCCCCTGACGGCCATTCGCCGGGCGGTAGCCGAAGGGCAAATCCGGGTCAACGCCCGCCCGCGCACCGCCGGCTGGCGACTGCGCGCCGGCGACCGCGTCCGCTGGCAACTCGTTGCGCCGCCGCACGTCCGCCTGCCGGCAGCCGACTTCACCCTGCCGGTGGTGTACGAAGACGACGTGCTGCTCGTCGTCGCCAAGCCGCCGGGGATGCTCTCCCATCCGACGCCCAAAGAACGCACCGGGACGCTGCTCAACCGCCTGCTCACCTATCCGGCATTTTCCACTGGAACCAACCGCCCGATGCTGCTCCACCGGCTCGACCGCGACACGTCAGGTCTGGTGCTGGTGGCCAAAAATGACCGTGGCACGCGGGCCTTTGCACCGCTGTTTCAGGCCGGCGACATCGCCAAAACCTACCTGGCGCTGGTGGTGGGTCATCCCGATGCCGAGACTGGAACGATTGACGCTCCGATTGGACGGTCGCCGTCCCTGTGGCCGCGCTGGCGCGTCCTGCCGGATGGCAAACCGGCGCAGACCAGTTTCACTGTGCTGTGGTGTGGGCCGCAGTGGGCACTGGTGCAGTTTCAGCCCCTGACGGGCCGGACGCACCAGATACGCATCCACGCCGCCCACCTGGGCTATCCCATCCTGGGCGATACAGTCTATGGCCGGCGGGCCAACCAGAACTTGACGGCTGAAACCGGCCGCAGTGCGTCCCGGCAGATGCTGCATGCCGCCGAAGTGAAACTCTGGCATCCGCTCGAAAAACGCCCGATGCACTTCTGCGCGCCGCCGCCTGATGATTTTACGCCCTGGCTGGAAGCGATGCCCGTACCGGGCAGGATCAGTTAGACACTCAACCGGCTTCTTTCAGGCCTGAAGTTTCAGGCCTGAAGCTGCTTGCGCTCGCTGCCCTCGGCTGCGGCCGGGGCTTCCGCCGCGGCCGGCGTTGCCTGACGCCGTTTGACATAAAACAGCAGCCCACCCAGGCCCAAAGCAATCAATGCAACGGAAATACTGACAAAGGCAATGAGTTTGTTGACCTTGGCGCGCTTCTCGATGTCGGCCAGTTGTGTCTGAAGCTGGCGTGGCGGCTCGTGGAAAATCGTGACGACGACATTGTTGGCATCCAAGTTGGGGACACCGCCCGTCACCAGACGCCGGACATCCTCTTCCTTGAAACGGGTTTCGGCGGCGGTTGTCACCAGCAGCACCGAAGCCTTGGCGGGAGTGGGCTGCAAGTTGGCGATGTCTTTTTCCGGCAGTACGATGTTGACGCTCACCCGCGCCACATCGGGCAACTGGCGCAACTGGCGCTCGATTTCCGTCTTGATCTGCTTGATTTTTTTGGCTTCCTCGGCCGTCGGCGACAACCCGCCGAACGTCCCCCCGCCGGTGTCCTCACCAAGCCCTGTCCCGGTCGGGCGCGGCAGCCCCAGTTCCTGCAGGATGCGAATAGCCAGCGCCGCTTTCCCGGAGGCAAAGGCGTCCTCGACAACCAGAATGCGCCACCCCTTCTGGTCTTCGCCGCCGGCCGCTTCCTTTTTGGCTTCAATGCCCCGGTCCTGGAGTACCGCGATGATTTCGTTGGCTTCCGTCTCCGTCGGCACGGTGACAATCGCTTCCTGCTTCTGACAGGCCGTGGTCAGCAGCAATACACACCACAAACCGATCAGCGCCGGCCAGCGCCGACAGGTCTGACGCCAGCCGTGACGCCACACTGGCGCCAGCGAACGAAGGAAACCAAGAGACATACGAACTCCCGATGGGTCGTGCGAATGGAGTCTGGGCGTTGCCGGTCAATGCTGCCGCTAAGCTTGGCGACACGGAGCGGAAAGTCAACCCGGATGGCTCAGGGATGGATCGTCACCGGCGTTTTGAGCGGGCAGGCCAGCCACAGTTCTTCGATGTCGTCGTTGCTCAACGCCACGCAGCCCCACGTCCAGTCGCTGCCCGTCCCGCCTCCGTGAATGCCGACTTCCCCGCCCAGGGGTGTGTTCCACGGCGGACGCACCTGCTGCTGCTGTGCCTGCCGGATGGCACGGTACTGGCGACGGTTGATGAGGCCATCCCGCAGCCCCCGTTCAGCGTCTTCCTCATTCGGATAGCTCAACCCCAGAAACAGATGAAACCGGCTGCGATCATTGCGGGTGCAGACATAAAACGTACCGACCGGCGTGCGGTGGTCACCTTCGCAGACTTTGTCCAGCTCTGGTTCTGCACCGAGAGCGACAGTATAAGCCTTGACACAGGTTTGGCCGGACCATAGTTCAAGCCGCCGCAATGACTTGTATACCCGCAGGGAGACCGCCTTGAGCGGAAAAGGCACGCCAGCTTGCAGCGCAGCGGCCCGCAGCCGCTCGCCGGCTTCCGGTGCAGGTGTGGTCTGGGGCGGCAAAGCGGCGCTCTCGGCCAGCATGGCCAGCAGAAAAGGCAACAGCGCAGGTAACCGGCGCGTCGCAGCCAACAACCGATGGACTGTCCCCCCACTTGCAATTGCGATGCTCTCCATATCAAGTTCCGATATTCCCTATACCTTTTTGGAAACCACGATGACCATTCGCGTTTTGTTTGTCTGCACAGCCAATATCTGTCGCTCCCCGATGGCCGAAGGGATTTTTCGCCACCTCGTGGCTGAAGCCAGGCTCACCGGCCAGATTGAAACAGACTCCGCCGCCATTTCGCCGATGCGGGTTGGCGAACCGCCCGACCCACGCGCCCAGCGGACGGTACTCAAGCGCGGCATTGACATCAGCGATCTGCGGTCGCGGGAAGTCTGGCGGGATGATTTTCACCAGTTTGACTACCTGGTGGCCATGGATCGCACCAACCATGCCTACCTGCGCTCCCTGTGTCCGCGCGGCTGTGAACACAAAATCTTCCTGATGATGGAGTTTGCACCGGCCATCGGGATTGCTGAAGTCCCCGATCCCTATGCCGGTGGTGAAGAGGGGTTCGAGCTGGTGTACCGCGCTTTGGAAATGGCGGCGCGCAACCTGCTGACCTACATCCGGCAACAGCACCAGCTTACTCCAACCGAATAAATCTTCTGCGGCGCTTCAGAGCTGCCAGAATGGCTTTCAAATCGAGTGATAGTCCTTCAATCTTCGCGCCGCAGCTCCAGCCGGGGCATAATCAGGCTTACGTTTCACTTCTTTGCCCTTTTCTCGCGCCCGCGCTGGAAGATAATCCTTCCGGGCGTTTGCGTCCGGCGCAGGCGTGCGAGCAATAGATGACCTGCTCCCAGGTGTTGCGCCATTTTTTGCGCCAACGAAAAGGCCGACGGCACACGGGACACATCTTTTCCGGCAGGAAGGGCTTTTTGTGAGTCATGGCTGGGATTCCTCTGCCTCATCCGGCGAAGTTGGCGGAACCGTGGCCGTCGTCGCCACATAGGGCTTTTTCAGGTGCGCCTGCGCCCGGGCGTGGACATCAAACACATTCGGCCGCCTGAGAACGGCCCGGTACGCCTGCATGGCCTCGGCCCGCTGCCCCAGCGCGTCATGCGCCTCGCCCAGCCGCAACTGCGCCAGCGTCATCAGGTCGGCATTGGCGTTGGGAAGCGTCAGCACCCTGCGAAAATGCGGCACGGCTTCGGCCACCCGGCCGACCGAAAACAACACATCGGCAAACTGGTAGTGGATGGCATCACGGTAAGGGCCGGCCGCATCCTCTTTCGTCAGTTCCTCGAAGCGCGCCATGCCTTCCTCCAAACGCCCCAGGCGCACCAACGTGTCGGCCAGCTCCAGACGGGCAACATAGTTGGCCGGATACTGACGGGTGAACGTTTCGAGGTAAGACATCGCATCCGCATATCGTTTCTCGCGCTTGTAGAGTGCAATCAACAGCAGCCGCGCCGCGTCCTGTGCGGTCCGTCCCTCGTCGGCGGCTTTGGCCACCAATGCCAGCCCCCGCTTTTTGGAACCACGCACACCGCCCAGTGCCGCAATGACCTTGACCGGCAGCGGCAGTGAGCCAACCACGTAGTTGTACAAGCCAATCGAGAGGTTGGCGTCGGCGTAGTCGGGATCGAGCTTGAGCACCTCGCGGTGCAGGGCAACGGCCTTGTTGCTCTGGCTCAGGGCCGCCAGAAAGGCCCGTGTAATGGTGGCCTCGTAAGCGGCCAGCAGACCGTGCGCCATGCCTTTGTAGTAGAGCGCCACCGTATCGCGCGGATTCTCCCGGAGACGGGCATCCGCCACGTGCAAGGCACGGTCCACAGCCTCGCGGAGGCGGCGGTCAAAGTCCTTGTCGAAAGCGTCTTTCGTGTCGGCAAAAAAGGTCTCGCCAGCGTAGGTTGTCGCCTGCAGGCGGCGCGTACGGTAGAGCTTTTCAGCCCACATACAGTTGGCCAGGTAGAGGTAGCCGGCTGGATGCGTCGGGTCAATCCGGGTGAGTTGTTCAAAAGCCGCCCACGCCCCACGGTAGTCGAGGTTGTAGAGCGCATTGAAGCCCTTGGTGCGCACCTGCTCAAAGGTTTCTGTGGCCGCAGGCGTGTCCACGGCGGAACGGGACGCAATTCCACCAGGCGGGGCCGCCCATGTGCCACACCCGCCCAGACAAACCAGCCAGACGGACAGTACAGCCAACCACCAACTCAGACGCTGAAACATAACGCCAGCCTCCACATCAGAAATGCCATTCGGACGTGAAAAACCAATCCACCGCTGCGTGCTACACTCCACAGCGAAACATTCTGTCCAATATGCGCTCCGATTCACCCATGACGATTCTGGTTGTTGAGGATGATGCTGTGCAGCAGCGGCTGCTCCGGTTCTTTCTGGAGCAGCAGGGCTACCAGGTCATCAGCGCGTCGAATGTTAGCGAGGCGCTGACGTGCATACAGCCTGGGCTGCCGGATGCCCTGCTGCTCGACGCCATGCTGCCCGATGGCTCGGGACTGGATGTGTGTCGGCAGATTCGCCAACTCGCGGAGGGCCAACCCCTGCCCATTCTGTTGTTGACGGCCTACGACATCGAGCCGGTCATTGTTGAAGCCTTTGAAGCTGGAGTTACTGACTTCATTCCCAAGCCGGTCAATCTCAGGCTGCTTGAACGCCGCTTGTACTATTTATTGCGCGCGGCGCGTCATGAAGCGGCACTCCGCGAACGTGAACAGCAGTATCGTACCCTCGTCAACGCCCTGCCCGATGTTGTTATTCGTGGCCGGCGGGATGGAACCGTCACGTACTTCAAGCCCAGCGAAACCTGTCCGGCGGAGATGTTCAACCTCGAAATCACACCTGACACCCGTTTGGCGGCGATTCTCCCGGCGGAAGGCGTCACCAGGATTGAGCCTGCACTGAACAACCTGACCGCTGAAACCCAACTCACGGTAGAGTACCGGGCCCAGTGCCAAGGTGTCTGGCGCGAGTTCGAGGCGCGGATCATTGCCGACGGCCCGGATGCATTTGTGGCCCTCATCCGGGATGTCACAGACCGCAAAACAACCGAGCGCCTGCGCGAAGACTTCACCGCCATGGTGGCCCACGACATCCGTTCGCCCCTGACGGCGATGCAGATGGCGCTGGAACTGCTCGAAGCCCGGGATGCCTGTGCAAACCAGAACCTGCAGGAAATCGTCTCCGTAGCCCGCCAGGGACTGAACAAGGTTCTGCAGCTTGCCAGTGACCTGCTGGAACTGTTCCGCGCCAATCAGACCGGCATGACCCTGCTCAAAGGCGTCGTCTTCCCCACCGTCCTGCTGAAACGCTGTGTGGGTGAAATCAGCTTGCAGGCGCAGGGCAAAAACATCGAGCTGACACTGGAAGCCCCGGAAGACCTGCCGCCCTTCGTCGGGGATGGCCCGAAGCTGGAGCGGGTCGTCTCCAACCTGCTCTCCAATGCCCTCAAGTTCACGCCGGAAGGCGGACGCATCACAGTCAGCGGCGCCGCCGACGGTGAATGGGTGGTCATCAGCGTGGCCGATACCGGCCCCGGTATCGCGCCAGAGGTACAGGCAACGATGTTCGAGCCTTACCGCCAAGGTGGGAAACACCACAGTTTGGGCGTCGGTCTCGGTCTGGCCATCGTCAAGCGTATTGTCACCGCCCACCGGGGACAGATTTCCGTTGAAAGCAGCGAGGGGCAGGGCACGACCTTCACTGTGCGCCTGCCCCTTCACCTCAACTAAGCCCTCCCTTAGAACTGAAACTTCAGCGCAAACTGGAACTGCCGGGGCGGGACGGCCGTCGCCACGGCCCGCCCAAAGGCCGGCGCTTCCAGAATCCTGATCGGCGTTGCAAAGTGGGTGCGGTTGAACAGGTTGAAGGCCTCAACCCGCAGCAGCAGGGCATACCGTTCGGCAAACACAAACCGCTTGGTCAGCGCCACATCCACCAGTGCCACGCCGGGCGCGCGGAACGTGTTGCGCCCGACGAGGCCCTCGCCTGGACCCGTAAAGTTGAAGGAAGTCAGGGTCAGCGGGTTGACGCCCGGCGCCAGTGCAATCTGCTGTGCGCCGCGCCGCCGGAGCACCAACCCCTGCGTCGTCGCCAGACGGTCAGTGCGGTTGCCGTCGCGGTTCGTGTCCAGCCCTGTGATCACCGTGAAGGGCTGCCCGGTCTGCAGGGTCACGATCCCTGACACCTGAAACCCACCCAGCCACGGGTTGGAGGCCAGCCAGGGCAGGTCATACTGCACGCCCGTCGTGAACCGGTGCCGGATGTCAAACGACGCGCTGCCCCGTTCAAGCCGTGTGATGCTGGGAACGTCAAGTTCGATCTGCGACCGGTTGGCGTTGCCGGCGGTGTCGAACAGTTCCGAAGTGCTGTCAATGGCATGCGCCCACGTATAGGCGGATTGGAATGTCAGCCCACGGGTGAACCGCTGCCGGACGCTGATCTGCAGGGCATGGTAGGTGGCGTCGGCATCGGTCGAAAAGCCCGAAATGGCTCCCGCTGCGCTGTCATTCCGCCGCTGCAGAACCTGTACTTGGTCAAAGGGACTGGTTGGCGTGGCCTGGAAGAAGTACAGCGGCGTGAGTGGCCCTCCGTTGGGCGTGCCGGGACGAATAATGTCGCTGCCAAACGTGCCGACGTAAGCTACGGAAGCCGTCAGTCGGTCGGCCAGCACCTGTTCCACCGACAGTGACACCTGGTGTACCCGCGCTACGCTCATATTCCGCCGTGGCAGCGTATAGGCCAGACTGAAGTTCTGGCGGTCGAACAAATCCCCCAGAAACAACGGGGGCGAACCAACGATAATAGGTGCTGCCGTTGAACTGGGACTGCCACTGCCGGGGATGGAGTCGGGCAGCGGAGGGACACGCGCCCCACACCGGCCGCTCCCCGGAGGACACAGGAGAATCGCCGGATTGGAACGCAGGATGTCGGGAAACACGATGCCGGACCGGAAGTTGGACTGCACGCTGTTGGGGAACAGATTACGGGACTGCCCGGTGATGGTGAGCGGGATGATGTCGTAGAACATTCCATACCCTGCCCGCACAGCCGTGCGCCCGTTGCCAGACACATCCCAGGCCAGGCTGGCCCGGCCGGCGAAGTTTCGGGGTGAGGAGTCGTAAATGCCCTCCCGCTCGTTGACAAACCCCCGGTAGTTGTTGAACGCAGCAAAAAAGGCTGCCGCGCGGGGCTGGTCAGCCGGTGCGACGGGAAAATCCTCTGGACGCACGGCCAGGCCACGGCGCAGCCGCTCATCGCCGGTGTCGGGAACGGTGTTGAGTTCATACCGCACCCCACCCCGGACGATGACCCGTGAGCCAAGGCGGACCGTCTCGTTGATGAAAAAGTTGTATTCGGTCGTCCGCAGCCCCAGGGTCGAGTTGGGATCGGTGACAAAGGTCTGTCCAATATCGGAAGGCAGCCCTAATCCCACGAAGTCCACCCCGCTGGCGTAGCGGAAGTTTCCGCCCGGCGGAATGACAATCCCCGGCGCGAAGCTGAGGTTCAGCCGGTAGTTGATGTCGGCAAAGCTGTTGGAGCGAATGAAGCGGATGTCGGCGCCGGCCTTGAGCGTTCCGCGTCCGTGGTTCCAGATGAAGGTATCGGCGACCTGAATCGTATTCGTCACCCGCCCCTGCGGAAAGATGCTGGGGTCCACGCCGATGCTGCTGTAGGGCAGCACATTCACCCGACCCAGCGGGCCGCTGCGCCCATCGGGAAGCCCATCGCCGGTCAAGTCCACCCCGATTGAGCGGGTCTGAAAGATGAACGGACTGCCAGGAATTTCGTCAAAGCCAAGCCGCTGCCGGCCGTACGACAACCGCATCTGGTTTGAAAACCGGTCGGAGATGCGGGTCGTGAAATCAAAGGCGACATTGTGGGTGCGCGTCCGGGAATCCACCCCGGAGTTGATGGCGTCCCCGACGTTCGGCAGCCGCCCCTGGTCGTCGCTGAGGTTGTAGCGCGCCGTAAACAGCGTCGGACGGTCAAACGGGCTGAACTGGTAGTCACTCCGAAATGAAAACAGCGTCGCCGCGCCGTTACCCGCCAGGAACTGCGTCAGGGTATTGACGCCGTGCGGGCCGCCCGGATTGTTGGGCAGGGGGTACAGATCGAGCAGATCGCGCCCCAGCAGGCTGGGAACGCGGCCGATGGCCAGCGCCGCCGCCCGCTCAGCGGCCGTCGGGACGGCAAAGTGTGTCGCCTGGGTGCGATTGACGCCAATCCGCTCAAACGCCGTGAAAAAGTGCCAGCGGTTTTGCCGGAAGGGGCCACCCAGCGTAGCCCCTGACTGGTGACGGGTGAAGGCCGGCTTGCCAATCCGTACCGAGCCGGCGCGAAAATCAAAGGCATCGCGCGCATTGAGCCGGACGTCGTTGAAAAACGAGTACACGTTGCCGTGAAACTCGTTCTCACCGGTACGCGAGACGACGTTGATCTGCCCGCCGCCGTTGCGCCCGCTTTCGGCATCGGCCAGCAGGGTGGTGATCTGAAATTCCCGGAGACTCTCAATGGGCTGGGGTGCCGTGGCGACGTAACCGCGCCGCCGCCCGCCCACGTCCTGGTCATTGTTGTCGGCGCCGTCAATGGTGAAGTTGTTGCCGCGCGCCCGAATGCCATTGACCACAAACTCCCCCCCACCCACATTGGGCCCGATGCCCGGCCCATTGACGCCAAAGAAGGAGGGTGGCGGCGCCACGCCTGGCGCCAGCAACGCGAAGGTGTCGAAGTTGCGGATGCCGCGCAGCGGCAGCGCCAGGATGAACTCGGCCGTGGCACTGCCGCGCAGGGCCGCATCGGCAATGTTGGCCTGGGTTGTCCCAGGTGTCGGCGCGGGCGGCTGGCCAGGCACCGTCGGTGACGGCGTCGGTGCAGGCGCAGGGGCGGTTGGTGGCTCCAGGATGATCGGGGGGGGCTGGATGATTTTCTCCCGGTTGACCTCGACGATGAAGTTCTCGATGGCGTTTTCCCGGAAGCCGTCGGCCTGGGCGCGAATGTCATACAGCCCCGGCAAAATCAGGTCGAAACGATAGACACCACGGGCGTCCGTCCGCGCTGTACGGGTCAGGCCGTTGACCTTGTTGAGAATACGGACGATGGCCCCGGGGACGGGCGTGGCGTCGCGCTGAATAACCGTGCCGAGAATGGTGCCGGTCGTCGTCTGCGCTTGGGCCTGCCACCCAACCCAGGGCGACAGTGCGTGCAGGAGAAGCCACAGCCCCAGGAACAGCCACGCAAGGCACCGCCGTTGTGAGCAAGTGATGAGGGAGTTCATGGAAATAGCCTCGGTTTGAAAAACAGGTTTTTTGTTTTCAGGGAAACTTTGGATGCCACTCAAGGGTGTTTTGGATGACGCAGGGAAATCAGACGGAAGCCCGGATGTGCTCATAAATGCACCCTATAGCGAATGCATCAGTCCAAGTCTTGTCAACTGTTTTCTTAGGTTCTGGGACTTGCGTATGATGCCCGGCATCCAGCCCCTCCGTCACGACTGGCCCAGGTTGTTCATTGTCCTGTCAACCGTCCAGTGCCTTGATTCCATTTGAAGGACCCTCACAATGACATTTGATGACAAAACACTCCCGGCTTCCCCCACGCACGTCCCGCCCGGACGAAAGACGTTGCGGCTGGGGCTGGCCTTGGTGCTGCTCGCTGGTGCTCCCCTGTTGTCACCGACGGCTTTGGCCGCTGTTGGCAAACCGGTTTCATCCGCATCACCCCAACAGGTTGAAGTTTTTGATGTGATGACGACAACACGCCTCGAGCGCATCCTTCGCTCGTTCACTGACGTGAAGTGGCGTGAACTGGACAACAACACCTACCTCATCGAGCTTACAGACGGTCTGAAGATGCGGCTTGTCAAACGCGACAAAAGCCTCCTGCTGGCCGCTGTCTGGGGCGGACAGCCCATGACGCTCAATCGCATCAATGAATGGAACCGCGTCAAGCGGTTTGCCAAAGCCTACCTCGACAACGACAACGATCCGGTACTCGAAAGCGACTACGAACTGACGGGCGGCGTGACGGAACAGAACGTCAAGGAATGGATGAAAACGTTCGTGTACTTCGCCAAGGAGTTTCAGAAGTACATGCGGGAGTAGGGGCCGGCATCAAACGCCGATCCCGGCGGGGACGGTATCAGCAGCCGGGAAGTCCTCGCTTCCCGGTTGTCCCTCCTGACGCACCGTGGTGGGTATTGCCACCATCCGGTGTGGCGGATAAGCTGACGCTTCTGTAATTTCGCCGTTGCGCCACATCCTGCTTTCACGCTGTCAGGGCAGTTTTACTCCAACTTTCGGAAAAGCCATGTATCACGTGTCGTTGCCGCGCCGCCTGTGGGCAGCAAGCTTCTTCCTCGGCGCGTTCTTCGGGCTGTTATGGCTGCCGGCCGACGCCGGGGGCAAAGCCACCGCACCAGCGGCCGCCCAGGTTTCCACTTCAGGTATCACACCCCATTTCCGCAACTGGCTTGTCGCCAACGGTTACGGAAGTTTTGATTTTGCCCGGGCCGACCTGGCCGGGGGCAGTTATGGCGGACGGCAGAATGATGCCGATACGGTCGTCAACCAGCCGGTCATCTTCATTCACGGCAACTCCGACAAAGCCGTGGGCACGGGCGTTCCGGGTCAAACCGGCTGGAACGCCTCGATTCAGTACTTTCTCTCGCAGGGCTACAAGACAAGTGAGCTGTATGCCACCACCTGGGGTCCGGCCAATGCCCTCTTTTCGGCGCAGCAGTACCACTCGCGCGAACACCTCACCCGGCTGCGTGCTTTCATCCAGGCGGTCAGGCAGTACACCGGAGCGGCCAAGGTGGACATCATCGCGCACTCGATGGGCGTGACGCTGGCCCGCAAGGCCATCAAGGGCGGCCCGGCTTCTGATGCGCTGGCCGGTGGGAGCTATAACCTCGGCCCAAGCCTGACTTCCATCGTGGACACCTTCGTGGGGATTGCCGGCGGCAACCAAGGGCTGGCCACCTGCTATCTCTCCGGCCCAACCACGCCGACCTGTGGCAACACGAATGGGTTTTATCCGGGCTACCTGCTGGGTGGGTTCGGGCCGTATGGCGTATCGGCTTTTCTCACCGAACTGAACTCCAGCACCGGTTACGAAGGGGCCTATCGCTACTCGATCTGGTCAAGTGTGGATGAGGTCATCGGCTATGGCTGTCTGGTGTATGGCCGCAACACCTGCCGCATTCCGGGCCAGACCGGCGAGCGCAGTTTTTCGTCGGCTCCGTATGGCCATTTCGGCTGTAAAGACCTGACGGCTTACTGGCAACTGCGGATGGTCAAGTTTCACGCGACAAGTTGAAACCGCGACCAGCGACACCGGACACCCGGCAAGCCGGCTCACCTTCGGCTTGCCTTTTGTTTTTGTCTTCGGCCACATTGGCACACCCTGACTCCAGCGTAGTTCACGGAATGCGATCTGGTCATGGCAGCACGCAAGCTTGAAGGCACGGCACAGGCCCTGCAAATCTTCATTGGTGACGACGACATGTGGGAAACCGAACCACTCTATCGGGTGCTCGTTCACCGTCTGCGCCTGGCCGGCGTGGCAGGAGTGACGGTGACGCGCGGCATTGCCGGTTTCGGACTGAGTGGGCAAATCCGGGCGGCCGACCGGCTCGGCGGCGCAACCGACCTCCCGTTGGTGGTGACAGTGATTGACATACCGGAGCGGATTGCCAGTCTGCTTCCCCTCATAGACGAGTTGGTCGAGGATGGCCTGGTCATCCGGTTCGATGTTGAAATTCTCCGCCATCAGGACACCAACTAACCGGAAGCGTCCTGGAGCGTGGGCGTCCCGCCTGCCGGGATCGCCGGAAGCGTCAGCGTAACCTGAAAGCCATCCGGGAGATTCTCAGCCCGGATTTGCCCGCCGTGCAGCGCCGCCGCGCGCGCGGCAATGGCCAGCCCCAGACCGACGCCTCCGCTGGCCCGGTCACGGGCGGTTTCGACCCGGTAGAAAGGCTTGAAAATGTCCTCCAGCGCCTCCGGTGGGACGCCTTTGCCGTAGTCCCGAACCGTGATGTGAAGCCGGTCGGGAACAGCCCTGACCTCGACTTCGACACAGGATGACGGTGGCGTGTGGCGTACGGCATTGCGCATGATGTTTTCCAGGGCACGGCGCAGGAGTTCGGCATCGCCGAGAATGGGCCGGTGGGCGTCATCGGTCAGAATGCGGCACTGCACGGTCCGGTCAGCGGCCTGGGCTTCAAAATCCACGTCCGTAGCCACCTGCTGGGTCAGCGCCGCCACATCCAGCCACTGGGTCGCATCCAGGGACGCCGTGCTTTCCAGCCGCGACAGCGCCAGCAGTTGCCCGACGAGTTCATCCAGCCGCTCGGACTCCCGCTCGATACGTGCCAGGTGCAACTGGGCTTCAGGGCCGGCCTTGCGTTGGGCGAGTTCAAGCGCCAGCCGCAGGCGTGCCAGCGGTGAGCGCAGTTCGTGTGAAATATCCCCGAAAAGCCGGCGCTGGGCTGTTACCAGGGCTTCAATGCGTTCAGCCATCGCGTCGAAGTCGCGCGCCAGACCGCCAATTTCATCCGTCAGCCGCCCCAGCCGCGCTCCGGTACGGGCCGTCAGATCGCCGGCCGCCAGCCGTTGGGCCGCCTGGCGCAGGCGGCCGATGGGACGGGTCAGATACCAGGCCAGCCCGTAGCAGACGATGCCACTTCCCAGCACAAGGACAGACAGGCGGATAACGCGCGCCCGCGTCCAGAAGGGCGGCATGGGGAGCAGATTCCGGTCAAACACGGTCGCCAGCAGGTAGCGCCGGCCGCTGGCACCTTCCACTGTCCGCAGCAGGAAGGTTCGGCTTTCCACGATGGCAAATTCCTCGCGGCGCTTGCCGTCAGGACTCATCGGCCACGCTGGCGGCATCGTACCCACAAGCGGCTGTCCCTGTTCATCGAGCAGTGCGGCTTGCAACTTGGACGTTTCCATCACCCGCCGGAAGTAACCGGCAACGGCTTCCGGCCCCTGTTGTTCGTAGAGCAGCACGGCCGTTTCGGCATACAGGGTTGTCGCGGCGGTCAGGGTCCGGCGGCCAGGCCAGACGACATCGGAAGCCGTCAGGGAGCTGACCGCCGTGACCAGAACCGTCAGCCCGGCCATCGCCAGCCAGAACCACAGGAAAATCTTGATGAACAGGGTGCGCATAATGAAGCGCTAGGCAGAAGACGCAGGCGTTCCCGCCGGTGGACATACGGCATACAGATACCCGACGCCACGGACGGACTTGATGCGCTCGCTGCCATCGGCGTGGGGGCCGAGTTTCTTGCGCAGGTTGCTGATGTGCATATCCACGCTGCGGTCGAGCGGATGAAACGACCTTCCCAGCGCCCGCAGCGAAAGATCATCGCGCGAGACAATCTGGCCGGCGTGTTGCAACAACACCGTCAGCAGGTCAAACTCAACCGAGGTTATAGGTATCACCTGTCCCTGCTTGCGGACGCTGCGGGAACCAAAGTCCAGTTCGACATCCCCGACAACCAGTTTTTCAGCCAGCAACTCCGGTTTGGTCCGCCGCAGAATGGCCCGGATGCGCGCCAGCAGTTCACGGGGATTGAAAGGTTTGGAAAGATAGTCGTCCGCACCGATTTCGAGGCCCACGATGCGGTCCACATCGTCGCCGCGCGCCGTCAGCATCAGGGTTGGCACGTGCGACACGGACCGAATCCGCTTAAGCGTCTCGAAACCATCCAGCCGGGGAAGCATCACGTCAAGAATGATGAGCGCATACGGTTCGCTCGTCGCCCGCCTCACTCCCGACTCGCCATCGTGAACGACTTCGACGGCAAACCCTTCAGCCGTCAGGTACTCCACCACGAGTTCACAGAGTTCGGTGTCATCATCAATGACAAGCAGGCGTTCCATGACGAGTACCGCCCTGGTTTACCCCCTGGCCGCCTGTTCCGTCGCCTGCAACGGATAGCCTGCCGCCAGACGCGCGCGGACCAACCCGGCCAGACCACGGATGAAAGCGCGGTGGCAGTTGAGTGCCGGAACACGGCGGAAATGGGGAATGCCGACCTCCTGGGCCAGCGCCTGGTACTGGATGTCGAGTTCGTACAGTGTTTCGATGTGCTCGGAAACAAAGCTGATGGGAACAGTCAACACCTGTTCGTGGCCTTCGCCTGCCAGCCGCCGCAGGGTGTCTTCCGTGGAGGGTTCCAGCCAACGTACCGGGCCGACCTTGCTCTGAAAGGAGAGCCGATGTGGCGGCCGCGTCCCAAGCCGCCGCTCAAGCGCCGTCATGACGGCGGCAATGGTCCGCTCGTGGTGCCGCAGGTAGGGATCGCCCCGCTCAACATACTTGGTCGGAATGCTGTGCGCGCTGAACAACAACTGAATCGCTTCCGGGCGCGGGTCGGGAAACCGGCGCATTTCTTCCGCGATGAGATCGGTCAGCGCCGCAATGTAGCCCGGCTCGGTCTCATAATGTGTCACGTAGCTGCGCCGCATCTCCCGGACGCCACCGTGCTGGTCAAAGCAGCGAATGAGCTTTTTGGCAGCCGCTCCCGTGGTGGTCACGGAAAAATGGGGAAACAGGGGCAGCACAACGAGGTGCGTGATGCGGTCCTGGAGCACCTGCTGAAACGTGCTTTCAATCAACGGATGCCAGCACACCATCCCGACATACACGCGCGCCTGAACCCCCTGGCAGGCCAGTTCATCCTGCAACGCCGCAGCCTGCTCAGTGGTGATACGCCGCTGTGGCGAGCCACCGCCAATTTTCTCATACAACCGCCGGGATTTGCCCCGGCGCAGCCGGGCAATCAACCAGCCAAACGGCCGCTGGAGCGCAGGAATGGGCAGACGGATGATGGAAGGGTCAGAAAAGAGATTCCGCAGAAAGGGCTCAACATCGGCCAGCTTTTCCGGCCCGCCCAGGTTGAGCAGCAAAACACCCAGGCGCACAGGTTGGGGACGCTTGAAAGGTCGAATGTTCATTGGTGATGAATTCCCGGAGAAATCAACGCAGGCAGCCGCGGGGGTAGGGCACGAGGGACTATACGCAACTCGCCGGAGCGCGCCAAGTCACCCGTGCGTGAGAAAGTTTACCGAAAAAACGCCGTAAAGCCCTGCACTTTAGGGCAGGGATATAAGGCGCACGCTGTTTTATCAAGCCAAACCTGTGATAAAATAGCAGTATGAGAGTCATGGAAGCCAAGCTACTCAACGGGACAGCAGAGCAGTATCAGGCTCTGGATGAAGCCATCCGTACCGCACAGTTTGTCAGAAACAAATGTGTGCGGTACTGGATGGACAACAAGAGCGTCAACAAAGCTGTTCTCTATGCCCACTGCAAAGACCTGGCCAAAGAGTTTGACTTTGCCAGGAAGTTAAACTCAGCGGCAAGGCAGGCAAGTGCAGAGCGAGCTTGGGCTTCCATTTCCCGGTTCCATACCAACTGCAGAAACAAGGCGGTCAGGAAAGGGTATCCCAAGTTCAAGAAGCATTGCCGTTCTGTGGAATACAAGGTATCTGGCTGGAAGCTGTCAGGGGATGGGATGACTATCTCGTTCACCGATGGCTTCAATGCTGGTGCTTTTGCTCTGTACTGCAATGGTGAGGCAAGACACCATATCCTAAACTCCAAAATCAATCGGGTGCGGGTGATACGCAGGGCAGATGGGTACTATGCTCAGTTCTGCCTGGATGTGGAGCGCAAAGAGCAGGGAGCATACACAGGCAATGTGATTGGCATTGACTTGGGCTTGAAGGCTTTCTACACCGACCAGAACGGCAACCCTGTAGAGTATCCTAAGTTTTTGAGGCGTAGTGAAAGGAGGTTAAAGCAACACCAGCGCAGATTAAGTCGGAAGTTCAAGAAGAGGGCAAAATCCCAATCCAAGAACTACCACAAGCAAAGAAAGCGACTGGGCAAAGTGCATCTGAAAGTCCAACGCCAGCGTAAAGACTGGGCAATTAAGCAGGCACGGTGCGTGGTGGCATCTCACGATGTCGTGGCGTATGAAGACTTGCAGGTGAAGAACCTGGTCAAAAATCATCATCTTGCCAAATCCATTCATGATGCTGGCTGGTCTCAATTCACTGCGTGGCTGGACTACTACGGCAAGGTGTGGGACAAGGCAGTCGTCAGCGTACCGCCGCAGTACACCACACAGGACTGTAGTCACTGTGGGCATAGGGTAGTAAAAACCCTATCCACCAGAACCCATAGTTGTCCTCAATGTGGATTTGAATCAGACAGAGACCAGAATGCGGCTTTGAACATCCTCAAGAAGGGACTAAGCATCTTGGGAATGGAGTGGCAAAACAGTACCTTTGGGCAAAAGGGAACTGCCTCGAAAGAGGGAACGCTTGGGGAGAGATGCACCGCTGCTTTAGAGGGGCAACCTGATGAAGTAAGTGCGCTCGCAGAACCAAGAACAAGAATCCCCTGCCTTTAGGCAGGGGAGTATGTCAAACACTTTGGTACTTGTTCGCACGCCGGCCGATAATACCCAGGCGCCCCCGGCTTTACAGATGCGTTACAGGCGCGGGCTGGCGTAGGTCATCACCAGATAGGCCAATGTTTCTTCAGCGCCCGGATTGGCATAGACGTGCGGTACATCAGCCCGAAAATAGATGGCATCGCCGGGCAGAAGATGGATCGTCTCGCGGTCGCCAATCGTCAGCGCCAGGCAGCCCTGCTGCACGACCAGGTTTTCGTACGTGCCGTCGGCATGCGGCTCGGCCACTTCGACGCACCCCACACTCAGCCGCAGTTCATAAAACTCGGCCCGCCGCTCGCGGTCAAAGGGAAAGAGGGCGCGGCTCTCAAAGCGTCCATCCTGGGAACGCAGCACCTTGGCGGCAGCGCGCGGCAACACCACCACAGCCTGCTCCGGCTCATCGCCCAGCAGATCGGCAAAGCGCACGCCCAACCCACGGGCAATCTTCCACAGGACGGCAATCGTCGGCGCGCTTTCGCCTGCCTCGATCTGCCCCAGCATGGCCCGGCTCACCCCGGACTGCGCCGCCAGCCGCTCCAGGCTCAACCCACGTTGCCGGCGGAGCAGTTCGAGATTGCTCCCCACCCGCCGCTTCAGCTCAAGCGCTTCGGAGGCCGTAACCTTTTCATGGTCAGATACTTTTGACCTCGGTTTCACGACTCATCACCCACCTGTGAACGAGCTGTCCGCCACTCGGTCGAAGCCAGGCAGATATTGTTGACGAAAAAGTAAAGTATTCGGTAAGGTGGATGGCACTGGAATCCGACCGAGGGAAAGCCCCGGATCATGAAGTAGAGTTTCACACCGATGCGAATTACGGCGCAAGAAGAATATGGACTTCGCTGCCTCATCCAGCTTGCCCGCCAACCCGAGGGACAAGGGCTGACCCTCAAGCAGATTGGCGAGCGGGAAGGGATTTCCACGGCCAATGCCGGCAAGATTCTCTGGCTGCTGAGCAACGCCGGTATTGTGAAGTCGGCGCGCGGGATCAAGGGCGGCTACATGCTGGCCCGTCCGGCCGACCAGATCACGGTCAGCGAAGTCATCAGTGTTTTCGAGCATGCCGATCTGGAAGAACATTGCAAGAACTTTTCAGGCATTCAGGAAGTCTGCGTCCACAACACAGACTGCGGCATCCGTCCGGTGCTGCAGATACTCAATGAGACCGTCAAGCAGGTTCTCAGCCGGATTACCCTCGCCCAGCTCGTCCACCACGAATGTGAAGTGAGTGAACGGCTGTTTCAAATCCAGCGCCCGGCACGCTCTTCAGCGGCGATGTCCGTCTGACCGCCAGCGATTGGGCATCGGTGCGGGCCGTCCCCCGGCACACACACACTTGGTCAACCACGAGGAAGGAATATCGTCATGAGCGCGCTTGCTGCCACCCTGGCCACACAGGAATACAAATACGGTTTTACAACCGACATCGAATCCGATGTTGCCCCGCGTGGCCTCAATGAAGACATTATCCGGCTGATTTCGGCCAAGAAAGAAGAGCCGGCCTTTATGCTGGAGTTCCGGCTCAAAGCCTACCGGCAGTGGCTGAAGATGACGGAGCCAACCTGGCAGAACGTGACGTATCCGCCCATTGATTATCAGGACATCATCTACTACTCGGCGCCGAAGCCAAAGAAGAAGCTCAACAGCCTCGACGAAGTTGACCCAGAGCTGCTCGCCACCTTTGAAAAGCTCGGCATTCCCCTGCACGAGCAGAAAATGCTCGCCAATGTGGCCGTGGATGCCATCTTCGACAGCGTTTCGGTGGCCACAACCTACAAGGAAAAACTCCGCGAGCACGGCGTCATCTTCTGTTCCTTTTCAGAAGCCGTGAAGGAACACCCGGAACTCGTCCAGCGGTATCTCGGCACGGTCGTGCCCATCACCGACAACTACTTCGCGGCGCTCAACTCGGCGGTGTTCAGCGACGGTTCCTTTGTCTTCGTGCCCAGGGGCGTCCAGTGCCCGATGGAGCTGTCGAGCTACTTCCGCATCAACAACGCGGAATCGGGACAGTTCGAGCGGACGCTGATTATTTGTGAAGAAGGAGCATCGGTTTCCTATCTCGAAGGCTGCACCGCTCCCAAATACGACAAAAACCAGTTGCATGCCGCAGTTGTTGAACTCATTGCGCTGGAGGATGCCGAGATTAAGTACTCCACCGTCCAGAACTGGTATGCCGGAGACGAAGAAGGGCGCGGCGGCATTTACAACTTTGTCACCAAGCGCGGCAAATGCCTGGGACGCAACTCGAAAATATCCTGGACGCAGGTTGAAACCGGCTCGGCCATCACCTGGAAGTACCCGAGCTGTGTGCTCATCGGCGACAACTCAGTGGGCGAGTTTTACTCCGTGGCACTGACCAACCACCGCCAGCAGGCCGATACCGGAACGAAAATGATCCACATTGGCAAAAACACGCGGTCGCGCATTGTGTCGAAGGGTATCTCTGCCGGGCGGTCGAACAACAGCTACCGGGGGCTGGTCAAAATCCTGCCCAGCGCTGAAAACGCCCGCAATTACACCCAGTGCGACTCGATGCTCATCGGTCACGACTGTGGCGCAAACACTTTTCCCTACATTGAAGTGCAGAACCACACCGCCCGCGTCGAGCACGAAGCCACGACTTCCAAAATCAGCGAAGAGCAAATCTTCTACTTCATGCAGCGCGGCATCCCGCAGGAAGACGCCATTTCGATGATCATCAGCGGCTTCTGCAAGGAAGTCATCCGGGAACTGCCCATGGAGTTTGCCGTCGAAGCCCAGCGGCTGCTCGGCCTCAAGCTCGAAAACTCCGTTGGTTAGACACAACGCGCGCCATTTTTGACAGCCAGGGCGCAAGACACAGGGCAAGGTACAGAAAGGGATACGGCAGTGAAAGAAGCCCCAATCATACTTGACATCAAAAACCTCCACGCGGTCGTTGAAGACCGTCCCATTCTGCGTGGGGTCAACCTCACGGTGCGGGCCGGCGAAATTCGCGCCATCATGGGCCCCAACGGTTCAGGCAAAAGCACGCTGTCCAAGGTACTGGCCGGGCATCCCGATTACAAGGTCACGGCCGGTGAAGTCCTGTACTTCGGGAAAAACCTGCTCGAACTTGAACCGGATGAGCGCGCACGCGAAGGGGTTTTTCTGGCGTTTCAATATCCGATGGAAATCCCCGGCGTCAGCAACGCCACCTTTCTGCGCGCGGCCTACAACCAGCTCCGCAAGCACCGTGGCGAAGAAGAACTCGACCCGCTGGAGTTCGACGATCTGCTTCAGGAAAAGATCAAAATCGTGGAGATGGACCGCACTTTCATCGAACGGTCCGTCAACGAGGGCTTTTCGGGCGGCGAGAAAAAGCGCAATGAAATCCTGCAGATGGCCATTCTGGAGCCAAAGCTGGCTGTGCTCGATGAAACCGATTCCGGGCTGGACATTGACGCACTGCGTATCGTGGCCAATGGCGTCAACCGGCTCCATACCGACGACAACGCCATCATCCTTGTGACGCACTACCAGCGGCTGCTGGATTACATCCAGCCGGATTTTGTCCACGTCCTGCTCGACGGGCGCATCGTCAAATCCGGCGGCAAGGAACTGGCGCTGGAACTGGAGCAGCGCGGCTACGACTGGATTCGGGAAGAAGTCGAAGCCAAAGCGGCCGGAGTGGGGGCCTGACCATGAAAGCTGAAACGGCCAAAACGCCCAATCCCTTTGCCGAAGCCTTTGCCGCGCTAGCGCCGGCACGCGCCACCTCACCCTACGGACGGGTGCAGGAAGACGCCTTTGCCACGTTCGAGCGGCTCGGTCTGCCGACGGTCAGGGACGAAGCCTGGCGCTACACAAACCTTGCCCCCCTGACCAAACGCTCCTTTCGCCCCGCCACGGCGGACGGACTAATGGCCGCCAACCTGCAATCCGGGATTGCCTTCTTCGATGAGTCGGCAACGACACGGATGGTCTTCGTCAACGGCGCTTTCCAGGCGGCGCTCTCTGACCTCAGCGGACTGCCGGCAGGCGTCGAAATCCGGCGTCTCGATGGCCCGGCACCCCTGCCGGAAGCCGATGCTTCCTCCTTCCGGGCGCTCAATCTGGCGTTTCTGTCCGATGGCGTCACCATTCGGGTCGCACGTGGCAGAGCCGTGGCCGCGCCGATTGGACTGTTTTTCGTCACCGCGCCGACTGATGATGACCGCATGACACATCCGCGCGTCATCATCGAACTCGATGAAGCCGCCATTGCGACCGTCGTTGAGATTCACACCGTGCTGTGCGATGAGGAAGGACGGTTCGGCACACACCCTTACCTGACCAATGCCGTGACGGATGTACGGCTGGGCCAGGGGGCCAACCTGACCCACATCAAGGTGCAGACTGAAGGTTCTGCCGCCTATCACATTGCTGACCTTCGGGTGGACATCGGCCGGGGCGCAGCTTTCACGGGACACGCCCACGCCCTGGGCGGACAACTGTCGCGGCAGGACATCCGTGCCCGGTTTCTGGATGAAGGCGGCGAATGCCGGCTCTATGGTCTCCAGGCCCTGCGTGGACAGCAGCTTGCCGATACCCACGTGACGGTGGACCACGCCGTTCCCAACAGCACGAGTGAAGTGCTCTACAAGGGCATTTTTGACGAACAGGCCCACGGTGTCTTTGACGGACGGGTCATCGTCCGCCACGGCGCCCAGCAGACAAACGCCGTCACCACCAACAAAAACCTGCTGCTCTCTGAAAAGGCGCGGGTGGATGCCAAACCCCAGCTCGAAATCTTTGCCGATGATGTCAAATGCGGTCACGGCGCGACCGTTGGACAACTTGACGAAGACGAAATTTTCTACCTTCGCAGCCGGGGGCTGACGCCGGCCGAGGCCCGCCGCCTGCTGACGTTCGGCTTTGCCCGTGAGGTCAGCGAAAAACTTCCCGTCCCCTCCCTCAAGGTTCGGCTCGACGGCGCGCTGGCCAAGCGCGTCGAACCATCAGCTTCTGGAGATTGTGTCTTATGACGGCTCACGCAGTTCTGGCAACGCCGCCCGCGCTCGATGTCACCGCTTTGCGGGCAGACTTTCCAACGCTCCGGCGCACCATCAACGGCCACCCACTTGTGTATCTCGACAATGCCGCCACCAGCCAGAAACCGCAGGTGGTCATTGACCGCATGAACCGGTTCTACACGGAAGAATACTCGACCGTGCGGCGCAGCATTCACCTGTTGTCAGCCAAGGCGACTCAGGCTTACGAGCAGACGCGCCACCTGGTGGCGCAACTCATCAACGCTCCCGAAGCACGCCAGATCATCTTCACGAAAGGTACGACCGAAGGCATCAACCTTGTGGCGCACGGCTACGGGCGGAAGTTCGTTGGCGCAGGGGACGAGATCATCATTTCGGCCACCGAGCACCACGCCAACATCGTCCCGTGGCAGATGCTGTGTGAGGAAAAAGGCGCACACCTGCGGGTTATCCCCGTGGATGATCGGGGCGAACTGATTCTGGAAGCCTACGAAAAACTCCTTACCGACCGCACCAGGCTCGTGGCTGTCGGCCACATCTCCAACGCGCTGGGCACGATTCATCCCGTGGAGGAAATCATCCGGCTGGCCCATGCCCAAGGGGTTCCCGTCCTCGTGGACGGCGCGCAGGCCGCGCCCCACATGCCGGTGGATGTCCAGGCGCTTGACTGTGATTTCTATGTCTTTTCCGGCCACAAAACCTACGGCCCAACCGGTGTCGGCATTCTGTATGGCAAGGCGGCGTGGCTCGAACGGATGAATCCGTTTCTCGGCGGCGGCGATATGATCGAAACCGTCACCTTTGAAAAGACGACCTACGCGCCGATTCCCCACAAGTTCGAGGCCGGCACACCGGCCATTGCCGAGGTCATCGGACTGGGGACGGCTATCGAGTACATGCGCCGGATCGGGCTGGAAGCCATTGCAGCCTACGAGCACCAACTGCTCGAACAGGCCACAGAGCGGCTGCTGGCCATCCCTGGCGTCCGCATCATCGGAACGGCGCCCCGCAAAGCGGCCATCATTTCCTTCGTGATTGACGGCATCCATCCCCACGACATCGGCACGTTGCTTGACCAGGAAGGCATTGCCATCCGTGCCGGACACCACTGTGCGCAGCCTCTCATGGCGCGGTATGGCGTCCCGGCGACGGCGCGGGCTTCCTTTGCGTTCTATAACCTGCCGTCGGAAATCGAAGCCCTTGGCGCGGCCATCGAGAAGACCATTGCCGTCTTTGCCCTCTAGGGCGTCACCACCATGAGCAACAAAAGTCTTTACGGCGAACAAATCATCTATCTGAGCAAGCACCCGAAGAACTTTCGGGCCATCGAGAACGCACAGTACAAGTGTGAAGGGGCCAATCCGCTGTGCGGCGACCGGGTGACGGTCTATGTCAACGTCGGGCCCGATGACACGCTGGAAGATGTGGCTTTCCAGGGGGCCGGTTGTGCTATCTGCATGGCGTCCGCCTCGATGATGACCACCAGCGTCAAGGGCAAGAAGCGGGCCGAGGCCGAACAGCTCTTTGAGGAGTTTCACCGCCTTGTCAAGGGTGAGCTTGACCCCGCGCGTGAACCTCATCACCTCGGCAAACTCACCATGTTTGAGAACGTCAGCCACTATCCGGTGCGCGTCAAATGCGCCAGCCTGCCCTGGCATGCGCTGCACAATGCGCTGGAAAACCAGCCGGCAGCCTCAACCGAATGAGCGACACAGGGCGCGCAGCGAGCCGAACGGCCACAGAGCCAGCAAGTCGCGCCCGGTTGAACCAAGCTGTCAAACTTGACCTGCCGCCACTGTGATTATCCCGTCTGCAACTGTTGGCTATGGACGTTTCCGGCGCGCCAGGCGCGTCCGAACCGTCCCGTCTGGACGCGGCGGTGTCGCCTGAAGGGCCAGAAGTGCCGTCTGCACTCCTGACCGCGCACCGGGCGGAACCCGCAGGCGATAGTTGGCCGGGACGGTATAGGTCAGCAGTTCCGGGTTGTAACTGCGGATGACTTCCGGTGAGAGACCGGCCTGGGCGGCAACAGTTCGCAGGTCCACCGTGGAGGTGACAGGCAACACGTCGTAGCGGAGTGGCGCTTCACGCGGCACATTGTGAAAGCCGTAGAGTTCCGGGTGCTTGGCGATGAGAATCATCGAAAGGATGATCGGCACATAGTTTTGCGTCTCACGGGGTAACAACCCCTGCCGCTGCAGTGACCAGAAATCCTGGTAACGGCTGCGTGCCAGCGCCCGCTCGACATTGCCTTCACCGCAGTTGTAGGCCGCCATCGCCAGCAGCCAGTCACCATTGAAGCGTTGGTGAAGCCATTTCAGATAGCGGGCAGCGGCACGGGTGGGCTGCTCGATGCCGCCCCGCTCGTCAATCCAGGCATTCTGCACCAGTCCGAACCGCGCTCCGGTGGAAGGAATAAACTGCCAGATGCCATAGGCAGCAGCCGGTGAAAGGGCGCCCGGATTCCACCCGGATTCGGCCTGAGCCAGCCATACCAAATCCTGCGGCACGCCTTCTTCAGCAAAGATGCGCCGGGCCAGGTCGAGATAGCGTCCGCTCCGGCGCAAACCATTGATGATTGTCGCCCGTCCGGCACCACGGGTGAAGTAGGCCAGAAACCGCCGGACTTCAGGCGTCGCCGCCACGGCCGTGAAGTCCAGTTCACCACGCACTTCAACGTCGGCGAGATCAGCATCGGAGACCACAACATCCCGCAGCAGATCGAGCGGCGAAGGCGTAAAACGTTGCTCACCCCAGCCCACTTCGGTCTGCTGCATCTGGAGGTCGTAGTAGCGGATGCGCTCAATCAACTGGCGATAATAGGCGTTGAGCGCCGGATGCGCCCGCGCGCCGGTCGGGGATTCCAGCAACACATCCAGCGCCAGGTTGAAGTATTCGCGCGCCGACTCCGAACGGTTGGCATCAAACGCCCGTGTGCCCAGGACAAAGTAGTTCTCCGCCCGTTCGGTCAGGGCACGGACCCACTCCGGCGGCGGCTCATCGCCGGGAAGGTTCATTCCGGGAAAGACAAGGTCGCGGGGTGGCGCGGCTGGCAGCGCCGTTCCCTGGGCGGCTGCCGAACCGGTGAACAAGACCGCTCCCAAGCACCAAGCTATCCCAAACTGCCAAACCTTCATTGATTTAACCCGTCAGAACGCATGCCGTGCTTCAGTTGTCGGCTGGCTGCTTCCACAGACAAACCCGATAGACTCTTGGCACCAGACATCTGCCCGGTGCTATGGCATAGCCGCTAGGCTATACGCTTTGTTGTGTGGTCTGCAAGCCAGACGCTGCCTCTGGCTCCGGCTTGACGACTTCGAGCGTGGCGTGGATGTCCCGCGCCCGAATGATGAAACTGAGGTATTCCTCCCAGGTTTTGCGAAAGATTCGCCAGCGTGGATGCCGGTTGACGGCATTGACAAGCCAGGCCACGCCCAGCCAGCGCCACAGGCGCAGGAAGGTGATCTCGATGCGGAGCAGGCGAAAGCCGCCGCCAGCGTAGTGCGCCGCCGGATGCCCGACAGCGAAATAGTCAAAGCTGTAGGCGCTCAGATGCCAGCGGTGTGTCGGGTCATTCCACGAACCGAGCGACGAGTAATGCGGCGTCTCGATGTAGAGCCGCGCCCCCGGTGCTGCAATGCGGTGCAGTTCAGCCAGAAAGGCCGGAACCGAGGCCACGTGCTCGATGACGTGCCGGGCGTGGATTTCATCAAACGCCCCGTCAGGAAACGGATAGGGGATGACGTTCAAATCGTGGACGACATCCACGCCGGGCAAAGCCACCTGGTCTAATCCAATTGCCCCCGGCAGCTTCCGTCGTCCGCAACCCACATCGAGCCGGCGGCATTCCCTCCGCGCAGCGTCCATGGTCAGTCTTCAACCGGCGGACGGCGAATGGCATAGATGGCCGCCCGCGCCTGCTCCGCCAGCTTGGGATGCGAAGCCGAAAGGCCGGCCAACTGCCCCAGCAAATCTGAGGTACGCAGCAACAGCCGCGCCACATCGCCTTCAACGGCTTCGGTCATGGCCAGCAGGGCCTCCCAAGTGCACTGTCCATCGGCCCATGTCCACAGCAACCGGCCGGCATCGTAGTCAATCGTCATCGTGCAGTAGTTGTCATAGCGCGCCTGCACATCAGCAATGGCGTAGGCAATACCGCGCACCTGCCGCAGCGGACGCAGATATTCGGCGCGGGTTTCTTCATAGAGCGGAAACTCGCGGTCTTCGGCGGCAATGGCTCCACACAGGGCGGCCAGGTGACGCGGGCTTTCGACATCGAGGATGCCAGCCCGGATCAGCTCACCGACGAAAACCGCATTGTCCACCCGCAACTGTGCGGCCCACCGCCCATCGGCCGTCGGCTGCCAATGCTGGTCAAGATAACCGTAGTGCTGCAACACAGCGACACATTTTTTGAAGCGTTCCCACAGACCGTTTTCGATTTCAGAGCAACGGGCCGCAAGGTGCTCATAGCGCCGCTGGGCTTCCAGCATTTCCGCTGCGCGGGGCGCACAGTTGCTGACCTGCGAGCACGTGGAACAGGGAAAATCGGCGGCGGCGGCTTCGAGCCGTCTTACCGTGTTCACAGCCGCTTCATAATCGGCGCGGGTGTCGGGATCATCAAGATCGAGCTGCCGTTTGGCATTTTGCCAGCGGCGCAGTTGCTTGCGTGCTGCCGCCAGTTCACGGGCAATCGGACGGTACGCGGCAAAGGTCTGGGCGCGGTCGCCGGCCGGGCACAATTCGGCGTCGGCATCAAGCAGGGCTTTGACTTCCTGAAGTCGTGGCCGCAGGCGGTCAGCGAGCTTCCGGTTCTGAAAGTGCCGGAAACTGCGCTCGATGAGACTGCGGGCTGCCTGGGGCGACATTTTCTGAAGCAGGTTGAGCGCCATGGTGTAGTTGGCATCAAAGGCGCTTTCGACCGGCTCCGGCGGGCTGAGCAGTTTTTCGGCAATGACGTGCATATCCTGGAAGGGGCCGGGCACGAAAATGGCAAACCCGACCCGGTCACGTCCCCGCCGGCCGGCGCGGCCGGTCATCTGGGCCAGCTCGAAGGCCTTGATGTCCCGGTGGCCGTCATCGGAGCGCAGGCTGGAAGCCGTAATCACCACGGAGCGCGCTGGCATGTCAATTCCGGCGGCCAGTGTCGAGGTCGCAAAAACGGCGCGCAGCGCGCCAGCCGCCATCGCCCGTTCGACGACGTGTTTCCAGGCCGGCAACTGGCCGGCGTGGTGGGCGGCAATGCCCTTTCGCAACAGCAAAAAGAACTGCCGGTGCTGTTCGACGTAGGTGGCTTCGTCGGGGTACTCCGCAACGATATTGGCAATGCGCCGCTGCTGCTCGCTGGACAAATCCGGCAGGCGCGTCCGGCGGAAGCTGTCCACGGCTTCGTCACACCCACGGCGACTTGGAAGGAAGATGATGGCTGGCGTGAGGTCGTACTGAAGCAGTGTGTTCAGCACATCCGGGAAGGAAGCCGGTTCAAATGGCAGACGCACGTCGCAACTCCACGAACAGGATTGAAGCCATCTCTACCACTGGTGCGCCCTGGCGCAGGTGCGTGCTTGGCGTGTGGTCGCATACAGTGTACCGTAGGCTTTCCGGTCAACAGTGTGCTGCGGGACGTTACCCTAATCCGGGAGGAAACGGTGATGGAAATTCTAACCCTGCAAAACCCTGACATTCAACACAACTGCACGGTCAAGAAAGTGGATGACAAAGGCAAGGAAAGTGTCTGCAACGGTCACCTGCGGGAATGGCTGACCGTGCCGGACGAGCTGCGCAAGCAGTTGAAGCCTGGAGAAACCTACTACCGGTGCCGCCGCTGCGGGGCTGTCTATCGCGGTCCAATACGTCGCCATCTGCGGGGCGTCCAGGTGTCCAACCGGTCCATCGTGCCGCAACCGCCGCTCCCGACGCAGTTTCCCGTCGTGGAGGTGTAGCCACAGGGTGAATGGCGGATGGCGAATGGTGGGTAGTGGATAGCAGCCGGGGAGCATTCGTGCCTTATGGCATTGTTCCGAGGCTCCCTGACCGACTGGAGACGCGGCTGATTTTGTGCAGGAGCTCAAATCTCCTGCCGCAAGAGAACGTCAACAGCGTGTTGAGCGCCTGCGGCGAAATCGGGAAGCAGCCGATCAGGCTTGTGCAAGCACGGCGTCACTGACTGCTATCCACATTTCGACGGAGCGAAAATTATGGAAACAAACATACGACAGACTCACGCAGATTTGATAAAGGCCATCACAGAGATTGCTGCGGCCATGCCCCTGGCGCGCACGGTACAACTTTATCAATTTGCGCTCTTCCTCAAAACACATCCGTTGCCCGGCGAAGAAACCTTTGAAGAAGTGGCAGCGGATGAAGCGATATGGGATACGCAATTTGCGGCAACCAACGATGATAAGCTGGCGGCGCTGGTAGTGGCAGTCGAAGCCGGGATAAATGAAGGTAAAGTATTGCCGATGTTCGATGCACACGGTGAATTCATCGAGCATCAATGAATTCACAAACCACTCCGTCATTCTGGAAACATTACTGGGCTTTGCCACCAGAAATCCGTCAGCGAGCACGGCAGGTTTACAAATTGTGGCGAGATAATCCAGCCCATCCAAGCCTTTTCTTCAAGCGAGTGAAAGAAAGCCAGCCAGTTTACTCAATACGCATTGGTTTGGGATACAGAGCGCTTGGATTGCTGAGAGGTGATACGGTAACGTGGTTTTGGATTGGTACGCATGACGAATATGAACGGCTTCTCAAGTAAAAATCAGCAAATACCCGCCCTGCCACCCAACATGGGCCTCCCAGCCGACGCCGCTTCGGGGCGCGACGGCATGCTGTATGGCTGGTGGCTGGTAATTAGTGGCTAGGACTGGGTATGGGCTTTGGAAGGTCATGAAGTTGGAAACATGATTGACGAACAAACCCTGCAAGAAATTGTCCGGCGGATTGTGGCAGCGGCGCAGCCCAGCCGGGTGATCCTGTTCGGCTCCTATGGCCGTGGCGATGCCGACGCTGGCTCTGACCTGGACCTCATGGTGATCAAACCGGAAGTGTCCGACCCGTACAGCGAAATGATCCGCCTGCACGAAGCCGTGGGCCCGATTGGCCCGGGGATGGACGTGCTGGTCTATTCCGAGGCCGAATACCAACGACGCAGCCAGGTACCGGGCACCGTCCTGTACTGGGCGCGCAAGGAAGGGAGGGCCTTGTATGGAGCCGCATCTTGAAGAGGCGTGGCGGTCACTGCGCCTGGCAGATCGTGACATCAAGGCTTTTGAAGTTCTGAAAAAGGAGCCGGAGGTTCATCTTTCCATTGTCTATTTCCACGCCCAGCAGGCAGTGGAGAAATCACTCAAGGCGGTCTTGTTTGCGCAACAGATCGAAATTCACGCGCACACACGATTTGGTCAAACTGGCGCGTCTGCTTGGGGATCAAGGCATCGTGTTGCCGGTCAAGGAAGAGCAACTCCGCCGACTCAATCCTTTTGCCGTTGCCTTCCGCTACGACGATATGGAAATCGCGCCTGTCGCACAGGAAGGTATGACGAGCCTGATTGCGGAGATTCGCCGCTGGGCAGAGGCAGAAGTGCGCGCGGCAACGAAACGTGAGGAAAGCTATGGCCCGGACGAGCATTGACTGGCTCATCATCAACTTGCCCCCCAGCATCACTGGCGCTATGACTGCGAGACCCCCACTTTTGACCCGGTTGAAGGTCCGCCGCCCGGCCGGTTATGTGGCGGCCTCGGGCAATTCCCAGACCTTCGCCCCCGGCATCTTCGTGAAGATGGTACCGGTCAACGTTGGCGTCTGACCGGTTGTTGACGGCGGTGGGTTTCGTATGACGCAAAAACCGCTGCGCAAGGGAACATCACCTGGCGCAGCGGTCTTGAGGTCCCGGACAGAAAAGGCGGCTGAAAAGCCCTTCGCAAGCTGAGCTTTTCCTGCTTCAGATTTTCCTGCCCTCTTCCCGCATTTTCTTCAGGACGTACTCAATCCCATACCGGTTGATGGTTTTGATGGCGCGCGCCGAAAGACGCAGCCGCACCCACCGGTTTTCACTCGGCACCCAAAACCGCTGCCGTTGCAGGTTGGGCAGAAAACGCCGCTTCGTACGGTTGTTCGCGTGCGATACGTTGTGGCCCGACATCGGGCGCTTTCCGGTCACTTGACAAACCTTGGCCATGACATCTCACCTCGCTTCCCGCGCAGCTCCAAAAGTCGGTGTTTATAGCCCAAGTCGTTTTCGTCCGCAACCCGAAAACCAAAAGCACCCGGACTGGCCACCGTCTCACCACATCCAATCACCAATCACCAGCCACTGGTCACTAGTCACGAACAGCACCGGCACGGGTCTCAATCTGCCGGATGGCGCGGTTGGCAGCATTGACAATCCGGCGGTCACGGTCACTGAGGAATGGACGCAACGCCGGAAGATCATCGCGTGTCCCTACCTGTCCCAGCGCGCGCAGCATCCGCTCTGTGCCACGTGGTCCGGCTATGCGCAGGTAGGGATGCAGATCGGCCGTCCGCGTCAGTGAAAGCAGGTAGCTTTCGGCCTGCTCCCCATACCGGCGTGAGTCAAGCTGCCTAATCACATCCTGCAGAAACTCCCGGCGTCCCAGCCGGTAGAGCGCAAACGCCTGCGCCAGCCGTACCCGTTCGTCCTTCTCGGCGAGACGGCGGTTGGAAAGCTCATCCACGTAGGCCGTAGCCTCACAGCGTCCCAGCCCTTCGGCGGCAAAGCGGCGGCGCTCCGCACTCGGATGGTCGAGGTTTTCCCTGAAAACAGGCTCACTCATCGGATCGCCAATGCGCGCCAGGGCCGCGAGAATCCGCGTCTGCTGGTCGGCATCCCGTCCGGGCCGGGCAGCACGGTAGCGCGCCATCAGCGGCGTCACCGCCTCACGAGTCCGCAGCCGCCCCAGCGTCTCGACAGCCTGCCGGCGCACGTTGGCATCCGGGTCATCCAGATAGGGCAAAACGTGCAGGCCGTATTCTGGATGGCCAAACTTTGCCAGTACGCGGAAAATGTCCTCACGCAGGTCGGCATCGCCCAGCGCCTCGACCATGGCGCTCACCATGCTCTCACCCCGCAAAACGCCCAGCGCCCGCACGGCCGCCCGCCGGTTGTCCACCCGGGCGTCATCGCGCATGGCGTCGGCCAGGGCCTGCAGGACAGCCGGAGCAACCTCCGTACCCGGCAAAACCATGGTCGGATCGTCAGTTTCCAGGAAGGGATTGAAGCGGTCCAATCCGCGCCGGCGTGCAAAGACAAACTCGATGTCTTCCTCGATGTAAAACAGCAGCAGGGCGCGCAGTACGGCCCGCCGTACGTCGGCGTCCGGCTCGCGCAGGGCCTCGATGAGCGGTGGAAGCGTCTGTGGGTCCTTGATTTTCCCCAGCGCCACGGCGGCTTCGGCCCGCACCTGTGGGTCAAGATCGTTCCTGAGCACCTCCAGCAGCGCCGGGACGGCCGCCTGCAACCGGCGGTCGCCCAGTGCCACGGCGGCGCGCTGACGTGTGCGCCGGTCGGGACTCGTCAAATCGGCCAGGTAGCGGTCCTGCCCCAGCACCGGCAGCCAGAGGCCCACCACCCATCCCGCCAACCACAGCACAAGCAGTGAATGAAAAAAGCGCATAGGGGAGCCGATGCTAACCAACCGTTGACCGGGTTTCAATGAATGGACTAGCTTGCGGCGCGTCTCCCCACTTTTCCCGGTGGCTTGCAACCCATGCCCGAACGAACCCTTCCGCCGACCCCGGCCATTCGGACAACCATGCTGCCCCGTGACACCAACGCGCTGGGCACGATTTTCGGTGGCGTCATTCTGAGTTACATTGACCTCGCCGGCGCCATCGAAGCCCGCCGCATTGCTGTGCATCGGTACGTCACCGTCGCCATGCGCGAAGTGGTCTTTGTCGCGCCGGTGTACGTGGGTGACACCGTGAGCTTCTACGCCCAGGTTGAAAAGATTGGGCGCACATCCATCACCATACGTGTCACGGTGGATGCCGAGCGGATGCGTGAACCGAACACCGTCGTGCGCGTGACTGAAGCTGATGTGGTCTATGTGGCGATGAGCGACGACGGACGCCCCACCCCAATTTTTCCTGAATCCACCCCTCCGGCACACACCACCGTATGACCCCATCGGACACACCCACCCCGGAAGCGCGCGCGGCAAAGCGCAAGCGCGTTCCCCTCGTCATCGTCAACACCGGTCACGGCAAAGGAAAAACCACAGCCGCACTGGGAACTCTGATGCGCGCCGTCGCCCACGGCTTCAAGGTCATCATGCTGCAATTCATCAAGACGACCGAAGACCCACGGTTTGGCATCTACGGCGAAATTCAGAGCGCCCAAAAGCTGGGCTTTGAAATTCTGCCGCTCGGCGACGGCTTCACCTGGGACACCAATGACCCCGAACGCGACCGGCAGACGGCCCGCCGCGCCTGGGAAATCTGCAAGGCCAAACTCCAGTCGCCGGAATACGACATCGTAGCACTGGACGAAATCACCTACGCCTTCACCTTCGGCTGGCTCACCACTGCCGAAGTCATCGAAGCCATCCAGAACCGTCCGCCGCACATGCACGTCATTCTGACCGGACGGGATGCGCCGCCCGAAATCATCGAGATGGCCGACCTGGTGACAGAAATGCGCGAAGTCAAGCATCCCTTCACCACCCGGCGCGTCGTGGCGCAGATTGGCATCGAGTTCTGAACCATTCCCTCGAAACGTTTTCCCTGCCTGAGCCGGAGAATGGCCGGGCAGCCGTCTACTCACAGGAAGCTGACACCAAGGACGTTGGGTTGGGAACCTTTGGGCGTGTGATACGTCCACAGCGCCGCATATCACCCAACTTCGTGGAGGTCAGCCAATATGACGCGCCTGTTTTCACTTGTCCTGGCCGGACTTACCATCGGCACGGCAGCCGTGGCCGGATACCTGGAACGCACCTCACCAACTCCTGTGCCCATCACCATCCCCCAGCCCCCTGAAGCTGACGACCTGCCACCCGAACCCCAGCCCACTCCACGACCGGCTTCCGATCCGGGACGGAAACTTTCCCCGAAGGAAGCCGTGGCCGGATACCTGGAACGCACCTCACCAACTCCTGTGCCCATCACCACCCCCCAGCCCCCTGAAGCTGACGACCTGCCACCCGAACCCCAGCCCACTCCACGACCGGCTTCCGATCCGGGACGGAAACTTTCCCCGAAGGAAGCGGCGGAGTACCAGCGCACCATTGCCGCCACAGCCGGCATGGTGCAAGACGCCCAAGCCATTGCCCTGGCCCAAAAATACGGCCTCGACATCGTCAACCTCACCTGGGAAGACACCGGACGCTACAAAAACTCCGCCGTCGGCCCCAACATCAGCGACATGACCATCCAGGTCGGCTTTGAAGACCCCACTACAAGACAGTTCCAAGTCACCTGCATGCCGGTCATCCGCTACCCCAACTTCCGGGACCTCACCTGCGACCTCGACCCGCGCGACTTCACCCTGCTTGTGGGCAATCACCACGGGCAACCCCTGCGGCGCGTCTCGCTGTACGACTTCCTCGCCCATCCGCGTTCGTATCTGACCAACCCGGCTTCGTGGCGCGGCGAAAAGCACAGCCTGCTGGCTCCGCGCGACACCCGGGTACTCGTCAGCGCCCAGGCGTGTTTCCTGCCGATTCCCAAGAGCGGCAAGGCGACGTTCAACCCCGTGTTGTTCAACTACCAGTCCAAGAAAGGCGACCCGGCGGTGCTGACGATTCTGGCCACACGGGAAGGGACGAGCGTCACCATCATTGACAATGAACGGGATGCGTTTCGCAGCGGCAGTGTGTGGGGGCAGCGGTTGTTTTTCAATGCCAACGGGCAGCGGGCAAGTCTGACGGGCGAACGGGAGAGTGACTTTGTGGCGAAGGGGGGCGATCGGACATCGCCGACGCCGGGCGCGCCGGGTCAGACTTCAGGACTCAACCTGGTGCTGCTCATTCAGGTGCCACTCAAACAGCGGACACTTCCCCGAAGCAAGCCTCCAATGGTTCCGGGCATTGCCTACGAGTCAAAGGCAGCAGGCATGCCCGCCCCGCGCGCCAGCGACATCGAAAATGCCGTCATCGGACACGGCGATCTGGAAGGGCCCTTTACCGAGATTGATAACCTCGCCATCGAACGCGATGAACGCTTCCCGGTGCGCGTCACGGTTCAGTTTTACAAAGCGACCTCGAACGGCGTCGCCACGGAAGCCGACATTGCGGCTATCAAGGCCAACATCGAGCGCATCTACGCCCAGAGCACCGATGTGGGCAGCCTCGTCACCGGCGGCGAAACCGGACGGGTGACGGAATACGATGGTGTCAAGGTACAGCCGACGGACTGGTGGGAAGACTTCTGGGAACGCTACGAAGCGAGCACCGGCATTTCACGCTACGAAGCCATCCGGCGGCTGCGCGAGCTGTTGGGAACGAACTTCCGGCAGCAACCGGTCTGTGAACTCTACCTGCGCGATCTGCTGCGCTCAGCAGGCAGGAAGCACCCACACCGCAAGCCAGCCAGCTAAGGCCAAACCGGCCATTGCCCGACGTGGCCACCACGTCGGGCGTTTTTGTGCTCTCAAGTGTTTGCGGTTTTTCCAAGCTGACGCCAGACAATGACGCCAACCACGATGGCCCCGCCAATGAGCGCCATAGCGGACGGCCGTTCACCGGTGGCCAAGGCGACCCAGATAGGATTCAGGATTGGCTCCAGCATCGCCAGCAGGGTGCTTTCCAGCGCCGAGACGCGGCTGACCCCGATGGCGAACAGGACGTAAGCCACGCCAATCTGAAGTATTCCCAAACCGGCGAGCAGCCAGAGGGTGGTGACTGGCAACGGAAGCGAAGCCACAATAGCCGGAGCGCAGCACAGGGCCGTCAGGGCATTGCCTAGGGCAATCAGGACGAGACTTGAGGGCGGCGTGCCGCCGGTCGGCGGCTGGGTGCGGGCATCAGCCCGCAGGCAGATGGCAATCCCGGCAAAGCCGATCCCGGAGACAATGGCCAGCAGGTTGCCGAACATCCCGGACGGACTGAGCCGGTCCAGAAAAAACCACGCCATGCCAAAGAAACAGCCGCCGATGGACCAGCGGTCGCGGCGATGGATGGGTTCACCGAGCAGCGGCCGCGCCAGTACGGCAACAAAAATGGGCGCGGTGTATTGCAGCAAAATGGCATTGGCCGCCGTGGTGAGCTTGTTGGCCCAGGTAAAGGCAATCATGGTCAACGCATAGCTGGCCGCACCCCACCACACGTAGCGCCGCGCGAGCGTCGTCTGGAGCAGATTGCCTTGGTGTGATGCCTGCTGCCAGAGCAGCGCCGCGGCCAGCACGAAGAGGGCAAAGAAACTCCGCACACCGGCGATGGCAAACGCATCGGCGTGGGCTGACTTGATGCCGACGCCGCCGAGACTCCAGAGTGCCGCAGCCGCGATGACGCACATGATGCCGAGCCACTGTCGTTGCTGCATAAAAGGTAAAGTAAGGCTGAACTCCACTTCCTTCAGGGATTGACACGGTCACGTATCATGTTCGCGTGTCACGGTTACGCGCGTTGTGCTGCGTTTTATGACGCATTGTAAGAGACGCCAGCAGTAAGCCTCTTTCGGTCAGGCCATAGCTCCGTGGGCGTCCATCTCTGGCGGTTGGCCTGACCTGACGCGCGCGTTTTTGCCCAAACCAACCGGTGACGGAATTCATCCGCCGCCATGTGCCCCACACGCAACCTGCCTGGAGGACAATGTCATGCCCAAAAGCAAGCCATCCAAAAATCCAGCAACATCGGCCCCGGCACCGAAACTTTCCCCGAAGGAAGCGGCGGAGTACCAGCGCACCATTGCCGCCACAGCCGGCATGGTGCAAGACGCCCAAGCCATTGCCCTGGCCCAAAAATACGGCCTCGACATCGTCAACCTCACCTGGGAAGACACCGGACGCTACAAAAACTCCGCCGTCGGCCCCAACATCAGCGACATGACCATCCAGGTCGGCTTTGAAGACCCCACTACAAGACAGTTCCAAGTCACCTGCATGCCGGTCATCCGCTACCCCAACTTCCGGGACCTCACCTGCGACCTCGACCCGCGCGACTTCACCCTGCTTGTGGGCAATCACCACGGGCAACCCCTGCGGCGCGTCTCGCTGTACGACTTCCTCGCCCATCCGCGTTCGTATCTGACCAACCCGGCTTCGTGGCGCGGCGAAAAGCACAGCCTGCTGGCTCCGCGCGACACCCGGGTACTCGTCAGCGCCCAGGCGTGTTTCCTGCCGATTCCCAAGAGCGGCAAGGCGACGTTCAACCCCGTGTTGTTCAACTACCAGTCCAAGAAAGGCGACCCGGCGGTGCTGACGATTCTGGCCACACGGGAAGGGACGAGCGTCACCATCATTGACAATGAACGGGATGCGTTTCGCAGCGGCAGTGTGTGGGGGCAGCGGTTGTTTTTCAATGCCAACGGGCAGCGGGCAAGTCTGACGGGCGAACGGGAGAGTGACTTTGTGGCGAAGGGGGGCGATCGGACATCGCCGACGCCGGGCGCGCCGGGTCAGACTTCAGGACTCAACCTGGTGCTGCTCATTCAGGTGCCACTCAAACAGCGGACACTTCCCCGAAGCAAGCCTCCAATGGTTCCGGGCATTGCCTACGAGTCAAAGGCAGCAGGCATGCCCGCCCCGCGCGCCAGCGACATCGAAAATGCCGTCATCGGACACGGCGATCTGGAAGGGCCCTTTACCGAGATTGATAACCTCGCCATCGAACGCGATGAACGCTTCCCGGTGCGCGTCACGGTTCAGTTTTACAAAGCGACCTCGAACGGCGTTGCCACGGAAGCCGACATTGCGGCTATCAAGGCCAACATCGAGCGCATCTACGTCCAGAGCGAAGATGCCGGCAGCCTTGTGACCGGCGGCAAGACCGGACGGGTCACGGAGTACGAGGGTGCCAAGGTGCAGCCAACAGACTGGTGGGAAGACTTCTGGGAACGCTACGAAGCGAGCACCGGCATCGGACGCTACGAAGCCATCCAGCGGCTGCGCCAGCTTCTGGGTTCGCATTTCCGGCAGGAACCGGTCTGCGAGCTGTACCTGTGCGATCTGTTGCGATCATCGGGACTCAGGAAACCAGATTCCAAGCCCGCCACCCTCTGACCAGAGCCACAGTTGATGGGCCGGAGGTGATAGGCCGGATGTCGCCCGACGTGGCACAGCCACGTCGGGCTTTTTTCCTGCGCGCAGCTTTTCCAAGTGCAACACGGAGCTGGGAGCTTTGCGTCCGGCCGGACACGCTTTCAGGCGCAGGTCTTACGGCTCGATGAGGCCGAAATTACCATCCGGGCGACGGTAGAGCACACCAACGCGATCCGTGACCATGTTGCGGAAAACAACAAACTGGTCCTTCGGCGACAGACTGGCCGCCGCGTCATCCGGCGTCATGGGTTTGATGGCATAGCGGCGCGTCGGAATGATGCGTGGTTTTTTCGTGGCCTCTGGCGCAGCTTCGTCCGCCGTCCCCTCGGCTTCCGAACGGGCCGCTTCGGCTGCCGCCGTGACTTCCTTGACGCTGGCGCGGGTCTTCCGTTTGGTCTCAACCTTTTCCTTGAGCTTGTTGACCTGGCGGGCCAGCTTTTCCGTCGCCTGGGTGATGGATTGGTACATGTCGTCGGTCGTAGCCTTGCCGGTCAGGACCTGCTCACCCATGGTCAGCACGAGTTCTGCCAGGTTACGGTGTTTCTCGATGGCCATGGTGAGATGCAGGCGGATATGGTCCCGGTCATCGAGCAGTTTGGCAACTTTCTTGGTTTGCTCGCGGGCAAACTTCTTGATGGCAGGTGTCAGGGTGAAGTGCCGTACAGTAAAGTCAAGTTTCATTGTTGACGAAAAAACTCCTGAGTTGACATCCGTTCCGCTTAGGGACTGGAAATTCCCGGCCGTGCAGGCGTTGTGTTCCGTGTCCCCTCCGATGGGCTGTCTTGAACCTGGTAACGCCTCCATTATAAGACGGCAAAGCCGGCCACGCTATTTTTTCCCTGGCTGGCAGACGCTGCCACCTTCGGACTCAGGGCAAGAATAGACGGCGTGTTGTGGGCTGACTCAGCAGCAGGCATCAGCGGGAGGGCGGTTTGCGCCCGGCGCGCCGTTCTGCAGGCGAAGCCGGCGCGGCCAGACCTTCCAGCAGCAGGTCAACGATGTCGGCAATGAGCAGGTGGCCTTCGGCTTCGCTGCAATAGTCCACGACCGGGATGTCCTCAACCGTAATGGCCATGGCAATGCGTCCGTGTTTCGTATAGACGATGCCGATGTCACTGCGCAGATGGTCCAGTGCGCCCGGCTTGTTGGCAACTTCAACACCACGCAGGCGCCGGCCGATGCCCTCCCGATACTGCTGGCGTTTCATAATGGCCAGCATTTCCCGTGACGCCTCCGGGCTGACCATCGTCCCGCGCTCCAGACCTTCCAGCAGCCGGACCATCTCGCGCGGGGTCGCGACGCCGATGCCGTACTTTTTGTTTTCTTCGAGGTTGCTCTCGCGGAAGGTGCTTTCACCGCCACCGGCGATCTTGCGCAGGGAACGGATGTGCTCGAAACCCATCTTTGCCAGGCGGTCATTGACCGCATCCGTGGTGATCCGGTCAAGCAGGATGTTGGTGGCGATGTTGTCACTGACGACAATCATCAGCCGCACGGCATCACGGACGGTGATCTGGGTGCCCGGCGTCAGCTCAAACAGCACGCCGCCGTCTTCATACTCATGCCGCCGGACGACGGTCAGCTTGTCATCCCAACGCAGCCTGCCTTCGGCCACCTGGGCGAAGACTTCCACCATGATGGGCACCTTGATGGTGCTTGCCGTCCGCACCCTGGCATCCGGGTTGTAGCCGAAGGTTTCACCGGTATCGAGATTTTTGGCGAAGCAGAAGACCTTGCCTTTGAAAGCCGCCAGCCGACGCTGCAGGCGGCGCATCATGGCAGCCGTCTGGCGTGCCGGACGCTCCACCGCTGGCGCCTCCGCTCCAGCGGTAGCCGCGCCGGACTGTGCCAGCGCCGATACCGGCAGTCCGCCCCACAGCCCGCCGGTTACACTCCACAGGCTGAAACAGACCAAGCCGAGACTTGCCCGCCATATCAGACGGGAACCGGTGCGTACCAACACGTTGAACCCTCACCAACGAATGGGCAAAAACGAAACAGCGCGCATCGGATACGTCCGACGCGCGCTGTCAGGCGGCCGCCGCATCGTCAAGGTAGAGATACTTACGCCACTCCGGACGGGACGCCGCAGCATGATGCAGCGCCGTCAGATCAAGGTCGTGCCACAGAGCCGCCGGATTTGACAGCAGGGGCATGCGAGCCTCATCCGGGGTCCGGTCGCCTTTGCGCTGATTGCAATCATGGCAGCAGGCACAGAGGTTTTCCGGGACCGACTGCCCACCCCGCGACCGGGGCACAATGTGGTCCAGCGTCAGGTCAGCAGCCGTGCCTCGCTTGTTGCAGTATTGGCACCGATACCGGTCGCGGATGAGTATCTTCGCCCGCAACCCACCTGCCGAACGCCGCCGCTTGCGGACGTTGACATACTCGTGTAACCGCACCACCGAGGGACAGGCGAACGTAAAGCGTACCGTTCGCAAAACCCGGTCGCCATCCTTTTCAAGGACCTCGGCCGTCCGCTGCCAGACCATACGTAAAGCGCGTGGCACCGAAACCAGACCGAGCGGTTCATACGAGGCATTGAGCAGGAGGACTTTCCGTTGCGCAATGATCAAGCTCGCACTCTCCTTCCGTACAAGCCCAGACGGCGCGACCCCGCCAGGAAACAGAGCCAGGCACACCTGGGGCATAGGGGTTGCCCTATGATGCGTGAAACCTGCGCAAACTGACAACCCCTTGTATCGGCAGTGAGTGACGCCTTTCAGCTTCATCCAGCACTTCTGCTCAGGAAGCCGTGGAACTGTCTGCTTCGTCCCGGCGACGACGGATAACTTCAACCGTACAGGGCGCGTGGGCGACAATGGCCGACGACACACTCCCGATGAAAAACCGCTCTGCCCCGGAAAGATCGCGCGTACCAAGCATGATGGCATCGGCGGGCCACTTCTCGGCGATGTCCAGTAAAACACTCTTGGGATCGCCTTCGATGACTTCCCGCGACAGGGTCACTTTCCAATCGGGATAGGCTGCCAGCAGTTTTTCCTGTACTGCCGTCGCGGCCTCGGCCGCGGTGCGGCGCAGTTCATCAATCGTGTCGGATGGCACGACAGCCACGCTGCTCCCCAGGATGTCGCTGCTGAAATACTCGAAGACGCCGGTTGCCGTCACCAGCTTGACCTGGGTCTGGGGTGGAAAATGGCGTGCCGCCAGCGCCGCCACAACGACTTCCGAAGCCGGGGTTTCATCCACGCCGACCAGAATGCGCAGCGGCTCACTGTCAGGACGTTCCAGCCGGCGGCCAATCCGCACGGCTGCGCGTGCCTCCAGCATGACCTTGCGTGACACGCTTCCGAAAAACAGCCGCCCCAGGGTCGAGCGCCCGTGGGAACCCAACACAATCAAATCCGGCGACCACTCATCGGCAAATTTGAGAATCTCGCGGGCCGGTGCACCGGCGCGGGTTTCCTCACGCACGACCCACTGCGGAAAGCGGCGGCGGAGAATGTCCGCAGCGCTGCGTGCCCAGTGGCGCGGCACAGCCAGACGGGCGTCTTCGAGATACAGAATTTCCTCTGGGGTTCGTGGTGGAAACAGTGGCACCCGGTCGGCAATGGAAAGGACAACGGCTTCACCCTCCGGCGGCAATCCGGCGTGAACCAGGTCGGAAATGGCGGCAAAGCTCGCCGGGGAGCCATCCGTGGCAACCAAAACCTTACGAACCGTGTAGTCAGCAGGCATGAGGGCATCTCCTTTGAATACAGTCCACCCGGACGGGGCCGCAGAGGGCAACGCCGTAACGGATCGGGTTTCTGTCATGAGTCTATAACGTAACGCCCTTTTGGCCGGGCCGTTTTTCAGCGAAAGGTCATTCCATGCCCGTCCGGTTTGGTCTATGAAGCAGGGACGGCACGCCCGGCGTCCACGGTCGGGTGCGGCCGATGTCTCTGAACTGAGGAAAAGCCATGATGCGATACAAACTGCTTGGCGCCAGCGGACTGCGGGTTTCCGAACTCTGCCTGGGGACAATGACCTTCGGCGAGGCCTGGGGAACCGGTGCCTCGAAGGATGAAAGCCGCGCGATGTTTGAAGCCTATGCAGAAGCTGGGGGGAACTTCCTTGACACAGCAAACTTCTACACCAAAGGCGAAAGTGAGACGTTCATCGGGGAGTTCATCCGGGGCGAACGCGAACGGTGGGTCATTGCGACCAAGTACAGCCTTGACACGAGCGGCTGTGGTGAAGTCAATGCCTCCGGCAACCACCGCAAGAACATGATGCAGGCGGTCGAAGCCAGCCTGCGCCGTCTTCAGACGGATTACATTGATCTGCTCTGGCTGCACGTCTGGGACTTCACCACGCCCATTGAAGAAGTCATGCGTGGTTTTGACGACCTCGTACGCCAGGGCAAGGTGCTCTATGCCGGAATCTCCGACACACCCGCCTGGATTGTGGCTTCCGCCAACACTCTGGCTCAGCTTCGGGGCTGGACGCCCTTCGTCGGCCTTCAGATTGAATACTCCCTGCGCGAACGAACCCCCGAACGCGAACTGCTGCCAATGGCCGCGCATTTCAACATTGGCGTCACGGCCTGGAGTCCGCTCGGCGGTGGCGTACTGACCGGCAAGTACAACAATCTCAAGGAAGGTGATCCCCTTCCCGGACGCCTCAAAACCACCAAGGAGCGCGACCGGGAACTGGCTCAGCTTGTCATGACGATTGCCGAGGACATCGGACGCTCACCAGCGCAGGTAGCCCTGAACTGGTTGCGCCAGCGCCCCCAGCCGATCATTCCGATTCTGGGCGCACGGACACTGCCCCAGCTCAAGGACAACCTTGCCTGTCTGGATTTCAGCCTCAGCGAAGAACACCTGGCGCGGCTGACTGAAGCCAGTGCCATCGAGCTGGGCTTCCCACACCGGTTTTTCCAGGGAGAAACCGTCCGGCAATTCGCATTTGGCGGCGCACTCGACAAGATAGACTATCCCCGCCGCTGAAACGACGGCCGCCGTTCGATGCACACATTCAGGCGGCCTTCCGGGCCGCCTCGAAGCGAAGACCGGCAGCCGTCCAGTCGAGCGCATCCCACACAGCGGCAACATACTCGGCGCGGTGGCTCTGATACTTCAAATAGTAGGCGTGCTCCCAGACATCAATGACCAGCAGCGGAACTGCTCCCCACACGGTCAGGTCCTGGTGCTTCTCCACCTGCAACACCATCAGCCGCCGGTCGAGCACGTTGTAGGCCAGCACGCCCCAGCCCGATGCCTCAACGGCCACCGTTGCCTTGGTCAGATGGGCTTTGAGCTTGGCCAGGTCGCCAAAATCCCGGTCGATGGCGCGGCTCAGGTCGCCTTTGGGTTCGCTGCCCCTGGCAGGCGTCAGGCTCGTCCAGTAGAGCGTGTGCAGGACGTGTCCCGAACCGTGAAAGGCCAGTTCGCGCGACCAGTGCTTGACGAGATCGAAGTTCCCTTCGGCACGGGCGGCGGCAAGCTGCTTCAGCGCCTTGTTCGCGCCATCAACATACGCCTTGTGATGTACGTCGTGGTGCAGGCGTACCGTCGCTTCATCAATGACCGGCTCCAGGTCCTTGTACTTGTACGGAAGCGGCGGCAGCACAAACTGCCCTTCAGCATCGGTCAGACGGCTGGCGGCAGCCAGCTTGTCGTCGTCCACCGCAGAAGCCAGTGCCTCAAAGGTGCTTCCCAGGGCAAAGCCAGCGGTCGTCAGGGCGGTTGCCTTCAGGAATGTGCGTCGGGATTCAGTCATCGAAAGTATGCTCCTCACAGTGACACAGGCTTGTTCAGCCGGGACATCCGGGGGGCAGGGACAGGTAGGTAGTGCAGTCCGCAGTTCAGGTGGTAGCGCCGCGTTGCCAGCGTTGGGCAGCCTGGGCCACGCGCGCACCAAACCGTCTTGCCGTGGCCAGGTCGCCCTCGGACGGCCCCGTGCTGCCGTGATCGGATTGGGCGGCCGCGCCGAGCATGCTTCCAATCCGGTTGATGGCGTCGTCAGCGCGTCCGGCTGGCAGTTCTGCCTGTCCAACCCACAGCATGCCGTGCTGGGCGGCAAAAATGGCCAACTGCACGAGCGTATTGAGTTTGTCACCACTCAGGCTGCCGGAGTTGGTAAACCCGGCGGCAATTTTGTCTTTCCACGCCTGCTGAAGCCAGCGGCGCGACGTGGCATCCATAAAGGTTTTGAATGGCCCCGACACGCTCCCCATGTAGGTTGGCGAACCAAACACAATGGCATCCGACCTATCCAGGGTTTCCCAGTGGTTTTCAACGTCCTCGACACGGATAAGCTGCGCCGAAACCCCCGGCACACTTTGGACGCCTTCGAGAACAGCGGCCGCCTGCGCAGCCGTGTGGCCGTAGCCACTGTGGTAAACAATCGTTACGCTCGTCATGGTTTTTTGCATCACTCCAGAGGTCTTTCCCCGCGTCCGGTGGCGTGCAGGAGTTGACTACATACCCGCCGGCACAGAGGTTTCGGCCCGTTTCGGAACGTGCGTCAGGCAATCCGAGGCACTGCACTCTGGAAACATCACGTGGAAGTCCCGGAGCAGGCGCAGACAGCTTTCAAGTTCCTGACTCAGCCTGCTGTGCAGGACGGGATCGGTGACAGGGACGTGCAGCAGCAGCTCGGATATGGTCTCGAACCGTACCTGCACCTGGGTGTAAAAGTGCTCGCACCCCATATCGAAGCACTTTTCGGGCGGAAAATCGAAGCGACAATGGTGAGCCATAAGCATCGGGCGGGGACGTTTATCGTCGCGCCGGAACAGGTGTGAGGGCAAGTGCTCCGGCTGGCTATACTTTAGGGATGGATGCCGGAAGGGTCAATGTTTCTGCGTTCGGGACAGCCAGTCCGGGCAGACGCTGGAATGCGCTTGCGAGACCGGCCCAAGTCATATAAGGCTACGCAACCTTGACCAACGATCTTGCAAACTGTTCAAGCCCTATGAACCACATCTGGTCACGCCGTGCGTTTTTGTCCACGGCTCTTGCCACAACGGCGGCGGCAATCGTCCGCGGCGCTCCATCACAACCGATCGCTTTTGCCATCCACGGCGGAGCCGGCGTCATTGAGAAAAGTTCCATGACGCCGGAGCGCGAGGCGCAGTACCGGCTGAAACTGACCGAAGCCGTCACGGCCGGCCACCAGGTCCTGAAGCGTGGCGGTACGGCGCTGGATGCCGTGGTGACGGCCATCGTCCTGCTCGAAGATTCAGGCATCTTCAATGCTGGCAAGGGGGCTGTGTTCACCAGCGCCGGCACGTGTGAACTCGACGCCTCGATTATGAACGGGGCCAACCGGGCGGCCGGGGCCGTGGCCGGCGTCAAACGCATCAAAAACCCCATTCGTGCGGCGCGGGCCGTGATGGAGCATTCCCCGCACGTGCTGATGGTCGGGAGCGGTGCCGAAGCCTTTGCCGCCGAGCGCGGACTGACACTCGTTTCGCCAAAGTACTTCGGGACGGAAGAAGGTCGGCGCGAACTTGAAAAAATCAAGGCCGAGGAAGCCAGGCGCAAGAAAGTCGCCCGGCAGTTTCCATCTGAACCGGCGGCAGCAGCCAAGTTCGGGACAGTTGGCGCCGTGGCGCTCGATGCCCAGGGCAACCTCGCGGCCGGAACTTCAACCGGCGGGATGAGCAACAAACGCTTCGGGCGGGTCGGGGACTCACCCATCATCGGCGCTGGCACCTATGCCGACAATGCGACCTGCGCCGTTTCCTGCACGGGGCATGGCGAGTATTTCATCCGGTCGGTTGTGGCCTACGACATTGCCGCCCTGATGGCCTACAAGGGCTTGTCCCTGAAGGAAGCCGCCGAAGAAGTCATCCTGCGCAAGCTCGTCACCATGGGCGGCATTGGCGGTGCGATTGCCCTTGACCGGCAGGGCAACATCGCCCTGCCCTTCAATTCACCGGGCATGCATCGCGCCAGCATTGACCCGGACGGACGGCTTTTTGTCGGCATCTACCGCGATGACGGGTAATGGGCCGGTGACGGCAGGCATCATTTCCTGCGGGCCGGGAAACCGCTAAGCTTCCGGCCACGGGGCTTTGCCGCCGGATTACCCTCTATGACCTACGCCCATCCCCGGACCGTCCACCTGCACCCACTGCTCCGCGATGCCCACGGGCGCGTCATCCGCGACCTGCGCATTTCGATCACGGACCGGTGCAACTTTCGCTGCACCTACTGCATGCCGGACGAAGGCGTGACGTGGAAAGCCGCTGAAGAACTGCTCACCGTGGATGAAATTCTGGCGCTGGCGCGGGTGTTCGTCGGATTGGGGATCGAGAAAATCCGTCTCACCGGAGGCGAGGTGCTGCTGCGTGACGACGTTGTGGCGCTGACGCGCGCCCTGCGCCAGTTACCGGGGGTGAAAGACCTGGCGCTGACGACCAACGGCTACCGGTTCGAGCAGTATGCGGCCGCCTTGGCCGAAGCCGGACTGCAACGCATCACCATCAGCCTGGATTCGCTGCGCGAAGAAACCTTTCACCGCCTGACGCGCGTCAGGGCGCTGGACCGCGTGCTGCGCGCCATCGAGCTGGCGCATCGCTACCGGCTCACGCCGGTGCGCGTCAACTGCGTGCTCATGCGTGGCGTCAACGACGGCGAAATTGAAGACTTTGCCGACTTTGCCCGCGCTTGGGATGTGAGCCTGCGGTTTATCGAATACATGCCGCTCGACGGGCCCGGCGAGTGGCAACCGACGCTGGTCGTGCCTGGCCGGGAAGTCCGCGCCCGCATTCAGGCGCGCTATCCGCTCATCCCCATCGCCGGACAGTCACCCAGCGAAACGGCCCGGCGGTACCGTTTCGCCGATGGTGCGCCGGGTGAAATCGGCATCATTGCCCCTGTCACCGAGCCGTTCTGTGGCGCGTGCAGTCGCCTGCGGCTGACCGCCGACGGCAAACTTCGGACATGCCTTTTTTCGGTCGTTGAGTATGATTTACGCGATGCGTTGCGGGCCGGGGCCGGGCAGCAGGAACTGGCCGCGCGCATCCTGACGGCGGTTGCCCAAAAAGAAGCCGGGCACCGCATCAACGAACCCGATTTCATCCCGCCGAGCCGCACGATGTCCTGCATTGGCGGGTGATGCATGCCAAGGGAGGGCGTCATGCCGGACAAACCCAGCTCGCCGATTGCAGCCATTTTCAGCAACCTTGAGAAGAAATACCGCCCCGGGGCCTACACCAAACCGACGACGTTTTACTTCTCGCTGGATGACGAGAAATGGACGGTGACGCTGGATGCCAAGGCTTGCCGCGTGACCAAGGGCAAGGTGACGGATCAGGCCGATGTGGTGTTGAAAACATCATCTGACCTGTTCCTGCAGATGTGGCGCGGCGAATACCAGCCCGGCGCCGGCGATTTTTTCACCGGACGCATCAAGTCCAATGACCCACAGGCACTCAAGACCTTCATGGCGGCTTTCTCGTGACACCGGGGGCCAGGATGCAATGTCGGTCGTGAAGTTCCGGCACGGTTCCAGCTCCATGTTGTGTCTTATGGCCCTGACGCTGGCTGGCTGGCTGATGCTGGCCGGCGCATCCGTCCAGGGGCAGTCCCCGCCGGGGAACACGGCGGGCAACCGGCTGACGGTGCCGCAACTGGCGGCACAGCTTTCGGATGCCGATGTGGAAACCCGGCTGCGTGCCGCGCTCACCCTGCGGAAGCTGGGGCCGGCCGCCGCGCCAGCGGCAGCCGAACTCGTCAAGGCGCTGCGGGACGAGGACCCGCGTGTGGCGGAACAGGCGATGTGGACGCTGGCTTTCATCGGTTCGCCGGGGCTGGCCGCCGTTCCGACCCTGACGGCCATGGTTCGGGATGTGGATGAACCCAACCGCGTCACGGCAGCAGCCGTTCTGGGTTTGCTGAAACCGTCGCAGGCCGAACCGGCCGCAGCCCTCATCGAAGCCACCCGCAGCAGCGACGCCGAACTGCGGCGGGCGGCGGCGCTGGCCCTTGGTGCACTTGGAGCATCCGCACTTTCCGGCGTGACGCCCCTGGTACGCCTGACGACTGACCAGAGCCGTGATGTCCGCCAGGCGGCCGTCACCGCGCTGGGACGACTGGGCGGCTATGCAGCTCCGGCGCTGCCGGCGCTACGCGCGCTGACGACAGGTGACGACCCCGACCTGCGGCCGCTGGCGGCGGCCGCCGTCCAGCGGATTGAAAGTGATCTGGCGCGTCCGGTACGGACGGAGCCGACGCCACCGGCCACGACGCCGCCTTCTGCACCTCCGGCCGAACCGCCGCCGGTTCAGGCGGCCAACGGGTCACAGGCCGACGTTCCGCAAACCCGACCCCGGCGGGTGGCGTCACGGATGGAACCGGCACCGGAGCGTCAACCTTCCCGTACCGAACCTTCACGTACTGCGCCGTCCCGTACTGAACCGTCGGAGCCATCGGCCGGGGCGGGCAATCGTACGGGTGTTGTGCTGTTGTCACAGGACAAACCGCGCTACACGCGGGAAGCCGCCATGCGGAACGTCACGGGCGTGGTGGTGGTACGGGTTGAGTTTCGCGCTGACGGGCGGATTGGCAACGTCGAGCTGGTTTCCGGGCTGGGCAGTGGTCTTGATGAGGAAGCCATGCGCGCCGCGCGGAGCATCCGGTTCACCCCGGCCCAAGAAAACGGGCAACCCGTCACGACGACCATGGACATCAAGTACCGCTTCGTCAACCAGTAGCCATCACAGCGAAATCCATCCAACTGATGGGCTGGCAGCCAAGCGGACTACTGCCATGCCCGGACAAGCACGGCTGACCTCTGGTTGCCGGACTGGCCCCTGTCAACAACGGCACGCCGCAGCGCCCGGGCAAATCCGCCCTTGACACCAGGATAACGGGCAATAACAATAAACGCCGTCCAGCTCACAGCATTGGTTGCTCCCTCGCTTTTGGGTATCGAAGGCGGCTGAAGCGCCTTCCTCCAGAAGCAGCGGGCGTCCGGTCTTCCGTGCACGCCTGCTGATTGGAAGAACCGGGCTTCATAGCCGGGAAGGTGGCTAAAGGCAAACAGGACGGTCTTACTTACAAAAAACGTGTCATCGGGAATTGGATTGAAACATCGAACCGGGAAGGAGTTTGCCCAATGTCAGACACTCTCGAACAGGCCATTGCGGCTATCAAAGCCGGTGACAAAAACACCGGCGGGCAACTGCTCAATCAGGTACTGCAAACCGATCCCCAAAACGAAACAGCCTGGTTATGGATGACCACTGTTGTTGGCTCAGATGAGGAAAGACGGAAGATTTTGGAGTATATACTATCCATCAATCCCGACAACGAAATTGCACAAAACAGCCTGGCCAAACTGAAGCCTCCGGTATCTCCGGCAACTGATATTCAGGTTGATCCCTATCCTACTCCTCCGCAGCAATTTGAGACTCCATTACAACCAGCACACAAGGCAGAGGAAAATGAAGCCGTAAGGAAATGTCCATATTGCGCGGAAACCATCAAAGCCGAAGCCATTGTCTGCCGGTTTTGCGGCAGAGATATAAAGACCGGGCAATCACTCCCTACGACTGTTGCCATAAACCAAGACACGCCCTCTATATCACCATATCTTGTTCAACGCATTAGGGAGATGACATATTCAGGATGGTATATTATCCACATAACACCGACAGAAGTTCACCTAAGAAAACCCAAGAAATTTGGCATAGCTTTATATCTTTTCACTGTTATTTTCTTACATTCACTCACCACCATGTCCACGACGAAATACCATTATCAATATGGCTACTGTGACTACCCCCAAGAATGTATCATGAAACTCATACTTACAGCAGTTTTTGTGTTTTTTATAGCCGCTATAATCTATCTCTTGAGAAGAGATAGGATGCTTTGCTATACTGAAGAGCAACTTAGAAGAGAGAAAGAACGAAAATCTTGAACAAACTTAGATTTTTTACCGAAAATTCAACTGCTAAAATAATAAATATAATGACCTTTATCGTCGTGCTTTTTACTATATTAGCATTATTTTGAAATCTAATAAACTTTCGATAAATTCAAAAAGTCAACTCATAACATAGCTTGCTTTTCATCCTTCTGGATAAAGAGAAGACTTCTGGTCCAAAGTGAGTAGAAGCCCAGCTTGGTAACTTTTTTCCAGAGATGAAGACCGGGCAGATAGTGATGTTGATTTCCTGGTTGACTTTGAACCCGGTCAAACCCTGCTTGACCAGTTACACGGCAAGCCTCGGACTTCAGGACGGGGAGGATGTCCAACCAGTCCCAAGGCACCATTTCCACACCCCTCACCGCCACTTGCCAACCACCGGGCGGTCACTGACCAGCCCGTAGTTGATTGGCACCGGCAGCGGCCCCGAAGCATTCCCGAAGCATTGGCACTGCTCAAAAAGAACTGGGCGCTCTGCGCCGTTGCCCGGAAAACACCTGGCGTATCGCGTCCATCGCTGTCCCAGTCGCCCGCCAGAGGCAGGTCTCCGGGCTGCGTTCCGGCGATGACCACCACCGGCACATCGGCAAAGCCGGGGGTGTTGCTGTTTCTGAGAAAGAACTGCCCCTGACGGAAAATCCCTACTGTTTCCACACCATCCCCGTTCCAATCCCCAGTCACGGGAATGTCGGATGCCAACCCACGGACAACCAACCACCCGGCGAGCCGGCGTGGTCTTCTGAAACCTGATCTCCACATAGTTTCTCCCGGCTACCGCTTCTCCCGCCCGCCAAACCAGCGGATGCGGCTGACGATGACGCCAACGACGCACGTTACCAGACAGCCCACGGCGTTGAGCCAGAGAAAAGCGACCAGATCGGTTGCCGCCAACACCCAGACGACGCCCATCCCCAGCAAAAGCCCGCTGATAGCACCCTGTCCATCGGCCCGTGGGTCAGCCACGGCCAGCACAAAAACGCCCAGCAGGGCCCCGTAAAACCACGAGCCAAAGCGGTTGACAACTTCAATGAGCGAGCCGAGATGCGTCGCATAGAGCGCGCCGACACAGGCCCAGCCGCCCCAGAATGCCGTTGCCAGCCTGCCAACCCTGACCAGCTCGGCCTCAGACGCTTCCGGCGCCCACCACCGATGGTACATATCCAGCGCCGTTGTCGTGGCCAGTGCGTTGAGTTCCCCGGCGCTCGTGGACATGGCCGCGGCAAAGATGGCCGCCAGCATCAACCCCACCAGCCCCGTCGGAAGCTGGGACAGGACAAAGGTCGGGAAAATGTGGTTGGTGTCGTCGTAGGGGCGGCCGGTCGCCTCGGACAGAAGCTTCGTAGCCGCCCGGTGCAGAGCGTCACACCGCGCCTGCGCTTCCAGAAAAGCTGTTTCAGCAGAGGCTGCCGTCGCCGCATGTTCCCGCCGGACGGCCACGTAGCGAAGGGCCGCCTGCCGCCGTTCATCCGTTGCTACAGCGTAGTCGGCCGCAAGTTGGGCGTAGGTCTGGCGTGCGGCTTCATTCGCCAGTTCCACGTTTCCGGCAAACACGAGCGGCGGCGCCGGCGCAAACACGTAAAAAACGAACATCAGCACCCCAATCAGCAGCACGGCTGCCTGGAGGGGAATTTTCACGAAGGCATTGAGCAGCAGCGACCGGCGCGCGGCATCCACCGAAGCCGCGGCCAGATACCGCTGCACCTGGCTTTGGTCACAGCCAAAGTAAGACAGAAACAGAAACAGCGAGGCCAGCAACCCTGACCAGACGGTGTACTTCTCGCGCCAGTCCAACGACCAGACCACAGCCGTGAGGCGTCCCGTAGCCCCGGCCACGTGCAGCCCTTCCCACAGCGAAACCGACGGCGGGAGCCTGGCAACCAGTACCCACAGCATCGCCGCCAGCCCGACCAGAATCACCACCATCTGTTTGACATCATTCCACGCCACAGCGCGCACGCCACCCAGAACGGTGTAGAGTGTCGTGACGACGCCCATAGCCAAAACCGTGAAGGTTTCCGGCCAGCCCAGCACGACGGACAACACCACGGCCGGCGCGGCAATGACGACGGAAGTGGCCAACCCCCGCGACAGCAGAAAAAAGAGGCTGGTGAGCGCGCGCGTCCGCGCATCGAAGCGCCGCTCCAGAAACTCGTAGGCCGTGAAGACATTGGCCCGGTGAAAGCCCGGTACGGCGGTGACGCACAGGATGACCATGGCGATGGGAAGTGCAAAGTAAAACTGTACAAAGCGCAGGCCATCGGTGTAGCCCTGTCCGGTGGCGCCCACGAGCGTGATGGCCGAAAGCTGGGTGGCCATCACCGACAGCCCGACCGTCCACCAGCCCAGACTCCGGTCGGCCCGAAAGTAGCCGTCCGAGGTCTGTCCACGCCGGCCGGCGCGGAGGCCATCCACAATGAGGTAGGCAAAGTAGGCGGCGATGACAGCCCAATCGAGTGCGGTCATCGGCTCAGCAGACCTGGTATCCGGGAGGGCGTCAGGTCTGGGAGCCCGACACACAGCATCAGGTTGGGGGCGTCATCGCTGGCGGCCACGACCAGCGTCCGGCCATCGGGTGAGAAGGCAAAGCTTTCCGGCGGCGAACCAAAGATGTCTCCAACAAGCTGGCGGCGGGTACGAGTGGTATCGGTGCCCGGACGAAAATCCTGGATGAAAATACCGCCGGTGCCAATGGTTGAAACCCAGGCGATCTGCTTCCCATCCGGGGACCACCGGGCCCGGCCATGGCTCAAACCGCCCAGTCCGACCTCAATGGAAAAGACCTGTTCGCCATCTGCCGTGCGGACGACCCGGATGGCATTGCCGGTGCCTTCCTTCATAGTGGTCACGTAGAGCAGGTACTGCCCATCAGGGGAGACTTCCGGCCACCGGGCGGGCATCTCGGCCACCAGACGCTGCCCACCGGAGCCATCGGTTTTCATGCGCCACAGGCCATACTGGGGATGATCGCTCACCGTGAAGAAGACCTCTTTGCCGTCAGGTGATACGGTTGGGTTCTGGGCGCTGGCGCCAAACGCCGTCAGCGCCCGGCCGCGCGTGCCGTCCGGGTTGGCCGTCCAGATTTCAAATGTTCCGCTGCGGTTGGAACTCCAGTACAGGGCCGTGCCATCCGGTGCCACCACGGGGTCCCAGTCGGTGTCCGGGTGGGTGGTCAGCGGGCGGAGGCGTCCACTGCCGAAATCAAGCTGCCAGATGTCGTTGTTGCCGGTGCGGTTGGACGTAAACACCAACCCTTTGCCGTCCGGTGTGTAGCGCGGCTGGCGGTCAATGCTTGTGCCCTGGGCCAGGACCCGCATCTGGGGCATGTCGTTGGGGCGGGTGCCAAGCCGTACCTCCACGAGATTGCCGCGCCGCGAGCGCGCTTCATAAACCAGCTTTCCATTCCGCAGATCACATACCGGTGCATCGTGCGGGAGTGCGGCAACGGTACGGCACTCCTCCGTCCGTACGTCAAACACCAGCACCCGCGCCGGGGTGATGATGTTCGGCGCTTCCGGTGACGTGGCCTGGATGGCCACCACGGCCGAACTGTCTTCCAGCCAGGCCGGACTCGACAGATAGCCACCACGCTCCTTTGGGTTAAGCTGGCGCGCTTCGCCGGTGGAGACCTTGACCAGAACCACCGGCGAGAAGACGTTGCCGGCAACCACATCCTTGACCAGCGCAATGTACTGTCCATCCGGCGACCAGCGTGGGCAGCGCAGCCGCAACCCCTCCAGCCGAGCGATGAGGCGCAGGTTGCTTCCATCACTTTCCACCTGTTCCAGCAGGGTCGAGGTGACACCCTGCCCCCGCACCCACCGGCTCAGGCACAACCGGCGGCCATCCGGTGCCCAGTCCCCATCCACGGCTTCCCTCGCAATTAGGCGCGGCTCACCGCCCAGCGACGACACGACGTAAAGCGCCGCCGCGCCATCATCCATCTGGCGGATGAAGGCTATCTGCTGGCCGTCGGGCGAATAGCGTGGGCGGCTGTCGTCACCATCCGTAATGGGGACCTCGACCGCCTCGCCGGTAATGCGCTTGACCCAGATGCGCTGCCGTCCATCGCGCCGGGAAGCAAAAGCCAGGCTCTGCCCATCCGGCGACCACGCCGGTGCGGTGTCACTTCCGGCGTTGGTCAGGTAGGTATAGGTCAAAAACAGCGGCTTCGACCGGCCGCTCCAGAGAAACGCCACGATGCCCCCCAGCAACACGACCGACAGCAGAGCACCACCTGTCCACCAGAGCATCCGGGAGCGGGCCAGCGCCGTTGCCGGGAGCAGCCTGCGCGTCGTCGGCAGCGGTGACGCTGACTTGTCGGCGGGCTGTGTGGACAGGTCCAGCCTGGTTTTTTCGGAAAGCCTCAGCAGCAGGGTTCGCAGGACAAAAGCCAAATCCTGGGCACTCTGGAAGCGTTGTGCCGGATGGCGCTGCAAGCACCGGACAAGCACCTGCCTGAGATCAGCCGGAAGCGATTTCGCTTCATCGAGCTGCTCAAAGGGATCATCCCGCAGGATTGAGGCCGTGACCTCCGCCGGGGTTGTACCCTGAAAGGCACGCTGCCCGGTAAAGACTTCAAAGAGCACACAGCCGAGCGCGAAAATGTCGCTGCGCCCGTCAAGCGCCGCACCGCGCACCTGCTCCGGCGACATGTACCCCACCGTGCCGACGACCATGCCCGGCAAGGTGCTGAAGGTATCGCTGTCATGCCGGGTTTCTTCATCTTCAGAAATGACCGTTGACTTCACCACCCGGGCCACGCCGAAATCGAGAATCTTGATCTGCCCGTCGGTCGTCAGAAAGATGTTCTCCGGCTTGAGGTCACGGTGAATGATGCCTTTCTGATGGATGGCCGCCAGCCCCTCGGCAATGGACACACCCAGACGGACGCCGTCGGCCAGGGGAATCGGACCGCGCCGCAGCCGCGCACGCAGGGATTCCCCTTCGAGATATTCCATGACGGCAAAGGCCGTCTCCCCTACCACATCAAAGTCATAGATGGCGCGTACGTTGGGATGCGACAACTGTGCAATGGCGCGGGCTTCGCGTTCAAACCGCAACCGGATTTCCTGGTCGCTGGCCAGGTGCGGCGGCAGAACCTTGATCGCCACATCCCGGTTGAGCTTGGTGTCGCGCGCCCGATAGACCTCCCCCATCCCACCGGCGCCGAGCTTTTCATAGATTTCGTAGTGGGCAAGGAACGTCCCAAGAGCAGGCATAACAAACACGTCCGCCAAAGCAGGGGCGTCGGGATAGCGTCAGGTGAGCGGTGGCGTAAAGCACTGAGGGTTTTTACGATGGCTGGGAAATAAGCTATAGGCAAGCGGTTGGACACGTCAACCAGGGCTGGTCGGCCACGGTGGCCCGGAATCAGGCTGTCTTCCTGACGCATCGAACCAGAGAAAAAAATGGGGGTGCAGAGCACCCCCGACAGAGTCAGTGGCCATTGTTTCTGGATTTAGAACACATACCGCAGCACGAACTGCATGAACCGGGGTGGGTTCTGCACGGACGTGAGCCGCCCAAAGTTGGGCAGCGGCTGGCTGCGGAAGGGATCGGTTGGCGTCGCCAAAGTCTGCACTCCGTCAAACGGCTGGAAGTTGGTCACGTTGAACACCTCCCACCGGAACTGAAGTGACTGGTTTTCGCTCCACGGCATGGTGAAGCTCTTGGCCAGGCTGGCGTCGAGGTTGGCGAAGCCTGGAAACCGGAAGATGTTGCGCTCGCCGGTCTCGCCGGGTCTGGCGCTGCGGAAGCTCTGGGAGGCAAAGACCGGATCGCGGAAGAGGTTGGGGTTGTTGCCGCGCGTCGGCGAAGATGAAATCTGCCGGATGCGCACGGCATTGCTCGGCACCTGCCAGTTGGTGGCATAGGCCGTACCGTCGCCCGTCGCCGCGCCGGCCACCCGCCCGGAGTTGTACCGGGCAATACCGCCAAGCTGCCAGCCACCGATGAACGCATCCACAAGGCGCGAAACGTTCCCAAAGAAGGCCCGCCCGCGCCCAAAGGGAAGCTGCACAACAAAGTTGGCATTGATGACGTGACGGAGATCAAAGTTCGAGACCGCCCGGTTGTCACGCTGCCGGAACGGATTGAGCACAAACCCGCCCCCGCCGAAAAAGCCCGCCGTCTGAAGCCCGGAGGCATCATCGAGCGACTTCGAGAACGTGTAGTTGAAATCCCACGTCAGGTAGTTCTTGTACCGCTGGCGGACCGTGATGGCCAACCCGTGGTAATCCGACGTGCCGAAGCTCCCAATCGTGTTGAGAGCGCCGTACTGCGGATGGAAAAACAGGTCCTCACCCAACGGAGAGATGCCACTGATGCCGTAGCCACCAGGGCGCGGGCTGTTGTTGAGGATAAGCTGAACGGTCGTCCAGTCAGCCGGACCCAGCAGCCCCCACGCACTTGGATTTTGAAGCATGGCATAGATGGCCTGGCTGTTCGTCATACCGGCCTGGATGCCGCCAAAGCCGGCAAAGAGGTTGGCCAGAATTCCCGGAAAGAGAATGTTGTTGAAGTACGGAATGTTGGGAATCTGTGAAATCGGCGTGTTGTTACGGCGGAGGTCTTCAAGCTGACCGGCCGCAGTGTACCAGTCCACACCGGTGCGCGGATCAACCAGGTTGTTGAGCGCCATGACATCGCGCTGCGCGAGCAGATTCCGCCCCAGCCGTCCGATGTACGAGGCTTCAAAGAACAAACCGCCTGGAAGCTCCCGCCCATACGAGAAGTTCCAACTGAAGCTGCGGGGAAGGCGGGTCGTCTGGTCAATGGACTGCTCGATCCGCTGCTGGCCATCGTCTGGCTGGGTTAGCGGAAAACGCAACTGGGGCAGCGGGTTGATGCCGGGGAAGTTGCGGAAGTTCTGCCCCTGCGCCGTAAAGAGTGGCGCAAAAGGCGGACCTGTAAGCCGGAACTGCGCAAAGGATGTCTGCTGCTGCTGCACGAAGCCCAGCGTGTTGCGCTGGTCAAACTGCACGGCAATCTGCTGCCCGAAGTAGTCGTTGGTCAGGGCAAATCCCGCGCGAAACACCGATTGCTGACGGGTGCCAAAGAGCTTGCCCCAGAAACCTTCTTTGAAATCGGGCGTCCACGCTATGGCTACCCGTGGCTGCCAGTTGTTGTAGGCAAACTGGTAGAGCGGATCGCCGCCATTGGCCGGGCCGGCCAGCCGGATGGTGATGAGGTCGTTGAACGGTCGCCCCTGGGCAGCGCCAATGGCCCGTCCGCGCAGGAAGTCACCCAGCGGAATGTTCGTGCCGGCCTGAAAACCGTTTTGCTCATACACCGGGCGGCTCAACCCATAGCGGATGCCGTAGGTCAGCGTGAGGTTCGGCCGGATGCGCCAGATGTCCTGGAAGTAGAAGTCATACTCCTCAGCCGCAAATGACCGCTCCGTAGGGGTGCCGGCCGGAAGCAGGCGCCCCTGCTGATCGTAGGTCAGGAAAACCGTGTACTGGTTGATGCGCCCGATGAGCGCATTGACGGCATCCCGCACCGGCACGGCCCGGCCGGGTTGGATGGCCAGCCCCAGGTTGTTGACGGCAAAGGTGTTGATGGGAGCCGTCAGGCTTTGGGCGTAGAAAATCGGGTTGATGACCCCAAAATCAAAAGCCTGCCCAAAACCCGTCCGCCGGTTGCGAATGATGCGGATGTTGGTCCCGAACTGAAACGTATGGTCGCCAAACACATACGTCGTGTCATTCGTGAAGTTGTGTGTCGGTACGATCCGGTCGAGCGTCCGGGCATTGAAGGTTGGCTGGAACACGAACCGGAAATTGATAAAGTTCTGCGCCGTATCACCCTGCTGACTGGTGGCGAAGCGGGTCAGACCATAGCGGAAGACATTTGTCCAGCGGTTGCTGATGTTCCACGTGTAGCCGGCCGCAATGCCAACCGGGTGCGACCAGAGACGCTGCGCCGGAGTGTCGGGGAAAAAGGAGGTCTGGGTTTGCACGTCATACTGCACGTTGGCGCGGGCAAACAGCGTGTGCCGGCCGGCGTTGTCCACCTTCCAGTCGAGCCGTCCAATGTGGGCATTGAAGTCAAATGGCGTCGGCGCATTGAAACGAAAACCGCCAGTATTGACGCCATCCCCGGCACCAGCGTCGTTTGCCGGATAGCGACTGGCCGCCTGTGCCAGGTACGCCACCGCTGCCGGATTCAGCGCCGAACCGCCGCCTGCGGCCGCCAGTGCCGGAAACGCCTGGCTGATCTGCGCCGCCGTCAACGTCCGAATCCCGACTGGCGCGCCGGTGGCCGCATTGACGGCATTGAACCGCAGTTCGCCCCGTCCCAGGTGCGGCAGGGGAACGACGCGCAACACTGACTGCTGCGAGCGGTCACGCCGTCCTTCGTAGTTGTAAAAGAAGAAGAACCGGTCCTTGACGATGGGCCCGCCAATCGCACCCCCAAAGACGTTCTGCAACACCCGTGGTGTCCGCTGCCCGATGGCGTTGGTGAACCAGTTGCCGGCGTTGCCGATTGTCGGACGGTGGAAGAAAAAGGCCGAGCCGTGAAACTCGTTGGTGCCGCTCTTGGTGACGAGGGAGATCTGCGCCCCCGACGACCGTCCCTGGTTGGCGTTCGGGTTGCTCACCGTGACCCGGAACTCCTCAACCGATTCCGGCGAGGTACGCAGCACAGGCGCAAAGGCACTGTTGTTCTGCTGCTCGTTGATGTCCACGCCATCGAGCGTGATATTGCCCTGGTCGCTGCGCGACCCGCTCACCGAGCCGTCCGGGGCCACACCCGGCTGCAAGCTGAGCAGACCGGCAATGTTGCGCGCGGCCAGGGGCAGTTCGAGAATCTGCCGCTGGGCAATTGTGTTGCCGATACTGGCGTCCTGGCGGTTGACGATGGCTTCGGAGCCGCTGCCCGTCACGGTGACGGTTTCCGTCGCCTCACCCACCGACAGCACCACGCCCACGGTTGTACTGCCATCCACCCGCGCGCGGATGTCCGGCTGTTCATAGACTTTGAAGTTTGTGGCTTCGACTTTCAGCGTATAGGTTGCCGCCGGAACGCCCGTGAAGGAAAAGGTGCCGGCCTCGTTTGTGGTTTGGGTGCGGGTCGTGCCCGTTGCCGGATTGGTCAGCGTCACCGTTGCTCCGGCAACCGCCGCGCCTTGCTCATCGGTCACGGTGCCGCGAATGGTCCCCGTCCCAATCTGGGCCATGGCGCTGAAGCCCAATGTCCCCAGGCACAGCGCCAGCAGGAATAACCAGGACCAGCGCCCCCACCGTGTTGTGAAAGGAGATGCACAGGTGGTCATCTAAATCGTCCTCAAACTGTGGATTTCGGTTGCCCCACATCAGAAATGGCGGTTTCCCTGGCGGCTGAGGGAAGGTTGACGCCGGAAACCGGCCAAGCGATACGTTTTGCAGGGACAACTCACTTATACCTTATAAGCAGGCAAATCGAGTACCAAAACGCGCCCCCCGATAACCCAGCCGACCAAACGCCGCAAAAGGTAAGCAAACACACGTATCCCAGACAGTACGGCGGGCAGGCGGGCCTGTCGGTCGGCGTCGGAAGCCACGTGGAGACCGGGCTTCCCTGACCGAAAATTCGGACAGGCATTCAGATTTTCGGTTTCTCCGGCCGGATTTTGGCAGCGCCACCGGAACTAGCGCCGCCGTTCGGGACGCAGCTCCGGGCGGAGCAGCGTATAGCCTACCAACTCGCCTGTCACCGTCACGCCCCGCGCCTTGAACTGTACCCGCACCGGCAGACGCGCGGCATCTTCTGATACCCAGAGCAGAAAGCTTCCCTTGTAACGGGTAAAGCCGGACTCGTAAGCCTTGAGTTCCAGCTTGCGGGCGCGAAAGGTTCCGGCACTGGTCTGGATACGTGCCACCTCTGGCGTCACCACCACCGGCAGGTCATAGATGCGGTCATCTTCTGTCAACACCATCGGGATGACCGCGCCGGGTGTGAGCGGATGCGTACGCAGGACGTACCAGAAGGTTTGCAGGTCGGTCGTCCAGCCCCGGGCCGGAAGCGTCCGGGTGTTGACCGCCCCTTCGCCGTTCTGTTCCAGTACCACGCGCTTTCCGTCCGTGCGGGCCTGGCAGGTCATCTGGAGGCGCTGGCGCTCGCGCTCGCGCAGTGTGCGCTGGTTATAAAGCAGCCCCAGATCAGTGGACTCGACTACGGAAAGGTATTCATTCCGCACGTCCAACCGCAGCAGCGCCGGAAGAAATCCGCGCGTCCGGGCCTGGGCGTGGAAGGCAATTCCCGCTGACGGCAGTGGACACGGCCCAATTTCCGGCTTGAGCTGGGCCACAAGTGCGGCTCTTGCAGGCTGGGCTTGATCGAGTGAAACCACAGACAGCACCAACTCCCCCAGTTTGCCGGACAGCGGGAAGCGCGAAAGACTGAACTCATACGTCAGCTTCTCGCCTACGGCAAACGGAAATGGCGGCTGGATGGGAAAGGGCGGCGCAACGGTCGGCGTGCCTGCCGGCGTGGTATCGCTGACAGGCGCAGTGGGCGTCTGTCCCCGGGCAACCGTCACAGAAAGGCCGGAGAGAGCGGCCAAGAGAAGCATCCACAGGCAACAGAGGAGAAGTTTCAGTGGGAATCTCATGGTGCGGCCAGGTTTCAGGACAGTTGTCAGGGGCGTTCCGCAGATGGGAAAAGCCGGGCTTCGAGATGCTCGGCGGCGTCGGCAAGATGCTGGGAGACGGTCGTCAGCGCGCGGCTTTCCACCACCACCAGACGGTTGGGGTCCCGGCCGACGGCCGCCGCCACGGCCGGGTCTTCCAGCCACTGCCGGCGAACCGCATCTTCCTTGCCCGACTCGGCGCTCACCACAATGACATCGGGCCGCCACGCCAGAAGCTGCTCGGAACTGATCTGGCGAAAACCGACGATGCCCTGTTCGGCGGCAACGTTGACGCCTCCAACGGCGCGTACCAGGTCATCGAAGGTTGTCTCCGCGCCGGCGGTGAAGTGTGACCCGCCAAAGGACAGCATCCGCAGCGGCCGTCCACGCTGCCGCGCCCGTTCGCCAAGGGCCGCAAAGCGGCGGTCCATCCCGGCCACGAGGGCTTCGGCCGCCGCCGTTTCCCCAACCGCTTCGCCAATGGCACGGATGTTGGCTCGGATGTCAGCCAGACCGCCGAACCTGGTCAACCGATAGACCGGGGCCCCGCCAGCGCTCAGCAGTTCCACGAGTTCCGCCCGGCTGTAGCTGGCGACAAAGATAAGATCAGGCCGCAACTGAAGAATGGCCTCGGCGCTCCCGCCACACCGCCCCGCGACGGTTTGGGCGCGGTCGGCGCAGTAGCTGTAGCGCGCATCGTCGGCCAGATGACTCAGGGCCACAAGGCGTTCCGGTGCGACCAGCGCGAGCAGGATTTCATCGGTTGCCACCGTCTGCGACACGATGCGCTGCGGTTTGGCCGGCAGCACGAGCTGGCGGCCGCTGCTGTCCGTCACGGTACGGGTTGGCGACGCCTTCCCTTCAGAGGCCCGTTCCCCCGAAGCCGACGGCGCGAAGGGCAGACACCCTGGCAGGACGGTCAGGACCAGCGCCAGTCCGGCACACCCGATGATCCTGATGATGCAATGACGAGCAGCCACACTTCCCCGGCAGGTTTCAAACGGCATTCGCGGCGTAGAGCTTAGCATTCAAAGCCTGGCTTCCCAACGTAGCGCATGTTCACGGGCATCAACCCGGCAAAACGGCACAGTCCGGTTCCTTCAGTTTTCAAGCGGCTCGCGGTAGCGTTGCAAATCCTCCGGTGTCACCTGGTCAGCAGGCGTCAGGCGGTAGTGTTTCTCTGCCATCAGGACCCACTCACCGCTGTCCGTCCTGCCAAACATCAGCAAGGCAACCAGATCGGGTTGAATGAACTGCGCCACGATCGGCCGGCAAAGCAGGCCCGGAAACTTTCTGGCGCACATCGCAGCGTCCTGCTCAACCTGAACCAGGCTGGCTTGTTCCTGACGGCCTTTTGGGTGGCTGCCTTTGGCCTGAACGGGAAAGACGTAATGCACGCCGTGCCTGTCCACACCGACATACAGTTCGTCGGTTTCGATTTGTCCGATGCCTGGCACAGTCGTGCGCAGGTGATTCTGCAGGGAGTAACAAACCGCACCGGTGAACATATCTATCAGCCGGTTGTAACGCACCCTGGCCAGCAGGGCTTGTTCGTCGTCCAAAGCATAGCGGCTGACCAATCCCGGTGTGGCATCAGGTATTTTCGTCTCCGTAAGGTTCGGGTTAGGCACAATGCGCGCCAAATCAGCGTTCACCAGCACAAAGCGATAGCGTGACCTTCCAGCCGGCTGAATCATCCATGCTTTGCCGGACGGTGCGGTGCCGGATACCGATGGCGGCAGGGGGGTGCGGTAGCGGAAGCTGTAGATGACATCACCCAGATTCTTCGGCAGTTCCACCCCCGACGCCTGAGCTGCCCTGACGATGTCAGCCCGCGTAAAGCTGAATTCCGTCGCCCCCGGCTTGTAATTCTCCCTGAAGATATGTTCCACAATGCTGGCGTATTCTTTCGTCATGACGCCTCCGTTGCGCGCGTTTGGCAGGCTCCGGGCCTTGGATGTGCTGCCGAAGGCATTCCGCGCACCTGGCCAGTGCAGGACAACGACTTCCTCACGCAGCAGTTCGCGGGTTGCCGTTGCCAGCCGCGTGCGAAAGAGATCGATGCTTTCCACCTCGTAGCCCAAGTCCTGCGCCAGTTCGGCCAGGATTTGTCCCGTACGGATCAGCACGCGCAGATACGAAGCCTGGTCGCCAACGACATAGGCCAAGCGTGCACCAGGACGCAGCACCTGACGCAACTCGGACAGATGGCGCACCATTCCACCAAAATACAGCTTTGTCACCCGGCCGTAGAGCCGTTCAAAACCGCTGGTCTTGCCAAGTTCCAGCCGGCGTGCCTCGATGCTCTCCACCAGGGCCTGGATGCGCGGACAGGCGGCGACCCAGCTATCGTCATCGTCCTCGCTGGTCACTCCGCGCGTGTTTGAGCGAATCAACCCGCGCTTGAGGGCCTTGAGATCGGCGCGATCCCGGATGAAACCCAGTACAACGGACTCCAGGCGCGTCGTCCGGGTGTAGTCCTTCTCGTTCGGGTAGGGCGGTGACGTAAAGACAACATCAATGGACTGTGGCTGGAGCACATCCAAAAGTTGGCGCGCATCAGCGAGATACACCCGGGCCGGAGTGTCGCGTCCACGCATCTGGCGCAAATCCTGCGCCATGCACCTGACCCGCTCCAACCAACTGCTGACGACCGGCGCATCCGGCTTGACGGCTCCCACGCCCACCTCCGGGCCGAAACGGAGGTTGCTGATGGACTCAACCAGGGCCCTGGCGAGCGCCAGCAACTCGTGGTGGCGCCAACGGCTATCGGTATCGGCCTGCAAATGTTCGAGAAGAACGAGGGTTTTGTGCAGAGGGAGCGGACTTATGGAGTTGGTCAGCAGCAACTCCATCTGTTTCGGTGGAAGCTCTCTGAGTTCCAGAGGCGGTGGAGTGCGGTTGCCATTCGTCGCAGCAAACAGTCCAAACGCCTCATCGGCAATGCCAGACGCCCGAAGTGCCGCCCAAGTCTTGCCGGCAACCCATTCAGCGTGGACTGACAACGCATCCGGGTCTGGACGCCAATCCACCTTGGTCCGGCTGGCAAACCAGGCCACGGGATTGCTTTCAATGCCGACGCTGGGAATGCCGAGCTTCTTGCATTCGACGAGGGTCGTCCCCGTTCCGCAAAATGGGTCGAGAACACAGTGGTGCTCCGAAACGCCAAACCGGTGCAGGTAGTGGCGCACCAGGTGAGGTGGAAACGACAGTACGAAGCGATACCAGTTATGAACCGGCTCGTCGGCGTCGTCCATCTGATTGTTCTGTGGAGAAAACTGGCGTGCGTCACGCATCGTTTTGGTTCACGCGGACTCCCGCAACCCCCGATTCGGCGCCATTCAAAACCTGCCAGACATCATTTCCATCCTCCGGCGGCTTGACAGCGCAGCTTCTTTCCGGGTAGCGATTGTCCGGCAGACGGCAGATGTGCTTGCGTAGCTCAGTGGATAGAGCAACCGCCTCCTAAGCGGTAGGTCGCCGGTTCGATTCCGGCCGCGAGCATCTTGCCGGCTGGCTCCGTCAGGCAAGTAACCGGCTTGGCGTCCCGGCAACCACCGGCAGGGCTGATCAATCCCAGTCACCCAAGCGGATGCCTACCACGGTAATGTGTCATCCCGAATGTCATCCCGCTGCGGCAGCCCGTCCTGATGGCAATCCAGCAGGTCGGGCAACGGTGCCTTCTGCCCGGCCGGAGGCCGGTGATACACAAGCTGCTGCCGCAAAGCCCGCCCACTGTATCAGCGGCCCCGCCTCCCTCAATCGGCAAATCCGTCGGCTCCAGTTCAACCAACATGGACACAGGGGCGTTTTTCCGGGTTATCAACCGCTTTGCGCAGCACCTCGTGAACCACCGGAGCCGTGTCGCCTTCGCCCAGAAACAGATACTTGAAGGCGTAGCCAATCGGGCTGCCTTCCGTCCACCCAAAGTACACGTCGGGAATCACACCGGTTTCCTTCTGGGCATGGAGCAGAAAGGCCGCAATGGCGTTGGGCACGGCCGGACTGTCACAGCGCAGAACACGGTGCTTCCCCACCGCCACCCCGTGGACTTCAAGCACCTCATCATTGAACTCGGAGGGATTGACGATCTGCACCTCGAAAAACAGCACCGGTTCATCGTGGTTGATGCGGTGCACGCGCTTGAGTTCAGCGCGTTTGCGGGCATATTCCCGCTCGGTGCCGGTCTGGGGGCGGTTGGCCGCAATGCGGAGCATGTTGTTGCGGACGGCTTCGTGCAGAAACTTTTTGGCCTTGTCATCCAGAACGACCCGCTTTGTCCGCAACTCTGTCGCCCGCAGCGCCCGCGACACCAGCGAAACAAAGATGAGCGACAGAATGAACGCCAGGCAGACCTTCAGCCCCGTTGGGCGTTCGCGGATGTTTTCGAGCGTCGTGTAGGCAAACACCAACGCAATGGCAATGAAACCGGCGTAGGTCCAGCCTCCATCGCGGCGGGCCGAGATGACGACGGCAATCGAGGCCGACAGCATCAGCATGAGCACGCCGGTGGCATAGGCGTCGCCCTGGGCTTCAATGCTGGCGTCGAAAAACCAGGTGACGAACAGTGTTACGCCCGTGATGACCACCACCAGTGGGCGATTCGCCCGCGCCCACTCCGGGGCCATGCCGTAGCGCGGCAGGTAGCGCGGAATGAGATTCAGCAGCCCGGCCATGGCGGAAGCGCCGGCGTACCACAGAATGGCCGCTGTCGTCAGGTCGTAGAGCGTCCCAAAACCGACGCCGAAAAACTCGTGCGCCAGATAGGCCAGCGCGCGCCCGGCCGCCTTGCCGTTCGGTTCGAGCGCGGACGGCGGGATGAGCAGGGTCGTCACCAGCGAACTGCCAATGAGCGCCAGCGACATGATGACCGCCGCCGTCAGCAACAGCTTTTTCGCATTGCGGATGCGCCCGGCCGGGTTGTCGGGCGTGTCGGTCAGATCGCCCTTGATGAGGGGCATGACGGTCACACCGGTTTCAAAACCGGACAGACCAAGTGCCAGTTTGGGGAAAGCCAGCAGTGACAGCACGAAAATCAGCCACACATTGCCGTGGGAAGCACCCGCCGCCAATGCCTGCTGCCAGCGGGGAAACACCTCCGGGTGGGTGATGATTTCGTACAGCCCCCGGCCGATGACGATGACATTCAGCCCCATGAAGGCAATGACCAGCCCGACAGCCAGATAAATGGCTTCGGCAAAGCCCTTGAGAAAAATGGCTCCCAGCAGGACGAGCAGGAAAAAGGTCAGCAGCAACCGGTGGTCGAGCCAGTGCGGCGCGAAGGGATTTTCAATCAGGTGCTCGGCGGCGTCGGCCGCCGAAAGCGTGATGGTGATGACGAAATCCGTGGCGGCAAAACCCAGCAGACACAAAACGAAGGTCTTTCCCCGCCAGCCCGGCAGCAGTTGTTCGAGCATGGCGATGCTGCCCTGCCCGTTTGGGCTTTCGCGGGCCACACGCCAGTACATGGGCACCGCCCCGAACAGGGTCAGCGCCACCAGAAACAGCGTGGCGACGGGTGCCAGCGCGCCCACGGCCAGAAAAGCGATGTAGGGCTGATACGCCAGAGTCGAGAAGTAATCCACACCGGTCAGGCACATCACCTGCCACCAGGGCTTGGTGGGATGGGTGTGGACGCGGGCCTTGGCAGCGGAAAGCGTCCGATCACGTGCGCCTTCCAGAAACCAGGCCCTGAACCGAACAATGGTGCGTAACATACATTTTTCAGTCGTCAGGCCTGTGCCTGAAGCCCTGACGACCGCTCCGGGGCAGCATTCTAAAGCATTTCGCAGTTTGGCCAAACTGAGCGAAACAAAGCCGCCGCCAGGGCGTGCGCTAGTCTCCGCTGCGCAGGATGCCGAGTGGTTTTTTGCGGAGGATGTCCCAACTGGCCACGCCCCCCACCAGAAGGACGAGCAGAAACGTTCCCCCGGCACCAATGAGCCAGTCTTCCCAGAACGGAAGCCACTCGCTGCGCAGGACGTAGCGGGTGATGTACCAGCTTGCCCCCAGCGCCCCGCCGCCGCCGATGATGACGGCCGCCACAGCCAGCGCACCGTATTCGATGAGGGTCAGCCCGATAAGCGTCACGAAACGCGCCCCAAGGGTTTTGAGCAAGGCGGTTTCATACTGCCGCTGATAGCGGGTCAGGGTCACAGCCCCGATAAGCATGGCCACGCCGCTGAACACAACCAGGCTGCCAATTGTGGTCAGTGCCGATTGAAGGCCCTCCAGAATCGTGCGCACCGTTTTCAGGAACTCACTCGTCAGCGCGACCAGAACGTTGGGAGACACCCTGGTGACCGCTGCCGTCAGCTTGCGGTAGGCGTCGGGCGAGCGGTCAAGGACATCCGTTTTGACCGTTCCCAGGAAGGTCTGTGGCGCTTGCTCCAGAACCTTCCCCGGCCGGGCCACAATGGCAAAAAACTGCTGGCTGCGGCGCGGCTCGATGCGCCGGATACTGCTCACGATGCCGGTCACTTCCCGCCCCTGGATGTCAAGCGTCAGGCGGTCGCCGACACGCACACCGAGATTGTTTTGCAGAAAGGTCTCCAGCGACAGCTCCAGGGTGTCCGAGGGCGTGGGGGCCCACCACTTCCCTTCCACGACGGTTTCCCCGGCATCGAGTTCGGCCCGGTAGGTCAGGCGAAACTCACGGTCAACGGCTGCCCGCCGTCCGGCTTCCCGGATGGCGGCGAAGTCAATCCGCCGGCCGTTGATGGCTGTAATCCGCGCCGAGATGAGCGGAATAAAGGTCGGACGGGTTTGCAGATGTTGTTCCACGACGGCCCCGACCCGGTCGGTCTGGGAAGGCAGGACGTTGAACAACAACAGGTTCGGGAGGTTTTCGGCGGCCGCCAGATTGACGCTGTAGAGCAGATTGCGCTCCACCAGGCGCACGGTCAGGGCAAAGAACAGTCCCACGCCGACCGTCATCACAATCACGGCGGCCTGGTTGCCGGGCCGGCGCAGTGCCGCCAGTCCCTGCCGGAGGGTGAACAGGGGCACGTGCCGCCCCAGACCTGCCAGCCGGATGACCACCCAACTGACGGCGTAGAGCACCAGCAGGGTCACGGCCATGGCCTGGAACACGGTGTTGCCCAGACTGAATGAACCTGCCTGCCAGAGAAACAGTCCATACAGCCCGCCCAAAGCGACGAGTCCCACTGGAAGCGCCCAGCGCAGCGGCAGTGCCAGCGGTTCGACCCGACTGCGGAGGAGCAGATTGGGCTTGACATTGCGCACACCGGCCAGCGGGACGACCGAAAAGGCCAGCGCCACGATGAGTCCGACACCAAAGCCCTGCCCAATGGCAGACCAGGTCAGCTCGAACACCACCGGAAAGGGAAACTGTCCGGCGGCCTTTGGTCCCAGCCCCCGGACGGACAACGCCGCCAGTCCCCAGCCGCAGGCGCTGCCCAGCAGCCCCAGCATGGCCATCTGGAGTGTATAGACGCCAAACACGAGAGAACTGGAAGCGCCCAGACACTTGAGGACAGCAATGGCGCGGATGCGCTGACCGATGATGGTGTAGGTGACACTGGCAATACCGACGCCGCCCAGCATCGTGACGGCAATGCCGACCAGTCCAAAAAAGTTTTCGGTTTCGTCCAGCGGCGCAGCCACACGGGCTTCACGGGCGCGGGCGGTCTCGACCGACACCCCGCTGTTCGTCGGCAGTTCCTGGCGCAGGGCACGGGCCAGGTCGGCGATGCGGTCGGGACGGTCGCCAACGCGCAACCGTACGGCATAGGTGGCGCGTGCGTCAGGTGTCAACAGTCCCGTCGTTTTCATATCAGCCGCCGACATCAGAACGAGCGGTGACGCGCCGATGGCCGTCGGCGTATCCTCGCGGCGGAAGGTGCCGCGAATGGTGAACGTCTGATTGCCAATCTTCAGCGGCTTTCCCACGGCAGTGTCCAGGCGGTCCAGCAGGGATGCCGCCACGATAATCCCCCGCCCGGTCAGCAGGTCATAGTGGTACGTTCCGCTTTCCAGAAGGATTTGCCCATCGAGCGGGTAACGTTCATCCACGGCGCGCACAAGCACGCGCGTCGCTTCGTCCCGGTCAGTCACAACACCCGTCGCCAGCTCGATGGCATCGGTGCGAGTGGCATCGGGAAAGGTGAGCAGGACGGCATCCAGACGGGGGCGCAACACCGCCAGCCGCCCGTAAGGCAACCGGACTTCCACATCGGCCGCCAGAAAGCCACGGGACTGCCGGACGAGCGCCACGCGCAGGTTCTGAATGGCCGAGCGGAGGGTGATGACCAGCCCTGTCCCCACAGCCAGGCAGACGAGGAAAAAGACCATCTGACGCCAGGTGGCCCGCATCTCGCGCCAGAACATACGCAGGGCAAACAGCATGGCAAGGTAGCCGGGGGCGGGGCTAAAAAATCGTCCAGGAAGACGGCTCGGAGGGATCACCAGCCGGAGGATGATGGTCCATGCAACGGTAGGCAAGGCGCTGGCGGCGCTCCTCGCCGCCCACCCGGTGCGCATCGAGCAGCACCCGCTGCTCCCTGACCCGCAACCGATCAACGGCAAAGCCCACGTCCTCGACCATCATTTTCAGGCACACGGAAGTAAATCCCCAGAAGTTGCTTGCGTCTGCATTCGGCTGTCCCCGGTCCGGGAACCGTTCAGGGTCTGGGAGAAAGCGCATCACTGGCTCAGACCGCAGGGCTTCCGGCAACTCGGAATCTATGCAATAGGACTCAATCAGAAGCCGATGCGACGCCAGCGCCGCGCCGTTGGAAAGAGCGCGGTAAGGGTCGGCCGTGTGGTAGAGCAGCCCCAGCATAAGCACGATGTCAAACGGCCCATAGGCGCTCAACGAAGCGTCCAGAACATTGACCTGATGGTGTGGGATGTCCACGCCCTGAATCATGGACAGCAGCGCAAAGCCGGAGTTATCCCGGTGGCGGTAGTCGAACGCAACAACGGAGGCTCCCTGCCGATGCGCCCGGAAACTGAAATACCCGTTCGAGGCCCCCACGTCCGCCAGGCGGATACCGGTCAGGTCTTCCGGCAGTTCCAGCTCCAGCCACAGTCCCTCCGGGTTGTACGTGCCATGCGTCCGAACACCAGGGATCACCTCGAAATCGTGGTGCCAGTGGTGGGCTGCGATCAGCCGCCGGGCGGCATCTGTCTCCAGCATCTTCTCATCCATTCCGTAGTCGCGGACGCATTTCCCCAACGGCCCGCAGGCTCAGCCGGTTGAAGGCACGTCACGTCGCAACGACTTGTTCAACATTCTTTTGCCGGACAGCATAGACCGGGGAACGATTCCGACACCAGACTGCCCGGCCAGTTTTCCAATCAACCCGCAACAGCCCCAGAGGTCGTCTTCAGGCCCGGAGGTCGTCTTCAGGTACGGCCTGATGTGCATCCGCGCATCTGCGTGCCAAAACCGGAAAAGGCACGTGGCGGATGCCCCTCCGCCCCGGCTGTGCCATCCGGCGCTGCACCCCCCGTCTGGTGTGCTACAACATCACATCCGAAAGTTCGGCAAAACCATTCAACCACATGGCGTCAGCTTATGCTCTACGACAAAAAAATTGCCATCCTCGGCGTCGGCAAACTGGGTGAGGCACTGGTTTCAGGACTCGTCCGCCGGGCGGATGTTGAGCGTACCAATCTTATCGGCTCCGTAGCCCGGCAGGCTTCCCTGGCGCGGGTGGATTTGCGGCTTGGCATTCCGGTCACGACCGACAATGCTGCGGCCGTCGCCGGGCGCGACATTGTCATTCTGGCCGTCAAACCCCAGAACATGACGGCCGTTCTCGAAAGCATTGCCCCGGCCGTTTCCGCGTCACAACTTTTCATCAGCGTGGCGGCATCGGTCAGTACGTCCTTCATTGAAGAACGCCTGCCGGTTCCGGCGGCTGTCATCCGCGCCATGCCCAATACGCCAGCGCTGCTCAACGAGGGCATGTCCGTCCTGTGCGCCGGCCGCCGCGCCACGCCGGAGCATCAGCGGTTGGCCGAGGAAATTTTCAGCGCCGTCGGGCGCACCGCCTTTCTCGAAGAAAAGCTCATGGATGCGGTTACGGGTCTGTCGGGAAGTGGCCCGGCCTACATCTACGTGGTGCTCGAAGCCCTGTCGGAAGCCGGCGTCAAGCTCGGCATTCCGCGTGACATTTCGACCCTGCTGGCGGCGCAGACCATGCTCGGCGCAGCGAAGCTGGCGCTGGAAACCGGACAGCACCCGGCGCTGCTGCGGGACAGCGTCACGACACCGGCCGGCTGCACCGTGGACGGGCTGCTTGAACTCGAAGAGGGCAAGCTGCGCGTCACGCTCATCAAAGCTGTGGTGCGCGCTGCTGAGCGGGCCCGGGAACTTGTCAACAGCTAGCAGGCAATGAACCTGCTGGCGGGCGGATGAATCGGGTTTCGGCAGGCGGCATTCCATAGACCTATTCCAGCACGCAATTGACGCTGTTTCAGACGCGGGCTATCTTTGCGTCACGCCGCTCAAAATGCTTGCTTCTGTGCAGGATGCGCCACACTTACAGTGCAGCATCACCCATGGGCGGCACGCAATTTCCCTCTGGAAAAAGGATAGGTAGCAGCCATGGCCTTCGAGTGGTGTAACGGAAGGTTGCGTCAAAACCGGATGATGGACAGCCGATGGTCTGCCCCGCAAAACGGCTGTCTGACGCAACTGTGTTGTGGACAAGCACTGGCAGGTGTGATGTTGGCCCTGTGTTTCATTCTGGGTTTTGCCGTCTTTCCCGGCCTGGCCCAATCAGCCAGCACCGGGCAGTTACGCGGCACAGTTCGCGATCCCCAGGGGGCAGTAGTTGCCGGGGCAACGGTCACGCTCATTGAGCAGGCCACCGGCAGCAAGCGCGAAGTGACGACCGGCGGCAACGGCGACTACGTGTTCACCCTGCTCCCGCCCGGAAAGTACCGGCTGGAAGTCCGCTCGTCGGGTTTCAAGACGAGCGTGACCGAAAACATCACGGTCAACATTACCGGAGTGACAACGAATGATGTTTCGCTTGAAATCGGAGAAGCGGCATCGGAGGTCATCAACGTTTCGGGCGAAGCGCCGTTGATTCAGGCTGATTCGGCCGCGCATGGGCGCGTCGTGGATGAGCGCAACATCCGCCAGCTTCCCCTGCCGACCCGCAACTTCCAGCAACTTCTGGCGCTTTCTGCCGGTACTGCCGCCAACATCTTCAACACATCGGAGGTGGGACGCGGCGACACGGCCATCAACGTCAACGGTCAGCGCACCACAAGCAACTCGATCATCATCAACGGCATTGACGCCAACTCGATTGGCACCAACTCCTTTGCCAATCTGGCCGTTCCGGCCACCGACACCCTGCAGGAGTTCATCGTCCAGACAAGCCAGTACGATGCCTCGGCCGGACGCAACGCCGGGGGGATCGTGGCCGCCATCACCAAGAGCGGCACCAACGAGTTTCACGGCAACGCCTACTTCTTCCTGCGCGATCAGGCACTCAACGCCAACAACTTCTTTCTGAAACGGGGCGGGATTCCGCGTCAGGCCAACAACCGCAAGCAGTATGGCGGGACCATTGGCGGTCCTATCGTCAAAAACCGCCTGTTCTTTTTTGGTTCCTACCAGGGAACACGTGAAACCAATGGCACGTCCACTAACAACAGCATTGCACCGTTCAATCCGGCGCCGGATTTGACCGACGACCGCTCCCTGGCAGCCATCCGGGCCATTGCCCTGAGTCGCGCCCCTGGCTTTGCCCCCTTCATCAACTCAGCGGCATTTGCCAATTCTCCACAGGTGCGTTTGCTGCAGGCCCGCTATCCCAACGGGGAGTTTCTCATCCCCAGCGGCAACGGGCGGACGACTGGCGTCCAGGTAGCCGAATCCACCTTCCGGGAAGAACAGTTCAACACCAATGGCGACTGGCAAATCAACGACAACAACCGCGTGTCGGGCAAGTTCTTCTTTGCCAACAACACGGTCAAACAGGGCCTGTTTCGTCAGTTCGGCGGTGGGAACGCCCTGCAGTTGCCGGGCTATCCGGTGGATGCCATCACCAACAACCGCGTCACAACCGCTTCGTGGACGAGCATCATCACCCCGACGCTCATCAACGAATTCCGGTTTGGCTACAACCGCCTGATTACGCAGGGGAAACCCACCGAACCGTTCCGGGCGGCTGATTTTGGCATCAACTCGCCCAGCAGCGCGCGCTTTCCGGGTCTGCCGGGCTTTGTCTTCTCGAACATGTTTTCGGTTGGCCCGGCCACAACGTCCGACAGTTTCAACACCACGGAAGGCTGGACGTTCAACAACACGCTCTCGCTGACGGCCGGAGCGCACTCGATGAAGTTTGGCGGCGAAGTGCGTCCCTACCGCCAGCGGGTGTTTTTCAATGTCGGCGCGCGGGGACTGCTTCAGTTTACCGGCGGCTTTGCCAATGCAGCGGGACTGGGAGCCTTTGCGGCGCTGGGCATTCCTCCCGGCTCGGTCAACCGCGCACCCCAGTTTTTGCCCACCCTGCCCTTTACCGAGTTTTTGATTACCGGCGTCAATCCGGGACTGTCGTCGGTTGCTAACGGTTTGACCTCACCTTTCCTGTCGGTCATCTCGCCGGGCGGGGCCAAACGTGACTTCCGCGCCAACGACTTTACGTTCTTCTTCCAGGATGATTGGAAGGTCAACGACCGGCTGACCCTCAACCTGGGCGTCCGCTATGACTACTTTGGCCCGTTTTACGAAGTGGACGGGTTGATGGCCACCTTTGATGAAGCTGTAGCGCGGTCGGTTGTTGGCGTCGGGCCCAATGGCGTTTCCAACCTGGCAGGCACCTTTGCCGGCTTCTTTGTGCCGTCCAACAACCGCGTGGGACTGCCGGGCATTACCCGCGACAGCCGGCGTGGCTTTACTGACCCGGACTGGAACAACTTTGCACCGCGCATTGGGCTGGCGTTCAAGCCACTGCCCACGGATCGGTTTGTCGTGCGAGGCGGCTATGGAGTTTACTATGACCGCTTCAACGCCCGTACGGTCATCAACTCCAGCTTCAGCTTCCCGGTCTTTCCGCTTGTGCCGTTCTTCCCCGCCGTAGCCGGTGGCGGGCTTTCCAACCCCTTTGCTCCCATCCCGACCGCGCAGGGACCGATTGACACGGGCAATCCGTCGTTTTTCCCCGGCACAAGCTGCACCGGCGCACCCGGACCCAACCGTGGACTTCCCTTCTGCCTGGGCGGACGGCAGGTAGCCGTCCAGGGCATTTACCCCGGACGCTACTTGCGGACGCCTTACGTCCAGCAGTACTCGCTCGGCTTCCAGTGGGAGTTCATCAAGGACACCCAGCTTGAAGTCAGTTACGTCGGCTCCCAGACGCGCAAGCTGCAACGCTTCAAGAATGTCAACCAGCCCTTTGCCCCCGGCGGCACGGTAAGTCCGTTCGGCACGATCCTGTCCCAGATTACCCAGCCAAGCCTGAACTCCTTTTCGGTCACGGTGCAGGAATCGTCGGCTGTAGCGAGCTACAACTCCCTGCAGGCCACGGTGACGCGGCGGCTGTCAAAGGGACTTCAGGCGCTGGTCAGCTACACATGGGCACACGCCATTGATGAGTACTCCGGTCAGCTTTCGTCACTGGGAACCAGCGATGTGTCGCCGGATTTTGGCGACCAGGCTACCTTCCGTGGCAACCGTGCCACAGCGGACTTTGACCGGCGGCAGCGGCTCGTGGTGAGCTTCGTCTATGACCTGCCCAAGTTTTATGGCGGTGACAACTTTGCCCTCAAGGCGCTGGCGAACAACTGGCAGCTTTCCGGTGTTTCGATTGTCCAGACCGGGCTGCCCTTCACCATTACCAGCAGTACCGGGCTGAGCGACGGGGCACGCGCCTCCTACGCTCCGGTCGGACAGGGCAATGGTCGTCTCTCTGGCGATGTGCGCCGCCGCCTCGACCGGTACTTCGATACGAGCCGGTTTATTGCTTCAACTGGTGTTGGGAACTTTGGCACGGTCGGTCGCAACACCCTGCGGGGGCCGGCGCAGTGCAACACGGATTTCTCCGTTGTGAAGTTTCTTGTGTTCCGCGAGCGTTACCGGGCCGAGTTTCGGACGGAGTTCTTCAACATCTTCAACCAGACGAACTTCGCCAATCCCGGCAACGTGGTGGGAACGCCCAACTTCGGGCGCATTCTGGAGGCCACCACGGGGCCGCGTATCGTGCAGTTCGCCTTCAAATTCGCCTTCTAACGGGCGACCGGGCAGCGCCACCCGGAAAAAACTAGCCCGGCACGGGGGTTCCGACCGTGCCGGGTGCGCTGGCGGTGTCGGGCGGGTGGGTGGCGCGAACCGCTTCGATTTGACCTTTGACATAAAAGATAATGCCCAGCACGAGCAGGGTCGTCGTTGTGCTCTCAATGGCCACCGCCAGGGCAGCCACACCAAGCGACGTGCCGTTGAGGATGTCCAACGGAGCGTCAAACCACTGCTGTGCCAGGCTGCCCGTCAGTCTGGCCAGCGCCAGAAAGACAAGGCCGGAGACGAGCGTTCCGAAGCAGAACTGGATGACTTGCCGCCAGTTCCCAGCAAACCGCCCATCGAAGTCACCATGGGTCACTGTACCGGTATGGGGACGGAGGAGATTGGAGACCACGCCGATGAGATTCCCCAGCGTCAGGGCAACCGTCAAATAGATGGCAAACCACGTCAGGAAGGCCCCAACCTCCACTGTGAATGTCCACCGGGGATGCGCAATGGCAAAGGCGGTCAGACACATGAAGAAATAGGCAATTGCCCAGAAGCCAGTGAAAACCGAAAAACGCGCCACGATGTCGCCAAGCTTGGCAGCGGGCAGGGGTGATGTCATAAGCCTTTACCTACACGCAAAGGATGGAAGCCGGGGGGACAACGTGATTATGCGGGCTGACCTGCACAGCCAAGCGTGATGCAACATACGGCTGGGTGGAAGTTGTCCCGGAGTGGCTTGTTTCCGGTCCAGCTTTCACACACAATAGGCCAGTACCCAAGTGCAGTTGACTTCGGATGCGCCGGGATGATCTTCCCGGTCGAAAGAGGCGTCTATGAGCAACGGAACTGGCATGCTCGGTAGGTTTTTTGGCTCGAAACCGGAAAGCAACCGCGATGAGCGCGACCGTCGCCATCATCATGAGGAACGGACGCACGAGCCGCCACGTCCACCGGAAGAGGACGTACCCCCGCACCTGCGCAGCTTTGAGTCCATTTATCGCAGCGCGCGCGTTCCAGTCTCGCCCTGTGGCGTTGAAGAGCTGGAAAAGATGATTGCCAACCCAATCATCGCCAATGCACCGCCGGAAACCAAGGTCATTGCCCTCAAGTTTGCGCTTGACCGCGAAGGACACACTATTGAAGAACCAAAGGCCGATGCGGCCCGCAAGGTCAAGGCGCTCGATGCGTACCACGGAACGCTGCTTCAGCGGGCCGACAGTCTCGAACGTCGGAATGCTGAGCGGTTCAAGGAAATGGAGGCGGAGCGCCTGGAATTCATCCGGCGGCAGGAAGAGGAAAAGGAACGCCTGGTTCAGGAAGCCCAGGAAGCCGAACGTCAGGCGCGGGAGTTTGAGGCGCGGCTCAACGCCGAACGCCAGCGGCTGTCAGAACTGTTGCGGCCATTCGTTGGAGAACTGGATTTCAACGAAGCCGACCTGGACTCCGTCCTTTCCGATGTGACACCGGCGCCGGAACCGGGCAGTCCCACATCGGTCATGGTTGATCCGAGCGTCCGCTGAAAAAACCGGCTTCGGCGCGCGGCCCTGTCCCGGCGGGCATCACCTATGTATGCCTTCTTGCGCGGCGCCGGCTGCCCTTGGCGCGCCATTCGTCTGCTGGTTCGCCAACCGGCGCTCTGGCGCTACGTTGCTATTCCGGTTGGTCTCAATCTTCTGGTTGGGGTTGTCCTGTACGCAACGCTGTTATTGGCCGGCTTTCGCTTCATCGCTATGCTTGTGGAAGGCTGGCCTGCGTGGATCGCCTGGCTGCTGCGCGGCCTGTTGGTTATAACGCTCTTTGTCACGTTGGGTTACGTGCTCGTGCGCTTTGGCGTGGTGCTCGGAGCGCCGTTTTACCGAAAAAACGCCGTAAAGCCCTGCACTTTAGGGCAGGGATATAAGGCGCACGCTGTTTTATCAAGCCAAACCTGTGATAAAATAGCAGTATGAGAGTCATGGAAGCCAAGCTACTCAACGGGACAGCAGAGCAGTATCAGGCTCTGGATGAAGCCATCCGTACCGCACAGTTTGTCAGAAACATACGTGTGCGGTACTGGATGGACAACAAGAGCGTAAACAAAGCTGTTCTCTATGCCCACTGCAAAAACCTGGCCAAAGAGTTTGACTTTGTCAGGAAGTTAAACTCAGCGGCAAGGCAGGCAAGTGCAGAGCGAGCTTGGGCTTCCATTTCTCGGTTCTATACCAACTGCAGAAACAAGGCGGTCAAGAAAGGGTATCCCAAGTTCAAGAAGCATTGCCGTTCTGTGGAATACAAGGTATCTGGCTGGAAGCTGTCAGGAGATGGAATGTCTATCACCTTCACTGATGGCTTCAATGCTGGTGCTTTTGCTCTGTACTGCAATGGTGAGGCAAGACACCATATCCTAAACTCCAAAATCAATCGGGTGCGGGTGATACGCAGGGCAGATGGGTACTATGCTCAGTTCTGCTTGGATGTGGAGCGCAAAGAGCAGGGAGCATACACAGGCAATGTTATTGGCATTGACTTGGGCTTAAAGGCTTTCTACACCGACCAGAACGGCAACCCTGTAGAGTATCCTAAGTTTTTGAGGCGTAGTGAAAGGAGGTTAAAGCAACACCAGCGCAGATTAAGTCGGAAGTTCAAGAAGGGGGCAAAATCCCAATCCAAGAACTACCACAAGCAAAGAAAGCGACTGGGCAAAGTGCATCTGAAAGTCCAACGCCAGCGTAAGGACTGGGCAATTAAGCAGGCACGGTGCGTGGTGGCATCTCACGATGTCGTGGCGTATGAAGACTTGCAGGTGAAGAACCTGGTCAAAAATCATCATCTTGCCAAATCCATTCATGATGCTGGCTGGTCTCAATTCACTGCGTGGCTGGACTACTACGGCAAGGTGTGGGACAAGGCAGTAGTCAGCGTACCGCCGCAGTACACCACACAGGACTGTAGTCACTGTGGGCATTATGGTAGTAAAAACCCTATCCACTAGAACCCATAGTTGTCCTCAATAAGGAAGCAAGTGGCGAGTGGCGAGTGGTTCAGAGGCGAGTGGTGAGTGGCGAGTGGCGAGTGGTTCGGAAGGTAATTCGCTACTCGCTACTCGCTGCTCGCTACTCGCTCCCTGTTCGCTATTCGCTACTTGCCACTACAGTACCTTTGGGCAAAAGGGAACTGGGGAGAAATCCCGAACGACTGGGGAGATAAGCACCGCTGTCGCAGTAGGGCAACCTTCTGCGATAAGTGCTGTCGCTGAACCAGTAATCAGAATCCCCTGCCTTTAGGCAGGGGAGTATGTCAACTAGCTTATGCCGAAAACTATGTCATGGATTGCGATCGCTAGCGTTAGTTTGCTCGGTAGTGTGTTTGCCAGCGCCCAACTCCACCGCCCCATAGATAACCCTGCTGTTGTCAGTCTGAATTCGAGAGCGATCGCTGTTTTTGATCCTTTGACCTACCGCCCCATCGACCAGCGCATCGCCCAACTGAGGAGTAATGGCACTGATCCGCGTCAGCGATTGTTGTTGGCTGACCTGTACCTGCAAAGCAATGACCCCCGCTCTGCCCTGAATGTCTTGGACAACCTAGAGCGAGATTATACCCTGCTGGCAGATTATGTATTGGTCAAACGGGCGCAGGCTTACCAGCTTGCCCAAGACAACCAGAATGCTAACCTAGTGTGGCAAGAAGTTTTAAGCAAGTATCCTAATAACCCCAGTTCGGCGATCGCCCTTGCCGCTTTGGGACGAGAAGCAGAACTGATCAGCCGCTTTCCCAAGCATCCCCTTACCCGCACTGCTCTGCTGAGGGCGATTAACCGCCAACCGCAACAGCGGCAGTCAGCCCTACAGCTAGTTACCTATTTCCCTGACACGCCGAACATTGTGCCGATTCTCAATCGCTTGGTGGCTGGGGGCAGTAATTTGACACCAGACCAGTGGTGGGCGATCGCCACTGCCTACTACGATAACTTTGAGTTTAGCCGTGCCGCCAATGCTTACGCCAATGCCACCCCCAATAGTTTTACCGCCTATCGCATGGGCAGAAGTTGGCAGAGAGCAAGACAACCCCAACGGGCGATCGCCGCCTACCAAAGAGTAGTCCAGCAGTATCCCAATAGTCCCGAAGCTCCCAGAGCTTTGCTCCGTATTATGCAGATCGGGGATCAAAATCAAGCGAAACAAGCGAGCGATCGCATTGCCCGCAATTATGCCAACACCCACGCCGAAGCCCTGCTGTTGCTATGGGAACTTTCCCAAGAGAAGTTTGGCGATCCCGCCACAGCGCGTCAAGCCGAGCAGACCCTTTTAGGGCAGTATCCCAGTTCTCCTAGTTCAGCCCAACTGCGCTGGCGCAATGCCCGTACCCAAGCCCGCAATGGCAACCTGCAAGGGGCGATCGCCACAGTGCAAACCATCATCAGCCAGAATCCTAGTAGTGAAATCTTGGCAGAGTCAGCTTTTTGGGCAGGTCGCTGGTCTCAGCGGCTAGGAGATACCGTAACAGCCAATCGCTTTTTTACTACTGCGCTCAAACTGCAACCCGATTCTTATTTTGCGTGGCGATAGGCAGTGTTCTTAGGCTGGCAAGAGGTGGGAGACTTCGGCACGGCGCGTAATGTCAATTTAGCCTTGCAACCCGATAGTAAACGCAGTCCCCTGCCCGCTGTCTCCGATGTGGTCAATGAACTCTATTTGATAGGGTTGGATCGTGAGGCACACGACCACTGGCAAAACGCAATTAGGGGCAAACGCCGCCTCAGTCCCCAAGAGATATTTAGCGATGGCATCTTGCGGCTGGGGGTGAACGACAACTTGAATGGTATAAGAGCGTTGGAAAGCTTGACATGGATTGATGTCGATGCTCAACAGCAAGCAGAAATTAAACAACTGATGGCTCTGCCCCAATACAAACAAGCCATCTATCCGTTTCCCTACTTGCCGCAGATTGATCGCTGGTCGCGGCAGTTTCGCCTGCCCCCCGCCTTGGTGATTGCCTTAATCCGCCAAGAATCTCGGTTTGAGCCAGAAATCCTCTCCCGTTCTGGGGCAGTGGGTTTGATGCAGGTAATGCCCGATACAGGAGCATGGATCGCCAGTAAGCGCGGCATTCGCAGTTATTCTCTGACCAATCCCGAAGACAATATCAACTTCGGCACTTGGTATTTAGACTATACTCACAACAGTTTCCAAAATAATTCCCTGCTGGCTGTGGCGAGCTATAATGCAGGTCCTGGGGCGATCGGGCGATGGGTGAGAGAAAAAGGTCTTGGCGATCCCGATGAATTCATCGAGAACATTCCCTATGCCGAAACCAGAGATTATGTTCCCAAAGTCTTCGGCAACTATTGGAACTATTTGCGCCTCTATTCCCCAGTGATTCGCCAGAAAATGGCAACTTTGAAGTAATGCACTCCCTTCACCCTATGGAAGGAAGTCTATGTGCATGCATTCCCACACTCCCCTCGCCCTGTGGGAGAGGGCAAATGTTCCCAAATCATCAGATAAAAGAATACTTCCCTCGCCTTACAGAACAGTGGTGAGGAGTGAGGGAAAACTGCCAATTTGAGGGTGAGAAAGGAGTATCTGAACCACTGTGCATAATAATTGGCTAGTTATGCTATACTAGATAAGCACTAATTTTAGTAAAGAAATTGAGCCATGAGCCGCCGCTGTCAATTAACGGGTAAAACAGCCAACAATGCTGTAACTATCTCTTTTTCCCACAAGCGCAACAAGCGGTTGCAAGAAGTCAACTTGCAACAAAAACGCATTTGGTGGGCAGAGGGCAAGCGTTTTGTTACTCTCAAGCTCTCGACCAAAGCAATCAAAACCCTACAGTACAAAAGCCTCGACACCTTTGCCAGGGAGGCGGGCATCGATCTCCGCAAACTTTAGTTAGCATGAATGGCGGTTCTCTGGAGCGGTATGTCGGCAATACCCTTAAAGAACTCCGACAACGGCAGGGGCTAACTATTGCTGATGTGGCGGATCATGCAGGTATTTCGCGGGGCATGATCTCCAAAATTGAAAATGCCCAAACTGCCACTAGCCTAGAAACGCTGGAAAAGCTGGCGAAGGCGTTGGGGGTGTCTTTGGCGACTCTGTTCCGCGATTACGATGTGCCAGAGGGCGGGGCGCAGTTGGTGAAGCGTAATTGCGGTATGGAAGTGGTACGGCGGGGGACTAAGCGAGGTCATACCTACCATTTGTTAGCTTACGATCAAGGACCCGTCAAGCAGTTCGAGCCGTTTCTGATTACGATGGATGATGCTTCAGAAGTTTTTCCTATTTTTGAGCATGTGGGCACCGAATTTATTTATATGCTGTCAGGCAAAATGGAATATCGTCATGGGCAAAATAGCTACACTTTGTGTGAGGGAGATGCTCTAACTTTTAAGGGGCATATTCCCCATGGACCAAAAGCCCTGATTGAATTGCCGATTCGCTTTTTGGCGATTATTTTTTATCCGCAAAACACAGCAGAATGAGCGATCGCCGTATTCCTCTGCATTTGCAAATTTCTCAGGTATTGCGTCAGCGGATCGAAACAGGAGTCTATGCCGTAGGCGAACAACTGCCCAGCGAACATCAGTTGATGGAGCAGTTTCAAGTCAGCCGCATTACTATCAGGCGCGCCATTCATAATCTGGTGCATCAGGGGTTGGCTAGTGCACAGCATGGTAGAGGTGTGTTTGTCAAAAATCAGTGCAAGTGGGTTTATTCCCTGTCTAGCCTGCTGATATTTTTCGAGGAGGATATGAAGCGCCAAGGGGTGCAGTCTGCCATTTGCCACCTAGAGTTTCAAGAGGTTAGTCCACCCCCTCGGGTGCAAGAGATTTTGGGCAGTGATTTAGCTTGTTTTCAAAGCAAAATTCTCCTTTTGGATGGAATTCCTGCAATCCTAGATAAGAGTTACATTCTTTTGGAATTGGGACGGCAGTTTGCTAATGAATTAAAAACTGCCATGACTTTCCCCACCCTAGAGCGCAACGGTATCCATATTTCCAAGATAGAGGCGAGTCTGGAGTGTACCCGGGCGGATCAGCAATTGAGTGAGCATTTGGCTGTGCCGCTGGGAGAACCTCTCTTAGTCTATTGCTACACTGCCTACGATCAGTATCAGCGATCGCTGGTCTATGGCTCTGCTCCATCTCGGGCAGATTTGCTCACCTATGCGGTAACTATTAATCGCTAGTCTTTCTGAGTAGCTGAAATCAAAATTAGGTATTGACACAGCGACCAAGATTTGCCAAAATATCAATCGCCATTAACATAGATACCTATCCATTTTAATTAGTAGTCCTCTACTGATTCTTTATGCGTATTTATGATTACAATTTGTCAGCTAAAGGTTTCGCCCCAGTCAATGTTTGCTGTAATGGCAAGTTTGTCTAACTTAGTTTTCTGGCGCGGATCAGCAGTTGTTGTGAAGCCACGAACTACCAAAGTTGTAACTGGTGGCAATTATTTAGGCTAAGTCAGAGAGGCTGTTGCATGACTAAGACGGAAAAAATTAAGGCTGGCAGTCAATTGAGCTTCTTTGAGCGTTACCTTACGATTTGGGTATTGCTTTGCACTGTTGCTGGTATTGGGTTGGGGCGGTTGTTTCCCAATGTTGCCGCTACCTTGGATTCGTGGAGTGTTTATCAGGTTTCCATCCCCATCGCCATTTGTCTGTTTTTCATGATGTACCCCATCATGGTCAAAATTGATTTCACCCAAGCCACTAGAGCGGTACGCGCTCCTAAACCCGTGATTCTAACTTTAGTGGTGAATTGGCTAATCAAACCTTTTACGATGGTGGTCTTTGCCCAATTTTTCTTGGGGTGGCTATTTAAGCCGTTGATTGAGGGAGAGGAAATAATTAGGGGAGGTGTGATACCTCTGGCAAATTCCTATATTGCGGGGGCAATTCTCTTGGGGATCGCTCCCTGTACAGCGATGGTGCTGATGTGGGGCTATCTTTCCTATGGCAATCAGGGTCATACATTGGTGATGGTAGCGGTCAATTCCCTAGCTATGCTGTTTCTCTATGCGCCAATGGGACGCTGGCTGTTAGCGGTGAATAATTTGCCAGTTCCTTGGGAGACCATTGTTCTCTCTGTACTGGTGTATGTGGGTTTACCGCTGGTGGCGGGGATTTATTCGCGCTGGTGGATTTTGCGCTACAAGGGCAAGGAGTGGTTTGAGCGACAGTTTCTGAAATACTTAAGCCCAGTGGCGATCGCCGCATTACTGATCACCCTAATTCTCTTGTTTGCTTTCAAGGGAGAATTGATTGTTAATCGCCCCTTGGATATTTTGCTGATTGCCGTACCCCTATTTTTGCAAACTAACTTTATCTTTTTGCTGACCTATGTGGCAGGGTTAAAGTTACAGCTTTCCTATGAGGATGCGGCTCCCGCCGCTCTAATTGGGGCAAGTAATCACTTTGAAGTGGCGATCGCGACAGCGGTAGTGTTATTTGGCTTAAATTCTGGGGCGGCACTGGCAACGGTAGTGGGGGTGCTAATCGAGGTGCCCGTAATGTTGATGTTGGTGGAGATTTGCAAGCTGACGGCAGGCTGGTTTCCCCGTGAGCCAGAAAAGGCTACCTTGCTTGATCCCCGCTGTATCAGCCCGTATGAATAATTTACCGAAAAAACGCCTTATATCCCTGCCCTAAAGGGCAGGGCTTTACGGCGTTTTTTCGGTAAAAATTCGGAGTGCAGTTGAGGCCCTTCTGACTGCACCAATAAGCTACTTCCTGGGCCAGTTCATAGGTCTCCCAATACTCGTCCTTGTAAGTCCCTCTGTATAGTAGTCATCCCAGGCAAAGGGATCGTCATCAACCTGAATCAGGTCTTCATGGCTCTTTCCGCTGATCCACCAGCCGACCCGGGCCGGGGTACCGGTTGAAAGCAACGCTGTCGTCACAACAAGCCGCCCACCACATTTTTTGCTGCTAATGACTCTGAGCTTCATGCATTCTCTCCCCAGGAAGTGATTGCTGCCTGAGGCAGCGGGTAATTATACGCTTCCACATCCCGGCAGGTTCCATTTTTTTTCGGGAAGAGCGCCTGTTCAGCCCCCGATTCCCTTCCAGCCCCCGCAACCTCCAACCGCCCGGAACCGCCCACACTGCTGATTCATTTGCGCTTCCAGCCGGCAGGCCAACTGGCTTACCATGCCCGGCGTACGCCAAACATCTGAAAGGAACAGGTTGGATTGTTGCCATGAAAACCATTCGTATCGCTTGCGGGCAGGGCTTCTGGGGCGACTGGCTGGAAGCACCGGTGCGGCTCATCGAAGGCGGACCCGTGGACTACCTCGTGCTTGACTATCTGGCCGAAGTCACCATGTCCATCATGCAGAAGCAGAAGTCCCGGAATCCAAAGGCCGGCTTCGCCACTGACTTCGTGGCCCTGATGGACCGCATCCTGCCGCAGGTTCTGGCAAAAAACGTGCGCGTCATTGCCAACGCCGGGGGCGTCAACCCCCAGGCCTGTGCCGAAGCTGTGCGGATGGTCGCGGCCAAGCATGGACTGGCCGACCAACTGCGGATTGGCATCGTCGCCGGAGACGACATTTTGGGACGCCTCGACGAACTCATGGCGGCCGGTCACACCTTTGAAAATCTCGATACCGGCGAGCCGCTGGCCACCGTCCGCGCACATCTCCAGAGCGCCAACGTCTATTTCGGTGCCCAGCCCATTGCCGAGGCCCTCCGCCAGGGGGCCCAGGTCATCATCACCGGACGCTGCACTGACACTGGACTGGCGCTTGCCCCCTGCATTCACGAGTTTGGATGGGCAGCCGATGACTGGCATCGGCTCGCCGCCGGCACGGTCGCCGGACACATCATCGAGTGTGGAGCGCAGTGCACTGGCGGCAACTGCCTTGTGGACTGGGAGACGACCCCGGACTACGCCAACATCGGCTTTCCCATCATCGAGATGCACGAAGACGGGACGTTTGTCGTCACCAAACACCCCAACACCGGCGGGCGCGTCACCGTGGCCACGGTCAAGGAACAGCTTGTCTATGAAATGGGCGATCCGACGACCTACATCACGCCGGATTGCATTGCCGACTTCACGACGATCCAGCTTGCCCAGGAAGACACCGATCGCGTCCGGGTCTGGGGCATTCAGGGCCGGCCGGCTACGGAGTTTTACAAGGTCTCGGCCAGTTACTTTGCCGGATACAAGGCCGTGGGCAGCCTCATCTACGCCTGGCCGGATGCCTACGCCAAAGCCCGCCGGGCCGATGCCATGCTGCGCCAACGGCTGCACGACCTGGGACTGCACTTTGACGAAATCTGGACGGAATACGTCGGCGCTGGCGCGTGCCACGGTCTGCAACTGGCCGGAGAACCGTCCCGCGACCTGCCGGAAGTCGTCCTGCGGGTGGCTGTCCGCTCCTCTGACCAGGCCAGCGTCGAGCGGTTCACCAAAGAGCTGGCCCCACTGGCCCTCAACGGGCCGCCGACCGTCACGGGCTTTGGCTCCGGGCGCCCGAAAGTCGAGGAAGTCGTCGCCTACTTCCCGACGCTGATTCCCAAAGCCGTCGTCACACCGGATGTTCAGCTTCTGGCCAACGGGTGATGTTCCCGTGCGGCGCCTGGCGCCTGATCGTCGGATGCCGCCCCGCCGGTTATCTTGTCCACTTCGGGCATTACGGAAATCTTCGGGAATTTTTCCGAACCTTGGGAACCCGTCTGTCGTTATAGAAGGCGTCGAAAGACAATGGTATGGAATGAACTGGAAGGTTCGACCATACCGCCACCTTCGGAAAGTTTTTACAGGAGTTCCTATGCGTTTCTTCGGAAAGACATTCATCCTTGGTCTCACCCTGACGGCCCTGCTTGGCGTTTCCGCTCTGGCAGGCGAAGTGACCAAAACCCTGACGCTCAACCGGGATGTATCGGTCAACGGCACCGTCGTGAAAAAGGGCACCTACAAGGTGAAGATCAACAAGGAAACTGGCGAAATGACGATCCTCAACGGCAAGGAAGTCATTGCCAGGACAACAGTTAGCCTTACCACCGATGAGCGTAAGGCAAACGGTGATGAAATTGCGCTCACCCAGAATGGTGACACCAACGTGCTCAAGAGCATCAAGTTCGATGGCTCACGTGAGCGCTTCAGCGTGACGAGCGCCCAGGCAGCTCCCAATCAATAAGCCTGGGTACAATACGAAGCCTCTTCTGCTCAACAGAAAGCGCAAACGCCCGGTCTTCCGGGCGTTTTTTTCTTTTTTGCAAGTAAAGCTTAGCCAGTTTGTAATGTTTTTCTTACTGGGATATATACTCAGTCTTTCCGTTTTTTGGACGCGATTGCACAAGCTATTTTGGCAGCAGTTTGGGCATTTCGCTTCAACAGTTTGACATTGGCATCCAGGCTTTTGCCATCCGTCAATGAACTCACCTGCGCCAGCAGGTAGGGTGTGACGGACGCCCCCCGGATGCCCAGGGCTTCAGCGCGTGACAGGGCCGCCTCGATGGCGACCTCGACACCGGGGACTTCCTCCGGCGGCGGCTGCACCACAACAACGCCCCCTCCCCCCCAGGCACGCTCCACCTGCCACAGACGCGCCAGGTCATCCAGACATTCAAAAGTAAAGCCCAGCCGCCGCCCGCTGCGCGCCGTGTAGAAGGCCGGAAATTCCGCACACTGCCACCCCACAACCGGCACACCATGGGTTTCCAGCCACTCCAGGGTGGCCGGTATGTCCAAAATGGCTTTGGCTCCGGCGCAGACCACCAGCACCGGATACCGGGCGAGGGCGGTCAGGTCGCTGCTGATGTCCCAGCTCTGGGCAGCACCGCGATGAACCCCGCCAATCCCGCCGGTGGCCATGACCTCGATGCCGGCCAGGGCAGCCACCCGTGCGGTTGCCCCGACGGTCGTAGCCCCGTCCCAGCCCAAAGCCACGGCCGCCGCCAGATCACGCGCCCCCAGCTTGGCCACCGTTTGTTTATTGGGCGATACATCTCCCTCAGCAGAGGGCGTATCACAACACGCAGATTCACCAAATTGCATTATCAGACACTTGTCCATCCCCACCACCACCCGCCCCCCGACTACGCCCACTGTCGCCGGGACAGCTCCACCAGCGCGCACTTCGGCCTCCATCGCCAAAGCCGTCTCCACATTCACCGGATAGGGCAGCCCGTGGGCAATGACGGTGCTCTCCAACGCCACCACCGGCTGCCCCTGTGCCAGCGCCGTCGCCACTTCCGCCGAAAGCTCAATCCCTTCCGCGTTCATCCGGCCCCTCCGGGTCTATCTGGCTTCCCCGGCGGCCGCCCGCCGGATGGCCTGTCCCGGACGCGCACCGGTCAGCTTGCCATCCTGCAGAACGGCCACTCCACGAACAAACACCGCCTGAATCCCGGTTGGAAAGTGATGGGGATCGTCATAAGTGGCGTTATCCTGAATCGTCCGGTCATCAAACAGCACCAAGTCGGCGATGAAACCTTCCTGAACCAGACCCCGCCGCCCCAGCCGGAACGTCTGCGCCGGCAGGCTCGTCATCTTGCGTACGGCGTCTTCCAGACGGAGTACCCCCAACTCGCGTACAAACCGCCCCAGCACCCGCGCATTGTTGCCATAGCCACGCGGATGCGGTACGCCAAGGCCCAGTTTGCGCACGCCGGCATCAGACGCCACCATCGTGAACGGCTCGCGCATGATGGTGGCCACATCATCTTCCCGCATGGTGTGGTAGATCATCCCGGCCCCGCCCTGCTCATACATCACCAGGATTTGCTCGGTCTGGGCATCCAGGTCATCCGTGCCCTGGGCCAGGCGCGTCACTTCCACGAGATTTTTGCCGTTGTAGTCCACATTTGCGCCGTAAAACGCCACCACGGCATAGCTGAAATCCTCGCGGGTCTTGGCCTTCAGGTTGGCTTTGAGTTCCTCTTTGACCTGCGCCCGGAGCGTGGCATCCGCAAGGCGACGGAGCGCCTCTTCGCGCCCACCGGCCAGCACCCAGTCCGGCAGCAGGCTCTCCAGCGAAGTCGAAGACGCTGTGTAAGCGTACTGATCCACTGTCACTTCCAGCCCCCGGGCGCGTGCTGCCCGGATCAGTTCCAGTGCGCGGTCAGCCTGCCCCCACAGCCGGGGCGTGGCCACCTTGAGGTGGGAGATGTCCACCGGCAGACCGGCCCGCTCACCAATGGTGATGGCTTCCGCAATGGCTTCCAGCACACCATTGCCTTCATTGCGCATGTGGGTTACGTACAACCCGCCAGCCGCCGCGACAACTTCCGCCAGCGCGACGATTTCATCCGTTTTGGCGAAACTCCCCGGAACGTAGATCAGTCCCGTGGAAAGCCCCACTGCGCCATCGTCCATGGCCTTGGCCACGAGACGTTTCATTGCAGCCAGTTCTTCGGAGGTCGGCTCGCGGTTGGCATAGTTCATCACGGCCGCCCGGACTGAACCGTGCGCAATGAGCGTTGCCAGGTTGACCGTCAACGGTGTTTCTTTGTAGCCCCCCAGAAATGCTCCGACATCCGTCACCGAACTCCCACAGTTTCCGGTCACAAGCGTCGTCACGCCCATGCGGATGAAGTTTTCGGCTTCCGGGTAGCGGAAGATGTCTTCCACGTGGGCATGGACATCAATAAAGCCCGGCGCAAGGATGTGTCCCTTGGCATCCACTACTGTCGTGGCCCGGCCGGGCAACTTGCGCCCCACGCGCACGATGTAACCATCTTTGATGGCCACCTCGGCCCGAAACCAGGGATTGCCCGTGCCGTCCACAACGCGGGCGTTCGTGATAAGCACATCGTAGGTTTCAAACGACGTGGGCACTGGCGTTTTTTCAGGGGCTTTTTCAGGGGCCGTTTCCGCGGGTTTTTGCGCCACAGCCCAGTGGCTGGCTACAAACCACCAGATAACCAGCCACCACAGGCGTCGTTGCGACCAGATCATGTATCCAGCTCAATGGGAAGTTTCCGAATCCGCTTCCCGGTCAGAGCGAACAGGGCATTACAAACGGCTGGGGCCACGGGCGGCAGCGCCGGTTCGCCGGCACCTGACGGAGACTCGCTGCTGGGAATGAGATGGACTTCGACGCGGGGCATTTCGGCCATCCGCAACAGCGGATAATCATTGAAATTGGACTGCACGACCCGTCCCTGCTCGACCGTGATCGCGCCGTACAGCGCCGCACTCAGGGCAAAGGCGATACTACCCTCGATCTGCGCCTCGACCTGGCTTGGGTTGACCACCGTACCGACATCCATGGCGCAGACAATCCGGTGAACACGCGGCAGGTCATCCTCAACGGACACTTCCGCAACCTGGGCGCAAAACGCGCCGAAGGAAAAATGGGACGCCACGCCACGGGCGCGCCCCCTGGGCAAGGGCTGCCCCCACCCGGCTGCTTTTGCCGCAACTTCCAGTACCCGCTTCAAACGCGGTGCTTTCCCCAGCCGCACCAGCCGGAACTCGACCGGATCGGCTTTGGCCGCATGGGCCAACTCATCCATCCACGATTCCTGCACAAAGGCATTCTGCGAATCGAACACCGCGCGCCAGAACCCAATCGGCACGGCGGTGTTGGCGCGGACATACTCCGCCCGAAAATTCGGCAGTTCGTAGGCTGTTGTGGTGATACCAGCCATGGCCCCCGGATCGACGCCTTTGCCCCCGTCCGGCTGGCGTTGCCCCCGAATGGATGGGGCCACCAGCCGATGCAGTACGGCCACCGGCTGTCCGTTTTCGGCCAGGCCGGCTTTGACCACGTGCAGGCTGGCCGGGCGATACCAGCCGTGCTGCATGTCTTCCTCGCGCGTCCACGTCACCTGCACCGGGACACCATTGAGCCGCCTGGCGACTTCAACGGCATCCGCCGCATAGTCGGCTTCAATCCGCCGCCCGAAACCGCCGCCGAGCAGGGTGACGTGAATTTTGATGCGCCCGGCATCCAGCCCGGTAATGCGTCGGGCTTCATCCATAACAAAGTTCGGGAACTGCGTTGGGGCCCAGATTTCACAACCTTCGGCGCTGACCCGCGCCGTACAGTTTTGCGGCTCAAGGGTGGCATGGTGCAGGTACGGCACTTCATAAACGGCTTCAAGCTGTTTTGCGGCTGAAGCAAATGCCTTGTCGAAGTCTCCGTCCTGCCGGGCGACATCCCCCGGCGACGTGGATTTCTCAATGAACATGGCGCGAATGTCCGCACTGGACAACTTCGCATGGGGGCCGTCGTCCCAGGTGATGCGGAGTTTTTTCGCGCCTTCAAAAGCCGCCCAGGTGTTGGTGGCCACAACGGCCACCCCCCGGTCCGTCACAAAGACCTGTTCAACGCCCGGCACCCGTTTGGCTTCAGTGTCCTCGACCTGCCTGACCTTGCCGCCAAAAACCGGAGGATGCACCATCGTGGCAAAACGCATCCCCGGCAGGCGCACATCCATGCCATAGACGGCCTTGCCGGTGACAATGTCCGGGTTGTCGTAGCGCGGCACACGCCGCCCGATGAGCTTGAAATCCTTGGGGTCTTTGAGTTTGACCGCCTTGGGATCAGGAACGGGAAGGTTGGCGGCATCAGCGACGAGTTCGCCGTAGCTGAGTTTTTTCGTCGCATCCGAAGGATGCAACACAAAGCCAGCTTCCGTCCGACAGGCATCGGCCGGGACATTCCAGCGGCGGGCGGCCGCCTCGACCAGCATGGCGCGCGCTGTGGCGCCGGTCCGTCGCAGCGGCTCCCAGGCTCCCCGCAGGCTGCCGCTCCCGCCGGTGCCCTGAAATCCATAGCGCGACGGATCAAACGATGCCGTCTCCACGGTGACCTGCGACCAGTCAGCGTCTAGTTCTTCGGCCACCAGCATGGGCAGGCTGGTACGTACGCCCTGCCCCATTTCGGTCTTGTTGACAGTGACGAGAATGCGCCCATCAGGGCGAATGGTCACGAAGGCATTGGGAGCGAGCACCGGGGCGGTGGAATCCGCCGCCCGCACCCCGTTCGACTCGACGTGGCAGCCAAGTGTCAAAGCCACACCGGTCAGCGTCGCCCCGGCCAGAAACTCGCGTCGGGAAAGGTTGACAATCAGCGTCATGACCGTTTTTCCCCTTTCTGCAACGTGGCGGCGCGCTGTACGGCGGCCCGGATGCGCTGGTACGTCCCACACCGGCAGAGATTCCCGGCCAGGGCGCTGGCAATGTCTTCTTCGGTAGGCTTGGGCTTGGCCGCCAGCAGGGCCGCCGCAGCCATCATCTGGCCGGGCTGGCAGTAGCCGCACTGGGCGACATCTTCGAGCTTCCACGCCTGCTGGACGGGATGCGTTCCATCCGGCGACAGCCCCTCGATGGTTGTAACGCGCTTGCCTTCAACCCGTGACAGCGGCAGCGTGCACGACCGCACGGCAACACCGTCCAGGTGGACGGTACAGGCTCCGCAGAGACCGGCACCGCAGCCGTATTTTGTTCCGGTCAAACCCAGGACATCACGCAGCACCCACAGCAGGGGCATTTCGGGCGGCGCGTCACAGGTTTGTTTCGTACCATTGATCGTCACCGTGGTCGGCATACCCAGTACCTCAATCTGATGCAGTCAGGTCAGACGCGCGCGCAACGCATCCTAACGTCGGCTTTTACGCTACCGAACCCGAAAAAACAACGCGAAATGTCACAGGGCAAAGTTCAGGAAAGACAATTCACCGCATCCGAAAAGTGTGCTAAGTAACTAGGCGCACTCTGCGCCTCACGACCGTTGTCCTCAAGCCAGCCTCAGCCCTCAACAGTCATTCCTGGAATCTGTCTATGTCAGAGCAATCTGTTCCGCCATCTTCCCGCAGGCCACCGGTTCAAGTGCCGCCCGGCCGCTCCCAATCGCCCTACTTCCCGGAGTCCGGGCCAGCCGGGGCCAGCTTTGGCGAGCAGTTTTCCGGGCCGGGGGGCGTGGGGCGCGTCAACTATGCCGCACCTGGTCAGGCAGCCAGTCCCTACGCCGCGGGTTATGCCAGCGCCTCCAAGCCCTGGTGGCAGAAGGTTTCACGCCGGGGCTGGATCATTGGCGGGGCAGCCGCCGGGGCTGTGACTATCGGCGGTGTCGCGGCCCTTGTCGCCCTGCTCAGCGAGGAGGAAATTGACACCGATTCGCTTGAACTCCAGAAAAAAAGTGGCTGGAACATCGGTTCGGAAAACCGTCCGCTGACCTTCAGCGTTCCGACAACGCAACTTGATTCCCGAAACAGCCAGGCCTGGCAGAAGTATCTCGATTCGAACGCCATGCTGGCAGCGTTTGAGCCGCGCGGCAAATGGCAGCCGTATTTTGTGCCGACCCTGATTCAGTCCCTTCAGGCGGAGTCACTCAGAAGCCAGCTCAAGCCCATCTTTGGCCCAAGTATGGATGCCAGCTACGGGCGCGGACAGGCGCTGGCCGAAGACATCCTCGCCAATGCTGCCAACCCTGGCGAAACGGCGATTATTGTGGACCTCATCGGGCGCGACAGCATTGCCTACGGAGCCGGGTTGGCCTCCCACGGACGCCTGATTACGACGTTTGATAACTATCCGCACCCACTTGGGGTTGTCCCGTCGCATGAAACTCTGGCGGCGATGCTCTATTACGCTGACGAAATTGCCGCCAAACAGGCGACCCTCCCGGAACATGCCCCGCCGGTCTTTCTGCTCGACGCCTACCGGCTCAACGATTACAAGGATGCTGACAACCAGTTTGACAACCGCTATCTGGCCAAGGTCCCGCCAGCGGCCAAGCTCACTGAAGCCGGAATCAAGCACATCATCTACGTGACGCCGGACAGTTCCCGGAAGGTGGAGATGGACGACCTCAACGAGGATTTCGTGGACTACAAAAACGCCGGCATCAGTGTGGCCATCCTGCCGGCCAGCGAGTTCATGCCTGCCCCGAACCAAAGCGCGGGTACCAGTCGTCCCCGGTACTACTACGGTGGGCACCCGATGGGCAGTGTGTGGTTCTTCTATTCGTACCCCTACTATGTTCCCTCGCCGGTCTATGTCAGCCGTACGCCTTACTACCGCATGGTCTCTCCGGCGACGAACCCGATGGTCTCGCGTGTGCCAAGCTACACGCCGGCTCCGCGGCAGACCATGTTTTCATCCTCACGGATAGGGGGCGCGCGGGGCATTGGACGCAGCAAGCCAAGCGGGTTTGGTCGCAGTACGGTGCGGGTGGGCTCCGGCGGACGGATTACTGGTACCCGCGCCGGCCGCTCCGGCTCGTTTGGGCGTGGCGGCTTCGGCTTCGGATGATGACACAGGCTGTCTGTCAGGGATGCTTTGCCTTGGGTAGGTCAACCGGATGAGCACACCAACCGACGGGCTTTTTCTCCAGAGTGACGGGAAGCACGGCATCTGTGTGGATGCGACCGGTGCGCCGGGTATGCTGGCGCCGGCACTCTCGGACCTGCTGGCCGCGCTGCGCGAAACGGACGAAGACCTCCCCGATTGCCTGCGCCAGATTGGACAGAACTGGGGCGAACGGATGGTTGCACGCTTTCCGGCACTCCTGGCCGAGCGTACCGGACGGACGCTGCCACTGGCGCAAGCCCCCGTTGAACCCTTTCTTGGCTTGTGCTGCGACTACCTGCAGGCGCATGGATTTGGGCGGTGCGACTTCGTCGCGCAGGAACCGACCCTGACCATCCACATTCAGGATGGGCAACCTGATGCCCTCCCGCTTCTGGCAGGCTTTTTTGAAGCCCTCATTTCCACGGTTGCTGACCTGCCGGTGCAGTGCCGGCCAGCCGCTGAAAACGGTCATCATCTGTGCCTGGAAGTCTTCCAGCCGGCCGATGCCCTTGAAAACTGACCTGTTGACCGTGGGCGTTTCTGCCTTATACTACCTAGCATGGTGCGTGTGTTCCGTTCCCGTTGGTCAGTTCTGGTAACAATGCTGGCGCTGTCAGCGGTATGCGTGACACCGCTGGCCTGCGTGCTGAACTGCCTGATGGGTGGCTGCATGCATGCGGCTCAGGCGCAAACCCAACCGGCAACGGCCCACATTGCCCTGTTCGGCGGCGGCGCTGTTGCCACAGCGATACCAGCCACACCGGACACGCTCCTCCGCACGCCGGCCACACCCCGGTCAAAACACCTCTGCTGCGCAGTCAGGAAGCAGAATCGGCTCCCGCAGCCGGTGGCTGGAGCATCGGCAATGCCAGCCACACCGGCATCAGGCGCACTGGCAGCGAAAGCCGCTTCCGGGCAGTCAATGCTTCGTCTGGAAACAAGCGGACTGACGGCCGGAAACACGGCAGCCCTCGTTGGCGCTGATGATGCGTGTTGCGGCTGCCACCATGCCGAAACGCCAGACCGGTTCACGGTGGCGTCGCTCTTTACTTTTGAGGCACCGCTGGCCGCAACGACCTGCCTGCCGGTTCGCCTTCCCGTTGTCCGGCGTCCCACGGCTTCACAGCCGCCGGTGGTCGTGGCGTACCAGCCTTCTCGCCGGGACACCTATCTCAGGTGCTGTGTCTTCAGGATTTAGTCTTCGGAAGTGGGTTGACCTTCGCTTTGATGGCTTATGCGCTCCACGATGAGCGCTTGGACTTCACACTTTCGTTGACACAAAAAGGAGACACATCATGCTGAAAGTTATCGTTCCAGCCCTGTTCCTCATGACCACGTTCTTCGGCGGTGACCTGGCCACGGCCAAGACCCCGAAGGCCACGAAGAAAGCCCCGGCCGCCTGCTGCGCCACAAAGAAGAAAGAAACGGCTTCCTGCTGTGCCAAGCTCAACTGCTGCGCCGATCGGGACTGCGGCATGGGTGCGGACTGCTGTGCGCCCGGCAGCGACTGCTGCGTGGATGGGCAGTGCACCGCTGGCAAGAAGGCCAAGAAGACAGCCCGCTGAACCGGCCGGCATCCGCAACCGAGCCTTTCGTGTTCACCTCTTTTCCACGCGCGGGGGCGCTCCCCGCGCGTTTTGTCTTGTTGCACACCGCCTGTTCGGGCCAACAAGCCGGAAAGCGCCGCTAGGCCAAACGGGCTTCCGAGCCGGCAAAGGCCACAAGACAGCCTTGAAGGTCTGGCGGTAGCGGCGACACAAAACGCATCGGCTGCGCCGATACGGGATGCACAAATGCCAGATGCGCCGCGTGGAGAAACTGCCTTCCCAACCGCTCGACGGCCTGACGCTGGGACGGATGGCGCAGTTGCCGGTCACACCCTAAACCGTAGAGCGGATCGCCCACGACCGGATGCCGGATGTGGGCGCAGTGAACCCGAATCTGGTGTGTCCGCCCGGTCTCAATCCGTACCTCAAGCAGTGTCACCGGCCCAAACCGCTGCCGAACCACGTAGTGGGAACGCGCCGGACGTCCGCCCGGGTCCACTGTCATCTTCAGGCGGTGTTTGCGGTCACGGGCAATGGGGGCGTCAATTGTGCCGGTCCCGACGACATCGCCGTGAACCAGCGCCAGGTAGCCCTTTTCAACCGTGCGGGCGCGAAACTGCCCGGCGAGGTGTTCCAACGCCGCGTCAGTTTTGGCGACGACCATCAGACCCGAAGTATCCCGGTCGAGCCGGTGTACAATTCCCGGACGCAACGGCTCAGCCCCCGGCCGCTGGTGGCCGAAGTGAAACGCCAGCGCATTGGCCAGTGTCCCGTGCATCACGCCTGCCGCCGGATGGACGACCTGCCCGGCGGGTTTTTCCAGCACCAGGATCGCTTCATCTTCAAATCGAATCGTGAGCGGCAAGTCTTCCGGTACAAGGTCCGTTGTCACCGGCGCTGGAACATCCGCCTCAATTTCATCGCCCGGCCCCACGCGGTAACTTGCGCGCCGCACCTGTCCGTTGACCCGTACTTCGCCGTCGGCAATGGCTCGCTGGATGCGCGCCCGGCTGACGGCCAGAACCTCGGCCAGAAACACATCGAGCCGGAGACCGGCAGATGCCTCCGGCACCCGACACAGCACTGTCTCGGCTGCCGACAGGTCCAAGGCGCTGACAGTGGAAGGGTCTGCATCCATTACGGGAAGCTCAAACCCGGAAGGAGTTTGGCGATCTCCTGAAATGTTTTCTGAAGCCAATCGCCGAATTGTTCGGTGGGCAAATCCTCGGCGTAGGAAACATGATAGACCACACCATTTGGCGTTGGTTTGCACTCTCCACCCAGAAGCTTGGTACGTTCTTCGCGTAGCCGGGGCGATTCGCCAATCTCGTAAAGGTCAACCGATGTCATCAGATCATAGACCGGCTTGCGCTGCAAAATGATAACCAGCGGAAAGGTGCGCTGTGACACCAGATACCGAAAGGTAAGGTCATAACGGTGCATGAGCAACTCTTCCTGATTGCTGTGCCCCTCGGTGATGTGCACGCGCCTTGGGTCCAGCCCATGGACAAACTGCTGCATGACTTTTTTGCGCTCATTGAACAGCTTGAAATACTGCACGGCAGTACGCCGCTTGAGGGTTGGAGAAGGGGGCGTCACCAACGACGGAACAGCCGAAGGCGTCAGACTCCGCCCAACCGGTGACGCCGTTCCGCCCGGCGGCGGCTCCGCTGCCTGGGGCGGAGGTGGCAGGCGGGTGCTGCTTTTCTCCAGGTCCAGAATGAACCCGACATCGTCACCGGCGGCTGCCGCCGGGGGTGGCACCGAGGCAGGTGACTTTGCCGGTTCCATCTCCATCAGTCCCAGAAAGTGTGTTGCGGAAGGGTCCACGAGCACTGTGTGTGTAGCCTCCACCTTGATCGTCCCAGAGAGGGATTCCACCTCTGTACGGGACGTGGCCGGAGGCGATACACCAGCCTGGGACGGCCGGATAGCCTCCACTTCGGCCGGAGCAACAACGACCGTTGGAGGAATGAAGGTATCCGTCACGGAAGGGTTCGGCGCAGCTTCCACTTGCTCAGGCGGAGCGGCTGCTGGCGACACAATGACGGTCGGAGGAATAACCGTGTCAGGTTCCGGCGGCGGCTTCTGACGCTGCGATTTGAGTGTTGGCGGATCGTCTATCTGGACGGCCGCTTCCGACCACGCCGCGATTTCAGGCGCACCGGCTGGCGCTGAGGCGGACAGCCTGCCCGATGAAGGGGACTCCGCAACGGGAAACTGTGGCGTAAAAAGCTGCACCCGTTCCTGTTCGCTCATCCGGGCGGTCACTTCCGCATCTGCGGGCACAGCCACCGGCTCTGGAAGGGGTACCAGCGGCAACCCGTGATAGGGACAAAACCGCTTGCCGTCATCCCAGGGGTTTTCACACTTTGGACAGGCTTTCATGAGGGTATCCACTCTCTTGCCGGTGCCGGCCGTCCAGCATAGACGCGGCCGGCACCAGGCGAGACTAAGCACTCAACGAGTGGGTATCTGTCCCAGAGTTACATCCAGCGGCGGGTGATTCGGTACGAGATCACAGAGATAACGTTCAACGACCCGGCCATCGCCGTCAATCAGAAATTGCGCTGGGAGTGGCACACCCAAAGCGGCTCCCGTGCCATAGCCCTTGAAGACCACCCACTCCGGGTCACTGAGCAACGGGTAGGGCAACGCCAAATCCCCGGCGATGAGCTTGGACGTTGGCACATCCGTTGTGGTCACAACCACCACTTCGGCTCCCCGTTCCTGAAAAGCTGGGTATTGTTCGCGCAACTCGACCAGTCGCGGATAGCAGAACGGTCAGATGAATCCCCGGTCCACGATGCGGGTCAGGTAGAGCAGACACCACCGGGGCGCCACCGCCGACAGCGTAAAGGGCTGCCCGTGAATATCGGGCAATGTAAAGTCAGGCGCCAGTTGCCCCAGTTCCACAACCGACCGGCTCGGATAGGGAATGAAGTTTCCCTTGAAAGGCAGCTCCAGCAGCTTGGCAAGGTTCACAGCCTGTCCCCCTCGTCAATGTCCTTATTCGTCACTGCCACCTTCGGGATGGAAGCCACGGGTTTTCCGGCTCTTGTAGGCTTCGCCGTACAACTTCAGCCGCGTCCGCAGGCTTGCCAAACGCTCACTGTAGTTCGGATAGCGCCGGATGAGTTTTTCGAGGTTGACCATGTACCACGGTCCGAACATCTCGCGCAGTTCCGGCAAGAACGGCTCCAGTTTGGTAAACACGGCAAAACATTCCGTGTTGGTGTCAAAAAACAAGGCTTCGTCCAGCGTTCCGTGGTTGACCAGCGCGGCGGCCATGTCCCAGTACGTCGTCACCTGCCGCCAGTAAGCGCCATACACCGGGTTGCGCTTGTCAAACAGCAGGTCTTTGATGTCTTGGGCCGATTCCGGGAAAAACTTGAAAGCCACGAAATCCCGCGCCTCGCGCATTACCGGGTCACGGCGCAGTTCGTAGAGTTTCAGAATCAGTTGCGCGTCTTCATGGGTCGCCATGCCACAGCCTCGTGGTTGATAGGAAGAAATGTCTGTCGCCGGCACTGTATCACAGCCAGTGCGAAACGGTGGGCGCGAAAGTGCGGCGTCCGGCCCGGTGCGCTGGCCCCCAACGCCCTGTCAGCCCCGGAAGCACTGCCAAACTTCTGTAGCTTTCATTCAGAACAAGCTTTACACTTTGGCGGTTGTACCTTGTGCCAGCCCCACCTGCCTGATGTCGGTTTACGACTGCGTACCACCTGGCTATATCGTGGCTGCCGAAGTGTACCGCAGCACCCGGACCCTGGTGCTGCGGGCACAGCGGGCGGACACGGGCGCGGCTGTCGTTCTCAAAACGACGGCCGAAGCCATGCCGCCGGCCGCCCTGATGCAACGCTACGACCACGAGTGGAACCTGCTTTCCTCGCTGGCCGCCCAGGCCGGGGAATGTTCCAGCATCATCTGCGCCCATGAACTGACGCGCGTCGGACATCGCCCCGTCCTCATTGTCGAAGACTTCGGCGGACAAGCGCTGCGCCACCTGGTGGCCTCATACACACATCTGCCGTTGACCGAACGGCTTGTCATTGCCATCGGTATCCTGGACGCACTGGAAGTCATCCACGCGCACAACATCCTTCACAAGGATGTGAATCCCTCAAATATCGTCGTCAATCGCACCACCGGGCAGGTCAAACTCATTGACTTCGGCATTGCCGTCCGCAGCCGTCGCTTCGCAGTCCGGCATACCGCAACAGATATGTTCTAGGGCACGCTCGACTACCTCGCGCCGGAGCAGACCGGCCGCATGAGTTGCCCGATTGATGCGCGCGCCGACCTGTACGCTTTCGGCGTGCTGCTCTACGAGTTGCTGACCGGCACCCTGCCGTTTCGGGCGCACGACCCACTGGAAATCATCCATGCGCACCTGGCGCTCGTGCTGCCGCCCGTCCAGCAGCGCACTCCCCAGATACCGGCGCCCCTCTCCGACATCGTGGCCAAGCTTCTGGCCAAATCTCCCGACGACCGCTACCAGACGGCTGCCGGCGTCCGGGCCGACCTGCTTGAGTGTCAGCGCCAGCTCACCGGCGACGGTCAGCACCCGCCACCCACCATTGATCCCTTTCCGCTGGGACGGCATGACGCCCGCACCTTTGTCATCCCCAAACGGCTGTATGGACGCGGGCGCGAAGTTGCCCTCCTGCGGGAAGCCTTCGACCGCATCAGCCAGACCGGATGTGAAATGGTTCTCGTCACCGGGCCTTCCGGGATTGGGAAAACCGCCCTCATTGCCGAACTGCACGTGCCCGTCACGGCGCGGCGCAGTTTTTTCATTACCGGCAAATATGAGCAGTTGCGGGGAAGCACCCCCTATTCGGGGTTGGGACTGGCGCTCCGGCAGCTTGTCCGGCAACTGCTGGCGCGCAGTGACGCCGAACTCCAAAGCTGGCGGGAAGCCATCCGCACGGCCCTTGGCGCATCCGCCGCCATGCTGTTGCCGATTGTTCCCGATCTGGCACTCATCGTGGGCGAGACTATGCCGGTGTATGAAATCTCCGGGATGGAAGCCTGCCACCGCCTGGAGCGCGCCTTTGAAGGGCTGCTGAGTGTTTTTGCCGCCAGACATCACCCGCTGGTGCTGTTCCTGGATGATGTCCAGTGGGCCGATGCGGCCTCACTCGAACTTCTTGCCGCGCTGGCCCGCAACCGGCAGCGGGTACAGGCGCTCATCATTCTGGCCTCCCGTGATCAGGCGGAAAGCACCGGGCATTCACTCACACTGGCCCTGGACACCTTTCGCAGCACGGGCATTCCCCTGACCTACATCCCCCTCAAGCCGCTGGGGCCCGACAGCGTGGAACAGCTTACGGCGGCGGCCATGGGTGCCACGGAGGATGTCGCGGCCGTGGCGGCCATCGTCCATCGCAAAACCGGTGGCAACCCCTTCTTCGTCCGTGAGCTGCTGGAGCGCCTCGCCGCCGATGGCTGGCTGACCTTTCACCCGGGCCAGGGCTGGCGGGCCGACCTGGAAGGCATCGCCACGGCTGCGCTGACGGAAAATGCCGTCACCTTTCTCATCGAAAAACTCCACCGCTGCCCGGCTTCCGTCCAGCAGGTCCTGCATGCCGCCGCCTGTCTTGGCAGCACCTTTGATGTGGCACAGGCCGCGCTGGCGGCGGAAACCGATGTGTCCACCGCACAGGCTGCCCTGGAAGCGGCGGTTGCCGCCGACCTCGTGCTGGGCGAAGCCACCGCCGGGCGTCGGACGGACCGTTTTGCCTTCGTTCATGACGGCGTACAGCAGGCGGCTTACGAACTGGCGCCGGAAGCGGAACGGCGCGCACGCCACTGGCGCATCGGCCGGCGCCTGCTGGCGGCGGCCCACCCCCTCACCCCGGACACTTCGCTGGCCAGCTTCACGACCCGCCTCTTTGACATCGTCAACCACCTCAACCGGGGCCGTGAGCAAGCCACTGCAGAAGAACGTGAAGAACTGGCGCACCTCAACCTGCACGCCGGACGCGCCGCCAAAGCCGCGGCCGCCTTTGCGCCGGCGCTGGAGTATTTGCAGGTTGGGCTGGAACTCCTGCCCCCGGATGCCTGGGAAAACCACTACGAACTCGCCCTGCATCTGCACCTCGAAGCAGCCGAGACAGCCTTTTTCAGCGCCAACCCGAAGGTTGCCCAGACGCTCACGCAGACCGTTTTCCATCATGCCCGGACGCTGCCTGACGCCCTTCTGGCGCATGAAATCGCCATCCTGTCCCACTCGGCCCAGTACCAATTCCACGCGGCGCTGGCCCATGCCCGGACGGTTTTGCAGCAGCTTGGCATTCCACTGCCCGAACACCCGACGCCAGCCGATATTGGCGCCGTCTGGGGACGCCTCGGCCCCCGTATCGCCTCCCTCGACACGGATGCGCCGCTGAACCTGCCGGAAATGCAGGACCATCAGGCGCTGGCGGCCTCCCGTCTGCTGTACCGGATGTCGGTGCCGGCGTTTCTCAGCAACAGCCCGTTGTTTACGCTAGTTGTGTTGTGGCGCGTGGCACTCGTTCTCGAACATGGCCTCAACGACCTGGCGGCCTCGTCCTTTGTGGCACTGGGACTCGTGTTGTGCAGTGGTTTCAACGACCCGGCGCAGGGGTATGCCACGGGGCGCTTTGCCCGCCGCCTGCTCGATCAGCGGCCCACGAGTGAAGCCCGCGCCCGGGCGCTGATTTCCTACTATTTCTTTCTCAGCGTCTGGCGGGAACCGGCCCGGGATTCGATCACGCCGCTCCGCGCGGCCTATCAGGAAGGGGTTGAAACCGGCGACCTGGAGTTTGCTTCGACGGCGCTGCTGGCTGTCACCTGGCTTGGTATCTTCATCGGCCAACCACTCGACAGCCTGGGACGCGATGCCCAAAAGCATAGCGAAGCCATCCGCGCCCTGCGCCAGGAACGCAACTACCGGACGAACAACCTCTGCCTGTCCTACGTCCGCAACCTGCGCACCCGGACAGATGACCCGATGCAGATCACGTGGGGCGAGGGCGACCAGGCCATGGACGATGCCGCCGTAGCAGCCACCGGCGACCAGGGAACCCTTGGCACCCTGGCCTATCTGCGGATGAAGCTTGCCTATCTGTTTGGCGACGACCAGCGGGCCTATGAACAGTCCCTGCTGTGCGAAGCCAACATGACCGGTTTGCAGTCATCCTGCCTCCAGCCGAACGTGTATCTGTTCGGCGCGCTGATCCGGCTGGCCCGGTTGCGCACCGGCCGTGTGGCGGAGCCGGAGGCCGAGGCCATGTGGAACTGGCTCGACGCCGCCCGCCGCCGCATGGCCCGGTGGGCCGGGCTGGCGCCGATGAACTATGGCCAGAAACTTCACCTGATAGACGCGGAACTCCACGCGCTGCGGGGTGACATCGGAGCCGCCCTGGAAGCATACGACCGGGCCATTGCCACGGCGCGTGAAAACGGCTTCATCCACGAGGAAGCCCTGGCCAACGAGTGTGCCGCGCGCTTTTTCCTCGACCAGAAACGCACCAAAATCGCGCGCGCCTATGCCCAGGATGCACGCCGCGCCTATGTCCGGTGGGGGGCGACGGAAAAGGTCCGGTATTTCGATGAGCAGTACGGCGCGCTGCTGACGGAGCCGGACTTCATGCGCTCAACCGGCACCCACGTGGCGCTGACCACCACCAGCATCCCGACCTCCTCGACCAGCGGTGGCGGCTCACTCGATATGGCCAGCGTCATGAAAGCGGCCCGCGTGCTGGCCGGGGAAATCGTCCAGGAACGCCTCCTCGATGCCCTGCTGAGAATTGCCCTGGAAAATGCCGGCGCCACCCGTGGCGTCCTGATGCTCCCCCGGGAAGATGGCCGCTGGTACGTCGAAGCGGAGCGGGATGTCCACCGCGCAGCGCCGGCCACGCCGACGCCGCGCCCGTTGGAAGAAGTTGACGCGCTGCCGTTGAGCATCATCCACGTCGTCCTGCGCACCGGTGAAGGTATTTTCCTCGAAGATGCCACGGAATCCCCGGATTTCAGCCAGGACCCTTACGTTCAGTCCGTCGGGTTGCGGTCAGCGCTCTGCCTCCCGGCCCGGCATCGGGGGCAGGTACGCGCCCTGCTCTACCTGGAAAACCGCGCCGTCGCCAATGTCTTTCATGCCCAACGCCGCGAAGCCCTGACGATTCTCACCGCCCAGGCCGCGGTCTCGCTGGAAAATGCCCGTCTTTATGCCAACCTCGAGGAAAAGGTCCGGCAGCGGACGCAGGAACTGGCTGAAAAAAACCGGCGCCTCGAACAGACCACGACCGAAATCCTGGATGGAATCCGTTATGCCGAGCGCATTCAGCGCGCCATCCTGCCCACACCCGAAGAACTCACCCGGGCCTTTGCCGAGCATTTCGTTCTCTGGCGACCGCGGGACATCGTCTCCGGCGATTTCTACTGGCTGCACTGCTGGTGCACCGCCGGGCGCGAGACACGCTGGCTGGCCGTGGCGGACTGTACAGGCCATGGCGTACCGGGTGCGCTGATGTCCATGATTGGGAATGAACTGCTCAACCAGATTGTCATTGAACGGGGCATCGAGTCGCCGGCGGCGATTCTGGAAGCCCTTGATACCGGCATCCGTACGGCATTGCGTCATGACGCGCGTCAGGATGCGCAGCGCGATGGCATGGACGTTGTGCTGTGCCGGCTTGAACCAGACGGCATTGTGACCTTTGCCGGGGCCGGGCGTCCGCTGTACGTCGTGGAACAGGGGCTTTTGCGCGAGATACGCGGCGACCGGGGCGGTGTCGGGAGCAGCAAACGGCAGCGTCTTTTCACCGGGCACCGCCTCCACCTGCCTCCCGGCGCGATGTTGTATCTGAGTTCGGATGGTTTTGCCGACCAGAACAATCCCCGGGGACAGCGTTACGGGTCTTCGGCGCTCAAACAAACGCTTCAGGAAGTGGCTTCCCAGGCGCTTCCTTTGCAGCAGCGGCACCTCGAATGGTGTTTTGACACGCACCGCAGCGGCGAGCCACAGCGGGATGATGTCACGCTGGTTGGCATCCGCATCTCGTAAGAGTTCGGGTCATGGCAGGACTGTGCGCTTTGGGATTGGAAATCGTTGCTCAGGGTTCTTCAGCTTCGAGGCGCTGCAAGAATCGCTCAACTGCTGATTTCAGGGCCGGTATGTCACGCTGCACGGTATGCCAAACAACGTCGGTGTCTATCTCGAAGTAACCATGCACCAGGACGTTGCGCATACCGATGATTTTGGTCCAGGGAATCTCAGCCGCCAGCATCCGAACCTCTTCTGGCAAGGCGCGGGCTGCCTCACCAATGATTTGAAGATGCCGAAGAAACCACGTTTTTGACATACTCCCCTGCCTAAAGGCAGGGGATTCTTGTTCTTGGTTCTGCGAGCGCACTTACTTCATCAGGTTGCCCCTCTAAAGCAGCGGTGCATCTCTCCCCAAGCGTTCCCTCTTTCGAGGCAGTTCCCTTTTGCCCAAAGGTACTGTTTTGCCACTCCATTCCCAAGATGCTTAGTCCCTTCTTGAGGATGTTCAAAGCCGCATTCTGGTCTCTGTCTGATTCAAATCCACATTTAGGACAACTATGGGTTCTGGTGGATAGGGTTTTTACTACCCTATGCCCACAGTTACTACAGTCCTGTGTGGTGTACTGCGGCGGTACGCTGACTACTGCCTTGTCCCATACCTTACCGTAGTAGTCTAACCACTGGGTGAACTGCGACCAGCTAGCATCATGAATGGATTTGGCAAGATGATGGTTCTTGACCAGGTTCTTCACCTGCAAGTCTTCGTACACCACGACATCGTGAGATGCCACCACGCACCGAGCTAACTTAATCACCCAGTCTTTACGCTGGCGTTGGACTTTCAGATGTGCTTTGCCTAGTCTTTTCTTTTGCTTGTGGTAGTTCTTAGATTGAGGTTTCGCCCCTTTCTTGAACTTCCTACTCAACCTGCGCTGGTGGCGCTTTAGCCGCTTCTCTGCTTTCCGCAGATACTTAGGACACTCTACAGGGTTGCCGTTCTGGTCGGTGTAGAAAGCCCTTTAAGCCCAAGTCAATGCCAATAACATTGCCTGTGTATGCTCCCTGCTCTTTGCGCTCCACATCCAAGCAGAACTGGGCATAGTACCCATCTGCCCTGCGTATCACCCGCACCCGATTGATTTTGGAGTTTAGGATATGGTGTCTTGCCTCACCATTGCAGTACAAGGCGAATGTTCCTGCGTTGAAGCCGTCGGTGAACGTGATGGACATGCCGTCAGGAGACAGCTTCCAGCCGGACAGCTTGTACTCGACCGACCGACAGTTCTTCTTGAACTGCGGATAGCCTTTCTTGACCGCCTTGTTTCTGCAGTTGGTATCGAACCGGGAAATGGAAGCCCAAGCTCGCTCTGCACTTGCCTGCCTTGCCGCTGAGTTTAACTTCCTGACAAAGTCAAACTCTTTGGCCAGGTCTTTGCAATGGGCATAGAGAACAGCTTTGTTGACGCTCTTGTTGTCCATCCAGTACCGCACACATTTGTTTCTGACAAACTGTGCGGTACGGATGGCTTCATCCAGAGCCTGATACTGCTCTGCTGTCCCGTTGAGTAGCTTGGCTTCCATGACTCTCATACTGCTATTTTATCACAGGTTTGGCTTGATAAAACAGCGTGCGCCTTATATCCCTGCCCTAAAGTGCAGGGCTTTACGGCGTTTTTTCGGTAAGAGTTCATCTTGCTCAAATGGTTTCCTGTTCGCGATCCGCATAGCGCTCAATGGCAGCAAGGGATGTCAGTATGTCGCGCAGTCGCTCTCTCTCTGCTATCCCTCATACGGGCACGGCCTCCTGAAGGACGCGCTCCCGAATGCGTGACTTCAAGTCTCGTTCCGTCACCACATCCACGCGGCAACCCAAAAGCTGCTCCAGGTCATACTGGAGCCCTCCGAGATCAAAAAGCGACCGTCCGGTTTCCAACTCCGGTCCATGTAATCGAGGAAGCGGACGATGGCGGTTTGTTCGGGGAGGGGGGGAACGGGGACATAGAACGACCCAAGTCGCCCCTCGGCAATTGCCGGGTAAGCTGTGCCAACCGATTCGGCAGTTACACGATCAGTGAAAGTATTGCTCTGCACCAAGTAGCTCACGTATTTCGGCTGTGTGCTGGGTCCTGGCGTCAAAACAGCAAAGCCGGTCGAACACACTAGAGCCTCTGCGTCTTTGTCCACATAATAGACCGCCTTCAGGTAAGTTCGAACGGTTGAGATAATGGTAACTCCCATATGGAGAACTCGTCTGGCGCGGGAGGGGGCGTTACCAAATCGCAGCCGTTGTGGCTCTCTGGTTAGAAAACCTGTGCCCACCGTACCTATGTCAATGTACCGGAATTCATAGTCAGCAGGAGTAGTGTCTGGCAGGACACTCGCATTTAACCGTACCAACCGTTTGAGCGGCTTGAGTTCCCAATGCTCCGGCACCTGGCCCAGCCACGGGACGCCGGAGTCTTTGTAGGCGGGGTAGGGCTTGAGGCCGTCCATCATCACAGCACCTCGAACCAGCGTTTGATGCGAAGGGCCATGAGCCGGCGTCGCTCGGCAAGGAACGTTTCATAGTCCGGCACCTGGCCGTTGAGCAGACTCTCTGGCAGGCAGTTCTCCTCGAAGTTCTGCCGCAGAACCTCCGGGTCGGTGATGCCGCCGTAGCGCTTCGGGCCGCCGTTCACTTGCTCGGCGATCTCCTTGAAGTAGACTTCCGGTGGCTTGTCGCCAATAGCGATATTGATTTCACTTTGCGCCATGACGAAGTTGGCGATCTGGTTGTACTGGCCACGGCTCAAGCCCTGCTGCTGAAGGTATCGCCGCGGGAAAATGTGGTGCTTGTCGCCGCGGTTGAGCAAGAGATCGCGCACGGTGATGTCCTTGGAGAGGAAACCCTTGTCGCCAAGCCGCGCTTGCGCGGCCAGATAGGCGATGAAGTACGGGGGACTGAGCCGTAGAGGTCTCCATGTGCTGAGGCAACATTCCCGTCCAAAAGCTGTCCGGCAGTTTGGTTGCGATGACGGCGTCGGCATAGCTTCGCAGTCCTTGCGCCTCGATCTGGCGGATGTCGAGGTCAAAGGTCGACTCGGGACCGCTGGTATAGCGGCCGGTAAGGATGGACATCGCATACCAGCGGCGCACCAAGCACTCGATTTCGTCAGGTGGGAGCCCCTCGCACCGGCCGCGCAGGTAGACAATGTAGGCAAAGTTGACCGCGTTGCGGGAAGTGATCAGGTCACTGGTGACAAAGCCGGCCGATCGCAGAATCATGGTCAGGCGATCGAAATGGGTTTTGTTCATGAAGGCGAGAATGCCCGACTTGAGTTTAGCGAAGGACTCCTCAGCAATTGATTCTTCATACTGCTTGGTCTCGAAATTGCGCCCCGATAGTAGCGCCACCAGGTCCTGCAGCTTGCCGCGGCCAAACTCGTAGGTGAACGCCACGCGCAGCATGTCCGTATAGGTGGGGTCGTAGAGGTCGTCGTTGACGTCCTTGAGCCAGCGCATGGCCGGCCAGAACTCGGACCGTACGAAATCCGGATCACCATTTTCGATCTTCTAGGCGAATTCGGGAGCGACTGCGAGGTGGCAGAAATAGTCAATCGCTTTGCGCAGGAGGTTGCCCCCGTATTTTTCGTTCACCGCGATCTTGGACATGGCAAAGTCGGCTTGGGAAAGCTCCACACCCGCCGAGTTCACACGGATGAAAATCTCAGTGACCGTCTCGATGTCCAAGTCGTCAGCCAGCTCGATCACGCCGACGTGGTTGTGAATGATCTTCCGCAGTCGCTCGAGGGTGGCGAACACGGCATCTTGTGAGGTACCCGCGTTCCGTTGGCAATAATCTGTCACGATCTGGAAAACGCTTGCGGAGGGCGAGAACAGCTCGGCGACATCCTCCAACCAGGCAGGATCTTTCGCGATGGCGGGGTTGCTGACCTCAAAGCGCTCTTCTTGCGGGTGGAAGGCAATCCGGATCGGACGGTATCGTAGTCCTTGGTGATGACCTTCCTGCCCAGGAGGGCTGCCATCAGCGCCGTGATCCGTTGCTGGCCATCAATCAGAATGCGCTTGCCGGCGGATAACGTGCCATCCTTGAGCTTGACTGTTGGGTTGCGCCAGGTGATCAAGTAGCCGACGGGATACCCACGGTAAAGGGAATCGAGCAGGTTGCGCACCTTGGTGGCATCCCAGACGAAGGGCCGTTGGATTTCGGGTATGGCGATCTCGCCGGATTTCACCCAGGTCAATAGGGTTTCAATGGGATGCGGAGTGACTGAGTAGCGCATCGCGAATATTCTTTCACAAGAAGGTTTACAGAGAAAAGAGCAATGCTGGAATGAACGTCCAGCTCTCGACCTTCTCCGAAATTATGCCACCGCCCATTCTGCCGAAAGCACCTCCGCCTGCTCCAGCACCGTCTGTGTCGCTTTCTCCTGCTTGTCTGGGGGGTAGCCGTGTTTGCGAAGGATACGTTTGACCTGCACGCGCAACTGTGCGCGCACGGTCTCGCGCAAGGTCCAGTCAATGGTGACGTTTCTGCGCACGGTCTCCACCAGCTCCCGCGCAATCTGCGCCAGGGTGGGCTCGCCGAGCACATTGACCGCGCTGTCGTTGGTCTCCAGTGCGTCGTAGAACGCCAGCTCCTCCTCGCTCAAGCCGAGCTTCTCCCCGCGGGCGTTGGCCTCGCGCATGTCGCGAGCCAGGCCGATCAACTCCTCAATCACCTGCGCGGCTTCGATAGCGCGGTTCTGGTAGCGGCGAATCGCCTGCTCGAGCATCTCGGCAAACGACCGCGCCTGCACCAGGTTCTTGCGCCGGCGGGTCTTGATCTCGCCTTCCAGGAGCTTGCGCAGAAGTTCCACCGCCAGGTTGCGCTGCGGCATCCCACGGACTTCGGCCAGGAACTCGTCCGAGAGGATCGAAATATCCGGCTTCTTCAACCCGGCGGCAGCGAACAAATCCACCACGCCCTCGGGCGCGATGGCCTTGGAAACGATCTGCCGGATGGCGTGATCCAACTCCTCCTCTGTGCGCGGCGCACCCGGCGCGCGCTTGACTAGCGCCGCCGCTACCGCTTGGAGAAACGCCACGTCGTCGCGGATGCGCAGCGCTTCCTCGTGCGGCACGGCCAGCGCAAAAGCCTTCGATAGCTCGCGTGCGGCCTGAAGCAATCGTTCTTTACCGTTTTCTTGCGCCAGGATGTGTTCCTGGGCCGCAGGCAAAAGCGCTAACCGCTCTTGCGGCGTTCCAGTGGACCACTTCGACCGGTCGAAACCATGGAATAGGTCACAGCAGACCTCGTATTTCTCCAGCATCACGGCCACGGCTTCTTTCTGATCCAACGCAGTGCGGCCCGTGCCACCGCTTTCCGTGTAGGTGGCCAGTGCGGCCTTCAGTTCGTGAGCCAGGCCGAGGTAATCCACCACGAGTCCGCCCGGCTTGTCGCGGAACACGCGGTTCACCCGCGCGATGGCCTGCATCAGGCCGTGCCCGCGCATCGGCTTGTCCACATACATCGTGTGGAGGCTGGGGCAATCGAAGCCGGTCAGCCACATGTCGCGCACGATGACGATGCGGAACGGGTCGCGCGGGTCGCGGAAACGGTTGGCCAGCGCCTCGCGCCGGCGTTTGTCGCGGATGTGCGGCTGCCAGTCCGTGGGATCGGCAGCCGAGCCGGTCATGACCACCTTGATCTGGCCCTTGTCGTCGTCCTCGTGGTGCCATTCGGGGCGCAGGAGCACGATCTCGTTGTAGAGCTCGACGCAGATGCGCCGGCTCATGCAGACGATCATTGCCTTGCCCTCGAGCGCCTCCAACCGCCGCTCGAAGTGCTCCACGATGTCCCGCGCGATCAACTTGAGCCGCTTTTCCGCGCCGACCACCGCTTCGAGCTGCGCCCATTTCGTCTTGAGCCGTCCCTTGCGCTCGATTTCCTCAACTTCTATCTCGTCGGGGAAGCGAGCACGCCCAACAGACTCGACCATAGCGCGCCCACTCCCATTCAATCGGCCACCCCTGTCTAACGTAGTTCCGGAAGTCCGAGCTCTTTTAGAAACGCATTATGCCGAGCGCGAGCCTCTTCCATCTTACGGGTCAACTCAGCAAGCTCTTGATGAACTTGCTGTAAATCTATTTCCGGCTCTGCTTTAGCCGTGCTGACATACCGGGTGATGTTGAGGTTGAACTCGTTCTGCCTGATCTCCTCCAGGCTCACCCGCCGGGAGTAGTGCGGCTCCTCCCTGCGGTACTGGTATGTCTCCACGATCCTGTCCACGTGTTCGGGCAGCAGCAGGTTCTGCCGTTTGCCCTTCTGGTAGTGTTCCGCCGCGTTGATAAACAGCACGTCGTCGAACTTCTTGCACTTTTTGAGCACCAGGATGCAGACCGGGATGCCGGTGGAGTAGAACAGGTTCGCCGGCAGGCCGATGACGGCGTCGATGTGGTTGTCCTCCAGCAGTTTCTTTCGGATCTTGGCTTCGCTGTTGCCGCGGAAGAGCACACCGTGGGGCATGATGATGGCCATGGTCCCCTCACGGTGCAGGAAGTGGAAGCCGTGCAGGAGGAACGCAAAATCCGCCGCCGATTTGGGGGCCAGCCCGTACCCCTTGAAGCGGAAATCCTCCGCCAGGGCTTCGCTGGGCTCCCAGCGGTAGCTAAAGGGAGGATTGGCCACCACCGCGTCAAATTCGATCTTCTTGGCCGGATTCTCTTCGCGCAGGAGCGGCCATTCGTTGGTGAGTGTATCGCCGTGGAAGATCTCGAACTCGGTATCGCGCAGCCCGTGCAGCAGCATGTTCATGCGGGCCAGGTTGTAGGTGGTGATGTTCTTCTCCTGGCCGTAGAGCTTGCCCACGCCGTCCCGTCCCATCCGCCGGCGCACGTTGAGGAGCAGCGAGCCGGAGCCGCAGGCGAAATCCAGCACCCTGCCCAGCTTCGCACGCCGACCGCTGGCGGGGTCCTGGGCGTCCAGAACGACGATGCCCGAGAGGATGCTCGAGATCTGCTGCGGGGTGTAGAACTCGCCGGCCTTTTTGCCGCTCCCGGCGGCGAACTGCCCGATCAGGTACTCGTAGGCATCGCCCAAGAGGTCGCGCTCCTGGGGAAACTCCGCCAGGCCTTCGGCGATCCGCTGAATGATGGCGCAAAGGCGTTCGTTGCGCTGGGCGTAGGTTCTGCCGAGCTTGTCCGAGTCGAGGTTGATCTCCGAGAACAGCCCCTGGAAACTGCGGCCAAAGGACTCGTTCTCGATGAACTTGAAGCCTTTTTGCAGCGTGTGCAGCAGCTCGGCGTCCTGGGTGCGGGCCAGCTCGGCGATGCTGCTCCAGAGGTATTCGGGTTTGATGACGTAGTGCACCTTGCGGCGCATCACCTCCTCGAAGGTCGGGATGTCGTCCGGGTTCTTTTCGTACCACACCGCCAGCAGCGAACGCCGCTCGCCTGGGGCAGGCTCGGGCCAGTCCCTTCCCAGTTCCCGTTTGGCGGCTTCCTCGTAGTTGTCCGAGAGGTAGCGCAAAAAGAGGAAGGCCAGCATGTAGTCGCGGAAGTCGTCGGCGTTCATCGCGCCGCGCAGCTGGTCGGCGATGGCCCAGAGCGTCTTGCCCAGGCGGATCTGGTCGTGCTCGCTCATAGGTCAATCTCCTGCGGGAAAAGTTGCTGCATCAGGCCCTTCTTGTGGGTCTGGAGGGCCTCGAGCTGCTTCGCCTGAAGCTCGATCAGCTCGTCCAGCGACGACAGGCAGTCGGCGATTTTTTGTTGTTCGGGGAGCTTAGGGACATGAAAATAGAGTTTCTCAAATGCAGACTTAGGAATTATAGCTGTTGCAGAAGTCCCTGCCTGATTCTGTAGTATTGTTTGATTTTTGCAGAAAAGGTAATAAATAAAGTCAGAATTGAAGTTACTATTCGGGATAATTGCATTAATCTGTTGATTGCATGACCCAGGAACTTTTAGTATGGCATTTTTTCCAATGCTCGCAATACAAGTGATAAGAACAGTATTTTCCGGCAAGACACCTATTAGCTGAACTCCCTCACTGGTCAGCAACCTATCAGTTGTATAAATATACTTTGTATTAGATATATCAGTGGGAGTAACCCAAGCAAATCGCCCGTTCCAGTATTTGGGGTTAGATGTGCTTGGAGTCTTCCCGGTGACGATTGTACCAAAGTCTGATACTTGAATATTCTCCCACGGCCCGGCGTCGCGGAACTCGGGGAAGCGCAGGCGGGGGGTGGTTTCGCCCTCGCGGGGGAAGAGCTGCTGCATCAGCCCTTTCTTGTGGGCCTGGAGGGCCTCGAGCTTCTTCGCCTCCAGCTCAATCACCTCATCCAGCGATGACAGGCAGTCGGCAATTTTTTGTTGTTCTAAGAACGGCGGAAGGGCAATGCGCGATCTGCCAACCTCGGTTTGATTTATACTCGCTTGGTTTACAGCTTGATTTGCCCTTGATCGAATCGAGGATCTGAACGGTTCGCTACAAACAACGTAGTAGATAAATTTTGGCACATTATCCCGTTTGTGAACCTGGAAGCGCAGAAGGTTCATGCCGTGATATAGATCAAAAGGCTGATCTACAAAGGCGCACTTCCCGATATGGTCCAGGCTATTGATATGGCTGAATAGAATGTCGCCTACCTGCAGCTTATACGATTCAATGTCATCTAAACTCTTGATGTAGCCAACCTTTGTTATGTTAACAAAACCATCTGAAATGGTCTCGATTCGAGTTACCTTTATGCCTGGCGGTTCGTTGTTCTGTACCACAGAGAGGCCATTAGCAATTAACACGACCTCCCCCAACCGCTTCACCTCCCACGGCCCCGCGTCGCGAAACTCGGGGAAGCGCAGGCGGGGGACGACAGCTTTCTTCTGCTCAGGCATGGTCATACACCTCCAGTCCTGAGATCTCTTTGCCCTGGGCGAGCTTCCTGAGGAGTGGTGCAAGGTCTTCCATCAGCTCCAGCTCTTTTTGCGCCCGCGCCTTCCAGGAGAGGCCGAGGGGCTGCATCAGCTCGGTGAGGGCGTCGGGGTCGAAGATCATGCGGCGCAGGATGCCGTCGATGAAGCCCTGGAGCGCCTCGGGTGCCAGGCCGTGCTTGGCGGCGATCTCGGCCACGGCTCGCGCGTATTTTTCGGTCTTGAAGCGCTCGTAGCCCTCGCGGATCTGCTGCTCGCTGAGGCCCTCGCCCTCCTTCAGGGTGTTCACATACTCGATGATCTCCTCGCGTTCATCGAGGAACTTGGCGTTGCTGCGCAGGAGACCGATGAGCTCGTCGCGGGTCATCTTCTGCTTCTTGGGTCCCTTGGCGCTGAAGCGCTCGATGAGCTTCATGATGTAGTCGTAGTCGATGAGGGCTGAGTCGAAGAGCACAAACTCGAAATCGAGCTGCTGAACGGGGTCAGCGGGGTCCGCAGCCTTGCCCTGCTCGGCTTTGAGTCGGGCGGCCACATCCAGGTAAACCCCTTGGAAGGCGCGCAAGGTATCGGTGGGCAGAACTTCCTCGATCTGGGTATGGGTGGCTTCGTCCAGGTCGGTGTACTGGTCGAGCTGGGTGCGCAGGCGCTGCACCTCCTTGAAGTGGTTGATGAAGGCCGCGCGGCCCTCGTCGCCCTTGAGGTTGGCCACCTCCTCGGGTTGGCACTCCAGCCCTTGGGATTGCATGAACGCCTGGAGCTTCTCTACCGCCTCGGCGAGCTTGCCCACCACCACCGGGGCCGGGTCCACGAGCCAGATCTCGCGGGCCCGCTCGCCGGCCTCGCCGGAAAAGAGCGTGATGGCCTCGTCCACGGCCTCCTTCTGGGCGCGGAAGTCGAGAATGTTGCCGTAGGGCTTGGAGTCGTTGAGCACCCGGTTGGTGCGCGAAAAGGCCTGAATCAGGCCGTGGTGCTTGAGGTTCTTATCTACGTACAGCGTGTTCAAATACTGCGAATCGAAGCCGGTCAGCAGCATGTCCACCACGATGGTGAGATCGATCTTCTGCTCGCGCGGCAGGTCGCGGTTGGGGTACTTCTGGTCTTTGATGCGCTTTTGGATGTCCTGGTAATAGAGGTCGAAGGTATCCAAAGAAAAGTTGGTGCCGTAGCGGGCGTTGTAGTCGGCGATGATCTCCTTGAGCGCTTCCCGTTTCTTGTCTGGATCTTTGCGGTTGTCGAGCTGCTCCTGGGGCAGGTCCTCTTGCAGCTGGGCGATGTCGCGGTTGCCATTGGCGGGGGGGGAGAAGACGCAGGCCACGTTCAGGGGCTGGAAGTCGGGGTCTTCCTGCTGCCGGCGGGCCTGGATCTCCCGAAAGAGCCGGTAGTACTCGATGGCGTCGTCGATGCTGGCGGTGGCAAGCAGCGCATTGAACCGGCGGTGATTCGTCGCGGCGTCGTGCTTTTCCAGGATGGCCTCGACCACCTTTTGCTTGGCGAGCGTTTCGCCGGGCTTTACGGGCGCGCCCTCGGGTTTGTAGTAGTCCACGTGAAAGCGCAGCACGTTGCCGTCGTCGATGGCGTGGGTGATGGTGTAGGCGTGGAGCTGTTTGCCGAAGACGTCGGCGGTGGTGACCATGCGGGCTTCCTGGCCTTCGATGGTCTTGTAGGTGGCGTTGGTCTCGAAGATGGGGGTGCCGGTAAAGCCAAACATCTGGGCTCTCGGGAAGAACTCGCGAATGGCCTGGTGGTATTCGCCGAACTGGGAGCGGTGGCACTCGTCGAAAATGAACACGATGCGCTTATCCCGTAGGGGCTCGAGGCGCTGACGGTATTCCTTGCGGTGGTCGGCATCCAGCGCCAGGCCCAGCTTCTGGATGGTAGTCACGATCACCTTGTCGGCGTAGTTGTCCGAGAGGAGGCGCCTCACCAGCGTTTCGGTGTTGGTGTTCTCCTCGACGCAACCCGGCTGAAATCGGTTGAATTCATCGCGGGTCTGGCGGTCGAGGTCCTTGCGGTCCACGACAAAGAGCACCTTTTCGACGTCGGGGTTGTCTTTGAGCAGGGTCGAGGCCTTGAACGAGGTCAGCGTCTTGCCCGAGCCGGTGGTGTGCCAGATGTAGCCGTTGCCGCGGTTTTGCTGGATGCAATCGACGATGGCCTTGACCGCATAGATCTGATACGGGCGCATCATCACGAGCCGGCGCTCGGTCTGGATGAGCACCATGTAGCGGCTGATCATCTCGGCGAGGGTGCATTTGGCCAGCACGGCCTCGGCGAAATCGTCGAGGTGGGTCACTTTTTTGTTGTCCGGCGTAGCCCATTGGTAGATGGGCAGAAAGCGCTCATCGGCGTCGAAGCGGAAGTGTTCGGCGTTGTTGTTGGCGAAGTACCAGGTAGTCGTGCGGTTGCTGACGATAAAGAGCTGCACAAAGCAAAGCAGGGTGTTGGTATAGCCGTTGCCCGGGTCCTGCTTGTATTCGACGATCTGCTGCATGGCCCGGCGGGGGCTGACCTGGAGGGTCTTGAGCTCGATCTGCACCAGGGGCAGGCCGTTGATGAGCAAGATCACGTCGTAGCGGTGAAAGCTCGAGTGGGTGTTGATGCGCAGCTGGCTCACCACCTCGAAGCTGTTCTTGCACCAATCCTTGAGGTTCACCAGCTGGTAATGCAGCGGGGTGCCGTCCTCGCGCTCGAAGGTGTTGCGTGCACGCAGCCGCTCCGAACAGGCGAAGACGTCGGGGGAGATCATTTCATCCCGCAGGCGGGCGAACTCGGCATCGGTGAGCTTGACCTGATTGAGCGCCTCGAATTTCTCGCGGAAGTTGCGCTCCAGCGCCTCGCAGTCCCGAATGTCGGGGCGGTAGGTGTATCCTAGACCCTGGAGCTTTTCGATGAGTATCTCTTCGATTTGTTGTTCTTTGGTCTTGGTCATCATCCTCCCTCCTCAGCCCAAATTTAGGGTGAGAGACCATGGCTGTCGTTGGGCGCTCAGTACTGCCTCAATCTGGTGCGGATTGAGATCCGCGCACGCGAAGCACGGGAGACCGTCCCCCTGCTCGTTATACGTTTTCCTTGGAGGAGAGTGCCCCATCATGATATCAGCAATCTTGGTAAGCTTTACTTCCCGCCACTCACCCGCCATAGCCTTGCTCCTCCAAATTTCCTTCGTCCAGTTTTGCCAGCTCGGCTTCCAATTCCTCTACCGAAGGCAGGGCACCTCGGAGTTCGGCAGGCAGTGCCTGCGCCAGGCGGTACTCCGCCACGCCGAGGGGCTTACTCACATCCCGCAGGGCGTACTCCACCACCACACGGTTTCTCTCCTTGCATAGGAGAATACCCACTGTGGGGTTGTTTTGGGGATGGCGCAGGAGGTCGTCCACAGCTGACAGGTAAAAGTTGAGTTTGCCTGCGTATTCAGGCTTGAACTCCGTGGTTTTGAGCTCCACGACCACAAAGCAGCGGAGCTTCAAGTGATAGAAGAGCAGGTCCAGGTAGAAGTCCTCGCCGCCTACTTCCAGATGAACCTGCGATCCCACAAAGGCAAACCCAACGCCTAGCTCCACCATGAAGTCGCGCAGGTGTTCTACGAGTTTTTTGTGCAGGTCGCGTTCCAGCAGAGCATCGTGTGTGCTGAGAAAATCGAAGTTGTAAGGGTCCTTGAGGAGTTGCTGAGCAAGCTCCGATTGCGGCGCGGGCAGGGTGCGGGCAAAGTTGGTGAGAGCCTTTCCCTGGCGATGATAAAGGCCACTTTCGATCTGGTGCAGGAGGACCGCCCGGCTCCAGCCGTGTTCCACACAAGCCCGCAGGTACCACTTCCGCTCGCTGGGATCTTTGACCTTCGTCAGAACCGTGACATTGTGGAACCAGGGCAATTGTCCAGCAACCTGCTGGACAAATTCCCGGTCGGGGTACGCCTCGGCAAACGCCCGCATGTAGAACAGATTCGCCCGGGAAAGCCCTTTCATATCGGGAAACTCGCGACGCAGGTCATCGGCCAGGCGTTCAATGACCTTGGCGCCCCAGCCCTCCTGCTGCTGCTTCTGGAGAATCTCTTTGCCTATGTGCCAATAGAGCAGTACCAGTTCGCGGTTGACCGCCAGCGCCGCCTGTACCCTGGCAGTACGGATGCGCGATTTGAGATTCTCTAACAACTCGCCATAGCCAGTTGGCAATACTTCACCCGCCATAGCAGCCTGGCTCCTCCAACTGTTTTACAAGTGCCTCTATCTGGTTTTTTAGAGCGGGAAGGTCTCTTTCCACGGTTCTCCACACTTCCTGCAAATCCACCCCGAAATACTCGTGAACGAGCACGTTGCGCATGGCGACTATCTGCGCCCAGGGTATCTCAGGGTGGGCCTGATGAAAGGCTTTGCCAAGTTGCGCCGCCACCTCTCCGATGAGCTGAATGTGGTACAAGACCCAGGTTTGAATCAGTTCTTCCTGTTCAAACGCTTCTCGGCCCCGAGCGGCGTAACGCTCGATTTTCGCGATGGCATCCAGAATGTCCTTCAATCGCCCCTTCGGGTTCCTCATAGTGGAATGCCTTCTCGTAGGACTCGCTCACGGATACGGGGCTTGATGCCGCGACTGCTCACCACGTCCACCTTGACTCCCAGCAGCTCCTGAAGCTCAAGCCAAAGCCCGGCATGGTCGAGCAGACTTCGTCCCGACTCGAAGTCAACAATCAGGTCAATGTCGCTTAGTTCATCGGCCTCGCCACGCGCAACGGAGCCAAAAACCCGTACGTTGCGGGCGCCATACCTGGCGCACACCTGCAGGATTTCCTCGCGTTTGACGTGCAACAGCTCCTCAAGCGTCATAGCCCAGTTCCTTGAGGTTTTTCCAGATCGCCTCGTCCAGCCGACGGGCTTCGGCATGCTGCTCGCGCACTATGCCGGGTTGTCTTTTCGGATAACAGCGTGTCGCCGTCAACCTGGCGCTCATATTTATGAGCGCGCTCATATTCCATTTGTGCACGCTCATATTTTATTGCCTCCGCTCGTAACGTAGTACGTCCCCTTGCGCGTACCTCGGCGAACCAGGCGCCCATCTTGCACCAACCGGCCAAGCAGACGCGTCGCCTGATAAGGACCGAGCCGGCATAGTTCCGCTGCTTCCCTACGGGTGATCTGCCCGTGAGTCGCGACGTATTGCAACACCATCTGCTCCTGCTGCAAAGGCTCGAAGCCGCGCTGGCGAACGTAGGCGGCAGGTTGGCCCAAACGGCGATAGGTGGCGGCCGAGAGGTGCCAGGTGCGGCCTTTGCGCTCCCCGCGCGGTTCCACCAGTCCCGCTTCCACCAGGCGGTTGAGCACGACACGAACCTCGGATTCGGGTTTCTGGATGAGGCGGGCTGCCTCTTCGGTGGTCAAGCGTCGGTCTTGCCAGAGGGCGTTCAGGAGCAGAAGTTCATCCAGACCCAGCTTGCGACCGGCGCGATCTTCTTCGACCACCAAGCGGACGAAGTCAAGGTTCGCCTGCCCTCCGGGGAGGACCACTACGACGCTGGACTCGTTGCTGCGGTCGTAGGAGGGGGCGGGCCGGCCGTTATGCAATTGCTCGTAGAAGATGGTGTCAATACCGCGGGCCGTGCGTTCGACGATGCCCGCGCGTTTGAAGGCGTCGGCCAGGAGAGGGTTACGCGGACGGGGCGCGGTCACCAGCAGGTTGTCCAGGCGGACACCGTCCGGGAAGCCGCCAGGGTTGGAAATCTCAAGGCGGTCGTCGTGCCTTTGGACATGAACGGCGCCCAAGCGGGTGTAGTCGCGGTGAATCAGGGCGTTGGCGAGGGCCTCGCGGAACGCGGCGGGTGGGTAGTCCGGAACGGCCACTCGCACCATGCCGACGAGGATCTCTTGCTCGCGGTTGCGGGCAGCGAACCGCTGCTCGAATTCTTCCATGAGGCGCAACAGCGGCCAGCGGAAGAAGTCGTTGACCTCGACGCTCTGGCCGCGAAGGACTTGAAAGGCGGCCTCGTGGGTGGGTAGGAAACGCCGCAGCGAATCTTCCTTAGCGAATCTTCCTTGCCAAACAGGAGCAAGCCCAGCACGCGGATGCTGCGGACCTGCCCGTTGGCTTCCACGGCACCCAGGGCTTTGGCCAGTTCGAGGTCGGGCAATTTCAGGAGGGACTGGTCGCCAGCGCGGTGCTCGCGGATGCTGCGGCGGAAACGCTCGAATTCCAGCGGGTCCAGGTCATCCCAGGAGGCCTCGGGGATGACCAGGGCCGAGTAGTCCTGCGCGCCGCGGTCGGCCTGGCGGGCGTGCATCTCGTGGAAGAACATCGGCAGGCAGCAAGGGCGGCCTTTGCCGTCGAGCGCCCGGCGGAGGTAACGGCCTGAAGTCGTGCCCACGGGAGCGGATTGGGGCGGGACTTCAACGACGATGACTTCCTTGCCTTGGCAAGGAACGACCTCAATGCGCGGGGTGAGCGACGGCCGGGTTCGGTTGGCGATGAGGGCCG